>JACIYN010000027.1 GCA_014359885.1 Desulfacinum sp.
GCGCACCTTGGCGGCCGCCGCGTCCGGAGCGAGAATCCTTTCGCGTATCTCCTTTCCGCCGTGCCCGATCTCAGCCATGCCGTCTCCTTTCCCTCTCGGGTTACCTGCCAAGTGCTCATCCGGCCTCTGGAACGTTGGGATCCTTCCGGTTCAAGCCCGTCTCACCTCCCCTCCCGCGCGCCTTGGAGCGCACCTGAGTGTTGCGTTTTGCCGGAAGCCACGCCGTCTTCAGCCCGATGGGGAGTGGTGCAGGGTCGTGGAAAAAAAGCTGCGGGTGAGTCTTCAGTCGGTCGAAAGCCCATCAACCATGCGTGGCCGATGCTACTTCCCATCATAGTTCCCGATTTCTCAATGGGTCAATGTGCAGGGAGCGGGAAACTGGAATCTTTTTTCCATGCGGGGTAAAAAGGGATATTTCCGGTGGGCCGCTGCGCCATGGAAAGTCTTGTTCCGGACGTTCCAAACCTTCTTCTGCCCAGCAACCAAGGAGGCGCCCTATGTTTCTGCACAAGATTGAGATCTTCGAGGGCCTGAGTTCCGATGTGCTGCAAGGAATCGAGCAAATCGCCGAGGAAGCGAGCCTGCCCGAAGGCACGATCCTTTTTCGGGCGGGAGATCCTGCGGAAAACCTCCACGTTCTCAAAGACGGTCAGGTGGCTCTCACCACCAGCGGGGCATCGCCCATCACCTTCCCCATCGACGAACCGGGAGGCGTCTTCGGATGGTCGTCCCTGGTGGAACCCCGGATCTACACCGCCACGGCGGAGCTCACCATGGATAGCACCCTCTACCGCCTGGACGGCGGAAGGCTGCTGGATCTTTTTGAACAACATCCCGGGGACGGTCTCCTGGTGCTTCGCCGTCTCGCCCGCATCATCGCCTCCCGACTCAAGGCCAGCTACGAACGTTTCGGAAAGTAGGCGCTTTGGGAACTTCTGGATGCGGATTCAGTCGCAGGCGTTGATGGTGCAGGCTCCGCCGCTTTCTGGAAGGGAAATCCACGAGCCGTCGAAAAGATCCGCCGCCGGGGCTTGGAGGGCGCCGAGCAGTTCCGATTTCACGGCGTCTCCCGAGACGAGCCGGCCGCGAACCAACAGCAGAGGCACCTGCCGGTAGCCGTTTTCCATGCAGAACCGGTTGTTGGCCCGGACCACCGCGGCGGTTCCCATGAAGCAGCGGATCCGATCGGACCACCGGTAGCACGTGGTGCAGTGATCGCGGACCAGTTTCCACACCGAACGGAGGCTCCAGGCTTCCGGGCAGAGCTTCACCCGCCTTTGAGGATCCATCTGCCGCAGGAGTTCCAGGAGGCTGTGGCAATGGGTGCAGCCAGGCTCGAAGACCAGGCTGATTTCATCCTTTTGGGGATCCAGAGGCGAATAAGGCGTTTCGCTGCAGGCGCAGGCGGACAGGATGAGCAGGAAAAAGACGGCCGCCGCCAGGCCCGTTCCGCCCGCCACCGACGCGAAGCTCAGCCGGTGACGCCGATTGGCGTAGGGGGTGGCGAAGGCGTAGAAAAGAAGGAGCGCCCCGTAGGTGAGGCACGCGGTGCAGTAGATCCCGAGGATCACCTGGGTGAGCACCAGGCCCGCTTCCACCGTCAGGCCGACCACCACCAGCCAGGGAACCAGTCGCGGCCTCCACAGGGCGCCCGCCGCCAGCACCAGGGCATAGGCGGCACCCACCCACCACAGGGCGGGATCCTGAATGGCCCGGCAGCCGAAGGACTGACAGAGGGCTCCTCCAGAGGCCAGGGCGTTGGCCAGGCTGAAGATCCCCATGGCCGCGAGGACAACCCAGCTCAGCACACTGCGGAAATGGGATTTCATGGAACGGTCCGCTCCTTTTCCATCCGTTTCGTTCGGCGCCGCATCTTGTCAGCGAGGCCCGTTTGTGTCAATCGTAACGGGGGAATCTACCCGCAACCCGCCCATTGTCTAATCGGAATGTGGGCGAAAAACTTGAGTTGCCGTAAGCCTTGCCAGTGGAAGGAGGAAGCCATGAGTGTTCGCGTTACGTGGTACAGTCACGCCTGCCTGGACATCCATGTGAACGGAACCCATCTTCTGGTGGATCCGTTCCTCACCGGCAATCCCCTGGCCGCCGTCTCCGCGGACCAGGTTTCGGCAGACTACATCTTCGTCTCCCACGGCCACGGAGACCACCTGGGAGACACGGTGGCCATCGCCAAGCGCACCGGCGCCACGGTCATCTCCAACTTCGAAATCCACAACTGGCTGGCCGCCCAGGGGCTTCAAAAGCTTCATCCGCACCACATCGGCGGCGGTTCCAACCACCCCTGGGGCCGGGTGAAGCTTACCATCGCCCACCACGGATCCGCCCTGCCCGACGGGTCCTACGGCGGCAACCCCTGCGGCTTTCTCTTCACCGTGGAAGGGAAGAAGATCTACCACGCCTGCGATACGGGTCTTTTCTACGACATGAAGCTCATCGGGGAGGAAGGCATCGACCTGGCCGTGCTACCCATCGGAGACAACTTCACCATGGGGCCGGACGACGCCCTGCGGGCCGTGAAGCTTTTGGAGCCGAAAAAGGTCCTTCCCATCCACTACGACACCTTCGACATCATCAAGCAGGACCCGGCGGCGTGGAAGGACCGGGTGGAAAAGGAAACCGCCTCCCGGGTGGTGCTCCTGAAGCCCGGCGAAAGCCTGGAACTGTAGGCAGGCACCGGCTCGACTTTGCGCGCCGTGTGGAACAGAACCGCCAAGGAACACGAATGAACGCCAATAGGTGCCGGCGGACGGCGGGAACGGCGGGCTTTGAGCCTTCGCTCATGGGGCTTCTCAAAGGCCCCTGCCTTCCCCAGGAGCCTGTCCGACGACGGCTCATTTGCGCCGCTCAATGCCCATTCGTCATCCCCGCGAGGCTTGTCCCCGGCTTGAACGAGGGGCGAGGATCATGGATTTCCGGCAACTTATGGACTCCCGCTTGCGCGGGAGTGACGGTTTGCGGAGTTCTCGGATCGCCTCCTGGTCCTTCATGCGTAGGGGCGAAAGATTTTTCGCCCCTGCCATTTGGCCGCGCCCTGGCACACGCTGATTCTTCTCGCATCAAACACGGCGTACGCCGTGGCCCCACGGCCGGGGAGGGTCTTGTGTGGGTAAAGACGATCCACCTGGAGGGACCTCTGGGTTCTTTTGATCCAGTCCCCCGCGGCGTTCGGGGTTCCACTATCCGCCGGTAGCGGCCTTCCCGTGCCGAACTGATCCCTTGGCCCGGAACTTGCCCTTTCCACCCCGTTAAGCACACAGGCAAATTTGCCGGGAAACGGGCATGTCCCCAGCCCCCTTGGTCTCAGGGGCAATCGCCTGCGAACACCCATCCACACAGAGGAGATCGCCATGGACAAGAATCGCTGGCTCTATGTGACGGGCACCCTGCTTTTCGTGGCCTTTTCCACACTGGCCGTTCTGGGATTCTTGCTGAAATTCGCCATCCCCCATGGAGGCCGTTTCGGGGGCGCCCCGCCGACGTTCCTCGGGCTCACCCGCCACGACTGGGCGGATTTCCACGGGACCGTGGGCATCCTTTTCATCTGCTTGGCGGTGATCCACATCGTCCTCAACTGGAAATGGGTGGTCCAGTCCAGCAAGCGCTATCTGGGCGACAATTGGCAGAAAGCCCTTTGGGCCGTGGGCGGCTCCTGGGTGGTGGTGCTTTTTCTGGGCTACCTCTTCAGCCGGTTCTAGGAGCCTGTCTGGCGATATGTGCGAAAGTCCTTTCCCCTGGGAGCGCGGGCCTCCGGCCCGCACGAGAAGCGGGCGAGACGCCCGCGCTCCCACGAAGACGCCCTTATCGGACAGCCTCCCGGCTTGTCCGGACACGCCGGAGATGACCGTTTTTCGCGTAGCGCAGCCCTTCGGCGCTGCGGAACAGCCCCCGGATGTTGCACGGACCATCTGGTATTTCAAGTCACTTCACGAAGTTGGGATGGCCCTTTCCGCGGGGCTGAAGCCCCGCGGCGACGAAGAGAAAGTATTTTTTGGGCAGCTCGTCCGCACTTCGATTCTAAGACAAGCTGCCTGTTGTTGGGTTGACAGCAGGCGCGCTTTGTGCTTACCAGAAGCTTCACAACATCCAAGCGGCAATGAAGTCTGCCGGAACCACCTGCGCCGTGCGCCGGTTGATGACTTCTACCCCACGGGGTGGAAGTCTTTTTTTTGCCGGCGGTTTGACGCGGCGGACTGCCACCCCTTCAGGGAAAACGAGTTTGGAACGCGGGGGTCTACAATAGCCATCCATCGGAGGATCCAACATGGCGGTCAGTTTGGCGATCATCGTGATTCTTGGTCTGGCGGCGGACTATCTGTTCCGGAGGATCAAACTTCCCGGCCTGGTGGGGATGCTCCTCGTAGGCATCCTGGTGGGTCCCTATGTGTTGGGGCTCATGCGCCCGGAAATGATGCAGGTGTCGGCGGACTTTCGAAAGATCGCCCTTATCGTGATCCTGCTCCGCGCCGGTTTTGAGCTCCATCGGGACACCTTGAACCGGGTGGGCCGGGCCGCCCTCACCATGAGCGCCGTGCCGGCGGTCTTCGAGATCCTGGGGGTGATGTGGGTGGCTCCCAAGTGGCTTGGTATCACCCTGCTGGAAGCGGCCATCTTGGGCTCCATCCTGGCAGCGGTCTCTCCGGCCGTGGTCGTTCCGCTCATGATCGACTTCATGGACCGGGGGCGAGGATCCAAGAAGGGCATCCCCACGCTCATCCTGGGGGCTTCGTCGGTGGACGATGTCTTCGTGATCGTTCTTTTCAGCATCTTCATGGGCATGTACGGCGGGGGAAAGGTGAACATCTGGGCCAAGCTGGCCGAGATTCCCATCTCCATCGTCCTGGGCATTCTGGTGGGCGTCGTCCCCGGCTATTTCCTCTACAAGCTCTTCACCCGCTACGACTGGCGCCCGCCCAAGCGCACCCTGGTGGTCCTGGGGGTGTCCATCTTTCTCACGTGGCTGGAGACGGCGGTGGAACACTGGGTGCCGGTGGCGAGCCTCCTGGGGGTCATGGCCATCGGCTTCGTCATCCTGGAAAAGGCCGAACCCATCGCCCACCTCATCTCGCAAAAGCTCAAGAAGCTCTGGGTCTTCGCCGAACTGCTCCTCTTCGTCCTGGTGGGCGCCCAGGTGAACATCCACGTGGCCTGGAAGGCAGGACTTGCGGGAACGGCCGTGATCGCCGTGGGCCTCGTCTTTCGAAGCATCGGCACCTGGGTGTCGCTCCTGGGGACCCCTCTCAACTGGAAGGAAAAGCTCTTCTGCGTGGTGGCCTACATCCCCAAGGCCACCGTGCAGGCGGCCATCGGCGCCGTGCCCTTGGCGGCCGGCGTAGCTTCGGGCGAGGTGATTCTCGCCGTGGCGGTCCTTTCCATCCTGCTCACCGCCCCCATCGGGGCCATCGGCATCATGGTCCTGGGAGAACGGATTCTGGACCACGGAGAAAAGTCTCCCTACACCTTCAAGTCTCTAAGGGAAAAGTTGCAGCTTCCCCGGGTGGGCGAAAGGGTCCGCAGCAAGCGCCACGGCACCGTGTGGAAGATCATCGAAGAGCGCGAAACGTGGATTCCCGCCCCCGGCGTCACTTCCACACCCAACGGGAGCATCCCCGCCATCCTCATCCGCTATTGGAAGGAAGGAAGCGGCACAGGCCCCGGGACGGGAAAAACCATGACCTACCGCTACAGCCAGTTGGATCCGTCCTTCCACGACCACTGGGAGGTCCTCTACGACTGGTAAGGCCCAGGGGCTCCCCCCCTCCTCCTGGATTCTCGGACAAGGGACTTCCGGGCGCCTCAGCGTGTGTAGGGGGGCGCCGACCGACCTACGGCAACGGATCAACCCCTCGATTCAGGGCGTGGTTTCTCCCTGCCCGCTCCTTGCATGGTGCCAGGAAAACCCGATGAATAAGTGGCCCCGTGGGTTCCTTGGGACGGTCTTCGCACTGGCGAATTCCGCCTTCTTGCGGCATAAAGGGCGCTGGGGAATCTCTTCTTGGCGGGTCGGGCAAGTGTGCTTGCCGAGCTGAATCCGAAGGCTGGAGGGGATGGATGTCGAAACGCTACCGATTCGATCGCTTGGAATGGGCCGGCTCCTTGGGGGATTTGGGGACGCTGCTCCCGCTCGCGCTGGGCATGATCGTGGTGAACGGCCTGGATCCCGCAGGTCTTTTCTTTTCCGTGGGCCTCTTCTACATCCTCTCCGGTCTCTACTTCAACCTGACCGTTCCCATCCAGCCCATGAAGGTCATCGGGGCCTATGCCATCGCATCGGCTCTTCCCGCTTCCCAGATCCTCGCCTCCGGCCTTCTCATAGGCGTCTTCCTTCTTGTCATCGGCGTCACCGGCGCCATGGACGTGATCGGCCGCTGGGTGCCCAAGCCCGTGGTGCGCGGGGTGCAGATGGCCACCGGGACGCTCCTCATGGCCCAGGGCGTCCGCTTCATGCTGGGCACCTCCACCTACCAGGCTCTGCGAAACGCCGCCGAACCCTACCTTTCGATCCAAAGCCTGGGACCGTTGCCCATTGGGATCGTCCTGGGGGTGGCGGGAACCTTTCTCACGCTGCTCCTCCTGGACAACAGAAAGCTTCCAGCGGGACTGGTGGTGGTGGGCGGCGGGCTCCTGCTCGGGCTTCTCTTCGGAACGGGTGACGGCTTCCAGGATCTCTCCGTGGGCTTTCATCTGCCCTCCTGGATGCCCTTGGGGATGCCGTCCCGCGTGGATTTCAGCCTGGCCCTGATGATGCTGGTATTGCCCCAGATCCCCATGACGTTGGGAAACGCCGTCATCGCCTACGTGGATCTTTCCCGCGAATACTTCGGGGAGAAAAGCCGGCGGGTGACCTACCGGGCGGCCTGCATCAGCATGGGGCTGGCCAACCTGGTGAGCTTCTTTCTGGGGGGCATGCCCATCTGCCACGGGGCGGGCGGGCTGGCGGCCCACTACCGGTTCGGCGCCCGGACGGCCGGATCCAATCTTATCATCGGAACCCTCTTTGCCGTTCTGGCCCTGGTGCTGGGAAAGCACGTCTACACCGCCAGCACGCTCATTCCCATGGCGGTTCTCGGCGTGCTGCTCCTTTTCGCCGGGGCCCAGCTGGCCCTCACCATCCTGGACATGCGGGAACGAAAGGACCTTTTCGTGATCCTTCTCATGCTGGGGATCACGCTGGCGTCCAACCTGGCGGCGGGCTTCCTCGTGGGGATCCTGGTGGCTTACCTGATGCGCTGGAAGCACCTGAACATCTGAAGAGAACGAAAACCGCCGAGGAGCGCCCCCAAAGCTTCTTGCGCTTTACGTCGTTTTCCGGAAAGACCGGGCCTAGCTGCAGGCTCTTTCGTCCACGGACGACGGCCCGCCCAGAGGAAAGCGGCCGTTTATAGGAATGGAAGACTTCGGCGCCGGCTGTGAACCCCGCATGTAGGGGCGAATGATCATTCGCCCCTACACTGGTTGGTCCCCCCATGACGCGTTTCCCACCCAGCTGTCGATGAGTTCCGTTTCCATCCAGGCAGGCGTGGGTCAAGACGCACAAGGAGCGACGGGGGAGATCAATCCGTAAATTGCTCCACCCACCGAACCAGCGATGCTGCGTCCATGGCCCCCGACCGTCTGGCCCGCTCCCGCCCGCCCTTGAAGATCACCACGGTGGGAATGCTTCGGATGCCGTAACGGGCCGCAAGAGCCTGTTCCCGTTCCGTGTTGACCTTGAAAAACCGGGCGGAGGAAGCCAGTTTCCGGGCGGCGGATTCGAAGGCGGGAGCCATCATACGGCACGGCCCGCACCAGGGCGCCCAAAAATCCACCACTACGGGAAGATCGGAACGGGTTATATGCTTTTCAAATGCATCGCCGCCCACTTCCAGGGGCTTACCCGGTAAGAGGTCGGCGGAGCATTTGCCGCAGACGGGATGGTTCATCAGCCGCAGTGCATCCACTCGGTTGACAGACGTGCAGCGGGGACAGACCACATGGATGGATTCTTTCATGGCACCACCTCCTCACGAGCGATCATCGCGCCCATTGGATTTTCCTCATCCCGTTAAGCACGGCCTGAGCCCGCCGCAAGCGATGCGCCGCCTTGTCCTTCCTAGTTCTTCCGACCGGATCAATCCATCCTCGTGGCGGCCTGTCCGACAATGGCAGATTTACACCGTTCGACGCCCATTCGTCATCCCCGCGAAAGCGGGGATCCAGAATTTCCAATGAGTTATAGACCTCCGCTTGCGCGGGAGTGACGGTTTGCAGAGTTTTCGGACCGCCTCCTGGGAGGCTGTCCGAGAACGGGTTTCCTTCCTCAATCGACAAGGGAGCCCCTTCTTTCGTAGCCGGGGGGCTTCAGCCCCGCGGGAAGGGGCCATCATAACCGCATGAAGTGGCAGCCGATACCCGATGGTCCATCTGACGCCCGGCACTCTTCCGCAGCCTTAATGGGCAGCGCTACAAGAAAACCGTTGATCCCCGGCGTTTTGGGCAGCCTCCCAGGGGCCGTCATTGGCCCGTCCGTCGGGGCCGCGGCAAGAGAAAGAAAGGTGCCATTCCAGGGGCGGGATGCAGAAATGAGGTGTTGATCCGCCTGTGGTTCAGCCGCTCACCAGCATTCCCGGAAGTCTTTGCCGAATGATCGATTCCGCCTCGCCCACAATGCGTTCCACAAGTTCCGCCACGGGCGGCACGTCCCGGATGAGTCCCACCACCAGGCCCGCCGTCCAGATCCCCGCTTCGGGGTCGCCTTCCGCCCAGACGCGTTCGCCGCGCTTTCCGGAAACCAGCGGCCCGATGGCTTCGATGCCGGCGCCCTGCCCTTCCAACCGAAGCACCTCCTCCGCCATGCGGTTTCGATAAACCCGCGCGGTGTTCCCGAGGCTTCGGAGAATGAGGGTGGTCTGCCGCTCGTCGGCTTCCACCAGGATTTGCTTGATGCGCTCATGAATGGGGGCTTCCCGGGTGGCGAGAAAACGCGTCCCCATGTTGATCCCGTGGGCGCCCAGGGCCAAGGCGGCTGCAAGACCCCGCCCGTCGGCGAAGCCTCCCGAGGCCACGATGGGAATCTTCACGTTGTCGGCGGTCCGGGGGATGAGCACCAGGCCCGGAACGTCGTCTTCCCCGGGATGCCCGGCGCATTCGAACCCGTCGATACTCACCACGTCGCAGCCGATCTTTTCCGCCTTGACGGCATGGCGGACGGACGTGCACTTGTGGATCACCACCACGCCGGCTTCCTTGAGAGCGGGAAGAAACGGTTCGGGGTTCCGCCCCGCCGTCTCCACGATCTTCACCCCCGCTTCGATGGTCGCCTGCACGTACTCGTCGTAGGGGACGGGCTTGAGCGTGGGAAGGATCGTAATGTTCACGCCGAAGGGCCGGTCCGTGAGCTCCCTTGTTTTTTGGATTTCCCGCACTACAGCTTCCGGCGTGGGATGGGTCAAAGCCGTGAGGATGCCCAGCGCCCCGGCATTACTCACCGCCGCCACCAGTTCGGCTCGGGAAACCCATTGCATGCCGCCTTGAATGATGGGATGGCGGATGCCCAAAAGATCCGTCAGTGGTGTTCGCAGCATGGTTCCTCTTCCTCCCCCAGAGAGTCCGGTTCCTGATCCTTTCGAAACCGTCCCGGATTTGGTAAAAGTGTCAAGGTGTTTATTGTTTCTTGGCAGGCGAACTCACGAAGATCCAATCTCTCCGTGCATCAGGAGGATACCATGGACCGTCCGGTGGAGCACTATTGGGATCTGCGATTGAAGCGGGTGCAGGAGGCGCTGAAAAAAAACAACTTCTCTGCGACCGTCGTCCGGGACCTGGAGGATGCCAAACGCATGGTGCTGGAGCAAATCCTCCCCGCACTCCCGGTGAAATCCGTTTCCTGGGGCGGATCCATGACCTTCGTGTCTTCAGGCCTTTACGACGCCCTCAAGAACCGGCCGGATCTGGAGGTGGTGGACACCTACGAAATGGGCCTGGCCTTGGAAGAGATGCTGGAGCGCCGTCGCCGATCGCTTCTGGTGGATCTTTTTTTCGCCGGGACCAACGCCGTAACGGAAGACGGCCGCCTGGTCAACCTGGACATGTACGGCAACCGGGTGGCCGCCATCACCTTCGGACCCCGGCACGTGGTCCTGCTGGTGGGCCGGAACAAGGTGGTGGCGGACGTGGAAGGCGCCATGGCCCGCGTCAAAAACTACGCCGCTCCCGCCAACGCCATGCGGCTGGACAAGAAAACCCCGTGCTTTCATACGGGGGTCTGCGAAGATTGCTCAAGCCCCGAGCGCATTTGTAACCACTGGACCATCACGGAAAAATCCTTTCCCAAGGGCCGCATCCACGTGGTGCTCATCAACCAAGACCTGGGACTCTAGCCGAAAGCACAATGAGAGGAGCCGAAAGCATGAAGACGCACTCCTTCGACGTGGCCGTCATCGGAACGGGGCCCGCCGGCCTTCAGGCCGCCATTCATGCATCGCGAAAGAAGGTGTCCGTGGCCGTGGTGGGAAAGATCCCTAAAAGCAGCGCTTTCAAGGCCCACGTGGAAAACTTTTGTTGCATCCCCCACGCCACGGGAGAAGACCTGCTGATCCAGGGCCGACAACAGGCGGAAAGATTCGGCGCCGTCTTCTTCGATGAAGACGTGGTGTCCGTGGAACGCGAGGGCCACCGGTTCCGTCTCAGCCTGGAAGGCGGCGATGCCATGGAAGCCAAGGCCCTCATCCTCGCCATGGGCATCTCCCGAAAGAAGCTGGGCGTCCCCGGGGAAAAGGAGTTTCTCGGAAAGGGCGTGAGCTATTGCGTGGAATGCGACGCCAATTTCTTCCGGGGCGTGCCCGTGGCCGTGGTGGGGTGCGAAAGTGCCGCCGTTTCCGGGGCGCTCACCCTGCTTTTCTATGCCGACCGCGTGCACCTCATCTGCGAAAAGCTGCAGGTCTCGGAAAACCTCGCGGAAAAGCTCCGGGAAAGCGCCATCGAACTCCACGAGGGACGCCGCGTGGTGGAGATTGCAGGAAGCGATGCCGTGGAGGCGGTGGTTCTGGACGACGGCAGCCGCCTTCCCGTGCAGGGCGTCTTCATTGAGCGGGGCGCCAAGGGAGCCCTGGAAATCGCCACCGCCCTGGGGGTGGACTTGGACCCCGAATCGTTCCAGTACGTGGTCACCAACAAAAGGCAGGAAACCAACGTGCCGGGGGTCTATGCCGCCGGAGACATCTGCGGCCCGCCGTGGCAGATCGCCAAGGCGGTGGGCGAAGGCTGCGTGGCGGGCCTGGAAGCCGCCGATTATGTGCGAAAGCTGGGTGAAGCAGCGTAGATGGGCGGCTCACCCGGCCCGTCCCTCCACTTCCAGGATGTGGCGGCGAACGCGGTCCGGAAGGGGCGCCTTGGTATTGTTTCGGTAGTCGTAGGACACCACCAGGGCGTCCCCTTCGGCGGCGATCCGCTTGTGGCGGTGGCTCACGATCCGGTATTCCATGGTGAACCGATCCTCCTGCAGTGCCGGCACCCGGGCGCCCACGGAGATGGTGTCCGGATAGGTGAGCGGAAACCGGTAGCGACACTGGGTGGAAGCGAGGATGGGACCGATTCCGGTCTCCTCCATGATCTTCATGTAGTTCATCTTGAGAAAGTAGGCGATCCGGGCCGTCTCAAAGTAGCGAAAGTAGACCACGTTGTTCACATGCTGAAACGCGTCCATCTCGCCCCACACCACGGGAAGTTCGATCACCACGGGAAAACCTTCCAGTAGTTCGTGCATGGCCGTGACCTCCAAAATGTCAACAGAGCAGAGCCTTCATCGAACGATACTCTTACCGGATTCTTCCTTCACCGCCGAATTGACGGGCGGGGACAACCCCCGCCTGCACCCGACAGGTTCGCAGGGTTTCGCGGGAGAGGGCTTTCCGCCCGCCCCCAAGAACCGATGGGAAAAAAGGAACCCGCTTGGATCCTGTGTCCCCTGGGAGCTCCAGGCGGGCCCATGAGAGCACACTTGCCGGCGATGTACAAGCGGGCGGAGGCCGGCCCCCCCGATCGGACCCGAGAATCAGGAGACCCCGTGCGTCTGCGCCACTTCGAATCCCGCCTTCTCCTCCGGGCGAAACCCCGAGACGTCTTTCCCTTCTTCGCCGATGCGGCCAATCTGGAACGGATCACTCCGCCGGAGCTTTCCTTCCGGATCGTCACTCCGCTTCCCATCCCCATGGGCCGGGGGACGCTCATCGACTACAAGCTCCGGCTCTTCGGCATTCCCTTTCGGTGGAAGACCCGCATCCAGGAGTGGGATCCTCCGAGGCGTTTCGTGGACGAGCAGATCCGCGGCCCTTACCGGATGTGGGTCCACACCCACGAATTCCGGCCGCATCCCCAAGGGACCCTCATGATCGACCGGGTCCGCTATGCCCTCCCCCTCTATCCGGTGGGGGAATGGGCCGCTCCGGTCATTGGTTATCTGATTTCCTGGATCTTTCGCTATCGAGCTCGTATCATCGTCGGGCTCATGGAGGAGAAGGCTTGCTGAGGCCGTCCCACGAGCGCCGGGCCGACGCGATTTTCCCGTAGCGAAATCCTGGAGGGTTGCGAAAGATTGGCTGCGTGGCATGGACCATCATTGGGTCCGTTTTCGGACAGTCTTCTAAGAGCCTGTCCGACAATGGTTCTCCGAGTTAAGAGCCCGGGCTATGGCCCCTCTTTTCGTAGCCGCGGGGCTTCAGCCCCGCGGAAAGGGCCATGGCAACTTCATGAAGTGGCAGGAAGTACGCGATGGCCCATCCAACGTTCGGGGGTTCTTCCGCAGCCCTAAAGGGCTGCGCTACGAGAAAAAGAGGTCGTCCGCGGCGTTTTCGGACAGCCTTCTGGAGCTGATCGATTGGAGCCATCTTCTCGTGACGGCATCTTGTGGAATGGGGAAATCCCAATCATTGGAGGCTTGCCGGTGGGTTGGCTGAAGCTGCTCTTCCTCATGACCTGCGCTTATCTTCTTTACTCTGCTTTTCTTTTCGTTGTGCAACGGGCCCTCATCTTTCCCACCATGTTCGTGGGCATTCCCCAGGGCCTGGATCAACCGGCCGATCTGGAGAGGATGTGGGTCGAGACGTCCTTCGGCCGCGTGGAGGCCTGGTTGCTGCCGTCCCGAAGGCCGGGCCCCGACGGGAAGAGCCCCCTTCTTGTCTTTGCCCATGGAAACGGCGAGGTGATCGACATCTGGCCTTCGGTGCTGGAACCTTTGGCGGACCGGGGCATGAACATCCTTTTCGTGGAATATCCGGGCTACGGCCGTTCCGCTGGAAAGCCTTCCCAGAAAAGCATTACGGAAGCCTTCACGGCCTCCTACGACCTGGTTGCCAGCCGCTCGGAGGTGGACTCCGAGAGGATCTTCCTGTGGGGCCGGTCCATCGGAGGCGGCGCCGTCTGCGCCTTGGCCGCCCAGAGGCCCTCCGCGGGCCTCATTCTCATGTCCACCTTCACCAGCCTGCGGCCCTTCGCCCGGCGATACCTAGCACCGTCCTTTCTCATCCGCGATCCCTTCGACAACCTGGAGGTGGTCCGTCGCTATCCCCATCCCGTGCTGGTCATCCACGGGCGGAACGACACGGTCATTCCGTACCAGCACGGCGTGGAACTGGCCCGACACGCCTCCCACGCCCGGCTCGTCCCCTACGACTGCGATCACAACGACTGCCCGCCCCGGTGGGAACCGTTCTTCCGGATTCTGGAAGACTTCTGTAAGAACCGAGACCCCGCTCCATCCAGCTGAAAAGAGGACGCCCCCATGATCTTCGCCGCCGACAACATCCACCCGCTCCATCCGGAAGTGGCCGCCGCCATGGACAGACTGGATCCGGAACCCATCCGGCTCCGCGCCCGTCGCTTGGCTGATGCGGGCGCGCAATGGATCGATGTCAACCCGGGTTATCTCCCCCGCAGCCGCGCCGACCGCATGACCTTCCTCGTGGAAACCATCCAGGAGGCCGTCTCCCTTCCTCTCATCCTGGACAGCCCCGACCCCCGCCTGCTGGAAAAGGGCCTCCGGGCCTGCCGGAAGACCCCCGTTCTCAACGGCCTGACCCTGGAACCCCGCAAATTGGACGGAATACTCCGGTTGGCGGTGGAGCACCAAACCCCGGTGGTGGCCCTTCTGCTGGACGCAAAGTCCTTTAGCCCGCCCACGGTGGAGGAGAAAGCCGCTCTGGCGGTGGAGCTCCACGGCCGGGCCCTGGACGCCGGGCTTCCCCACGAAGGAATCCTCCTGGATCCCGTCGTGCCCAACATGGGCTGGCCCGACGCCCCGGCGCGCATCGCCCACACCATCGAGACGGTGCGGCTGCTTTCCCGGGGTCACTTGTTGGGGAAGCCGACACGGACCCTGGCAGGCCTTTCCAACCTGCGAAGCGGACTTCGAAGATCCCTGGGGCCGGAGCTGGATTGCGCGCTCTTGGGGGCCTTGGCCCAGGCGGGACTGTACGCCGTCCTGGCCGATGCCTTGAACGGGAACCTGGTCCGGGCATGGAGGTTCCTGGAAGGGCTGGAAGCGTCTTCCCCCGGCAACCTGTCAAAGAACAAGGTTTACGGCCTTTCGGAAGCGTGAAGATTGAAGGATCCCAATGGAGCGCCGAGGCTTCAGCCCACGGCCTGTAGGGGCGAATAATCATTCGCCCCTACAGGAGCTGCCTTCCCAGAAGGGCGTTTGATCCTTCGTTATCGGGGGCTCCCCCGTGATGGAGGTGAATGTGAAGGAAAACCACGAGTGGACGTGAAGGGGAGCAACCGAGGCGCCCACCTTGTGGGAGCGGCCTTGCCCGCGCTTCGGATCGCCGGCGAGCCGGCTCCTAGGAGCCTGTCCGAGAACGCCACGGATGGCCTCTTTTCTCGTAGCGCAGCCCTTTAGGGCTGCGGAAGAACCGCCGAACGTTGGATAGGCCATCGCATATTTCCTGTTACTTCATGAAGTTGCGATGGCCCTTCCCGCGGGGCTAAAGCCCCGCGGCTACGAAAAGAGGGGCCATAGCTCGGGCTCTTAACTCGGAGAGCCATTGTCGGACAGGCTCCTAGGAGCTTGTCCGATAACGGCGGGTTCGCGTGATTCAACACTCGTTCGTCATCCCCGCGAAGCTTGTCCCCGGCTTGAACGGGGAGCGGGGATCCAGGATTTTCGGCAACTTATGGACTCCCGCTTGCGCGGGAGTGACGGTTGAGGAAGTTCTCAGACGGCCTCCTAGGGGATGAAATCGGGAGACGAAATCGTACATCCATGCGGGGTGCCCAAGGAAGCCATGACCGTTGGGACGATGAATGTGGAGCGGGAGGTGCCGGGGGCGCGTTCCGGAAGCGGCTCACAGGTGGATAAAAGTTATGCAGGACATGTCCGGTTTTTCACGTCCCGCCCGGGGTAAGGCCTCTCGGCTACGGCGTTTGCCGGGAATCGGCAGGCTTTTTGCCTCCCAGAACGAGAAACTTTGCACCGGCAGTGTTTGGCATCAAGCCGTCCGAGACAGGGAGGAGAACGATGGAGGGGAGGAACCGTTTTGGGAAATGCGTGTTTCTATTGGCGTGCCTGGCTTCGGCGCTCTTTGTTTGGAGTGCCAGGGCCGATCACGATCACTCCCTAAAACACGGCTTTCCGGGGTGGGGGATCGAATCGAAAGGGCGGCTTCGACAGGACGACCACGGAAACGAAGCGACCGGAGAAACGGCGGCCTGGCTTTTTGCCGTGGCCAACGTCCCCGCCGTCGTGGGGTTCGCCGCCAGGGGCATGCTGAAGCGCACCCGATCCAATCCTTCGCGCAAGAAATGGGCGGACCTCTATACCTTCAACAAGAAGCGCCTCATGCCCATTCACTACGTGGGGAATCTTTCGGCGCTGGGGATCGCCCTGTGGCATTTTGTGCTTTCACGGTGTCGGTCCACCAGCCTTCCCGAATGGACCCTCGCTCTGCTCGTGGGATTCGCCCTGCTCGGCGTCCTGATGAAGCTCCGGCTGGGTTCCCAGTCTCTCATCAAAACGGCGCGGACCCTGCACACGAACCCGGTGGTGGTTGCGGCCCTCTTCCTGCTCCTTTGGGTGGGCCATCAGATGGTGGATTGATGGTGCTCCTGTTGCCTTCAAGGGACTGGAATCGCCGTGGATTGGAAGCAAATACTCCTCTGGGTGGTGGGGGGAATCGTCGTGGTGGAGCTCTGCGAGCATCTTTTCCTCCCCCTCTATTGGCACTGGAAGATGCGATCTCGGCGTTCCGCAGCGGGGTTGGAGTCCTACGTGGGAAAGGAGGCCCGCGTTTTGGCGTGGGAGGGCAACCGCGGAACCGTCCTGGTGGACGGGGAAATCTGGAAGGCGGAAAGCGCTGAGGCCTGTCGTCCCAACGACAAGGTCCGCATCACGGCGACGCGCGCCCTCACCCTTACCGTCTCTCCGATCCGGAAGGGAAGCGCACCGAACGGCTCGGCCGCCGACCTTCCACGCCTGCCGCGGTGAAAGTCTCCGTCGCCCACGCGGCATGCACCGTCGGGCATCGCCCGCTCTCCCGGTTTTCCAAAACCTCCAGGCGGTTCAGCTCCCCTTTCCGAAGGGGCAGTGGGGATAGGTGCACTGGGCACAGTCCCGGCAGAGGCCGCCGTGGCCCAGCAGGGCCAGTTCCTTCCGTCCCACCCGCTCCCCGGCCAGAATGCGGGGAAGCACCAGGTCCAGCACGGTCACCCGATGGTGCAGGGCGCAGGCGGGAACCCCCAGCACCGGAACGTCCCCGATGCGCGCGGACAGGAACATGGCGCCGGGGAGGACCGCCGAGCCGTAGCAAAAGTCCACGGCGCCCGCAGCCAGGATGCCCGCCCGGGTCACATCGTCGGGATCCACGCTCATTCCCCCCGTGAGCAGCACCAGATCGCATCCCTTCTCCAGGGCCTTGGCCACGGCCCGGGCGATCCGCCGGGCATCGTCCGGTACGTACTCCACGGAAAGGAGTTCGCTTCCCAGTTGGGTCAGCTTGTCTTCGATGATGGGAGCGAACCGATCTTGGATGAGACCGTGATAGACCTCGTTTCCCGTGACCACCAGGCCGCCTCGGGCCGCCCGCACCGGAAGCACCTCCACCACGGGCCCCTGGGACCGCGCCACGGCGGCGGCGCGCTCGACGGCCGCCCGCTTCATCACCAGCGGGATCGCCCGGGTGGCCGCCACCCGATCGCCTTCCTTCACCAGCGTGTGGTTGTGGAGCGTGGCGCACATGACCTCGTCCATCATGCTGAAGGCGGCCAGTGTGTCCACTCTCACGCGAAGGAGCCCATCGGCGGCGGCCACAAGATTGATCTTTCCCTCCCGGGGAGCGTTTTCCCAACGGATGTTTCGACCTGCCAGGGCCCCGGCCAGGATCGCGGCGGCCTCGTCCTCGTGGATCTCGTCCTCTTCCAGTTCGATCACGTACAGGCGGTTCTTCCCCAGCTTCTGCAGTCGGCACACATCCTCGTCGCACACGGTGTGTCCCTTCCGAAAGGCCGGTCCCTTGAACTCGCCCGGCCGGATCTCGGTCACGTCGTGGGCCAGTTGGGTTCCCACCGCCTCCTCCACCGGAATCACCTTGATCATCTCAGCTCTCCCCTTTTCCGCCGTCACACGATCCCGACCTTGGTAAGCTCCGGGGCGTTTTCCACCCCCTCTCCCGGCTCGGATGCCGGGTCGGGCACTTCGCGAATCTTTCGAAAATAGCTCCTTCCGGCGCAGTGGGCGCAAAGCGGCCCGTCCGGGCCCTCCACCTCGCGGCCGTCCCGGACCACCTGGCCGCAGCGCGTGCAGGCCACCTTCCTTCGGGTGGGACCGGGAAGATCCACGTCCCGAAGATCCACCCGGACCTCTTCCACCCGAAAGAGCACCGTGTCGGGCATCCGTTTGTAGGCCTCCAGCTGCTGTGGAGCCTTTCCCGGGATTTCCGGCGCATAGACACACGCCAGATCCCTGGCCTCTTCCGTGGAAAGCACCCGAAAGGCCCGGCCCGTTTCCAGGTTCACGAAGGTGGCCGCCATGATCCCGAAGTCCAGGAACTTGAGACTTCGCCGACCCAGCTTCACCCCGGTGACGTGGGCCACGGCATCGGCGGCGCACCGGTCCATCTCCACATAGACCAGGAGCTTCTTGATCTGGTCCCGGCTCGTGGGATCCGTCAGGCCGATGAGCCGGCAGCCCAGGATGGCCATGCGCACGCCGATCACCTGCCCGGAACACAGATGGCCGTGGGCCTGGGCGGAGGATCGCAGCAGCTCAGCAAAGTCCATGGGATTTCTCCTGGGGCGGCTTGGGGAACGGTTGAACGTCAGCACGAACACGTGACGGCGTTCTCCCATCGACGGTCCGGGCCGGAGCTTACCTCGTTCAGGTCGTCCTCGAGAAAGCTCGCAAGAAGACCGGCCAGGGCCTCATACGTAGGCGAAAGGCCTTTTTCCACAATAGCCGATGCAAAACGCTGGGAAAAGGCATGCAGGTGTTCGCGCAGAAAAGAACTTGCCGCGTTTTCCAAGAACTCCGCCGCCTGAACGTCTCGCGCCGCATGGGCTTCCGCCGCCCGCCGGCACAGATATTCCATGAAGGCAAGCTCCACACCGATGTGATCCGGAAATTCGTCTAGACCTTCCGAAGGCCCCAAACCGTGCTCTTCATAAATCGAGGCGATCCGCCGCGCCTTTCGTCCGAAGAGCGTCCCACGGCGGCCGGCGCCTCCGACCGCATCGTCACCCAAGAGCACCGATTCATAGGGCGGCACATAATGGGGCCCCGGAACGAGAAAGAGATTGTCGTATTGCACCTGGATCTCTTCCGGATCCAATCGACCGCGGCTCCACTCGTCTGCCACATCCCGAAGACCATTCAAGGAAGGATGATCCCCGTAAAGCGCCCCGAGAGCGTCCAGGGTTTCTGCGGCCAACAGCCGGTTCAGGTCCACCTCGCGGGGTCTTTTCAGAAAGACCCGGGAGAAAAACCCGTAGACTTCCGCCCGGGCCCTTCCCATTTCCACGCGCTCTTGCCATACGCCCTTCATGCCGGTCCTCCTTTTCAGACCTTCTCCACGGCCACCCGCGAGTCATAGAAGGAGGCACTGCCGCCGATGGGATCCTGGAGACACACGTCCTTCAGATGCGGGTCCAGGAGCAGGACCGGATTGGCGGAACAGCCCCGGCCGATCCAGGGGGCGGCGTCCGAGGGCTTCCCGTCCACCTGGAAGGAGACGCGGCCATACTGCCAATGGCCCAGTGAATGGGGAATGACCACGATGCCGGGGCGCACCCCTTCTGTCAGCCACGCCTTCCCCCGGACCCCTTCCGGATGGCTTTGGGAATAAACCCGGACGAGGTCGCCATGCCGAATTCCCAGGCGTGCGGCGTCTTGCGGGTTGATTTGGATGTCTTCCTTGGGCGTCACCCCCATGAGCCACGGGCTGGCCGCCGTGCGGGCCTGGGCGTGGTAGACCGGGTGGTAGGTCAGGATGAAGAACGGATACCTGGAAGGATCCACATCCACCGGGCGGCCCATGCAGTCTTTCACGGGCTCGTAGACCGGGAGGCCGTCGTAGTATTCCCCCGTCATGGAATCGCGCACGGTGGCCAGCTTCTCGCTGTAGATGAAGACGGGACCCTTGTACGCGTGTTTCGTGTAAGGGCCCTTGTAGGCGTTTCGGTAGTCTTCGAAGCGCCCGCCGCGCTCCACCACGTAACGGACCTTCTCCTCTTCCGTGGCTCCGGGGACGCTGTCGTTCGGCTTGTCACCATAGGCGATGTTGGCCGCCAGGAGCTTGTACCAGTCCCAAGGCGTGTAGAGATCGCGCCCCGGCCCCAGGCCGTCCTTTCCGAATCCCGGAAGCCCCATCTTCAGGCCCAGATCGATGAAGATCTCCTCCAGCATCTTGGTGTCCTTGAAGACGGGTTCCACCACGGGCTGACGAAACCCGCTGGTGGTGGTGAGGATGGTGGGGGCCACGTGGGGCGTTCCGTAGTCTTCCAGGAAGTGGCGGCACGGCAGGATGTAATCGGCCAAGGAGGATGTTTCCCCCATCACGATGTCGATGGCGATGAACAACGGGAGCTTCTTGGGGTCCTTCACCGCTTCGGCCAGGTGCACGCCCGCCGGGGAGGAGTAGAGCACATTGTTCCAGTAGGTGATGAGGCACTTGATGGGATAGGGGTATTGGGCCCCAATGCTGGGGAAGACCTCCTGGTACACGTTGTGGTAGGCGAAGGGAAACCAGGGCCTCTTGGCCGGATACCCGTTCTTTTTGAATTCCGTGGTCTCCTCGTAGTGGTTCTTGTGCCGGTCGATGTGGACGCCCCACGCCTTCACCTTTCCGGGGGTGAATTCCGGCTTCTTGAGGTCGTAGGGATTTCCGGGTTTTCCTCCCATCTCGTGCCAGTGGCTTCCGCCGTGGGCTTCACAGCCCCCCTTCCAGGACACGTTGCCGATGAGGAAATTGAGAACCTCTAGGGTGCGCGCCGTGTAGGTTCCGTTGGTGTGCTGCACCGAGCCGCGGTAGAAGTCCACCACCGCCCGACGCCCGTGGGACGAAAAATCGTCCGCCTCCCGTTCGATCGCCGCGGGATCCACCCCGCAAATCTCGGCGTATTCAGCGACCGTCCGTTCCATGACCCGGTCCGTGAGCATCTTGTAGACGCTCACAACCCGCACACCGTCCACGGTGGTGTCCACCAGAAGATCCGCCCGGTCCACCTCTTCCGCCGAGACCAGCTGGCCGTCTTTCATGACCAGAGGCGTCTTTCCGTCGCGTAGAACCGTGCGGGTGTCCTGCCGGATCAGATAGGTGGCGTCCGACCAGGTAAGATGCCCGGCTCCTTCCAAGGCCGCCTTTTTGTTGGGAAAGGACAGGTACTCCAGGTCCACCCGGTCGTGCTCCATCATCCAGCGCATCATGCCCAGCGCGAAGGCGGCGTCGGTTCCGGGCAGGATGGGAATCCATCGGGCGGCCTTGGCCGCCGAATTGGAGAACCGGGGGTCCACCACCACCATGGTGCCGCCCCGTTCCCGGAAGAAGTTGAGCTTCCGGGCCATGGCCTGCATGGGGAAGTTGGCCTCGTAGGGCGTGGTGCCGAAAAAGAGGATGTACTCGGCGTGCAGGATGTCCGGCTTGGTGTGGTGTTTGTTGTCGAAACACAAGTCGATGCCCACATGGTGGGACGTTTCGCAAATGGACGTGTGGTCCAGACGCTTGTTCACCGTGCCGAAGCAGTCGTGGAACCACCGGTCCGTGAGCTCCTTGCGGCCGTGTTCGATCCGACCGGGCATGAAGCAGAGCTGATTGGCCTTGGGCCCCAGTTCCGGCGCCTCCGGGTCGATGGGATCGAAGCTGCGGATGGCCTTCAGCCCGTCCACGTGCCCCTCGCCGAAAAGATCGCCGCCGTTAATGATCTCCTCGTAGGCCTGCTCCCACGTGATGGTCTTCCACTTGCCGGAACCCCGGGGCCCCACCCGCTTCAACGGCTGGCGCAACCGATAGGGATTGTAGAGGGTCTGGAGGGTGGCACCGCCCTTGGCGCACACCGTTCCTTCCACCAGCGCCGCTTCCGAGGGATCCGTGTCGTAGGGCAGATGCGGTTCGCGCACATTGGGATGATAGGGATTGCCGCTGATTTTCACCACCACCCCGTCCTGAACCTTCACTTGCAGACCGCAGGCGCTATGGCATCCCAGGCAGACAGTGCGAACCACCTTTTCGGCCCGAACCGCATCGGGATCGGGACCCCCATGCAGCCATGGTTTCTTTCCCCGGCCTTCCTCCATGCAGCCCGCGGAAGCCAGTACGCCGGAAAGGGCCAGGGCGCCTTTAAGAAAATTTCGTCGACTCGTGCTCATCATCGCACTCCTTATCGGTCACGCTTCGATGTTTTCGTAGGGAAGAACCTTGTAGGTCACCAGGAAGGTGAAGAACATGGCACACATGACGACGATGCCCATGGCCATCTTGCCAGGTTCCGGAGAAAACGGTTCCCAGTCGAAATGGGTCATGGGAAGCATCTGGCCGCCGATGAAGATGTTGAGGCAGCCGAAAAGGGTGCCCACCAGGGTGGCCACGGCCGCGATGCACGACACCACGACGTTTTCCCTCATCCGGCGGTAGAGCATGAGAAAAAAAGGAAAGACCAGCCCCACGGCCACCTGGAAGAACCAGAACTGGAAGGCCCGGGGCCCGACAAAGAAGACCTTGGCCGCCGCACGCCCTCCGATGCCCGTGTAGTGGAGCAGGACGAAGTAGATGAAGAAGACCGCCGCCTGAGCCACCAGCGAATACTTGAGGATGATCCCGAATTCGCTCAGATACCGCTGCTGCTCCCGCACCGCCTTTTCCGGGGAGTGGACCAGGGCATTCTTGAGGTGCGTGAGGAGGATGAGAAACGCCGAGCCGGAACAGGCGCCGAAGGCGAAGAAGATGAAGACCATCACCGACGAGTGCCACATCACCCGCCCCTTGAAGGAAGAGAGGAGAATGCCCAGATAGATCAGCCCCATGAACGAGAAGAAGAGGCTTACCCCCGCCCAGAATCTTTCGCGTCTTTCCTGACCGCGACGAATGCGGGCCGCATCTCCTTCCTCCAGCCGGTTGAAGACCAGGAGGCGATAGAGGCCCTGCAGGGGCCCCTTTTCCCGCGCCTTCACCATAAGTTCCGGGCGGAACAGGTAGTAGGAGTGGACGGCGTAGGAAAGCATGCAGAGCGTGATGATGTAGACGCCGTAGGCCACCGGCGACGTCCAATGCCAGTGATAGAACATGGTGTAGAACCGCTCCGGATGTCCCAGATCGGCCACCAGAAAGAGCGGCACCAGGGCCAAGATGATGAACGGTTGAAATGTCCCCACCTTTTCCAGCGGCCGATAGTCATCGGTTCGGTAGTAGAGCCAGCTCAGGTGGGCGACGATGTGCGTCCCTTCCGCCAGGGAGATGAGCCACAGATACCAGCCGATGAGGTATCCCAGGGCCACGGAATGGTCGATCCAGTAAACGTAGGTCGTGGGAACGCTCATGACGCCCTCCTTTCCATCAGGCGGTTGTAGTCCGGCCCCATGATGGACTCGTCGGCATGGACGTAGTGCACCTTGGGTCGGGTATCCAGGTCTGCACGCAAGCGCTGCGTGGGATGCTTTTCCAGGTAGCGGGCGATCTCGCTTTCGGGATCGTTCAGGTTGCCGAAGATGCGGGCCCGCCCGGTGCAGGCGTCCACACAGGCGGGTTGGAGCCCCCGGGTGATCCGGTGGTAGCAGAAGTCGCACTTGTCGGCCGTGTGCGTGATGGGATTGGGAAAGCGCGACCCGTAGGGACAGGCCACCACGCAAATGCGGCACCCGACGCACACCTCGCGGTTTACGTGGACGACGCCGTCGGCGGTCCGATAGGTGGCTCCCGTGGGACAGAGATTGAGGCAGGGGGCGTCGTCACACTGGTTGCACAGCCGCGGCAGAAAATGGGTGCTCACGTTGGGATACCGACCCTTCATCACCACCTTCACCCAGGAACGGTAATAACCGTCCGGCACGTTGTTTTCGCTGAGGCACGCGATGGTGCATCCGTGGCACCCGGTACACCGGTTGACGTCGATGACCATCCCGTAGCGCACCGGCGCCTCCCCCGCCCAGGCCCGCACGGGACTCCCCGCGGAGACCGTCGCTGCCGCCCCCACGCCCACCAGGCGAACGCCCATGCCC
Organism: Desulfacinum sp.; assembly: GCA_014359885.1. Classification (GTDB taxonomy): domain Bacteria; phylum Desulfobacterota; class Syntrophobacteria; order Syntrophobacterales; family DSM-9756; genus Desulfacinum. The sequence goes on from JACIYN010000027.1 coordinate 23,687, forward strand.
CGAAGAAACTGCCTTCGGCTCCATCCGCCTCGTTCTTTCTTCTCCTCCTTCATGAACCTTCCTCCTTCCGGACCCTTCCGTTCACAAGCCGAAAAAAGTCCTTGCCGCTAACTTCCCTTCTCTTCCTCCAATCGATGGCAACGCCCGAAGGCCCTCAGCCAAAGCCATAATTCGTCCGGGTCCACGGGCTTGCGAAGACAAACCCGGATATGTTTTTCGAAGGCTTCCCGCAGTTCCGGGTGGAAAGGACGCCGGGACAGGGCCAGCACGGCCGCCCGCCCGGTCCAGGCTGCCAGCTTGGAAAAGGTGGAAAGGTCAACATCCGGGCTGTCCAGATCCACGATCACCACCTGGGGCCGCCACGGACCGGCCTCCGCTCGCAGCGCCTCCAGGGAATCGGCTCCTTCCAGATGAAGGTCGCCCCCCCCCAAGCATAGTGCCGATCTCCTGACGAACCCCTTTCTCCCCCAGCACCGCCACATCCATGGTCATCCTCCCCTTCCACACTCAAGGGCAAGGATCGTGCCGATCTCTCCAAGTCGGCACGAGAAGCCAAAAGACCTCGGAACAGCCCGGGCAAAGGCCCACGGGGGAGACAGGAAGCGTGTCCACAATATGGACAGGGGGGCGCAGTAGAGTCGTTTGTGATGGTATTGCAGGGGGATAGCGTGTCTTTTTCAGAAACACGTGGGTGGGAAGGAATCCCTCCATGGACAGTCCGGCGTGCCGGCGCTTTCCTTTCATAAGGATAGCGCATCGGCGGGCATCATCGTTCTGATCGACTTAAGCGGAGTGGTTTTTTCGCTCTTTTGGTCTTAACGTTGACAGATGAGCGGGCGCTGGTCGAAGCGTAGGCCAGCCTGGAAGAATGATGACAGACGTTAGCGGATTCGGTGCTTTTTCATCTTGTTGTAGAGGGCGCTGCGGCTGATGCCCAGAAGGCGGGCCGCTTCCTTGCGGTTTCCGCCCGTGGCCTGGAGCGCTTCCTCGATGGCGGCGCGTTCCCGATCCGTCATGGAAAGTCCCGAAACGGACGGGGCGCTTTCCGGGGGCGGCTCCTGGATCCCTGCCGGCAGATCGGAGACCTCCACCCGAGGGCCGCGGGCGAGCACCACCGCATGTTCCACCGTGTTTTCCAGTTCCCGGACATTCCCGGGCCACGGGTGCTGCAGGAAGACCCGCATGACGTCCGGACTGAATTCGCGCACGTCCTTGCCGTGGCTTTGTGCGAAAAGGCGCAGGAAATGGCGGGCCAGCAAGGGAATGTCGTTTCGCCGCTCCCTCAGCGGCGGAAGATGGATGGGGATGACGTTCAGCCGATAGAAAAGGTCTTCCCGAAACCTTCCGGAGCGCACCTCTTCCATGAGGTCCCGGTTGGTGGCCGCCACCACGCGCACATCCACGGTGATCGTCTTGTTGCTGCCGAGCCTTTCCAGTTCCCGAGTCTGGAGAACGCGAAGGAGCTTGATCTGAGCCGAGGCGCTGATCTCGCCCACTTCGTCCAGAAAGACCGTACCGCCGTGGGCCTCTTCGAACCTGCCGATCCGCATTCGGTTGGCTCCGGTGAAGGCCCCCTTCTCATGCCCGAACAACTCGTTTTCCAGCAGGGTGGCCGGATAGGCGGCGCAGTTGATCACCACGAACGGTTTTTGCCGCCGAAAGCTCTTGAGATGCACCGCTCTGGCCACCAGCTCCTTTCCCGTGCCGCTTTCGCCGTGGATCAGGACGGTGGCGTCCGATGCGGCCACGTCCTCAATGAGGCGAAAGACCGTCTGCATGGCGGGGTCCTTTCCCACGATCCCGCAAAAATCCCTGTCCGAAGCGAACCAAGTCTCCCGATTTCTTCTTTCCAATTCCTGGTGGACGGCGCGCTTCAGCACGGCCGCCGATTCGGTGAGCATGGCGTGGGCGATCTCCAGCGATTGCGGTTCGCAGCGGCATTCCGCGCCGCAGCACCCCATGAAAAGCCCGAAGGCCAGCCCGTCCCGAGCGGCCACGGGAACGAGGGCGAAGTCCCGCCTGGATTCGGCGGCGATTCCCATTTCGGCGATCTCCTCCGGAAGATCGTCCACTCGATAAACGCCCGGCTGAGACACCCGGGCAAGAAGCGCCGAGCACCAGATCAGCACCTCCCGTGTTCCCGTGAACCGGTGGCCCTTTTCGTGCAAAATCGTCAGGGTCTCCCGCGTATCGTCGAACAGGAGCACCAGGCCCCGATGGAAGTGCAGCACCTCCTGGAGACGCCGGATGACAAAGGGTCCCACGTCCCGAAGGGAACTCAGGGCCCCGATGCCTTGGACCACCTCGCAAAAGGTCCGCGTCCGTCGATGAGCCAGGTCCAATTCGCGGGTCTGCTCCCGAAGCCTCTCCGTATCCCGCTCGATCCGTTCCATCATGCGGTTGAAGGACCGTCCCAGCAGAGCCACTTCGTCCCGACCGTCCTCATCCACACGCACCGCCAGTTCCCCTTGGCGGGCCTTTCCGGCCGCTTCGGTGAGGCGCGCCAGCGGTTTCGTGATGCGGCGGACCGCCAGGGCTCCCGCCGTCACCGCCCCGCACAGGATCAATATGGTCAAGCCCATGATCTGCCACCAGAGTCGGCGGACCTGGGCCCGGTGGGGCTCCTCACTGAAACCGAGCCTCAGCCGCCCGCCGTGCCCGTCCAGGATCGGAACCGCCATGTCCAGGTATCGCCGGCCGTCTTGAGACCGCACGGCGATCACATCCCTTTGCGACTCGGGAAGATCTCCATGGAGGTGGCGCAATTCGTCCGGAAATCCCTGGGCAAAGCTGTGGGCCAGCACCGTTCCCCTGTATTCCACAAACATGTAGGCCAGATCGGGGTGGATGTTCACCTGGTGGTCCACCAGGCGCTGCAACGCCACCACATCGTTGGTCAAAACCAGATCGGCCGCTTCCGCAGCCAAGGACTCTCCATAGGTGCGTGCCTGGACGCGCAGGGACTCCATCAGAACACGGCTGTAGCGCTCCGTGGCGATGGTCGCCACCGAAAGGCTGCTTACGATCACCGACAGGGCAAGGCCGAAGAGCAATCGGGTGGTGAGACTATGGAGCCGCATCATTTCCCTTCGTGGGATTTGAGAGGGAGGTCAGAAGGGCCTTCACGCTTTCATACCAGGCAGCTTGCGGGGGGACGAAGCGGTCGACGTGGAGCTCGTCCAGGATGGCTTTCCCCTGGGGATCTTCGTGCATGGTGAAGAGCACGGTGCCAAGGGTTTCCTTCACCGCAGGGTCCAGTGCCGGTGAGACCACCACGGGGGGAATGCCGAAGGGCTCGGAACGGCGGATGATGCGCGTCTTGGAGGTCCACCGGGAGTCCTTGGCCTGGTAGTAGTCCCAGATGAGGCTGTCCACGGAGGCGCCGTCCACCAGTCCCCTGGCCACCGCCAGGATGGAGTTGTCATGGCTGTAGGTGAAGATGATCTTGGAGAAGAAGTCCTCGGGGCGCTCCCCCAAGCGAAGAAGCCAGGAGGTGGGAACCCATCGTCCCGTATGGGAGTCGGGATCGGTGAAGGCGAAGGTCTTGCCGCGAAGGTCCTCCAATGCCTGGTAAGGGGAATCCTTCGGAACGATCAGGTAGGCCCGATATTCGTGGCTTCCGGAAATCTGGGGCGTCGCCAGAAGCTCCATGATTCCCCGCCGGGCGCCCAGCACGTAGGGGCCGGAACAGACCAGACCCACGTGGATTTCGTTTCGCGCGAAGAGCTCGTTCACCTCGCCGTAGGTTTTTCTCTGCACGAGCTCCACGCGGCGGTTGGTCCTGCTTCCCAGATACCTCAGGAATTCCCGGTAGTGATGAAAGGTTTCGGTGGGGGACACCATGGCGGATACGGCCACGCGAAGAAGATCCGCCGAGGACGCCGGAGGCGCATCCTCCACGGACCGCGTCCTGGAAAAATCCACCGTGACCGGGCGGTCGTCTTGGGAACAAGCCCACAGCCCCAAAAACCCCACGAGAATCACCGAACAAAGGGCGCGCCACCGCCCGTTACGAAGCATCCGATCGCTCCTGCATTCCGTTCACGCCCGCTGCCATCCATCGGCATCCATCCGCTATCGCCTTTTAGACTAACCCTCGCGGCCCTGCAGGGCAAAGGGAACGGATCCTGCCAGGATCTCCAGCGGGTGGACGACGGGATAAGGAAGGTTGTGGCGAAACTGCAGGCGGCAGCTAAGGCAGTCGGTGACGATGCCGTCCGGCTGCAAGGCTCGGATCTTCTCGAAAAGCCGCCGGCCCAGGTGGAGTGAGATCTCGTGGAATTCACGCTTGAAGCCCAGGGATCCGCCCATCCCGCAGCAGTCCGTGGAACTTCCCACGCGGACCACCTGGAATCCCGGGATGCGGGAGAGGAGCTCCAGGTAGGATCCTCCGTTTTCTTGTTCCCTCTGGTGGCAGGGTTCGAAATAGACCCAGCGCCCCCCGGGTCCCCGTTGAGGAAGGACTCGCAAATCCCCGTGGGCGAGCCCGCGCACGTACTCTCCCAGGTCATGGATTCCGTGGGCCAGCTTTAAGCGCTTTTCCGGGTCCAGGGAAGGAAAGAAGTCGTCGGCCAGCCAACTGGGACCGTAGGTCCTGGGCGGCATGGGAAGCGGAAGGATCTCGGTGAGCGCCGGGCCGCCGCGGGCGCGCCTTCGCCTTTCCGATCCGCCGCAGCCGGTGGCGAGGCACGCGTTTTCCTTCAGGATCACCCGGAAGAAATAGCCGCAGGTGGGGCACGAACAGACCACATCGTATCCGGCGCCCCTCAGCCCCAGAAGAGCCTCCAGGTTGGCCCGAACCCGCTCCAGGGTTCTTTTTTCGTCTCCTTCCACGGCCGTGGGCATGCCGCAGCACTGCTGATCCGGAACGAACACGGACACACCGCACCTTTCCAGGACGGCCACCGCCGCCCGTGCCACTTCCGGGAAAAGATAGGCCGCCGTGCAGCCCACGAAATAGGCCGCCCTTGGACCGGCTTCCGGTTCCTTGCGCAGGCCCCGCTTTTCCGCCCAGGCAAAGAAATCCTCCGCTGCGGGGACGGGCAGCCGACGGCCCGGTTGAAGGCGAAAGAGGCGGGCGACGGCCGCGGAACAGGCGCGCCCTTGCAACAGGAGCGATGCGGCCCGCCGAAGGGGCGCCCGCAAGGCCCCCACGCTTTGAAGGTCGGACAGAAGGCGGGCTTGGGGTCTCAGGCCTTCCCGGCGCACGCGTTCCGCCTTGGCCCGAAGAAGATTCGCCCGCACGTCCGGGCAGGGGCACAGCCCGCATAGGGTGCAAAGGTCCGTGAGTTCCAACAGTTCCCCGTCTTCCACCGGCGGGCCGCCGTCCAGTTCCCGGTCGTACAGTTGGAAGATCCGGGGGAAGAGCAGGCAACATTCATCCATGAGAAAACGGCAGATGTCGCAGTCCGTGCACCCCGCGAACATCCGCCGCACGTATTCTTGCGGTTTTCCAGATTTCATATCCAGCAACTTCCACCCAATCCCTGGTTGCCTGGGATTGTCGCGATCTCAAGCACCTACGCGTCACTTCGAAAAATCCTCAGCATCGCGGATGCCTCGTTTGTCATCCGTCGGACACCTTTCGGGCCCTGGGCGGGGTTTTGGGTGGTTCCACCCAATCGGGCAGCGCAGAACCTGTGGCTTCCGCATAGAGCGTTTCCGGTGCGATATCTATGGCGTCACCCCAGGTCAAAACCCCCAGCTCTTCGTGGATTCTAAAGTTCTTGAAGAACTCCAGATCCTTGAATCGTTCAAACACGCCGCCCTTTGACAGGTACTTGGAAAAATCGACGACCCCCGTCGCCCCATCTTCAAAGGTAAGCTCAATCTTATTGTCGCCCTCATATTTCGCCGATGCCACGTCTTGTATCATGACTTCACCGTATTACTGCCCGAGCGCGCCATCAGTCGAGATGCGACTTGAGGGCCTTTCTTTCGTCGGCTTCCAGGCGCTTGAGGAAGACCTTGATGAGGCGAAGCGCCTCGTCCTTGTCTCCATCCAGGACCACGGCCTTCATGGCCACGTATTCTTCCTGCGTGACGTTGAGAACCGGCATGAGACGCCTCCTTTCCCGGGCTATTTGGGGCTGAACCGATCCTTCTGGGCGGGGCCGTACCCGGCCTCGAAGACTGGCACTCAATGGGTCCTGAGCGCCTCCTTGACCCGTTTGGCCAGGACGGTGCGAAGGAAATCCAACGCCGCCGCGGCGTCGGCGTCCATGTCGATCCGCACCACCTCCTGAGCCTCTTCCGGGCTGAGGGTCAAAACAATGGATTTGAGTCGCATGGCGTCACCTCCTGCACGGGGAGCGGCTTGTTTGGAAAGGCGCTTCCCGGGCGGGGATAAACCCCGCCCCTACCCAAGATCACAGGTCGCCTTTGCAGCGGCTCCTTTATCCTCTTCAGGTCCTACCGACCCAGCCCGCGTAGACGCCGAATTGACGCATTGTATCTTACCTGCGCGCCCATCGTAGGGGCGAATAATCATTCGCCCCTACGATGCGGAGCCTCCCGGGCACCCGCTTCATACTTCATCGTGACGGACTTCCGTGTCGGGACCCTACTACCGCCACAGGCGGGCGGCCAGCCGTCCCAGGTCGTCCAGGAGCGTATAGGTCACCGGCGTGATCACCAGGGTCATGACCGTTCCCACCAGCAGGCCGAAGCCGGCCGCCGTGGCCAGAGGCGACATGCGTTCCAGACCCACCGCGGTTTCCAGGATCATGGGCAGCATGCCCACGAAGGTGGAGACGGTGGTCATGAGCACCGGCCGAAGCCGAAGGCGCACCGCCTGCTCCAGGGCCTCGTTGCGATCCATCCCTTCCGCCAGGGCCTGGCGGATGAAATCGATGAGGAAGATGGAGTTGTTGATGACCACGCCCGCCAGCAGCAGGATCCCCATCATGGCGGGCATGCACATGGGCTTTCCCAAGAGCAGCAGGCCCCACATGGATCCGATGACGGCCAGAGGAATGGCCACCAGAATCGGAAGCGGCAGGCTGAAGGAGCGGAAGGTTCCCACGAGCAGCACCACGAGGAGGACCAGTCCCAGCAGCACCGCCTTCATGACCCGCTGCATGCTCTCCATCATGTCCGCCGCCGTCCCGCTCACCTTGATGTGCAGGTTGCCCGGAAGTTTCACCTCTTTCAGCCGCGCCCCGATCTCACCCAAGACCTGGCTGATCCGCCGGGTGCGGTTGTAGCCCGTGATGTCGATGGTGTTCTGAAGGTCCTCGCGCGTGATGAGCGTCTGCGTGGTACTCCGCCGGATCTCCGCCAGGGTTCGAAGGGGCACGGGCCCCTTGGGCGTGGGGACCGGAATCTCTCCCAGCCGTTTGGGCGTGCCCACCCACGCATCATCGTAGGCCACGCGTAGAGGAACGTCCAGGAACCCCTTCAAGCGGAGCCCGGAAACGGGCACGCCCCCCACCGCGACGCGCAGCGCCGAAGCCACGTCCGCCGGACTGACATCGTAAAGGCGCGCCGTTCGGGGATCCACGCGCACGTGGACCTCCTCCTTGTCCAGCCACCAGCCGGGCACCACGTCCACCAGACCCGGCACGCCCTTAAGCCTTTCCATGATCCGGGCCGCGGCACGGCTCAGATCCTCCCCCCGACGCCCCCCCATCACCACCAGGTCGATGGGCGCCCGGGACGTGGCCATGGGCGTCGCTCCGTACTCGTAGACCTGAAGCGATCGGATGCCGGGAAGAGCGGAAATCTTCTCGCGCCACTCGTCTTCGATCTCCCAGATGGTGCGGTCCCGCTGATCGCGGGTGGTGAGCGTGACGATGAGAAAGGCCTTCTGAGCCGTCTGGCCGCCCGCACCGAAGGAAATCTCCCCCGGTTCCGACCCCACGGTGGACGAGATCATGCGCACACTGGGTTCTTCCCGGAGGATCCTTTCCACCTGCGTGAGGGTCTTTTCCACCTGAGCCACCGACTCCGACGGGGGAAGCTCGAAGAGGATGTTCATGATGCCCGTGTCCATGGGCGGCATGAGTTCCCGGCCGATGAGCGGCGGAACGATCTTCATGGTGAGGACGAAGCAGGCAACGGCCGCCGCCATGGCAAGCCAGCGTCTTCGAAGGGCCGCGCGAAGCACCTTCACGTAGAGGTCCGCCAGGGCGTCCACCGCGGTGTTGAAGGGGAGCACCGAACGCTCCAAGAAGTTCCGTCGGCGTTCGGAGCGGTCCGCCCTTCCGATGAGCTTCAGGGCCAGAGGAGGCACCACAAAGACGGCCACCAGCAGGGACCCCACCAGGGCGTAGGCCAGGGTGAGCGTGAAGCGGCGAAGCACCTGCTGTACGTACCCGCCCGAAAACATGATGGGGATGAGCATCACCACCGTGGTGAGCATCCCCGCCGTAATGGAAAGAAGGATCTCCCCCACGGCCCCTTCCACGCACCTCCGGGCGTCTCCGGGGCAGATCTTCTGGTGACGATGGATGTTTTCCACCACCACGACCGTGGCGTCCACCACCATCCCTGTGGCGATGATGAGGCCCGAAAGGGTCACGATGTTCAGCGTATGTCCCGTGAAACCCAACATGGCGACGGCGAAAAGAAACGACAGGGGAATGCTCACCAGCGCAATGGTGGATGAGCGTACATCCGCCAGGAACAGAAAGATGATGAGGACGGTGAGGGCGATGGACATGTAAAGGGAGGCGCGCATGCCGGTGGTGTTCCGGTCGATGAGAGGCTGCTGGTCGTTGGTGATTTCAAACCGAATATCCGGCCAGCGCTCCTGCATCCGGGGAAGCGCCGCCTTCACCGTACGGATGACCGCCATGACGTTGCCCCCGTCCGCCCGGAGCACATTGACGGCGATGGCCGGCTCCCCGTTTCCATGATAGAGGCTCCGAAGGTCCTCGATGCCCAGCTCCACGCGCGCCACATCCCGCACGCGCACATGGGCATCCCGGCTCCTTTTGACGACGCAGTCGCGGATGTCCCGAAGGTCCCGAAACTCCCCGATGGTCTTGACCAGAGCCTCGCCGTCCTCGTTTTCCATGAGTCCCGCCGGGGTGGTGATGTTCTGGGCCTGAACCGCCGCCACCACGTCCCGGGCCGTCAGGCCGTAGGCTTCCAGCCGGTCGCGGTCCAGCCACAGATTCACCTGAAGGCGCCGGCCACCGAAGGTGTCCACATCCGCCACACCCGGCAGATTCAAGAGGAAGTCCTTGATGTCGTTGTCCGCCAGAAGCCGGATATGGGGGAGGTCCAAGGAAGAGCCGGGCTTGGGGCGAAGGGCCAGGGTGAGCACCGCTCGGGTGGCATCCGTCACGGGATAGATGCGCGGTTCCAGGATGTCGGCCGGCAGTTGCGCCCGGATACGACTCAGGGCGTTTTGGATGTCCACCACCGCCTGGCCCACGGGCTTCCCGTAGCCGAACTGGGCGTTGATGGAGGCCACCTCATCGCGTGATGTGGACGAAAGTTTGGTGAGCCCCGAGATGCTCGCCAGTTCCTTTTCCACCACTTCCGTGATGCGCCGGCTCACATCCACGGCGGCGGCGCCCGGTTCCACGATGATGACCGCCGCCTGAGGCGGATTGGTGTCGGGAAAGTATTCCGTGGGCAGGGTGAAGAAGGCCCGAAGTCCCACCACGGCCGTGAGAAGCGCTCCCACCAGCACGGCCCACGGGTTTCGCAAGGCCCATCCGTGCGGACTCATGCCCCCACCTCCTCCGTGACCGCCATGCCTTCATGCCAGCGAATCCACTGAAGGTATTCGCCCACGGCCACCGATTCGCCTTCCCGCAGGTCCCCCTCCACCAGCGCCCGGTCTTCCGTCATGAAGACCACACGCACCGGGATCTTCTGCAATCGTCCGGAGCGAACGGCAAAAACGAAGGACGTTCCGTCCGTTTCCACCACCGCCCGGCGATGGACCGTCACGCCTGTGCCTTCCCGTACCGCCACATCCAGGCCCAGATAGGACCCCGGCCGCACGGGCTGCGAACAGTTCCAGGGGATGTCCGCCTCCACCCGCACCGACTTGCTCCCTTCCAGGGCGGGAAACACCCGAGTGATGTGAGCCACCTCGGGCAAAGGGGACATGCCCTCCGGCCGGTGAATCAGGACCTTCAGGCCCGGGCGCAGCAGCCCCAGGTCTTCCTGTACCGCCTCAAAAACGATCTTGGCCGACGAACAGTCCATGAGCTCCAAGAGCGGCTGGCCGGGCTTGGCCAGGTCCCCCGCGTCCACCAGGCGGCGTGTCACCACTCCGGAAACGGGAGCGACGATGCGGGTGTAAGAAAGCCTGGTCAGGGCCTCGTCCCGTTGCGCCTCAGCGGCTTCCCTCTCCCGGCCAACGCTCCGCAGGTCCGCCACCAGGGAATCCAGCGCTCCCACCGCCGTGTCCAGCCGGTTTCGGGACGCATCCAGGGCCGAAGCGCTGATCCCCTTCTTTTCGTAAAGTTTTCGATCCCGTTCAAATTCGGTGCGCAGAAAGGCCACGTTTCGCCGAGCCGCCGCGATGGATGCTTCCAGGGCCGCCAGCTTGGCTTCCAGGGATTCCACCCGAGCCGTGAGGGCCCGCACTTCCGCTCGGATGTCCCGATCGTCCAGTTCCACGAGCAGGTCCCCTTCCCGGACCGCATCTCCTTCATCCACCCGCACGTTCACCACGGTGGCCGTGATGCGGGGCGCCACGCTCGCCGTCGCGGCCGCTTCCAGGTGCCCCAGATAGCGCACCGTGTCGCGCAGGGTTTCGCCAACGGCCCGGTCCACTTGGACGGGAACGGGCCTCGGCTTCCATTGGGGCGCGGACGCCAGCCTTCTTCGCGCCTTTTTCACGCCCATGGCCAGTCCCATCACCACGAGAAGACAAATCCCAACAACCATAAGCCGTTTGGCGATGCGCTTGGTTCCCATTTCCTACCCTCATCTTTATCCCGGGATCGCGCGCGGGCTTCGTCACTTTGCGCGGGCGAGGCGGGTGAGATCCTCTCCCACGGCCCGACGCCATTCCAGAAGGGCCAGTTGAGCGTCCACCTGGGCCTGGCTGTATTCCACCTGCGCCTGTAGCAAGGCCGCCTGGGCGTCCAGGACGTCGTTCACCGTGTTCTTACCCGCCTGGTATTTATCCTGTTCGATGCGAAGGGTCTCCTCGGCCACGGCCACACTGGACCGGGTGACCTGAAGGCGATCCGCGCTGTCCCTCAATCGCGCGTGAGCCCGCTCCACCTCTTCCCGGATCTGAAGATCCACGGCCCGAAGGCGCTCCTGCGCCTGCTTTTCCCGGAGGCGGGCCTGGCGAATGGACGCCCGAACGGCACCTCCTCGAAAGAGCGGCAGGGTGGCCTGGATTCCGGCCGCCCAGGTGTCTTCGTGATCAATGGCACCGGAAGGGTCGTCCTGATCGTAGGGAAGGCCGTTTCGAAGCCCGTAGCGGCCGAAGGCTTGGATTCGGGGATAGATGTCGGCCAGCGCCGCGCGAACCGCCTGGCGCGCCTGGTCCAGGTTGAGCACCGCCGTTTTGTGTTCGGGACGTGCCCGCAGGGCCTCCGCCACGCCCTCTTCCATGGAGGGAATCTCCACGTGCGGTGTCTCCAGGGTTCCGGCGATGTCGAAGAGGGGGCGACTCTTGAGATCCAGGCCCATCAACCGTCCGAGAAAGACCAGAAGAACCCGGCGGTCCGCTTCCAGAGAGGAGATCTTCTGGTCCAGACTGGCCAGACGCACCTGGATCTTCATGTGGTCCACGGGAGCCGCCCGGCCCACTTCCAGCTGATGGCGCACCAGTTCTTCCTGGGCGGCCAGGGCCCGGCGCGATCCCCGGGTGGCCTCCAGCACGCGATCCAACTGGAGGATCTTGTAGTATCCGGACGCCACGTTCAGGACCAGGTCTTGGCGGCCGGCGTCAAAGCGCGAAACCGCCGCGGCCTTTCCCAGTTCCGCGATCCGCACCTGAGCCCGCCGTCTTCCACCTTCGAAGAGCGGCAAACGAGCCGTGAGGGCCGTATCGAAGGCGTCCCGGTCGAAAACGCCCGGTTCGTTGTTGGCATGGGCCGCCACCACCCTTTGGGGCTCCCCGGTGCGAGTGTAGGAAGATTCCAGATCAAGGGATGGAAAAAAGGCGGCACGGCTTTTCGAGATCTCCTCATCGGCTTCCCCAACGGCCAGTTTCAGAACCCGGATCTCGGGATTCCGCTCCAAGGCCCGGGCGACGCAGGTCGGGAGATCCCAGGTTTTGGAATCGGCGGATCCGGGACCGGCGGAAGCCAGCAGGAGCGCCAGGGATAGGACGTGAACCCACAAGATGCGCATCGTTTCTTTCTTCTCCTTCAACGGCTCGATGGACCATTGCACCCGGCGTTCCCGGGGGGCGTTGGCACCGCCCGGCATTCATGGAAGAGATGGCCGTTCAGGACCTCCTTCTCGCCTGTCCCAGGGCGATGTGGGACGATTCCCATGGTACGACCCCGGCGGCCGGGCATGGAGTCCGTCCCTCCGAAAACGAATTGACCCCTTGGGCAGGGCGCGCGCTGATAAAAGAACCCGACGGAAGGATCGATCCATTCAGGTAACAAGATTTTTCCAGTTCCATGACCCGATGAATTTCTCCTCGCTTCGTAGCCGCGGGGCTTTAGCCCTGGGGAAAGGCTCATCGCAACTCCTTGAAGTAACGGGAAATACTCGATGGCCTATCCGACGGCCGTGGGTTCCTCCGCAGCCCTAAAGGGCTGCGCTACGAGAAAAAAGGTCGTCCGCGGAGTTTTCGGACAGCCTCCTAGGAGGCTGTCTGACAATGGGTTCTTTGACTCATCTTGTCTCCATCCGTCATCCCCGCGAAGCTTGTCCCCGGCTTGAACGGGGAGCGGGGATCTAGGATTTCCGGCAAGTTATGGACTCCCGCTTGCGCGGGAGTGACGTCTGGCGGAGTTTTCGGACAAGCTCCTAGGAGGCTGTCTGAGAACCGCAGATTTGCCCCGTTCAACGCCCATTCGTCATCCCCGCGAAGCTTGTCCCCGGCTTGAACGGGGAGCGGGGATCTAGGATTTCCGGCAAGTTATGGACTCCCGCTTGCGCGGGAGTGACGGGTGGCGGAGTTTTCGGACGGCCTCCTAGCTGGCCAGGAACGGGCGCACGATGAAATAGACCCCCAGCACGGCGATGGCCCCTCCGGCCGCCCGACGAAACCATTGGCTCCTTGCCTGAAAAACGCCGTTTTCCATGACCTTCCGGATGAGGGCGGTGAAGCTTCCCGCCACCGCGATGGGCAGGCAGTGACCGATGCCGAAAAAGAGGATGTATCCCAGACCGGTGAGGATCTTCTGCTGGATGGTGATGACGGCCAGGATGGGGGCGATGAAACCGAAGGTGCACGAACCCGAAAGCACGCCGTAGGAAAGCCCCAGAACCAGCGCGCCCGGAAGACCCCGCAATGGAAATCGGCCCAGATTGGCACCGGGCAGCCGACAGATCGGGACTCCCATCATGTCGCACGCCACCCAAAGCAGCACCAGGCCCACCAGGATGGTCCAGTAGGGACTCACGTCCCCCAGCATCCGGCCCAGCAAGGCGCAGACGGCTCCGATGACCGCAATGGTGATGAAGAGCCCCAAGGTAAAAACGACGGCATAACGGGCCGCCTCCCGCGGTTCGAGAAGTCGGTTTTGGCCGGCCACGTAGCTCACCACCAAGGGAATGGACGCCATGTGACAGGGACTCAGGGCCACCGAAATCATCCCCCACAGAAAGCACCCCAGAAAGGCCAGGGCCCCCTGCCCGCTCATCCATTGATTGACGGCGATAAAGAATGGATCCATCCCGTCCCTTTCCCCAGTCTCATTCCACTCCCAATTTGCGCAGCACGTGGACGATGCTCTTTTTGTTCAGAAACCCCACGTGCCGGAACACCTCCCGGCCTTCCTTGTCGTAGAAGATCTGCGTGGGGATGGCGCGGATCCCGAACCGTCGGGCCGCCTCTCGGTTTTCCCATACATCGATGAAAAGTACGGCCGCCCTTCCATCGTATTCCTTTTTGAGCTCGTCCAGGATGGGAGCCATCATCTTGCAAGGGATGCACTTGTGGGCCCCCAGATCCACCAGCGTGACCATCCCGGGAACGGGTATCTCGGCCTTGGCATCCTCCTGGGCCCAGGCCCAGGGGCCCGTAACGCCCGCCAGAACGAGAACCGCCAACACCCACGTCACCGTCCGCTTCATGATCGGCCTCCGTCTTGAACATGTAAACCACGTATGCCCATATAGGCATATGGTCGCCAAAGGTCAACTCCTAAATGGCAAGGGGCATGCGGCTACGCTTCTAAGAGTCATGGCTCCCCTCGCGCCACTCCGCATGGATGAAGGAGCGGGCCGGAGCAAGGGCATTTGTCGGAACGCCCCAAGATACCATTCTCTATGAGTCACTGCGCGCCCATTGCATTGCCGGGCACCCTCCTTGCGGCCTTCGCGGTTCCTACAACTAAAAAGATTTGCCTCTATTCGAGTTCATCCGCGGTTCTCTTTGGCATCCAATGGAAGGATTCCTTTCCGTCTCTCCCATCACCGCCGGATGTGCGTGCGGGAATAAACCCCGTCCGAGGCAAAAACCGCGCAGCAAACGGCTCAATCCTCCTGCGGGCCCCTGGAGGCCTCGTGGGTGGCACCGGATCCGGCAGGGTCTCCAGATCCCCGGAAATGGTAGGCGGTCGCTCCCGAGGCGATCCCCAGAAGCAGGGCGTCCCGAAGAACGGACCAAGCCATGGAGGAAAAGACTCCGGGCCCGTGACCTCCGGTGATAAAACACCCGCAGTCCATATCCAGCCCGCGTGCCCAGTTAAAGAGCAGCGCAGCGAGAAAGACGGCGAGAAGGCCGTCTGCAACGAGCAGAGCCCCGGATGTCCCAACGCCCGTCACAAGGCACGCTCCTGCCAGCGCTTCCAGCCAAGGGAGGACCAACGCCGCGCCGTTCACCGCCCAGTCGGGCAGGATCTGGTAGTTGAAAACCACTTGGGCGAACTCCCGGGGATGCAGGATCTTGTCGTAGGAGGCATAAAGAAAGACGGCCCCCAGAAGGACCCGGCCGGCCACGTAGAGACCCCGGCCCGGCGTCCAGGCGCCCCGGCCCCGGTCGCTCCATTCCACCGGGCCGCCGGCGCCCAACTTTGCTTCCTCTGCGCCGTTGCAGGAAAGTTCGCAGAGAAGGGACCCCTTGCCGCACGGGTTCGTTTCCAACTGCACCACCGGATGGTCGATTGCGTGGTGTTCATGAAGCCTTTGGCGCACCACCTGCTTGATTTGTTCCGCACGACTGAGCGGCTGATCGTCCACCACCAGGTGACACGAGAAGGCGATGCTCGACCCTCCCACGCTCCATGCGTGCAGGTAGTGGGCGTTTTGGACGCCGGGAATCCGTTCCAGTTCCTCCTTGATCCGGGCGATGTCCACACCGGCGGGCGCGGCGTTCATGAGCACCACCACCGCCTCGCGTAAGATGCCCCAGCAGTTCTTGAGGATGAAGAGGACAATCAGCAGGGAAAGCGCCGGATCCAGCCAGTTCCACGGTTTCACCATCAGGACGGCCCCGTTGATGAGTACCGCCACGGAGGTCAGCAGGTCACCGACCATGTGCAGGAAGGCGCCTCGAACGTTCAGGCTGTGGGCGGCGTCCTTGTGCAGGAACCACGCGGAAAGCCCGTTTCCCGCCACTCCCACGCCCGCCAGGGCCAGGACCAAGAGTCCCGAAACCGGTTCCGGATGCCGGAACCGATGGATCGCTTCCCAGACGATATAGCCCGAAGCCGCCAGGAGAAGCGCCACGTTGATGAGCGCCGCCAGGACCTCCGCTCGACGAAACCCGAACGTGTGCCGGACCGTCGCCCCCCTTCGAGCGATCACGAAGGCCGCATAGGCGATGACAAGGGCCGCCAGATCGCTGAAGTTGTGGGCGGCGTCGGAAAGGAGCGCCACGCTGTTGGCCAGAATCCCGCCGGCCACCTGAGCCGAAGGGATGGCCAGGTTGAGGGCCATGGCGACCAGGAGACTTCGACCGGATGAGGTCTCCACCGGCGCATGGTGGTGGTGACCCAGGTGGCCGTGGTCATGGCAACATCGTTGGTGACCACCGGCCGGGCCATGAGGGTCCGCCATTTTCAGCGTTGGCGTTTCGTGGACCGTTTCCGTGCCCTGCCCCATGCGTTCCCCTTTCCTTTGGGACTGATTTGCATCTGGCGAGACTGTTTATGGTTCATGCACAGCACGGTAGGGGCGAATGATCATTCGCCCCTACTGCCGTGACTCGGATCGCCGACAAGCCGGCACCGACAGGAGGCTGGCCCCTTGCATTCAATCGCCCGTGGCGGTCGGAAGTCCCGCGTTCAACCACACCGTCCAGCCGTTGACGAGCACGTGCACGTTTGCGTAACCCAGGGCCTGGAGCGCCACGGCCACTTCCCGGCTGAGGCCGCAGCCTTCCCCGTCGCAATAGCTGATGATCCGCCGATCCTTTTCGACACCTGAAAGGACCTGCGGTGCCGCCTCGTCGAAGAGGGCCCACGGGAGATTGACCGCCCCCAGGATATGCCCTTCCCGGTAGCTTTCCGGGTCGCGGGCGTCCACGAAGAGCGCCTCGCCCGAAAAGAAGGCATCCTGGGCCTCTTCCACCGAGATCACCAGGGAATCGCCCGCCTCCGTTTCCAGACCGCGGGCCGCTTCCCAGTCTCCCATCCACGGGAGCGGATGGGGGCGCAGGAGGTTGGTCGCCGCGGCCAGAACCACCGCCCCGACCACCAGACCCAGGGCCTGGAGGAGACCCTGGATCCAGGGGCTTTGGGTCGTGTTTCCATGGGAATGGAACATCCCGTATCCTTCAACTTTCTGTGTCTTCGCCGAATGCCTGTAGGGGCGTTTCGCGAAACGCCCCTACACCTTACCCGGATCCGTGTTGAAGGCAAACCCGGCCAATACCCATAGGCGCGATAATTTTTCCGTCCGCATGCAAAAGAAGAACGGGGCACTGCCGCGTGCCCCGTTCCACCCGCCCTTCACCTTGCCGGTTGCCCTCTTACTACACCCGTTCCCGCCGGAACCAGTGGGACGTCTTCAGGCAGATCTTGACGAGCATGAGCATCACCGGCACCTCGATGAGCACCCCCACCACCGTGGCCAAGGCGGCTCCCGAAGAAAGGCCGAAAAGTAAGGTCGCCGTGGCGATGGCCACTTCGAAGTGGTTGGATGCTCCGATCATGGCCGACGGCGCCGCATCTTCGTAGGTCAGGTTCAGCGCCCGGGCCAGCCCGTAGGTCAGCCAGAAGATGAGGTTGGTCTGAATGAACAGGGGAATGGCGATCCAAAGAATCGTCAACGGATTGGCCACGATCACATCCCCCTTGAAGGAAAAGAGAAGCACCAGGGTCACCAAAAGAGCGATGATGGTGATGGGGGTGAGCACATGAAGGAACTTCTCTTCAAACCACGGCTCCCCCTTGGCCTGGATAATGAGCTTCCTGGAAAGGTAACCGGCCACCAGGGGCAGAGCCACGTAGATCCCGATGGAAAGGACCAGGGCCTGCCAGGGTACGGGAAGCCGCCCCACGCCCAGAAGAAACCCGCCCAGGGGGCCGTAGAGAAAGAGCATGGTCAGGCTGTTGATGGCCACCATCACCAGGGTGTGCCCGTCGTTTCCCCGGGCCAGATAGCCCCACACGAGCACCATGGCCGTACAGGGAGCGATCCCCAGGAGGATGCAGCCCGCCAGATAGCTCCGCCACAAGGGCACCTGGAGCATCTTCACCCCTTCGTGCATCACCACGGTTCCCACCCCGTGAGTGGCTCCCACCGGCAGGTTCAATCCCAGGGGCATCTTCACGTAATCCACGGCCTCGGGGCCGATCATTCCTTTCAGGGCATAGCCCAGAAAGAAAAGGGCAATCCCGTACATGGTAAAGGGCTTGATGGCCCAGTTGGCAAAGAGCGTGAGCCCCACGGGCTTGACACTCTTGCCCGCCCGAACCACCTCGCCGAAATCGATCTTCACCATGATGGGATACATCATGAAAAAGAGACAGACCGCGATGGGGATCGACACCACCGGCGCCTCCCCCACATAGATGGCCATGCCGTCCAGCGTGCGGGCCACTTCCGGGGCCACCCGCCCCAAGACGATTCCCGCCGCAATGCACAGGATCACCCACACGGAAAGATAGCGCTCGAAAACGGTCAGTCCGCGCCCGCCACGTTTCCTTTCCGGAAGCTCCGAAGCCATAGATTCCTCCTTGCGGTTCCACTGGATTGCCGGATCGGTATGCCCACATCTTCATATCTTCATGGCGGCGGGATCAATCCCCTCCGCCCAGGGACCTCGGGGCCATGGGGGAAACGAGCTTGTTCCCCTGCGCACAAGGTCACCTGTTCATTGCCCACATTCTATATGCCTCGATCCCTTTGCCTGTCAAGCCACAGGGTGCCCCGTTCACTATTTTTTGTTCCTCCGCTTTTTTTTAATGATACCCATCTTGACAACGCTCCACTATATTGCCATAGTGGAATACGTCAGGCAACCGAAATCGGCCCGCCCGGGTTTCGGGTGAGGGCCGCAAACAGAGGAGGACACGGTCATGGCGCGAGCGGAAGCAACACGGACGGATTTTTCGGTGGAGGAAGCTCCCGTGGAGGAGCGGGAAGAGAGCCAGATCTCCTGGCGGGAAATCTGGAAGCCCCTGACGATCATCGTGGGGACTTTCTTGGTTCTCTTCTATCTTCCCATGGACAGTGAGCGGTTTCGAGGCGCCGTTCTGGAATCCCTGGCTTTGGCCAAGTGGTATGCCCAGGAACACGTTCTTCTGTGCCTGGTTCCCGCCTTCTTCATTGCGGGGGCCATCGCCTGTTTCGTTTCCCAGGCGGCGGTCATGAAGTACCTGGGCGCGGGCGCCAAGAAGGTTCTGGCCTACGGGGTGGCCTCGGTTTCCGGGAGCATTCTGGCGGTCTGTTCCTGCACCGTGCTGCCGCTCTTTGCCGGGATCTGGAAGCGCGGCGCGGGTCTGGGGCCGGCCATCGCCTTCCTCTATTCGGGGCCGGCCATCAACATCCTGGCCATCGTGCTGACGGCCCGCATTCTGGGTCTTCCCCTGGGGATCGCCCGCGCGGTGGGTGCCATCTCCTTCAGCATCATCATCGGGCTGGCCATGCACTTCATCTTCCGAGAAGAGGAGGAAGCCAAGGCGGCCGCGGCGCTTCACATGCCCGCCCCCGAAGTGGAACGCCCCCTGTGGCAGAATGTGGTCTATTTTGCTTCCATGGTGGGGGTGCTCATCTTCGCCACGTGGGGCAAGTCCAGTTCTCCGGTGGGTTTCTGGAACGCTGTTTACGAGATCAAATGGTATCTGGCCGGCGCCTTCGCCCTGCTCCTGGGTGCCCTCCTGGTCTTGTGGTTCCGTGTGAAGGCCTACAAGATCGTTCTTTCGGCGGTGGCGGTCGCGGCCCTCGCCTACACGTTTCCCCATGAGCCGCTCATCGCCTTTTCGGCCGGCATCATCGCCCTGGTGATCTGCCTCACCACCACCCGGGGCGAGACGGAAACCTGGTTTCTTTCCACCTGGGACTTCACCAAGCAGATCACGCCGCTTCTTTTCGCCGGCGTGCTGGCCGCAGGGCTTCTGTTGGGCCGTCCCGGCGGGGCCGAAGGGATCATTCCCTCTGCGTGGGTGAGCGGACTGGTGGGCGGAAATTCCGTGGGAGCCAACCTCTTTGCCGCCGTGGTGGGGGCGTTCATGTACTTCGCCACGCTCACCGAGGTCCCCATCCTCCAGGGGCTCATCGGCGCCGGCATGGGAAAGGGCCCCGCTCTGGCATTACTCCTCGCCGGCCCGGCCCTGAGCCTTCCCAACATGCTGGTGATCCGAAGTGTCATGGGGACGAAGAAGACGGTGGTTTTCGTCTGTCTGGTGGTGGTCATGTCCACGATCGCGGGGCTCATCTACGGGGCGTATTTCTGAGGGGGAGGGGCAAGGTACAAGGCGAAAGGAGAAAGAGAAAAGACCGGTCTTTTCAATGGCCGCGGGGTTCCGCCCCGCGGTCTTGCCCCCCGAGGAGCTTTTTCCAGAACCCCTCTAACCGTCGCTCCTACCATTAAAGGCATACGTGTCGATTCGCGTTTATTCGCGGTTGTCTTTTACATTATCCCCCATCAGGGGGAGCCCGCTAGAACGAAGGATGAAACGCACCTTTGGAAAGCGGGCCCCTGTAGGGGCGAATGATTATTCGCCCCTACAGGCCGCGCGAACGAACGGGACGAGGTCGCGTTTCATAGAAATTGGACGATTGCTGCCCATAGCGGGGTTCCGGCGGGCGGGCGTCAACCTAGCCCCTACAAAGGCAGACGCACCAGTTGATCAGGGGCGGGATCAAACCCCGCCCCCTACCCGGAAGGAGAATCCCCTTTTGAAGGGACGAAGCGTGATTCGCCCCTTCGGACCGTCACTCGAATTCCGATTCGGGCGGAATCTCTTTCAGCGCATCTGAGAGCTTGGCGGCCAGGTCGGCCACGGACCGGGCCAGGAGGCGGCCGTCGAAGGGGGCCAGGCCGTTGGGCGCGGTCCGCGGCGGCACCTGGGCCATGAGTTCCGCCAGGCGGGCCTCCCGCGGCACCACCAGGGACCCCAGGTGGCGCCCCCACCGGGTGGAGATGAGCACCTCATGGAGGCGGTCCGTCCGGGGATCGGAAAAGAACCGAAGCAGGGTGGCCTGCCAGTAGAGGCACCGGCGGATGCTCCTTTCGGCGGGCACGTGGCGCGGCAGCACAACCTGCAGAAAGCGTTGAAAATAACGCGGCGCCGGATGCGTCCGGCACAGCCCGCGGCGCATGCGATCCAGGGAGCCGCAAAATCCGTCGGCCGGCCCCACCAGCGGAATCCACTGGGCTTCCAGCTGTCCTTCCAGCCAAAGGTGGCACGATTTGGGCTTCAGCCGATAGTAGCGGCAAGGCCAAAAGGGCGGTTCGCTGTAGTACACCACCAGCCCGTGCCAGTAGGCATCGGCCACCAGGTGGCTCATGAACCCCAGAAGCCAGGATGTGTAAACAAGATCTTCTCTTGCCCGCTGTTCCTTCAGGAGGTTCCGACAGACGCGGGCTCCTTCTTCCCCCTGGAATCGGTGGAGCAGTCGTCCCACGCGTGACAAGGTGAACCGGGGTATGTCATAGAAGAGGGTGTCCGGCATGACGGCACCCAGCAGGAAGGACTCCGTGTCCAGCCGGAAGGATTTCCTCCCCGCGGCGGCGTTCCAAATCCCGGCCGCTTCCCGGGCCAACAGCATGTGAAACCGCTCTTTGGGCATGGAGGTGTCCTTGTCTCTGTTTCGCCGGCTCTTTCCAAAAGACCGGGCTCAATGGGCCTGGTGCCTCTACGACTGGGCCAATTCCGCCTTCGCCACCAGCGTCCTCGCCGTCTTCCTTCCCGTTTATTTCGCCCGGGTCGTGGTTCCCCCCGAGGGCGTGAGCCTCCCGATCTTCGGCCGGGCATGGCACACGGGAGCTTCTTCCTTGTGGGCCTACACGGTGTCCCTGGCCGTGCTGCTGGTCGTCGTCTCCGCCCCCTTGGTGGGAAGGGTTGCCGATGAAAAGGCGTCGCGCAAGGGGTTTCTTCTTTTTTGCGTGGCAGCGGGCGCCTCGGCCACCGCGTTCCTGGCGAGTTGCGGTGCGGGGGACGTCTTCCGGACCCTGGCAACCTTCCTGGCGGCTTACGTCGCTTTCAGCACATCGGAGATTTTCTACAATTCATATCTTCCCCACATCGCCGCGCCGTGGACGCGCGATTGGCTTTCCGGCCTGGGATACGCCTACGGATATGTGGGCGGAGGGCTTCTTTTGGCCGTGCATCTTTGGGTCCTGGCCCACCATTCATCTCTGGGGCTCGAGGATTCGGCCCGCGCGATCCGCCTCTTTTTCCTTTCGGTGGGGATTTGGTGGGCCGTCTTTTCCGTGCCTTGCGCCTTATGGCTCCCCAAGGAAGTGCGAAAGGACCTTGACGAGGACGGCCGTCCTCCGCATCTATTCTCCCAGGAGTTCCGGGCCGTTTACCGCGAGATCGGCTTCTTTCCCGGAGCGTTCCGCATGGTTTGCGCCTACTTCTTCTTCAACAACGGCATTCAAACGGTCATCGCCATGGCGTCCATGTACGGCGCCACCGCCCTCCAGCTGAAAACGGGCGATATCGCCCTCGCCTTTCTCATCACCCAGGCGGTGGCCTTTCCCGGTGCGGTTCTTCTCAGCCGACTGGCGGAAGACTGGGGCGCCAAGCGGGTGCTGCTCGTTTCCATCGGGCTCTGGTGTTGCATCGTCCTGGGCGCCTACAAGGTTCAGAACGCCTTCCAGTTTCAGGCACTGGCCGCATGCGTCGGTTTCGTTCTGGGCGGCAGCCAGGCCCTCAGCCGCTCCCTTTTCAGCCGCCTGATCCCCCGGGAGCGAAGTTCCCAGTTTTTCGGGTTTTTCGCCGTGGGAGGCAAATTTTCCGCGCTGCTGGGGCCGTTCTTTTTCGGCCTCATGCAGGATCTCACCGGACAGCCGCGGTCGGCCATTCTGAGTGTCCTTCTTTTCTTCCTCGTGGGCTTCGCCCTCCTGTGGCGGGTGCCGTCGGAGGGCTGATCGGTCATGCATGGAATCTCCAGGGTAGCCCATGCCGGGCGTATCAACGCGGGGCAGTGTGCCGAGCCCAACGGGAGAAACGCTTGTAGGGGCGAATCATCATTCGCCCCTACAGATTTCGCTCCATGGCCGAACGCACCGATGCTGGTGTTGGACAGGGTTCCTTTTCATGTCCTCTTGCCGCCTTGCACCCGAGCCCGAAAGGCTTCGATGGCTTCCGGAATGAGGCGCCGGACAAAGGAGGAGCGGTCCGCTTCGAAGGTCTGGAGGAATTCCTGGTAGCGGGGATGCCTTTCCGTGAGGGCGGGGGTGTCGTTTTGCCTGTGAGCGAACCGCTCATCGAAGTCTTCGATGAGGTCCAAAATGGGCTCGCGAGCGGTCTCGTCATCTTCGACCCAGCCCAGTCGCTGCATGCATTCGAAGCGGATTCGGTCCAGGAGAAACAGCGCCCGGTCAATCACGCGGATCTTTTGCTGAGGCGGAATGTCGTTAAGATCCGCCTTTTCCTCACCCGTGAGGACGGCCAGAATCACCGATTGGATCGCCACGTGGGCGGCTTCGCCGGTCTGGACCAGTGCCGCCAGGATGTCGTCGGGCAGATCCCGGATGGACGTCTTTTCGTCGAAGGTCCCTCCGAAGCGCCGCTCCCACAGTCGGAAGGCCCGGCGGGCCTGGACCTTCTTGCGACCTTCGTCCAGTGCAATCACTTGTGCCACGGTCTTTCCCCTCTCGAACCCGCTTTTCCGTATGCGTTAAAAGATGTCCGCCGAGAACCGATAGATTTCCACCCCGCCTCGGCGCCACGTATCCTCCGGCAGGCCCGCCTTCTTGCACGTCCACGAAAGGAATTGTTCCCTGTCCCAGCCGTGCTCCACCGCCACCTGTGGGAGAAGCAGGCCGCTGTGGAACCCCTTGCGGACCACCAGTCCATGACGGCCGATTTCAAAATCCATGGGATCGGTGATGGGTTCCAAGGGCGTGAGAGCGGAGATCTCCAGATCCACCTCTTCCAATTCGTCCGCGTGGAGCGGAGGAAAGCGCGGGTCGGAAAACGCCGCCTGCACGGCGGCGTCCCGGACGGTTTCCCACAGGGGATTATGTCCTTCCACATAACCGATGCAGCCCCGAAGGGCGCCCTTTTTGTGCAAGGTGACGAAGGCTCCGCGTTTCTCGGTCAGCTTTTCCGAAGGGAGATGGAGAGCAGCGGGTTCGTCACCCAGGAGCTTGTGTCGCAGTGCCTGGTAGGCGATCTTTTTCAATTCCCGTTTTTCCGCTTCCGAAAGGCCCAGATCCACACCCGCTCGTCTTTTCACATCCGCCATTGCCGTCCTCCTATCGGGATGCCTCGGCTCCATCATCCACCAGGGCCGCGGCCATGTAGCCCACCACTCCTCGTGTATCTCCGGTCACGTCTCCGGAATTGGCATAATGGAGCACGCGAGCCCGGGTGGCCCCCAAGGCCCGGGCGGCGCCCAGGGTGGTCACCAGGGGACCGGCGCCGCAGGCTTCGCACTCCCGTTTTTGAAGCGCCGCGTGGAGGGATTCGGGATCAAAACGCTCCACCAGTTCCAAGACCTTCCCGTCCAGGCGCCTGGCTTCTTCGTAGCTGTAGTAGTGGGAAAGATCGGTGCTGGCCACCAGCAGGACAGGGCGCTCACCGATCACCTGGGTCAAGGCCTGTGCGATGGCCCGGCAGTCCTCGTAGCTCACATCGCCCAGCAGGATGGGCGTGAGCCGAAAGTCCTTCAGGACCACCTGGAGGAAGGGCAGCTGAATTTCGAGGGAATGCTCCTGGGCGTGAGCCTGGGGCACGTAGGAAAAGAGGTCTCTTTTCTCCAAAAGCGCGTCCACCAGCTCGCGGTCCAGCGGCACCACGCCCAAAGGCGTCCGGTAGCCGCCCAGATGGTAGATGCTGGCTCCGTTGAAATACGCCCGATGGCTGGGCGCCAGGATCACCACTCTCGAAAAGGGCTTTCTTTCCAGAACCTTGTAGGCATGGGCCGCCACGGGCCCGGAATACATGTAACCGGCGTGGGGTGCGATGAGCCCCACCAGCCGCCCGGGCAAGTCGGGCACACGCGCCCGGGAAAGATAGCCGCGTATCTCCCGTGTCAATCTTTCCGGATGGCCCGGGTACCACGTTCCCGCGATCACCGATTCTCGGATCTTCTCGGCTGTCATGCCAACCCCCTCGAGCCTGGGTCTACACAACCTTGCATCCCTCCCGGGGAACCCTATAATGGCCCTCCGACAAAGGAAGGAACTTTCAACGCCCGACCACCGCCTCGGGGCCGTGGGTGAAGGAGCCATTCCGCTGTGGAAAACCGCGCCACTCTCAAGAACATCACCATCGTCCTCCATCGACCTCATTTCCCGGAAAATATAGGAGCTGCGGCTCGGGCCGCCAAGAACATGGGCATCCACCGGCTGGTGGTGGTGGATCCCCTGGACTGTGATCTCACCCGCATGCTCAAGATGGCCACCCACGCCGCCGAAGACGTCATCGCCCAGATGGAGGTCTATGACGATCTTCGCGAGGCGCTGGCACCCTACCAGTATATCATCGGTACCACGGCCCGAACAGGATCCCATCGCCGCACGGTCTTGGACCCCCGACAGGTGGCGGAAAAGGTGGTGGATCTCAGTCGCAACAACCAGATCGCGGTTCTTTTCGGCCCTGAAAACCGCGGCCTTGCCAACCGGGAACTCAAATACTGCC
Source organism: Desulfacinum sp. (assembly GCA_014359885.1). Taxonomy (GTDB): domain Bacteria; phylum Desulfobacterota; class Syntrophobacteria; order Syntrophobacterales; family DSM-9756; genus Desulfacinum. Next base: position 49,000 of record JACIYN010000027.1, read on the forward strand.
ACTGCCTGGTCACCATCCCCACCTCGGACGCCTTCAGCTCGCTCAACCTGGCGCAGGCGGTCATGGTGATGGCCTACGAAATCTTTCGCGCCGGCGCCGCCGTGCCCGAAACCTTCACGCCCAAGCTGGCTTCCAGCTATGAACTGGAGGCCATGTACGACCACCTGAAGGAGACCTTGACGAAGATCCACTTCGTCAACCCCGAAAACCCCGACTACTGGATGCAGAGTCTCCGGCGCTTTTTCAGCAGAATCGGCCTGCAGGCAAGAGAAGTCAAGATCATCCGGGGGATCTGCCGCCAGATCGACTGGTACTGCGACCAACGGCGGGCGGACCATGCCGGCTCCCCACCCGCCGATCCGGAGCGGCGCTCGGAGCTTGTCCAAAGGCGCGGCGGATGAAGCCTTTTTTCGTAGCGCGGCCCTTTCGGGCTGCGCAAGAGCCCCGGGACACCGGATAAGCCATCGGGGATTTCCTGTCACTTCATGTGAAAGAGAACCGCGAATGAACGCGAATAGACGCGAATCTTTATAGTTGTAGGAACTGCGAAGGCCGCAATGAGGGTGCCCGGCAATACAATGGGCGCGCAGTGGCTCACAGGGAATGGCATATTGCGGCGCTCCGACAAATGCCCTTGCTCCGGCCCGCTCTTTCATCCATGCGGGGTGGCGCAAGGGAGACCATGACCGTTAATGGGATTGCGATAGCCCGTTGTCGCGGGGTTTCGCCGCAGGCGAACGGGATTGCAGCCGGATCCTGATCCTCCGTCGCCGGAGCGTGGTCCGCCATGCGGCGATTGTGTTTGACTTGCCTTGGTGCCTTGACTAGATTTGGCCCGTCTGAGAAACCCTTCTTCCCCTCTCCCATGGCTAGACGGAGGTTCATCATGCAGGGCGCAACAGGTGAGCAGGTGGTGGTGTCGGGCATCAACCGCGGACTTCTCAAGAAGGGTTCCATCGCCCTTCTCGTCCTCATTGTTCTAGGGGCCTTGGTCCTTTTCTCCACGCCGGCGCGGTACTATTTTCGCGCGGAACAGGGCGGCCTCAGTCTCTGCAAGGGAAGGCTTTGGGGATTCATCGGCTCCGCCGTGGAAGGCTACGGCCACATTCCGGTAGCCGCCCCGGAAGCCCGGGAGCTGGTGGGGAAGGCCTATGACACGGTGGAAGAGGCCCTGAGCGAGCTTCGCCCCATCGTGGAACGGGCCGCCGAGGAAGGAATTGCCGCCGTGGCCGAACAGGAAAAGGCTTTGGCCGATGCCTACCGCACGGTGCTTCCCAACGTGCAGGGTGCCGTGCTCCTGGGCGTGACCGACTATGAGGCCCGCGCGGACGCCATGGCGCGTTGGATGGACGTGGTGACAGGCAAAGAGGGGTCACGTCGAACCCATTAGCTGATCAGGGTACGATTTTCCCCCATACTGTCTTCCTCCCAAGGAATTTCATGCGGTCGTGCCCGCCCTGCAGACGCGGTCACGGCCGCTTCTTTTTGCTTCGTACAGCGCTTCGTCCGCTGCCTGGATGAGGGCGTCGACGACGCACGCCCCTTTAGCGGTGGCGGTACCCGCGCTCAGGGTCACTTTGATCTGAGCCCCGTCGGCTGAGATGACATGGGTGCCGACGGCCTTGCGTATCCTTTCCGCGACGCCGACGACGATATCCTCATCGGCCTTGGGCAAAATAACGAGGAACTCCTCCCCTCCGAAACGCCCCACCACATCATAGGAGCGGACCACGGACTTCATGATCTCCGCGGTTTTGCGCAAGACAATGTCTCCGGCAAGATGTCCATAAGTGTCGTTGATCTTCTTGAAATGGTCGATGTCGATCATGATCAGCCCCAAGGGGACTCCTTCCCGCTTACTGCGGTCCAGCTCCTCCTCCAGCCGTCCAATCGTGGCGCCTCGGTTGTAGACTCCCGTCAAAGGATCTCGTGTTGCCTGGTAGTGGAGTGCCTCTTTGGCTTCCACCAGCTCTTTGTGCAGCTTGATGATGCGCCTGCCGATGCCGACCCGGACCTGCAACTCGCTGGGGTCGAAGGGTTTGACCATGTAATCGTCCGCACCCGCTTCAAGGCCGGAGATGATCTCCTCCCGCGATGTCTTGGCGGTGAGCAGGATGAGGTAAAGGTACCTGTCGTTGGTGGACAGCTCCTCGCGGGCGCGGCGACAGATGTCCACCCCGTCGATTCCGGGCATGACCCAGTCCAAGATGGCCATGCGGGGGGCCTCCTGGGAGCTCAAGATGGCCCACGCTTCGTCCCCGCTGGCAGCCGTGACAGTCCCATACCCCCATCGACGCAGCATGGCGGTCAGCATTTTCCTGGTGGTGGCATCATCATCTGCCAGGAGAATTTCCATGGTAGCGTTCCTTGTCAGTTCTTAGAAACTGGAGGCTTCCGTATCTGATCCGAGATCTTTGACGTACAGTTCGAGTCTTTCCGCTTCCCTCTGGATCACCTTGAGCCCCGTTTCGGCTCGTTCCACGTCTCCATCCTTAGCTGCATGTTCCACCTCCAAAGCGCAATGGCTGAGGGCTTTGGCGGAGACATTGGAGGCAGATCCCTTCAACGTGTGGGCGGCCCTTTTCATGTTTTCCATGTCTCCCTGCTTGAGCGCCCTTTCCATTTCTTTTATTCTGGAGGGCAAGTCCGTCACGAATTCGCGCAGGATTTCCCAAGCCAGCTCCATATCCCCAGCCAAACGATCCACCAGCTCATCCCAATCCAATACCTGACGTTTCTCCGCGCCGCTCCCGAGGGTCCTGGAAGAGGTGGCCTGGACTTGCACGCTCTTGCGCGCACTTCCTCCCCGCAGGCTTCTGACCCGCTTGGTCTGCCTCCCGATTGCAGCCTGCAGCTCCTCCGGCCGGATAGGCTTGGCCACATAATCATCCATTCCCGCTTCCAGGCAGCGCTCGCGGTCGCCGACCAGGGCGTGAGCCGTCATTGCGATAATGGGGATCCGGTGATCCAGCACCTTGGAAGACTTGTCCCTGATGATGCGGGTCGTTTCAAAACCATCCATCTCGGGCATCTGCACGTCCACAAGGAGCAAATCGAACATTTCCTGCTCAAGACGCTCAATGGCTTCCCGTCCGTTGTTGACCACCTCCGCTTCATACCCCAGTTTGCGCAGACAACCCAGGGCCACTTTCTGGTTTATGGGATTGTCTTCCGCCAAAAGGATCTTTATCCCCAGTTTCCAGGCGGCTTCCGCAAGCACTTCGGGGTGGCCCGCTTGGTCCTCCACCCTGCGGCATACTCCCGCGCTCAGAACACTCATCAGAGCGGCGTACAGCTTAGAGTATCGGACGGGCTTGCACAGGTGCCCCTGGATGCCCAACGTCGTTATAAAATGATCCGCGTCGCCCTGGGAGATAATCGGGGTCAGCAGGACAACCTTTGTGGCCGCACACCGGGGATCGCTCCTGAGCTCCCGGACAAACGTCTCACAATCCATATCCGGCAGGTCCCGGTCGACCAGAACCAGGTCGAATCCTCCCGTTGCCTCGCCGGTGCCCCCACGAAGCTTATGCAGAGCCGTTTGGCCGCTCCCGGCTTCATCGAAGCCGAAGCCCCACGACCGGAGCATTTCTATAAGTGCCAGTCGGGATGTGGAGCTCGCATCGGCGACCAGGATCCGGCACCCACCTGGATCGAATCCCTCCGGCACCTCGAGAGCGTTGTCCTCCACGAGAGAGTCCCCTTTCTGGAACACCGCCGTGAACCAGAACGTGGACCCCTTTCCCTCTTCGCTTTCCACACCGATCTGACCGTTCATGAGCTCGGCCAGCTTCTTGCTTATGGCCAATCCCAATCCCGTTCCTCCGTACTTACGGGTGACGGAGGAGTCAGCCTGGGCAAAGGACTGGAATATGATGCCCATGCGTTCCCTCGGTATCCCGATGCCGGTGTCTTCCACCGCAATATGGAGCTTCACCCCCTCTTCCCATTGCTCCACCTGGCTAACCCGCACAAACACTTCGCCGGATTCCGTGAACTTGATGGCATTGCCCACCAGATTCATCAAAACCTGCCGAAAGCGGGCCGGATCTCCCTGAAGCGCTAAAGGCACATCGCGATGGATGAGGCACGCGATTTCGAGGCCCTTCTCCTGGGCGCGAACCGCCAGAGTCTCCATCACATCTTCCACGGTGTCGCGCAGAATGAAAGGCACCGACTCCAGCTCGATCCTGCCGGCTTCGATCTTGGAAAAATCGAGGATGTCATTGATGATGTCGAGGAGAGCCTCGCTGCTTCTTTGGATGATCTCCACGTACTCTTTCTGCAAGGGGGTCAGATTCGTATCCATGAGCAGCCGGCCCATGCCGATGATGCCGTTCATGGGCGTGCGGATCTCGTGACTCATGTTCGCGAGGAATTGGCTCTTGGCTTGGTTGGCCACTTCGGCCTCCACCGCCAGGCGGTTTGCGTGGGCAATGGCCCCCTCCAGCTGCTCGTTGGTGTCTTCCAGGGTCGCCAAGGCCTGCCGAAGTTCTCGTTCCACCTTTGTACGGTCGGTGATGTCCACCGCTGTACAAATAACCAGCTCCACATGCCCGTCGTCACCGCACTTGGGCGTTCGGGTGACCGCCAGTAGGCGATCCTCTCCTTCTGCGTTCCGATGCCACTCCTCGGTGCGAATCGTACGGGCCTCCGAAAACACCTGTTCACTGACGGCGACGGCCTGACGCACCGCATCCGGGTCTTGCCATTGGTCCAGACAGCTGCCCGCGATCACCCCCACCTCGGCTCCCACGAACGTCGCGAAGGCCTTGTTCACCGTTCCCAACGTAGTCGGGTTGACCAGGTACCAAACCTGTGCGTCCACGTTGTCCAGGAGCAGCTCCAACTCTTCGGTCTTTGCCTGAAGCTGAGCCTTCCGCTTGCCGATGGTACGGCTCATCCGCTCGATGGCTTCCGCAACCGTGTCCAGCTCCTCTATGCCCGACCTTGAAAAGGATGGGATCTCCTCAAAATGTCCCAGTGTCACGTATCCCAGGGTGTCGGCGATGTTGCGCAACGGCATGATCACGGCGGCGTTGAGCCTTCTTTTCGCGGCGAGTACCGCCACGGCCAGGAAGAACGCGAGGGAGGCCATGGTGATCCCTGCGATCATAGCCATCTGTATGGCAAGCTCCCGCAAGGGGGTGCCGGCGACGACACACCAACCGGTCAGCGACACAGGCGTTGCCGCCGCCAAATACCATGTTCCATCAATGTCCAGGACTCCCGATTCAATCTGCCCGTCCGATCGCAAATTGCGGAGAATGGACAATTGGCTCAAGTCGCGCTGCCGCCTGGTGGCGTTGGGATCGGGGTGCGCCAGAAGCGTCCCATAGCGGTCGGTCACGAACGCGAATCCCCCTCCACCCTCCGCTGTCAGGGAATCCACCTGGTCCTGGAGGACGGAGATGTCCAGTTCCCCCACAATGATCCCGCCCGAAAGCAAAGCTCTCGCTATATTGACCGTCAGCTTCCCGGTGTGCCAGGAAAGGTAGGGCGCCGAGATGCGGACCAGTTCCGTCGGATCTTGCAGTACCTGCCGGACTTGGGCCAGGTACTCCTTCTCGCCCGGCACTCCCGGCACGGAGCGGATGACGGTCCCGCGGCTGTCGATCCAAAGGATGCGATCGAAGTAAGGCAGTGATAAATAGACCTTTTCCAAGAACGGAACAATGATGGCAGGATCCGGATAGGTAAACAAGGTTAGAGGCTTGAGGCTGTCCGAAGCCTGGGTGACATGATTTTCAATGGACAGGGCCATGCTCTTGGCCGTCAGCACTTGGGAGCGCAGGGCCATCCTGTACTGGAAGTACCCCGCCACGGACAAGCCCAGCGCCAGGAGGATGGCTACGGCACCGCAGATTCTCGGGATCATATAGCTCCACAAAACCTGGTCAAGGCGCCGCACACGCATTCCTACCCCTCCAACGCCTCGGCCCCGACCTGTCGACCCATGCAGGGTTCCATCAACGTCAACCATATGATCTCCACCGCTACCGGGATGCTCCTTCTCCGGATGGGCACTGCAATGCGCCGGACACTCCACGCCCGCTGATCGATCCGATCCCAAGCCACTCCCACTTTCTCTCCTACTAATCGGCGCGGAGGATCAATCGCTTTAGATCTTCCTCGGCGAGGCCCTCCTCGTGGAGCGGGGATTCGTCCATGGCAAACCGGTCAGAAAAGAAAGCGCTCCACCCCGGGAAGGAAGGCATGGAGGTCCAGGACAACCGCATTTAAGGATGGAAGGCGTCCAAGAAGCGACAGTGCAGAAGGCGATCCACCGACCGGAGCCTAGCCAGTTGGGGATCGAAACAGCGGGCCCAACGGGCCAGACCGGGAGAGCCGGCGAGGGCGTACCAGTTCGTCGTGGCCCACCAGTCCCTAGGGGACACGTGCAGGACATCGGCAATTGCGGCGAGCTGCAAAACCGTTTCGATATGACGGCTCTCGCCCGTCGCCGCCTCGACCATCTTCTTGTTCATGGCCCGAATGAGACACCGCGTGGCTTGCGACAGCTCCGTGAGCAAGCCCCAACTGGAAAAGGAGTCACGCAATGCCCCCAACCGGGCCATCACCATTCGGTACCGAAAGTCCCCGTTGTCCGCCTCCATCTCCACGGCATCGTCTCCGACTCCCGTTAGAAAGGACTGGAACACTTCCACGACCTCTTGCTCCAGAACCCTCCGGATAGAATCCTGCACATCGGCCGGAAGCTCGATCCCCCACTGGCGAAGTGACCAGAGCAGGGACTTGTTGGCGTAAAAATACCGCTTTTGAAACTCGGTGTAGAAGGCCAGAGAGTCCTGGGCCAGATGGCGAGCGATTCGAAGGCGCGGCTCCTCCAGGATGTCCGATAACGACAGGCTGTCTTCGCCCAACACCTCGTCCATCGCGCGCACCAGGCCGGAAGTCCCTTCTTCCGCACCCCCCTTGAGGGCATGCAGCAGTCGATCCCAGTCCCGGTCTGATTCGGGCACGGCGGTGGAACATCGGAAGTCAAGCCCCCCAAAATGGACCAGGGCCAGTAAGACCTTCTCCCGTCGCCCGGTTCTCCGGTCCGTTACGGTTCCGGACCACGCTTGGCATGGAACAGGATGTTCGGACACGGTGATCTGCTGTTCAGGCAAGTAGGAAAAGCTGTGGATGCGGACCCGGCACTCCTCCTTGAGGGCCATGCCTTCCATGGCGATACTGGCCGCCACTAGGCGTGCCGAGACCGCCTGGGGCTTCACCCATGTGCGGTAGACGTCCGCGCCGGTCCCGTATTCGCGAACGTTGCTCTCGGCCTTTTCCAGCCTTACCGCAAAATCGGGTTCCAAATCGGGGCCGCCGGTCCGGCGCAGAAGCTCCAGGGCCCGGCAGGCGTGGGACAAGATGATGCGCGTTTCGATGCCGCTCACGTCGTCGAAAAACCACCCGCAGGACGTGAACATGTAGAGGGCCGCCCTTTGCATTTCCAGGAGCTCCAAAAGAAGGAGCCGTTCCTCGGCGCTCAGCTCCCGCCTCTGGTGCCTTTCAATAAAGGGTCGCGTTTCCCCTTCCCGGTCCAGAACCACGCGAAGGTAGTCGTTTCGTGCCGCCCAGGGATCGCGCACCAGCCGGTCCATGGCCGCCTCGAAGTGGTCCGCCATCCGATCCCGCAGCCAGTTCAAGGCCTCCCGCAGCGGCTCCCGCCATTTTTGGTTCCACTGCGGGTGCGCGCCCGTGCTGCACCCGCAGTCCGTGTGCCAGCGCCCCACTCCATGGGCGCAGCTCCACGCCGTGTTAGGGACGATCTCCACTTCCGCGCGGATGGGAAAGCGTTCCAGGAAAGCCGAGTAGGGAATCGCTCGGATCTCCTGGTCCGTCTCCAGCGCTTGAAAGACCGCCGCCAACGCCATGTCGCCGAACTTGAAATGGTGCCCGTACGATTCGCCGTCGGTCGCCGCGTGGACCAGCCAGGGTTCCCCTTCCTGCGCCTGGCTTCGCCGGAAGGCATCCTGGACCGCCGCCAGCAGTTTGGAGCTGTGTTCCAGCAGGCGCTCGAAGGCGATGCCCCGGGCGATGGCCCCGTCGTAGAAGAAGATCGCCAGGTCTTTTCCGTTGGAGCACCGGTAGCGGTACGCACGACCCGTGGGAATGGACCCGTCGGATGCCTCACGCCACGGGTCGTCCCGATCCACGAAACGCCAGCGGGCCGCTTGATGAGGGGCCAGGATCGTAAAGCGAAGGCCCTTTTCCGCCATGATGTCCAGGGTTTCGGGATCCACGGCCGTTTCGGGCAGCCACATGCCTTCCGGGAGTCTTCCGAAGCGGTGACGAAAATCCTCTATTCCCCACACAATCTGGGTCTCCTTGTCCCTGCGGTTGGCCAGGGGAAGGATCATGTGGTTGTACGCCTGGGCCAGGGCGTTTCCCGCCCCCCAACGCTCCACGTTTCGCCTGTCGGCCTCCACGAGCTTCTCCACAACCCAGGGCTCGTTGGCCGAAAGCCAATGGAGGAGCGTGGGCCCGAAGTTGAAGCTCAGATCTTCGTAGTTGTTACGGAGCCGGAGGACCCGGTTCTTGTCGTCCACGAGGCGTGCGGCGGCGTTGGGGCGGTAGCATTCATTGGTGATCCTGCGGTTCCAGTCGTGGTCCGGTTCCGCACTGGGCTCCCGCCCCACGGCCTCCAACCAGGGATTCTCCCTGGGAGGCTGATAGAAATGCCCATGCAGGCAGACAAAACGCGCCCCTTTGGTCTCAGCTGCTTTTTCCATGGCCCCTTCTCAACCTCTCGTCCCCGGCCGGCCTTTCAGAGGTTTCCAGCATTTGCAGTCCGGTCTGGTACACCTGCCTGCGTCGTACGCCGAAGCGCTCACACACTCGCGCCACGGCCGTTTTCAGGCGGACGCCCTCCACCAATAGCAGCCTTTCCAACTCTTTCCGCCAAAGGTCGTCATCCGCCTCCACCGCGTCTCTTTCGGGAGCGCCTTCCACCACCAGGCTGATCTCGCCACGCACCCCCTCCCGGAAGTGATCCATGGCCTCGCGGACGGTGCCCCGGAAGACCTCCTCGTGCATCTTGGTCAGTTCTCGGGCCACGGCGACCCTGCGATCGCCCCAATAGGCGAGAACATCCTGAAGCGTTCGCAGGAGTCGCCCTGGCGCTTCGTAGAGGATGCGGGTCATGGGAAGATCGGCGTAGGACTCGAAAAACCGCCTCCGCCGGGCACCCTTGGGGGGGGCGAAGCCCAGGAACGCGAAAGGATGCGTGGGAAGGCCGGAAATCACCAGGGCGGCCACCGCCGCACTGGGCCCGGGGATGGCCGCCACCCGGATGTGGCGTTCCAGGGCCATGGCCACCAGTTCCCAGCCGGGGTCCGAAATGGAAGGGGTCCCCGCATCGGTCACGACGGCCAGATCCTCTCCCCTTTCCAGCCGGTCCACCAGCCGTGCCATCTTTTCGGCGGAACTGTGGGCGTGGCAGCTCACCAGCGGCGTGTGGATATCGTAACGCGACAGGAGCTTTCTTGTGTGGCGTGTGTCTTCGGCGGCGATGACCGCCACCCGCCGGAGCACCTCCAGGGCCCGAAGCGTGATGTCTTCGAGATTCCCGATGGGTGTGGCCACCACAAAGAGGGTTCCCTTCCGTTCCGTCACGTCGATTCACCTTTGCGTTTCACACAGCGCCGTCGGCGTCGAAGGCGCTGGGAATCCAGGATATTTCCGGTCGCCCCTCGCTCCAGTGGACCACCACCACATCGAAGCGCACCGACACTCCCTGGAGCCTTCTGGATTTCAGATACCAGAGGGCGACTTGGACGATCTTTTTCCGTTTGCCAAACGTTACGGATTCCTGCGCCCTTCCCCAACGCCGACTCCTGTGGGAGCGCACCTCCACGAAGACAATCTGCTGGCCGTCCTGGGCCACAAGATCCAGCTCCCCCAGAGGACACCTTACGTTTCGATCCAGAATGCGCAGTCCTTGCCGCCTCAGGTATGCCTCGGCCGCCGCTTCCCCTTCGCGGCCCGTCTTTTTTCTGTCGTCCGCCATCCGACAGCGTCTTCCGGGAAGGTTAAAGTCCTCGTCCGATTCCAAAGGGCGCGGGGCCATTGCCAACGCCCCGGACGGAAATTTTATCACAGACGCGTCCTTCGGCGTGTGCAAAGAAAAGGGGTGGCAGGAGCGTGTCTGAAAATGATTAACCTGCATCACGGATGGCCCGTGGCAACGAAGGATGAAACGCACCTTTGGTAACCACACCCCTGTAGGGGCGAATGATCATTCGCCCCTACAGAGCGAGCGTACGAGCGGAACGAGATCCCGCTCCATGTAAACCCCATCACGCCGGGCGAGACAACAAAGGCTGAACATCTCGTAGTTACGGCAGGTTACAGAGCTTTTCATATAAATTTGCCCCTTCCAACGCCCATTCGTCATCCCCGCAAAGCTTGTCCCCAGCTTGAACGAGGAGCGGGGATCCAGAATTTCCAGTAAGCTATGGACTCCCGCTTGCGCGGGAGTGACGGTTTGCGGAGTTCTCGGACAGGCTCCTAGCGGGCCCGGGGGGATTCTACCAGCTCTCGAACGCCCTTGAAGGAAAGACGATGGGCGGGACAGGGGCCGTGGCGAAGCAGGGCCTCCCGGTGCGCGCGGGTGGGATAGCCCTTGTGTTCTTTGAAGCCGTACTGCGGGTAACGTTCGTCCAGTTCATCCATCAGTCGATCCCGGTGGACCTTGGCCACGATGGAAGCCGCCCCGATGCTGAGACTGAGAGCATCTCCTTTGGGAATGCCTTTATGGGGGATATCCACGGGAAGGGCGTAAGGGCCGTCCACCAGGATGAAATCGGGCTGGGGTCTTAGGGCTTGCAGGGCTCGCACCATGGCTCGAAAGGTGGCCTGCAGGATGTTCAAGCGATCGATCTCCGCGGGTTCCGCGCAGCCGACGCCCACGCTCACCGCCTCCCGGTAAACGGCCTCCACCAGCCGCTGGCGCTGCAACGCCGTGAGTTTTTTCGAATCGGTCACCCCGGGGAGGTTGGGGGCTTCCGGCAGAAGCACCGCGGCAGCCACCACCGGACCCGCCAAGGGGCCTCGACCCGCCTCGTCCACTCCCGCCACATAAAAAAAGCCCCGCCGGCGGGCTCGGCGCTCCAGGCGGAGGCCGTCTTCCGGCGGGGCTTGAAACAGGGTCCGTTGTTGCACTAACGGCGCTCCTTGATGCGGGCGGCCTTGCCCACGCGATCGCGCAGGTAGTAGAGGCGGCTTCGACGCACGCGGCCCCGACGGACCACTTCCACCCGATCGATCTGCGGGGAGTGATAGGGGAAGATCCGTTCCACGCCCACACCGTAGGACATCTTGCGAACCGTGAAGGTGGCGCCGATACCGCCGCGATTACAGCGGATGACCACGCCCTCGAAAACCTGGATCCGCTCCTTGTCTCCTTCGCGGATCTTCACGTGCACCTTCACGGTATCTCCAGGGCGAAAGGCGGGAATGTCCACCCGCATGAAGTCTCGTTCAATGTTTTGGATCATGTTGAAGCCCATCTTCTTCCTCCAAAATGTCAAGCCTATCTTCAAAAGAAAGCGGGAGCCGTCTTTTCTCCAAAGGGATTCCCGGGTCGCACGAGCGCCTTTCTTTACCGCACAAGGCCCCCTTCCGTAAAGCCCGAAATGCCTCTCTCAGACGTCTTTATTCATCTCATCCCTGAAAAACCGATCCACCAGGATGGAGGCGGCACTGCGCACCGAAAGATGATTGTAGCATCCTCGCCCCTCGATGGGGGTGATGAAACCGTGGCATCGCTCCAGCACCGAAGGAGCCAGTCCCCACCCCGTTCCCAAGACCAAAACGCCCGGAACGTTTCTTTCTTCCAGCATCCGGCGAGCCTGGGCCGGGCTGATCCCCCGGGGGTGCCTTTTGGCGGATGTGGCCCAAAGCAACGGAGTGCGCCCCGTTTCCCTACGGATTTCCTCGCTCAAGCTTTCCACGGACCCGACCAGTCGCAGCCGCCTCAGGGCTCGTTCGCGATCCGGATGGAGCTCCTTGCCCACGTTGTGCAGCCAATGGTGCGTCAGGCGTCTCACCAGATCCTGCTGATCCTGGAGCGGCGTCACCACGTAGCAAGCCGGCAGTTCGTAGGTGCAGGCCAGGCGCGCCAGATCGTGCAGGTCCAGGTTGGTAACGGCCGAGGCGATCTCTTCCCCCCGGCGGTTGAGCACCGGATAATGGACCAGGGCCAGATAAAGCAAGGGATTGAAAACGTCTTTGCTCATGGCGCCAGCCGGTCGTACTCGTCCAGAAGTTTCCGGTCCTCCTCGCTGAGTACCAAGCGCGAGAAGAGGTCCGGGCGCCGGGCCCGGGTCCTGGCCAAGGCCTGCATGCGGCGCCACCGGCGGATCCTTTCGTGGTTGCCCGAAAGGAGCACTTCCGGGACCTTGTATCCCCGAAAGTCCTGAGGTCTCGTGTAGTGAGGGTGCTCGAGGACGGGCTCGGCAAAGGATTCGGCTTCCGGCGATGCCTCGTTGCCCAATACCCCGGGAAGAAGCCGTGCCACGGCATCCACGATGACGAGGGCCGCCAGCTCCCCGCCGGTCAGGATAAAGTCCCCGATGGAGATCTCCTCATCCACGAAATGCTCAGCCACCCGTTCGTCCACCCCTTCGTAGCGGCCGCACACAAGGACCAGGCGGGGCATCGTACGGAATCGGCGGGCCACGTCCTGGGTGAAAAGCCGGCCCTGGGGAGACAGCAGCACCACATGGGGCGGAGGCCCCAGGGGACTCACGGCCTCCAGGGCGGCCACGATGGGTTCCGGCTTCATCACCATGCCCTCCCCGCCACCGAACGGGCGATCGTCCGTCATCTGGTGCTTGTCCAGGGCGTAGTCCCGGATGTTGTGCAACCGCACGGTGAGGATCCCTCGCTGGCAGGCCTTCCCCAGGATGCTCTCGCGCAAGGGGCTTTCGAAAATTCCGGGAAAGATGGTCAGGATGTCAAAGATCATCGGTCAAACCCGCGGGCGGATCCACCACCACCCGGTTCTCCTCCGGCTTCACGTCCCGGATCACATCCTCCACGGCCGGCAGCAGGATCTCCCGCCCCCGCTCGTCTTCCACCACGTAGATATCGTGGGCCGGGCTTTCCAGGATTTCCTTCAAGGTGCCCAGAAAGCGGCCGGAAACCGTTTCCACGCGGAGCCCCACAAGCTGGTAGTGGTAGTACTCCCCGTCGTCCAGCGCTGGCAGTTCTTCCTCCGGGACCCCCACTTCCAGACCCACCAGGGCTTGAGCGGCCTCCAATTCGCGCACTTCCCTGAAGCGCACGCGCCACTGGCGGCCGTGGGGCCGGATGTCCTCAATGGTGAGGGCCTTGGGAATCCGCATGGAGGGCAGACACACAAAAAGACGCTCGTCGGATCGGCGTTCTCCGAGCGTCTCTCCATAGGCGACGATGAGTACGGCACCGTCGATTCCGTGAGTCCTGCTGACCCTGCCCACAGGAACCCACTTGGATGCTTTCATCGTCCTTATTCGATGATTTCCAGGACAGCCCGTTTTCTGATCTTGGTGGATGCGGCGCTGAGGATCGTTCGCATAGCGCGGGCGGTACGCCCCTGTTTGCCGATGACCTTGCCCAGGTCCTCTTTGGCCACCCGCAGCTCGATGACGGAGGTTTGCTCCCCTTCGATTTCCGAGACGTGCACCTGTTCCGGCTTGTCCACCAAAGCCCGCGCCATGTACTCAATCAGTTCCTTCAGCATGCTCCCCTCCACCTTCTCTGCACCGCGACCGCCCAAGTCCTCGTCACGAAGCCTTCGGTACGGCCTTGTCGGCGTGCTTGCGGATCAGACTCCGAACGGTTTCCGTAGGCTGTGCCCCTTGCTGAAGCCAATACTGCAGGCGCTCGGCGTTGAAAGTGACTGTCGCTGGGTCCGTCAGGGGGTTGTAAGTTCCAATGCGTTCGATGAACCGACCGTCGCGGGGAGCTTCCGAATGGGCCACCACGATGGAATAGAAAGGTCGCTTCTTGCTGCCACGACGTGCCAAACGGATACGAACCGGCATGGTGTTTTTCTACCTCCTTTGATTACTGTACACCAAATCGCACACACCCTCAAAACAAATTTGGAGCGTATACACCACGTTGGCCAAATTAAAAAGGGAAAAATGCCTTCACGCGCTTTTTCTTCTTCTTGCCCTTCTTGGTGGCCTTGCCGCCGCCCATCATCTGGCGCATCATGCGCCGGGCGTCGTTGTAGCTGCGCAGGAGCTGGTTCACCTCCTGGACCGATGTGCCGCTGCCCCGGGCGATGCGCCTCTTGCGGCTGGCGTTGATGATCCCGGCGTTTTGGCGTTCCTGCTTGGTCATGGAGTTGATGATGGCTTCGGTCCTCACCAGCGCCTTTTCATCCACCTCCATCTTTTTCAGCTCCTTCAGGATCCCCATGCCCGGAAGCATCTTGAGGATCGATTCCAAGGACCCCAGCTTTTTCACCTGGCGAAGCTGATCCCGAAAATCCTCCAGCGTGAAGCTGTCTTCCTTGAACTTTCGCGCCATCTCCAGGGCTTCCCGTTCATCGAAGGCCTCCTGAGCCTTTTCGATGATGGTCAGCACATCGCCCATGCCGAGAATGCGCGAACTCATCCGGTCCGGATGAAAGACCTCCAGGGCGTCCAGCTTTTCGCCCACACCCACGAACTTGATGGGGCAACCCGTGACCGCCCGGATGGAAAGGGCCGCACCGCCCCGGGCGTCGCCGTCCAGCTTGGTGAGGACCACACCCGTAATGTGGAGGGCCTCGTGAAAGGAGGAAGCCACACGCACCGCATCCTGACCCGTCATGGCATCGGCCACCAGCAGGACTTCCTGGGGCTCCAGGATGGCCTGGATGCGCCGGAGCTCATCCATGAGCTCCTGGTCGATGTGCAGGCGCCCTGCGGTATCCACGATGAGGGTATCGCACTGGTGTTCCCGGGCGAAGCCCACCGCCCCCCGGACGATGTCCTCGGGCTTGTGATCCACGGACGAGGGAAAAACGGGCAGGTTCAACTGGCCCGCCAGCGTCGTCAGCTGGTCGATGGCCGCGGGTCGGTACACGTCAGCCGGCACCAGGCACGGGCGCCGCTTGTTCTTGCTCAAGTGCCGGGCCAGTTTGGCCGCGGTCGTGGTCTTACCGGATCCCTGAAGACCCACCAAAACGATGACCTGAGGGTTTTTTCCGGTGAGATTCAGCGGGGTCGCCGTCCCTCCCATCAGGTCGGTGAGGGCCTCATGGACGATCTTGATGACCTGCTGGCCCGGAGTGAGACTTCCCATCACCTCCTGGCCCACGGCCCTCTGGGCGATGGTCTTCACAAAGTCCTTGGCCACTTTGTAGTGCACGTCGGCTTCCAGCAGAGCCAGGCGAACCTCCCGCAGGGCCTCCTGGATGTTTTGCTCCGTCAGCTTGCCGTGCCCTTTCAGATGGCGAAAGACCTTCTGGAATTTGCTGCTCAGATTGTCGAACATGGTCCTGTCTGTCCACTCCCCTCGGTGTTCCGAGCACTGGGCGCTTTTTTTGGGCAACACAGCATGCTATATTTTCATTAACTTACTGTCAAGAAACGTGAATTGCGAGAGCGGCTGCGGCGGTTCTTGTCTTCCTATTCCTTCCGACGCCCATCTCCACGGCTTTCATGAGGATCTTGCCGTTGGCACAAGGCCCCGCGGTGCGCGCGAGGGGCCAGCACCCAACCCCGGATTGAAGGAGGGCGGACATGGCGGTCATCACCATCAGCAAGGAGTTTGCGTCGGAAAGTGAGGAGTTCGCCAAGCGTTTGGCGGACCGTCTGGGCTATTCCATCCTGGACAAGCAACTGGTGGCGGATGCGGCTCGGGAGCTGCGCATATCCGAAAGTGAGGCCCAAAGCTTTCGCAAAGGCCGGGAATCCCGCCTTCTGCGCCTGATCGACCGCTACACCGCCAGCACCGTGCAGAAGGTGGTGGATCGCTCCTACGGGCGCCTGGACGACAGAAACTACCACGAAGTGACGGTGAAGCTCGTGCGAAGCGTGGCGGAAGAGGGAAATGTGATCATTCTCGGATGGGGTGCCCAGTGCATCCTCGCGGAGCACCCCGGCACGATCCATCTGAGGATCGTGAAGACCCTGGAAGACCGCATCCGGTGGCTCAAGGAAAACATGGAGATGGACGACCGCTCGGCCCGGGATCTCATTGAACGGGAGGAAAAGGAATCGGCGGCCTACATCGAGCACTACTTCAACCGATCCTGGGACGACCCCCACCTGTACCACGCCGTCTTGAACCTGAGCCGGATCCCCATGGAGGACGCCCTGGACTGCGTGGAGGCCTGGGTGGGTCGGTCCGTGAACCGTGATCCGTGATCCGTAATCCGTGAACCGTGATTCGTGATCGCTCGCGTGCATGAGTGGCGAGTGATGAGTGACGTGTGACGAGTAATGGGTGATGAGGGATGGGAAATCTTGCCCTTTTGCCAGGGAAGCGCCGGGTGGGATTCACGGATCGTCCTGACGATCATCGATTTCCTTTCCATCGGCGTTTATTGCCGTTCATTGGCGGTTCTTTTAGAGCCCGAAAAGCCATGAAGCAACCGTCCTTTCTCGTCCTCATCCTTTTCTTTGCTCTGGCCCTGACCGGGTTGGGCCGGCCCTGTGCCGGGGCCTCGGATCAGGTGCGTCCGTCCATTCTTGCCGGAACCTGGTACCCCGGGGATCCGGAGGAACTCCAATCGGCTGTCGGGCGTTATTTGGCGCATGCCGATTCCCATCCCCTTCCCCAAGGAGCGACCCTCCTTGCGCTGGTCTCACCGCACGCCGGCTATCGCTACAGCGGTGCAACCGCCGCCTACGCCTATCGGGTCCTCCAGGCCCGCCCATCGCCGACGGTTGTGGTGGTGGCCCCCAGCCATCGCGTTCCCTTCCAAGGAATTTCCATCTACGATCGCGGTCCCTACGAAACCCCGCTGGGGCGGATCCCCGTGGATTCCGCTTTCATCGCGGACCTCAAGGACCGCATCCCGGAACTCCCGTGCGTGGAAAGAGCCCACGCCGTGGAACATTCCGTGGAAATCCAGCTCCCCTTCCTGCAAACGGTCCTCCCCGAATTTCGCCTGGTGCCCGTCCTCATGGGGCGAGTGGGCTGGGAGGATTGTGTCCGATTGGCCGATGTCCTGGCATCCATGTGGAAGGACCGCTCTTTTGTGGTGGTGGCCAGCACGGATCTTTCCCACTACCATTCGGATGCCGAGGCGCGCCTCCTGGATGAGCGCCTGATCGACCACGTTCGAAACCTGGACGCCCGGCGGCTTTGGACCGACCTTCGTGAAGGTCGTTGTGAAGCCTGCGGTGGAGCGCCGCTCGCAACGGTTCTTCTCTACGCACGCCGTTTCCGGAACCCGCAAGCGTCCATTCTCCACTACGCCACTTCCGCCGATGCCACCGGAGACCGCAGCCGCGTGGTGGGCTATCTGGCCGCCGCCCTCTGGACCCGGAAGGCGGCAACGGCGGACGATTCGGAGGCTGAACCTGCTCTTGAGTCATCCGGAGAATCCTCCCTGACGGCCCAGGAAAGAGAAGTGCTCAAGGACATCGCCCGAAAGGCCATCGAAGCCAGGCTTCACGGCACCGACCCGCCCCGGATCGATGGGGACCGCCTCACCGAAGGACTTCGCCGCAAGCGCGGAGCCTTTGTCACCCTGAAGATCCAAGGCCGCTTGCGGGGATGCATCGGCCAGATCGTGGGACGGCATTCGCTGGCGGAAACGGTGGCGCGCATGGCCGAAGCCGCCGCCTTTCAGGATCCCCGTTTTCCACCCCTGCGCGCCGAGGAGTGGCCCCGCGTCCGCCTGGAGATCTCGGCGCTCACGCCCTTGAGGCGCATCGGGAACCCGGGGGAGATTCAGGTGGGAGTTCACGGCCTCTACATCCGCAAGGGATGGCGAAGCGGGTTGCTGCTACCCCAGGTGGCCGTGGAATACGGCTGGGACCGGCAAGCCTTCCTGGAACACACGTGTCAAAAGGCGGGGCTTCCTCCCGACGCCTGGAAGGATTCCGATACGGAGATTTACGTCTTTTCCGCCGAAGTTTTCTGAACGGCCCGGCAACCACGGGGGATGCACCATGGATCGACGCTGTTTTCTTAAAACAGGCCTGTGTGCGCTCTGGGCCTGCGCCCTGGGCGGGCCGCCCTTCCTGCCGTCACCCGCCCTGGGAGCCGGCCTGAAGCTAAAAAAAGGCGCACTGAGCCCTCACCCCTCCCCCTACTTTATCCCGATCGGATCCGGCACGATCCGTTGCCTCCTTTGCCCCCGCCGGTGCGAAGTGGATCCCGGAGAGCGGGGTTACTGTGAGGTGCGGGAAAACCGGGACGGGATCTATTACAGCCTGGTGTACGGCAACCCGTGCGCCGTCCACGTGGACCCCATCGAAAAGAAGCCCTTCTTCCATGTGCTTCCCACCACACGGTCCTTTTCCATCGCCACGGCCGGTTGCAACTTCGATTGCAAGTTCTGCCAGAACTGGGAAATTTCCCAGGCACGACCGGAAGAAACCCGAAATTTTCTGCTCGCGCCGGCCCAGGTGGTACAACTGGCCGCACAGTACGGGTGCGCCTCCGTCGCTTCCACCTACGTGGAACCCACCATCTTCATGGAATATATGCTCGACATCGCCAAAGGATGCCGAGAGGCGGGCCTCTTAAAGGTCATGCACTCCAACGGGTTCGTGGAAAAGAAACCCCTGGAGGACCTGGCGCCCTACCTGGATGCCGCCTGCATCGACCTGAAAGGCATTCGGGATGCCTACTATCGCGAAATGACCGAGGGGTGGGTCCAGCCGGTGTTGGACACCCTGAAGCGGCTAAAAGAAAAGGGCATCCACACGGAAATCGTCAATCTCCTGATCCCGGGAAAAAACGACGCGGACACCGACCTGCGCGATCTGTGCCGATGGATACTGACGGAGCTGGGCCCCGACGTGCCGGTTCATTTCACCCGGTTCTATCCCCGTTATAAACTCCAGGGCCTTCCCCCGACGCCCGTGGCCACGCTGGAACGGGCCCACGCAACGGCCCGCCGTGAGGGTCTCCGCTTCCCCTACATCGGCAATGTCCCCGGCCACCCTGCGGAAAGCACCTTTTGCCCCCGCTGCAACACCCTGGTCATCCGCCGCACCGGGTACCGAACCGAACCCGTCCGTTTCCGGGACGGCCATTGCGCCCAATGCGGTACGGCCATCCCCGGAATCTGGAAGCGGCCCGGCAAACCCGCCTGACCGGGTTCTTTAATGGAAAGAAAACCGCCAATGAACGCGAATAGACGCCTATGGCAATGAGCGAGACGTGGGAGCGGCGAAAGCCGCGAAAAGGGATGGGCGGCCATCTCCCGCCAGTGTGTCCGCCACCTCATCGCGCCTTCCGGCGCTCCCACAAAAAGGGCTCTAGACTGGTGCAGGTTCTTTCATCCGTGCGGGGTGGCGAGTTTCGCCATGATCGTTAGGCTATCTTAGGCGGAGCGAACGGAGAAGAGCCGCGAAGGTCACTGCGAGAAAACCGGCGCATGCCCAACCGGCACCCGACAATCCCCAGATGGGAAGGAGAATCAGCGTGCCTCCCATCGCCGCCGAGGCCGCCCCCGCCAGGTCCCAAGCGTACAAACGGGGCCCCGCGGCGCCTTTTCCCGATCTTATCTTGCAGACCAGACACGAAAGGCCGAAATGGGCCCCTCCCAAGACGCCCATCCCTCCCGCCGCCGCACAAAAGAACACCAACGCCCAGGGCCGCGAAGGGAAGGCGATCCAGGACGGGGCGCCGCGGCCGAAGGTCCATCCCAAGGCGAGAGCCAAGGCCGCCAACCCGGCGTGAGCAACCAGCAAGGCCTGTTTTGCCCGGGCCCAACCGCCGGGTTTATCCACGAAACAATGGGCCGCCAGGGCGCCTGCGGAAAGCCCGGTCATGAACGTCGTCACCAGGAGTGCCATGGCCGTGTAGAGAGCCCCTTCCCAGATCTGGTATGCGAGGAAAAGGACGATTTGGAGCACCATGAGGGACGCTCCCACCGAAAAAACGGCCAAGGCCGCTCCCCGCTCCACGGGAAGTCGGGGACCGAAGACGAGCCATATAAGCAGAAGGAAGGCAACCGCCGAGACCACAGCCGCTCCGATTTTCCGGAACGCGGGCGACGTCATGGGGCCGATCCAGTCGCCGCTTGCCCCGCCTTCCGTGCGAGCCGTCCACCATCCCAGGGCATAGAGAAACCCCACGGGATGCCCATCCCGGTTGAGCTCGGGCGGGGCGGCGGCCAGAACCTGGTCAAAGTACGCCTGCCTCAGAGGATCCAGTAGGTTCTCCAGGCGATCTCGGCGCACGTATTGAAGCGCCAGCCCTCTTCGCTCAGCCCGCCCCGCGAGGATTTCCGGATCCCTGGCAAGGATTCCGGGGTTCCGGGCCGCCACCAGCCGGATCCGGCTTCCCGGATAGAGCACCCGATCCCCGAACACATGGTCCAGTGCGCCCAGAACGGAAGACACCAGACGAATCTGGGCTTCGCCGAGCATCTCCTCGCCGCCGGAGACCGTGACGGAAATCACGCCGCCGGAGCACAAAAGGCCGTCCAGATCCCTGAAGAACTCCACCGTCCGGAACCGATTGAGAGCGAGCGTCACCGGGTCCGCCGTATGGAGAAGCACCACGTCGTAGCAATCCTCGGCTCGGCGCACATACCGCCGGATGTCATCGCAATGAAAACCCACCGTGGGATCCTCACGATCCAGCCGACTCATGGACAGGAGGACCGGGTCCGGATCGACCACCAGAATCCGGCGCAAGTCCGGATAGCGAAGCAACTCCCGTAGGATTTCAGGCCCGGCTGCTCCCAGAACCAGCACCTTCTGCGGGTGCCCGTGCTGGAGAAGGGCCAGATGGACGGCGTCTTCCGCCCCTTGCGGATCCGGGATGCTGTAGGCCCATAGTCCGTCGATCATGACCGACTGTTGTCCTTGCCCCTGCAGCACGGTGATGTTGTGATAGGGTGTGTCCACGGAACGAACCAGGCCGCTCCCCCACACCCAGGACCGGCTCCAGGATTCCAGGCGGCCTCCCGCGGCCCACAGGGACGCCAACATCAGCCAGGCCGCCGCCAACGCCACCGCAGGACCGGTACCCACCGCCCGGCCCATGGTGATAAGCGCCGCCAAGGCCGGTACCCAACCGGAAAGAATCGCCGCCTCCAGGGCGGTGCACCGAGGAAGGAGAAGGAAATAGAAGGTGAGGCCCCCGATCCCGGCCCCTGCGGCTTCGGCGGCATAGATCCACAACCCGCTCCGTCCCTTTGGGGTGGAATCGGCTGCCGCCATCCAGATGGAACCGAACAAGAAGCCGAAGAGCAGACACAGGGGCGCGGTCGTGGCACCGGTCAGGAGGATCGTCTGCCCCAGCCCCGGCACATCGCCTCGCGGAATGTGAAAAAGCAGCCTGGCACCGCGGATCCAGATCACCGTTATGGGCATCGCCAGGGCGTAGGCCGAAAGCAACCCGGGAATGAGAGAGCTCCACCGGCGGGATGCGGAAACGGCAGGGAACTTCCCAAACAGGCGGGGGGCCAGAGCGCTTCCTGCAGCGGTCCAAAGGAGCCAAAAAAAGAGAACGATCCCGACGGAAAGTTCGTTACCGTAAAACTGGACGAAGATTTCCCGGAGCATGAGGATCTGGGCGACGGTGCTCGCCCAGCCGGCGGCGCCGATGGCTGTAAGGTGTCGTCCCATGGATCCGCTGCCCGCCATTCGTCATCCGAGATCCGCAATCCGCAAAACCCTGCTTCCTTTGCGGTCCCCCCGGCCCCTTTCCCAAAGGGGCGAAACTCCTCATCCCCCATCACCCATCCCCCATCACCCATCACCCATCACTCATCACTCATCACCCATCACCCATCACTCGTCACTCGTCACTCGTCACCCATCACTCATCACGGAACCAATTGATATCCCTCAGTCTTCAGCGCCTCCGTAAGGGCTTCCATGTGGTCGAACCCGCGGGTCTCCACCTCCAATTCCACACGGGTCACATGGAGAGGCAGGTCGGGCACGTTGCGGTCGTGGTAGATGTGCAGCACGTTGGCTCCCTGGGCCGCCACCACCCCCAAGAGGCGTGCCAGCGATCCGGGCACGTCGTCCACCTGCACGGTGAACCGCATGAGCCGTCCGCTCTTGAGAAGCCCCTTGGTGAGCACCCGTCCCAACAGGGGACTGTCCACGTTCCCTCCGCTGACCACCAGAACCACTTTGCGGCCCTTTTCGCAGCGCACCGCACCCGTCAGCAGGGCCCCCAAGGGCACCGCGCCGGCTCCCTCGGCCAGGACCTTTTTTCTCTCCAGGAGAAGCAGCAGGGCCTCGGCAATGTGCTCCTCATCCACCGTCACCACCCGGTCCACGCGGCGGCGGATCACCTCAAAGGTCTTCTCTCCCAACCGCTTCACGGCAATCCCGTCGGCGATGGACTGCGCGCTTCCCACCGCCACCAGTCGTCCGGTACGCAACGCTTCGCTTGCCGAAGGGCAGACGGCCGCCTCCACCCCCACCACCTGGGTTCGGGGTCGAAGGGCTTTGATGGCGGTGCCGATGCCACCGATCAGGCCTCCGCCTCCCACGGGCACCAACACCAGGTCGGGATCGGGAAGGTCTTGCAGGATCTCCAGGCCCACGGTGCCCTGGCCCGCCATGATGTCCTCGTCGTCGAAGGGATGGATGAAGGTCCGCCCTTCCCGGCTCAACTCCAAGGCCTTATCCAGGCTTTCACTCAAGCTGGTCCCGTGCAGGATCACGTCTCCGCCGTAGTTTCGCGTGGCGATCTGCTTCGTGATGGAGGCCCAGACGGGCATGACGATCACCGCCGGAACGCCGGCCTGCCGGGCCGCCAGGGCCACTCCCTGGGCGTGGTTTCCCGCCGAGGCCGCCACAACCCCCCGGGGTCCGAGCTTGTCTCGATTTTTGAGGATCTTGTAGGTGGCGCCGCGGACCTTGAAGGATCCCGTCTTTTGCAGGTTTTCCAGCTTCAGGTACACGTCGGCTCCGAACAGGTCGCTCAACGTGGGCGAATAGACCAACGGCGTGCGGATGATCCTTCCCTTTAGGACCCGCGCGGCATCCCGGATCCGGTCCAATTCCATGTTCACCAGTCTTCTCCTTCTCCGTCGTCTTTTTCCGTAAGCAGCGTGAGATCCCACAGGCGGCCGCGTCGCACGGCACCGGCTCCGTACCTGTGGCGAATCGCGTCCAGGGCCGTGTCCAGCCGCCTTCTGCGGTTTTCTTCCCTGTTTTCGAAAAGGTGGAGCTGGCCCCGTCCCGCGGAAAGGCCGCTGACGCTCACGCCCGTGAGCCGTATCTTCCGGCCGCGGGGCACACCGGCAAAAAGAGCCAGCACCTCGCCATAAATGGTTTCCGTGCTGTCGGTGGGCAGGGGCAGCGTGCGGCTTCGGGTGATCTGCTTGAAGTCGTCGTACTTCACCTTGAGGGTCACGGTACGGCCAAGGATGCCCCGCCGTCGCAAGCGCCGGGCCACACGGTCCGACTGCAGCAGCAGCCACTTGTGGAGGACGGCATCCTCGGCCAGATCTTCCTCGAAGGTGTTTTCCGCTCCGATGGACTTGGCGGGCCTCTGAGGGTTCACCGGATCCGGATCCACGCCAGAGGCCCTCTCGTAGATCCATCGTCCCGCCCTGTCTCCGAACCTTCTCGTCCAAAAGGTTACAGGCTGCGCCGTCACCTGCCCGCAAGTCCTGACGCCCAGGACGCTCAGCTTCTGCAGGGTCTTGGGACCGATCCCCGGGACCTTGGCCACCGGGAAGTCTTGGAGAAACGATCTTATTGCGTCGGGAGGAATCATGGTCAGGCCGTCCGGCTTGTTCTGATCCGAGGCGATCTTAGCCAGCAGCTTGTTGGGGGCGATCCCGACGGAGCAGGTAAGGCCCGTGGCCCGGCGGATTCTGTCCTTGATCCTTTGAGCCGTTACCTCGGGCGGTCCGTGGAGTTCCTCCGTTCCCGTGAGGTCCACGAAGGCCTCGTCGATGGAAAGGGGCTCCACCAACGGCGACAGGCTCCGCAGGATGTCCATCACGACTTGGGAGACTTGCTGGTAGCGGCGCATCCGCACGGGCCGAACCACCAGATGCGGGCATTTTTGGAGTGCCTGGAACATGGGCATGGCGGAATGAATGCCGTACCGGCGCGCCTCGTAGGAGGCGGCGGAAACCACCCCCCTTTTCCCTCCGCCCACCACCACCGGGCGTCCGCGAAGTGCCGGATCGTCGTGTTGCTCCACCGAAGCGTAAAAGGCGTCCATGTCCAGATGCAGAATCGTGCGCACCCTTTGCTTCATGGCCTGCTCCCCGCTTCCGGATCCGTTCGCAAAGCCAAGACGGCCATCCAGGTGTAGCTTCCCGATGGTGGGATGCCGAAGAAGCTCTCATCTCCCCGAGTCCTCTCCAGGACGACAAAACCGGCTTCCTTCAGTTGAGCCATGACGGGCGCCAGGTGAAAGTCCTGGAATCCGGAAACGAGGAGCAGACCGCCCACAGCCACACGCTGCATGGTTTCCTTGCCGATCTCCAGCCAGACGTGCCAGGGAACGTTGGCCGCCACGAACGAAAACGAACGGCGAACGCAGTCCACGGATCCCACCACCCAGGCCGATTGGGTCTCCATGCCGTTTTCCAGTGCGTTTCGGGCGGCCCCCCAAACGGACGGGCCGTGAACGTCCACCCCCACGGCCCAGCGGGCACCCAGGTGGACGGCCGCCAGGGCCAGGATCCCGGAGGCGCATCCCACATCCAGAAACGTGCCCCCTTCCAGCTTTGTGCGGTGCTTTGCCAGCATCTCCACGCAGAGCCGGCTGGTCACGTGCCGCGGGTGAAATCCCCGGGGCGTCCGGACCACCAGATTCCCGGTTCGCTTTTCCCAGGGGAAAATCGGCGAGACATGGATGCGAAAAGGGGCGTTCACGGGCAGTCGCATGACGATGCCTCGTCCCGGGGCCGGAGTCCGAAAAAGATCTCGGCGTTTCGGGTGGTCCGCCGGGCTGTTTCTTCCACGGAGAGCTCCTTCAGCGCGGCCAAGGCCTTCAGGGTGATCCAGACGTGGGCGGGTTCCGCCGGGCGTCCCTGATAGGCCACGGGGGCGTCCGTTTCCACCAGGATCCGGTCCAGGGGCGCGCGTTCCATGGCGGGGCGGTGTTTGGTGTGCATGGCCAGGGCCGGGGTGGCCGAAACGTAATAGCCTGCGGCCAGGATCTCCTCCAGCACGTCCAGCGGGCCGCTGTACCAATGGAAGACGACTCGGCGAACCCCCGCTTCCCGCACCATGGAAAGGCAGCGCTGGTGGGAAAAGCGGCTGTGAACGATGACCGGCTTGTCCAACTGGGCGGCCGATTCCAGAAGGCGCCGAAACACCTGGCGCTGCAGCTCCTTGTTCACCTTTACGCGGTAGTCCAGGCCCACCTCCCCCAACGCCACGCAACGGGGAAGAAGCCGCCGTATCTCAGCCAGCGTCTCTTCCACCTGATCCGCACGCACGCTCCAGGGATGATACCCCACCGCCGGAAGCACCACAGCGGGGAACCGATCGGCCAGGGCCATGGAACGCCGGTTCGATTCCAGGTCCATCCCTACGGACACGATCCGCGCAACCCCGCTTTCCACGGCTCGCCGGACGACGGGTTCCGGATCGTCGAAATCGTGCAGATGGGCGTGCCCATCAATCACCGGAATCGGCATCGCAATACTCCTGTACGGGACACCGGGAACAAAGGGGATTGCGCGGCCGGCAGATCGTCTGACCGTGCTTGACCAGCAGGTCGTTCACCAGAAGAAGCCACCTTTCCGGAAGCAAATCGGACAGCTCCCGCTCCGTCTCTTCCGGTCTTTCCGTATGAACCACTCCCAAGCGATTGCCGATGCGGTGGACATGGGTGTCCACCGGAACCGCGGGTCTCCGAAATCCGTAAACCAACACACAGGCGGCCGTCTTTCGGCCCACGCCGGGAAGAGCCAGCAGATCCTCCATCGCGTCGGGCACATGCCCCCCGTGCCGTTCGCAAAGGATCCGGGCGATTTCCTTCAGGCGAGCCGCCTTGGTCTTAAAGAAGTTGACCGGCCTGACCAACTCCTGGAGGATCTCCACCGGGGCGTCTGCCAGACTCGCCGCATCCGGGTACCGGGCCAGGACGGCCCGGGCGGCCGCATCGGTCATTTCATCGCGGGTGCGGTGGGACAGCACCGTCCCCACAAGCACCCGAAAGGGATCCCGGCGGGTGTGCCAATTCCAGGGCGTGGTGCCGTAGCGTTCCGCCAGGATTTCCAGGATCTTTACGGCCTTCCGGTTCTTCTCCGTGGTTCCGTTTTCCATTTTCCCGTCCGCGATCGCGGTTTTGAGGGCCTCAAAGCCCGCGCTCCCGCCGCTTCTATCCCCGTGCACTCCCTTGCCGTCCATTCGCGTTCCTGGGAGCCTCTCCGACAATTGGAAATTTGCCTAGGAGCTTGTCCGACAATGGCGAATTTGCTTCGTTCAATGCCCATCCGTCATCCCCCGCGGAAGCGGGGATCCAGGATTTCCAGTAAGTTATGGACTCCCGCTTGCGCGGGAGTGACGGTCGGCGAAGTTATCGGACAGCCTCCTACAGAAACGGAAGAAGAGCACGCGGAGTCCGCAGGAGAACCTGCGCGCCGCCTTGAACCAGTTCCTCCGCCGCTCGAAACCCCCACAGGGCCCCCACGGGAAACATGCCCGACGCCACGGCGGTCTTCATGTCCACGGCCGTGTCTCCCACGTGGATCCAGTCCGAAGGGGGAATCCCGGCGTCCCGGGCGATCTGCCGGGCGGCGGACGGATCGGGCTTCACGGGAGCTCCGGGCGACGCGCCCACCACCGCATCGAAACGGATCTTGGGAAAGAATCGGGCCACCATGTCTTTGGTGAAGTCGTCCATCTTGTTGGAAAGGACGGCCAGACGCACTCCTTTTGCCGCAAGGGCGTCCAGAACTTCCGGAATTCCGTCGTAGGGCCGGGTATGGGCATGACCCAAAGCCCGGTACTCTTGGCGCATGGCGGCGACAAAACGATGGATCTCCTCCTGGGAGCGGCTGCCGTCGGGAAGCGCGCGCCGCACCAGCCACTCCACGCCGTCACCGACGAACCTCTTGTAGTCAGCCACGGCGTGCGGGGGGAAACCGTGCCTTCGAAGCACTCGATTCATAGCCTCCGCCAGGTCGGAAATGGTGTCCAGCAATGTTCCATCCAGATCGAAAAGAACGCCCCGAAAACGCATGTCTTCTCCTTAGTCAGCCAAAAGGCGGTTGCAAACCGCTCCTGCACCCATCATCCGGATAAGGACTTCTTCCCCACCGCCTGCAAAAGCGACCCGGGGTGACGGCCATGGAATGAAAAATCGTACCACCAACCGACGAAGCGAAACAAGGAGTGTCCAGCCCCTTGGAATTGACAATTTTCGCCGCACGGCGGACATCTTGGCATGATTATTCACTTGTCTCTTCCAACGGACTGGGCTAGAAGAGGCGTTGTGGTAAATGGGAAACGTTGTGTTTTCCCAGGTTTTAACGTTTTTGCGTACGTGTAGTTGGGGTCAGTTCCTGGGGCCCATGGAAGTACGGTCTTCCGCTTGGGCAAGACCATCTCCTGGCTGCCGCCGAGCAAGACCCGACGAGGCGTACCACAGAAGAGAGGAGTTCTGGAAACATGGAAGGCCGAGTCAAGTGGTTCAATGAGAAGAAGGGTTATGGCTTCATTGAAACGGACAGCCAGGGAGACGTCTTTGTTCACTACACGGGCATCCAGGGAGAGGGCTTCCGGACGTTGACCGACGGCGATGCCGTCAGTTTCGAAATTACGGAAACCCCCAAGGGCCCTCAGGCCATCAACGTGAAGAGAATCTAAGCTGAAGACGGACGACGGATAAGGAAGCACCCCGGGCCATGTCCGGGGTGCTTTTTTTTACCATTTCGCAATGGGAGAACAGCATGACACAGTTAAGAAGGTTCGCTTTGCTTTGCCTGGTGGCAACTCTCGCCTTCCTGCCTGCCGATCCGGCTGCGGCCGCCGATGCCGGTCCGGCTGCGGTGGTGAACGGAACGGCCATATCCCGCGACGCCTTCGATCGCCAGATGAACGGCGTTCGCCAAAGCCTGCTGCAGTCGGGCCACCTGCTCAATGACGTGCAGCTTCGCGATGTCAAGGAGCGGGTTCTGGAAAGCCTCATCGATCGCGAGATCCTCTACCAGGCATCCACCGCCAAGGGCTACAAGGGAGACTCCCAAGCCGTTGAAGCGCGACTGGCCGACCTCAAGGGCCGATTCGACACCCCGGAGGCCTACACGGAAGCCCTCAAGGGCATGAACCTCACCGAGGCCTCACTCCGACAAGAGCTTTTGCAAAACAGCGCCATCGAGCAGTTCATCGACAAAGACCTGAGCCGAGGGGTCACGGTGAGCGAGGCGGAGGCGGAAGCCTTCTACAAGGAGCGCCATGAACTCTTCGAAAGGCCGGAGCGGGTCCATGCCCGTCACATTCTGGCCGCGGTAGCCCCGGACGCTTCCGAAGCGGACAAGAAGGCGGCCCGGAAAAAGATCGCCGACGCCCAGAAAAGACTCCAAAAGGGCGAAGACTTCGCCGCCGTGGCTTCCGAGATGTCCGACTGTCCGAGTCGGGAAAAAGGCGGGGATCTGGGGCTGTTCGGCCGTGGGGAGATGGTCGAGCCCTTCGAAAAGGCCGCCTTCGCCCTGGAGCCCGGCAAGATGAGCGATGTGGTGGAGACCCAGTTCGGCTATCACCTCATTCAGGTAACGGAGAAGAAGCCCGCCGAGACCGTTCCGTTTGCGGACGTGAAGGACACCATCGTGGATCATCTCCAAAAGCAGAAGGTGAAAAAGGCGGTGGAGCAGTTCATCGGCGAGGCCAAAAGCAAGGCCAAGATCGAACGCACGCCGGTGGATGAGCTCTAGCCGCCTGCCCCGCCCCAACCGAAGGCCGTGCGCGGGGCTCCCCGTGCCTTCCCGGGGCCCGGCCCCTTGGGACCGGTGAACGCCAAGACGAACATGGGCAGACGAGAACCGTAGGGGCGAAAAATCTTTCGCCCCTACGGTCCAGGTCTCCATCCATCCCAATATCCCGCCTACCATCATGATGCTCCGCCCATGCGCTACCCTGCATGCGGGAAAGGTCCTTTACGCAGGACCCGGCATGCCGTCGATTCGCCATGCGGTCCGCATCCGGCTCATGCCGGGCTTCGCGACTGTCTTCCGCTGAGGCCCCAATAACCCTCCACCCCCGTTCCCAGGACTCCTGAGATGAAGCGACGGGAGCGTTGGCAACCGTCCTGCACCGTGCTAAATATGCCGGGCGCAAGCGGGAGCCTCCAACTTGCCGGGAATGCTGGATCCCCGTTTTCGCAGGGATGATGAAAATCTGCCGCAAGGCGCTCTCGGCCTGTTCTATGATAAGCTCTCAGCTCATGCGGAAAAACGTCCGCCCGGGCAAGATGCCCCTAAGGCTTAGCGGGAAGGGAGGTGAGCAGAGGCCATGGCGGATCATATGGAATGCATGTGCCAGGATTGCGGCATCTCTTCCCACTTCCTGGTCACAGATCTTTCCTACGATGAGGCGGGGCCGGGGGGAAGGCGACTGGTTCAGAATCTGTTTTGCCCCGAATGCGGAGGGCAGCTCTTCGTGGTGGGCCGGGTCGGTGAAGAGCCCCACTACCGGACCGGCTGAAAAAAACGGGCGGGATGAATGCCATCCCGCCCCTCGCTCTCGTCCTCAAACAGAATCTATCTCAAACGGGCGATCTCGTCAGCAGCTGCAGCCGCAACCACAACCGCCCTGGGACGGTTGGTCGCTGATTTCCACCAGTTCCACGTCGAAATTCAAGGCCTTGCCGGCCAAGAAGTGGTTCAGGTCCAGGGTAATGGCCTCATCGTTCACATCGGTCACGGTGGCGTACACTGTCTGGTTGTCGTGGGTGGTGAGTGAGAGCACCTGGCCCAGCTGCGGTTCGAAATTGGGAGGCAGTTCCGATCGGGCGAAGGACTGGGTCAACCGCTCGTCCCTTTCCCCGTAGGCATCCTCGGCGGGAATCCGGAAGCTCTTCTTTTCGTTCACGGCCATCCCCGTGATGGCCTCTTCGAAACCCGGAATGACCTGTCCGGAACCCAGCTGGAATTCCAGGGGCTGCCCCCCCTCGCTGGAATCGAAGATCTGCCCGTCATCCAGCTTGCCCGTGTAGTGCACTTTGACGAAATCGCCCTTTTCCGCTTTCTTCATCTGTTTCTCCTTACTGTTTCGTTTCTCGGTAATCCTTGAGGCAACCCTAGTGCTCCCCGGATGGTAAGTCAAGCGTCGCGGCCATCTTTCTTCCGGCCCCGGGGCGAGACAGGCTACCACGCACGGCGCGTGGCCAGGGAAAGGAGGCGGCCCAAGGCCGGCTCACGCGGCATCAGCGCCCCGAAGGGGCAGACTTCCACACAGCAGTAACAACGAATACACTTTTCATAGTCGAAGCGTGGTTCGGGATGGGATTCTGCAACCGCCCCGGCCGGGCAGATCTCCCAGCACTTGCCGCACGCTCCACACCGGCCGGGAAGGACCTCGGGGCGCCGCAGCAGGTATCGCCTTTGCAGCCCATGAAGCTTCGGGGGTCCGAAGAGCAGCGACCCCATTTTCGGAAGACGGAAGTGCTTGACGGGCTCGAATCTTCCTTCCATTTCCACGGCGGACGGCTGAAAGCCCTGGTCCATGGCCGCCCGCAAGGTGGGCAGCTCCGCGGCGTCGATCCCGAGGATTCGGCATACCGCGCAGTCCAGGGCCTCTCCGCTGCTTGAGGCCAGAAGGTACCCGATGGGCCTGGGGGTCCCTCCCAATCCGGGACCGTCTCCTTCCAGCCCCTGGACGCCGTCCAGCAGATGCACCGCCGGGTCGATGGTTCGGCAGATGGTGACCAGGAGCCGGGCAAACCACTCCGCATCGACCCCCGCACGCATATGCCATTGGGGCTTTCGGACCCCCACCACGCAGCCGAAGAGGTTCTTCACCGCCAGGGTGAGTAACATCTGGGAGTGCGTCTTCCATTTGGGCACATTCACCACCACGTCCGATTCCACGGCTTCCCGGGCCAGCTCCAGCCTATGGAAGGGAGGCGCCGCCGAGACGCTCACCGATTCCTTGAACTCCTGCACTTGAACGGGCAAGTCCCGCAGGGCTTCTTCCAGGCCGCTCCGGCGAAGGACGGCGCCAAAGGGTCCCACGGCGGGGCTGTCGGCCACCAGGATGCGCGCCGTGCCGTCGGAGGCATCCAGGACCCATTGGCAAACGATTCTCACGATAGCCGGGTGGGTCACCACGGCCCGCGCCGGCGCGGCGGGAGCCAGCAGGTTGGGTTTCACCAGAACCCGGGCGTTTCGCAGTCTCCCGGCCGGAAGAAGGGGCTCCAGCAGGGAGGAGATCGTTTCCTTGAGCCGATGATCATAATCGGCTAGGCTTTTCACGAGGACTTTGGCCACCGATTCGCTCCCGATAGACACAGGGGCAACGTTTTTTCGGCCGGGAGAAGAGGGGCCGGCCGGGATCCCATCATCGTGCCGAAGCTACCACAAAGGGGATGGCTTTCCCATAGACTCCTCCTTTTCGCGTGCGGATGCGCAAAGCGATCCACGGGCATCCCACGGGACGCACACGCACAAAGCCGAGGTAGGTACGGGCGGCTCGCGAACCGCCCTTGCATGAACCCGCAGGACACCGATCAAACTCGCTTTTGCAAGGAGTACTTCTCCATGAAACCCATCCGCTACAACGGGATCAACCACCTGGCCATGGTGACCCGGGATATGGACGCAACCATTCGCTTCTGGAGGGATCTTCTGGGCATGCCACTCATGGTGGCCATGGGACGGCCCGGTTACCGCCACTATTTCTTTTCCATCTCCGAAACCGATGCCATCGCCTTTTTCGAATGGCCCGATGCGGCCCCGGTGGAAGAAAAAGACCACGGCGTGCCGGTGCGCGGCCCCGTCGTCTTCGATCACGTATCCTTTTCGGTCGAAGAAGCGGACGATCTTTGGGAATTGAAGGCGCGGCTGGAGGCCGCCGGCTTCTGGGCGTCCGAGGTGATCGATCACGGCTTCATCTGGTCCCTCTATTCCTTCGATCCCAACGGGATCGCCATCGAGTTCAGCTATCCGCTGCCCGACGTGGATGTGCGCCGCCGGCCGCGGCTCGTGGATCCCCAACCGTCCGCCGTCACATTGGAGGGACCTGATCCCGTGGGCCATGCTTGGCCGCATCCCGACACACCCATCCCGGAAGAAGAAAAGAGGGTGTATCCGGGAGAAGGGGAAAAACTCAAAGATCCACGGGCGCTCTGGAAGCGGTGAACCAACGTGGCGCCCTACGCAGCCCAGCCTCAGGTTCCACCTGGGATCCCACGCGTTCAGGATCTATTCCCGCTCATCCCCGCCTTTCTTGGGCTCTCAGCGCACCCGGGTCCTTTTCGAGCCGGGAAAAGAGATCCCGCAACCGATCCACCTCTTCCGGCAGGAGATCGTCCGGTACTTGCCCCTTGCCCACCGCCCGCGCCGTGATGTAGCGGGCGCAGCCCGTGTAATCTCCATCGCAATAGCGTTCGCGCAGGCGCCCGTTACACGATTTCCGGCACTCGGTGAGAAAAAAGCAGCATGTTGGCTTGAGGTCGCAGCAGACCATGGTGATATCCCCTTCCACAGGATAGATGGAACGGCGATCCCCCGTTCCTGAAAATTGCGGCCTTATAGCGATCCGGACATCCAATTGCAACCTTTCATTCACCCCTTCGGATTTTTTCAAAAAAGACTTGAGGGAAGGCAACTTCTGCGGACAAACCACCTTCCGCCCCAGCGGCAGACGCCGTGGCAACGGCATCAGCTCTCTTGAACTACTTCTCTTAATCGGTTAGCTATGAGGGCACGCACGAAAATGAGGGACGGTGGTGGTTTCGGATTCTGCACTCAAGGCGGACGATCGGAAGAGATGATGCTCAGCGGTGGCTTGGTTCCCAAGAAGTATCTTCTGGTGCAACCGGTGATGATGCGGGTCGTTGTGGGTTTGCTGCCGTGTCTTGTGGGATCGGTCCTTTTCTTCGGCTGGCGCCCGATCCTTGTCACCCTGGTGGCCCTCACGGCCGGCACCCTGGCGGAAGCCGCTTTCACCCTTCGGCAGGGCAAGCCCGTCACCTCCGCGGTCTTTGTGACCAGTCTCATCTATTCGCTGAGTCTCCCTCCCACGGTGCCCCTTTGGATCGTCGCCGTGGGCATCGTTTTCGGCGTCGTATTCGGCAAGATGGCCTTCGGCGGATTCGGCTACAACGTCTACAACCCGGCCATGGTGGGGCGCTGTTTCGTTTATATCAGCTTTCCCATCTTCCTCACGGCGCGATGGGTGCCGCCCTTCGGTTCCCTGGCCGAGGGGGTCCGCGGCTGGCTCCCGCCCTTGGACGCGGTCACGTCCGCCACGCCTTTGCGCCTGGTCCAGGCCGGGCAGGACGTTCCCCTGGGACCGCTCTTTTTCGGCAACATTTCCGGGTCCATGGGAGAAACCAGCGCCCTGCTCGTTCTTCTGGGCGGTGCCTACATCATCTATAAGAAGGCCGCCCAGTGGCGACTGGCCGTCTCGTGCCTTTTCGGAGCCGCCGCCACCGCTTCCGTACTCTACATCCTGCGGGTTCCCGGAGTCCCTGACCCGCTCACCAATCTCCTGGCGGGATCTCTGCTGTTCGGCGCCTTCTTCGTGGTCACCGAACCCATCAGCGGGCCCAAGACCAAACCCGCCCAATGGGCCTATGGAATCGCCATCGGATCCCTCACGATCCTGTTGCGACGCTACTCCAACTTTCCGGAAGGCGTCATGTTTTCCGTGCTATTCATGAACACATTCGTGCCGCTGCTCGATCGGGCGGCCAAGTTCTTCCAAGAAAAGAAGAAAGCACAGGCCACGGCGTCATGAAAGAGCGGCTCTTTTCGGTCCTGTTCATGTTTGTTCTGGCTCTCGCCTTCACCTCGGTGGTCGGGGGGGTGAATTGGGTGAGTCAGGAGCGCATTCGCCTGAACGAAGAAACCAAGCTCCAGCGCGTCGTCCTTTCGGTGCTGGACCTTCTGCCCGCCGGGTCCGCGGGCAAGCAGGAGATGCAGCAAATCTTTGAGCGGCGTATTCGCCCCCTGTCCCTGGGGGACCGAACGCTCTACGTGGCTTTGGATCAGGACGGAACCCGGGTGCTGGGATACGCCTTTCCCATTTCCGGCCCCGGGTTTTGGGGCCCCATCTACGGCATGATCGCCGTGGATGCTCAGGTGCAAAAGATCCTGGGCATCGCCTTCTACCGGCATAGCGAAACCCCCGGATTGGGTGGCCGCATCACCGAAGCCTGGTTCCGTGACCAGTTCCGAGGAAAAGAGTTGCAGGTTCCCGGTCCCGGCATGCGGTTCTTCTACCTCAAGCCGGCCGGCACGTCCGCGGCCCCCAACGAACTGGACGCCATCACCGGCGCTACGGAAACCAGCCGGCGTCTGGAAGCCTTTCTGGACCGGGAGCTGAAACGCACCATCCCGCTCCTGCTGGAGCAACGCAAGCTGGGAAAGATTTAATATGAGACGCGACCCCGTTCCGTTTTTGCGCACGGCCTGTAGGGGCGAATAATCATTCGCCCCTACAGGGGTCGGCTTCCCAAAGGTGCGTTTCATCATTCGTTGTCACGGGCCGTTCGTGATGAGGGTTAACGAGAAAGAGAACCGCGCATGCACGCCCATGGACGCCAATGGAAATGACCCGATCCCAATCGGGATGAAGATACCGCACTCCTTGCAAGGATCATCGTCATGGCAGCGGATACGGCCAAGAGTCTTTTTCGAAAAGGCGTCTGGGGAGAAAACCCCGTTTTTCGTCAAATCCTGGGGATCTGCTCCGCCCTCGCCGTCACTAACCTCATGACCAACACCTTCATCATGGGAGTGAGCCTCATTTTCGTCACCGCCATGTCCAACGCCACGGTCTCGGCCCTCAGGCGCATCACCCCCGGCCGCATCCGCATGATGGTGCAGGTGCTCATTATCGCCTCCTACGTGATGATCGTGGACATCGTGCTGAAGGCCTACCTGCCGGAGATCAGCGAGGCGCTGGGCCCCTACGTGGGACTCATCATCACCAACTGCATCATCATGGGAAGGTGCGAGGGCTATGCCCGCAACAATCCCGTTTGGCCGTCTTTCCTGGACGGCATCGCGTCGGGAACCGGCTATGCCCTGGTGCTTCTCGTCATCGCGTTCGTCCGCGAGCTTCTGGGCTTCGGCACCGTTTTCGGCCACCCCGTCCTGCCGTCCTGGTGGGTCCCCTGGACCATCATGGTCATGGCCCCCGCCGGCTTCTTCATGCTGGGCCTTTTCATCTGGGTGGCCTACCAGTTCGAAAAACCCGAAGAAAAGAAAGCGCCGCGCTAGGAGGGCCCCACCGGCATGGAAACCACCTTGAGCGCTCCGGTGATCTTTTTCGCCGCCATCTTCACCAACAACATCCTGCTGGCCAACTTCCTGGGCATGTGCTCCTTTCTGGCCATCTCCAGGGAGCTCAAGTCCGCCGTGGGCCTCGGCCTGGCGGTCACCTTCGTCATGACCTGCACCACGGCCATTAATTTCCTGGTCTACCATCACCTGCTGGTTCCCTTCGGCCTGGTGCACTTTCGTTACATTGTCTTCATCATCGTCATCGCCGCCTTCGTCCAGCTAGTGGAGATGGTCATCGACCGCTATTCGCCGGCGCTCTACGTGGTTCTGGGCGTCTTTCTGCCGCTCATCACCGTCAACTGCGCCATCCTGGGCGTCTGTCTCTTCATGATCATCCGTCACTACAATTTCATTCAGTCGGTGGCCTACGGGTTCGGCGGCGGCTTGGGATGGCTGCTGGCCATTACGGCCTTGGCCGGGATCCGGGAAAAGATTCGGAAGGCTCCGATCCCCAAGGCCCTGGAGGGCCCTGGGATCAGTCTCATCGTCGCGGGCCTCATGGCCCTTTCGTTCATGGCCTTCAGCGGCATGATCCAGATCGGTTGAGGTCGACATACCATGGTACAACTCGCCTTGGGTCTCCTTTCCATAAGCGCCTTGGCGGCCTTTCTGGCCCTGCTGCTGGAAGCCGCCCACGCGGTTCTGGCCGACTACGGCGAATGCCGCATCTCCATCAACGAAGGGGAAAAGGAGCTCACCGTCCAGGGAGGAGGAAAACTCCTGGGCACGCTTATGGACCAGGGCATCTTCATCCCCTCCGCCTGCGGCGGCCGGGGAAGCTGCGGGCTGTGCAAGGTCCGGGTTCTGGATGGCGGCGGCCCCATCCTGCCTACCGAAACACCCTACATGGATGAAAAGGAAATCGCCGAGCAGGTGCGCCTGTCGTGCCAGGTGCGCGTGCGAAACGACCTGCTGATCCGCATCCCGGAGGAGTTCTTCCTCATCAAGGAATACACCGCCGTGGTGGCCGGGCTTCGTCCTCTGACCCACAACATCAAGGAGGTGCATCTCAAGCTGGTGGATCCGCCGGAGATCACCTTCAAGCCCGGCCA
This sequence comes from Desulfacinum sp., assembly GCA_014359885.1. Taxonomy (GTDB): domain Bacteria; phylum Desulfobacterota; class Syntrophobacteria; order Syntrophobacterales; family DSM-9756; genus Desulfacinum. The sequence goes on from JACIYN010000027.1 coordinate 85,624, forward strand.
GTTCATCCAGTTCCAGGTGCCCGAATACCCCGGCTGCCCGGAACCGGTGTACCGGGCCTATTCCATCGCATCGCCCGCGGCCCTCAGGACGGAGATCAAGCTGGTGATCACCCGCGTGGAGCACGGCCTGGCCACCACCTACATCCACACGCTGCTCAAGGAAGGCGACACCGTGCGCATCAACGGCCCCTACGGCGATTTTTACCTGCGCGAATCCGAGCGGGAGATGATTCTCATCGGTACCGGCTCCGGCCTGGCCCCGCTCATGTCCATCCTGCATCAGATGGCCGACGAAAAGATCGACCGCCGGGCCACCTTGTATTTCGGAGTCCGAGCCAAGGCCGATCTCTTTTATCAGGAGGAAATTCAGGCCCTGGCGGAACGCATCCCGGGGCTCACCTACGTGCCGGTCCTGTCGGATCCGGCCCCCGAAGACGGCTGGGAGGGCGAAACCGGGTACGTCACGGACGCGGTGGCCCGCCGGGTGGCGGACGCTTCGGACATGGAGGCCTATCTTTGCGGCAACCCGCTCATGATCAACGCCGCCGTGGACATCCTGAAGAGCAAGGGCCTCCCGGAAGACCGCATCTTCTATGACAAGTTTGCATGAGGCGCGGCCCATCCAGGGCCGCGTGAAGGGGGGACCATGGGACGTTTTCCCGTCTACCAAAGCCCGGAATTGGATGAGGTGGAGCGAAGGCTCCGGCCGGGCCCGCACCGGCACGGGTACCTGGAAGGGGACCCGCGGCCGCTCATCCAGATCCTCACGGAAGATGAAAAGGCGGTGAAGGAAGCGGGCCTCTACCACGACGCCATCGCCCGCAGGCTTCGCGCTCTCACCGAGGCCGCCAAGAGGGCCCTGGGCGAGCCCGTGGTGGTGGAAGATCGGTTGCGCGTGCGGGTCGAAGCCGCCCGCGGGAAGCTCCCCTGCCCTTGGGGACATCCGGGCCTCTATCCCAAGACCCATGTGGAACTGGAGCGGCTCGATACGGGAGAGCGGCTCCAGTGGACGGATCTTTCCATCCACTTCATCGAGGCCCACGGCTTTTACCAGGGTGCGGCCAGCCCCTATCGGCTGGATCCCCCGACGGTCATTCGGATACTGGACCTGAAGCCGGAGGAGTCGCCCCAGGCCGTTCCACCAGCCTGATCCCTTGACGGCGGATGGACGCCGGATCGATTTCCAGATTTTTCAGGAAATGTGCGGAGACCCGCATTTCCAGCCCTCCCGAGGGGCCTTCCGTAATCACGGCCGCCTCCACTCCGGGGATGGACTCCACCACCGAAAGGCCCTTTTCCGCCCCCAGAACGAGAACCCCGGTGGCCAGCCCGTCCGCCACAACGGCCTCGGGCGCCGTCACCGTCACGGAAGCGGTCTTCTGAGCCGTGAAGCCCGACCGCGGGTCGATGATGTGGCTGTAGCGTTTCCCGTCCTTGATAAAGAACCTTTCATAATCGCCCGAAGTGACGATCGCCATATCTTTCACCTTGGCGGCCGCAAGCACACCGTCCTTTTGCCGCGGATGGCGGATGCCGATTGTCCAGGGATCCCCGTTGGGCTTTCGTCCGTAGGCATAGACATCCCCGCCCGCATTCACCAGGGCCGCCCTCACCCCCAGGTTCTTGAGGATCGCAACGGCCCGGTCGATGGCATAGCCCTTGGCGATGCCCCCCAGGTCCACCGCCATGCCGGGGTCGGCGAAGGCCACCGTGCGATCGTGTTCCGAGACCATGAGCTTTCGGTATCCCACATGGCTTAGGGCCTCCCGGATCCTGTCGTCGGTGGGAAGGATCTTTTCCGCCCTGTAGATGGGCCAAAGGCGCAACAACGGGGCCACGGTCACGTCGAAGGCGCCCTGGGTGAGCTGGGAAATGCGAAGGGAGGTCCGCAGGAGCGCCACAAGCTCTTGGGAAACCTGGACGGGCCCTCGGCCGGCAAGACGGTTGAGCCTGGAAAGCTCGCTCTCTTCCCGAAAGAAGCTCATCTCCCGCTCGATCCGCTCCATTTCCGAAAAAGCGGCCTTGATGGCATGAAAAGCCGCATCCTCATCTTGAGCCGCCACGCTGATCTCCACGATGGTTCCCATGATGGGCCTTGCGACGGCCACCACCTGGGGAGCCTGGGTGCATCCCCAGCAAAGGAACACGTAAAGCAGGCAGACAACCGCTCCGATTCGTTTCATCTTTTCCTCGATGATCGGTTTCCTCGGAAAGCCCCTTCTTGTTTTCAAGTATCCGAGCGTGTCATATTGGACCAAGCGGCAGCGGATGCGCAACCGGATTGCTCCCCGTTCCTTTGTTTCCTGTTCCCGTTCCCCCTCCCCGTCTCGCGGATTTCCTTGGTTCTTTTCCACATCCCTTATGCCCGCACAACCACCGGGCGAAGATGGTATCAACCCGAAGACGCAAGGAGGGCACCGGCCATGAAGATCACGCTTACGGCCATCAAGGCGGACATCGGGAGCATCGGAGGACACATTCAGCCCAGTCGGCGCGTGCTGGAAGCGGTCATCGGGCATGTGCGCCAGCACCAAAAGGGACTTCTCATCGACTGGCACGTGAGTTACACGGGAGATGACATCGCCATCCTCTGCACCCATACGGGCGGGGTTTGTCACGAAGGGGTGCACAAGCTGGCCTGGGACGCCTTCAAGGCCGGAACGGACGTGGCCAAGGACCAGGGCCTTTACGGAGCGGGACAGGATCTTTTGAAGGACGCCTTCGCCGGCAATGTGAAGGGGCTGGGACCGGCGGTGGCCGAAATGGAATTCGAGGAAAGGGAGGCGGAACCTTTTCTCTTCTTCGCCGCCGACAAGACGGATCCCGGGGCCTACAATCTCCCCCTCTACCAGGCCTTCGCCGATCCCATGTATTGTTCGGGCCTGCTTCTGTCGCCCGGCATGTTCCAGGGATTTTCCTTCACCATCATGGACGTTTCCCACGTGGAAGCCGACCGCGTCATCACCCTGAATGCCCCCGAGGATCTCTACGACATCGCAGCGCTTCTGAGGGATCCCGAACGGTTCGTGGTCGAATCCATCCATTCGCGCCAAACCGGGGATCAGGCGGTGGCCGTGAGCACCACGCGGCTTCACAACATCGCCGGAAAATATACGGGAAAGGACGACCCCATCATGCTGGTGCGCGTCCAGGGAAGTTTTCCCGCCACCGGGGAAGTCCTGGCCCCCTTCCACCTGGGCCCCTACGTGGCCGGCTTCATGCGCGGAAGCCATGCCGGGCCGCTCATGCCCGTCAAACAGAACACCGGCACCTCCTTTTTCGACGGGCCGCCCATCGTTTCGTGCGCCGCCTTCTGTGTACACCACGGGCGCCTGACCCGCCCGGTGGACGCCTTCGACCACCCTTACTGGGACCGCATCCGGGAGCGCATCTCGGACAAGGCCACGGAAATCCGAAGGCAGGGGTTTTTCGGCAACGCCATGCTGCCTTTCAGCGAGCTGGAATACGGGGGGATCGTGAAAAAGCTGGAAGACCTGGACGGCCGCTTCACCGTGCGGACTGCGGAAAGCCCATGAGGGTGCGATTCGGGGCCACTGAGCCCCGGTGGAGCGCATTTGCGGCCCCCTGGGCCTCGAGGGAATGCGTCTTTCCATGGCCATAGGGGGCCGCTCCCCGCATCACGCCCGACGCCCCTGCTTTGGATGCCCAAGCGCTTTCCAACCATCGCCGCAGATCTTCCGAGCTCATCCGCTATCTCTTTCACCTACCGCATGTTGGCGCACCTCTGCTGTCATTTGCCGGCCCCGCTCCAGGAAGGCCATAGTGTCCTCATACTCGCGGGCGCTCAGGGAAACAAAAGCCGCAACGGCCTCAGGATCGACGCAGTAGAGACATTTTCCACGCACCGCCTCGAAACGCAGTATGGGATGGGCCTCGTTGAGGGTTACGAGATCAATATCTTCGAATTTCAGTGCCTCCTGCAAATCGGCCCTGAGGTCGGCCCAAACCTCAAAGGGAGGTTTTTCCTGGAAGAGAACGGCCAGATCCAGGTCACTGCCCACCCGCATGCGTTCCTCGGCGGCGGAGCCGAAAAGCCACACGGCCACCACACGGTCATGCCGGTGAAAAACCTTCAGAGCCTTTTCAACGATTTCCTTCAAGATCATAGGCTTGAATCTCGCGGCAAAAGTTTTCAAAGTCATCAAGACGACGATTAACGATCTCCGCCAGGATAGCTGGATCCACTATCTCGTAATGATGGACGATGTAATTTCGAAACTGAACCATGCGCCGGTAGGGCTCGACGGAAGTGAGAGCCCCGAGTTCAACACACAATCCCACAGACTCGGCTCCGGTGCCCGGCACTGTCAGGCCCCTGAGGGAAATCAACCTCTGGCACACATCGATCATCGCCTCCACAGCCACCTGCAGACTTCTTTCCACCGCTCGCCGAGTGCGCCAATCCTTTTCCAAATCAGCGACCGTCACAGGCACAAGCGTCCGAAGTTCCATCACAACTTGTTCGATCAGCAGCAGCTTGCGGTGAATGGCTCCGTTAGGGATCGCCATGCCCAACACCTCCCAGGCTCATGGTTTCCTCTCATCGGTTCATCAGCGGTCCTCACTAAAGACCCCAAACGTGATGGCCGCTCCGCCCCCTTCTCCAACAGGAACTGCGGGGCGGTGATTCGCTTCCACAGCTGGCGTGGATGGAAGGTTCATGTTCACTTTCACAAATACAATAGCCGGGGAAAAGCCGGCGTTCAACCGATGGGCATCTCGTGAAGACCGATCTTGGAAAGAGGAGGAGAAGAACGAAAGAGGGGACCGCGGTTGCGGTCCCCTTTTAACGGCTGGCTGCTGGTCGGGACGGGCGGATTTGAACCGCCGACCCCTAGCTCCCCATGCTAGTGCGCTCACCAGACTGCGCTACGCCCCGACAGCGTTGGCAGTACTTAGCACCAAAGCCTGGGGCTGTCAAGGCTTGCACCGGCTCGCACAACAAAAAGGCGAGACGGCTTGTGAGCCCGATTCCTTCGGGCGCCGGTGCTTCAAGCGCCCGCCATGAACTGGCGCCCGTCGGTCTTTATCGGAACCGGGCGTTTCATGGCCGCACCTCATGCATTTCCTTCGGCCGCCGCGGCCCCGTTGTTGGGCCGGATCCCCAAAACCTTCATCTTTCGGTGCAGGTGGCTCCGTTCCAGGCCCACGTTCTGAGCCGTGAGAGAAACGTTCCAGTCGTTTTCCTCGAGCTTTCTCAGTAGGTATTCACGCTCAAAATAGAAACGGGCCTCCTTGAGGGTCGGGTACCGAAAGGGGTCCTCCCCGGCCGGCGCCCGGCCCAGCTGGCGGACGAAATCGGGCGGCAGGTCGCCTCGCCGGATGATTCTTCCCGGCGTCATGATGACCAGTCGTTCCACGAAGTTCTTCAGTTCCCTCACATTGCCCGGCCAGTCGTAGCGCTTCAGAAGGTCCAGGACCTCCGGATCGATCTCCTTTCGGCCCAGGGTGCTCTCCTGGGAAAGTTCCTGGAGAAAATCGTCCACCAGAAGCGGGATATCCTCCAGCCGATCCCGCAAGGGGGGCACGTGCAGCGGGATCACATTGAGGCGGAAGAAGAGGTCCTGGCGAAAACGGCCCGCCTCGATTTCCGCCTGGAGGTCCTTGTTGGTGGCCGCCACGATCCGCACGTCCACACGGATCGTCTTGGATCCTCCCACCCGCTCGAAGCTCTGTTCCTGAATGATGCGAAGGATCTTGGCCTGCGTCTTGAGGCTCATGTCCCCGATCTCATCCAGGAAGAGCGTCCCGCCGTCCGCCAGGTCGAACTTGCCCCGCCGCCGTTCCTGGGCGCCGGTAAACGCCCCCTTTTCATGCCCGAACAGTTCGCTTTCGATGAGCTCTTCCGGGATGGCCGCACAGTTCACTTCAATGAGCGGCCGGTTCCTTCGCGGGCTGAAAAAGTGGATGGAGCGGGCCACCAGTTCCTTTCCGGTGCCGTTTTCCCCGGTCACCAGCACGGTGGCGTTGCTGGGGGCCGCCCGGCGGATCTGCTCCCGAAGCTGGGTGATGGCGGGGCTATCGCCCGTGAGGCGGTGCCGGCGTTCCGCCTTCTCGCGCCACAGCAGGTTGTCCGCCTCCAGCCGGGACACCTGCAGGGCGTTCTGAACGGACACCAGGATGCGTTCCACCGAGAGGGGCTTTTCCACAAAATCGAAGGCCCCCGTCCGGGTGGCTCGAACCGCCGTTTCGATGGTCCCGTGCCCGGATATGATGATCACCGGGAGGCTGGGATGGGTCTTCTTGATCCGCTCCAACACCTCCATGCCGTCCATGCCGGGAAGCCAGATATCCAGGAGGACCAAATCGGGCGGGTCCCGAACGATCTCCTCCAGGGCGGCTTCCCCCGACCCGGCGAGGACCGTCTCGTAACCTTCGTCTTCCAGGACGCCCTTGAGCGACTGCAGGATGCTCGGCTCGTCGTCCACCACCAGAATCTTTTCCGCCATCTTTCCAGCAGCCTTTCTTTTCATGCGCCGGGAAGTTCCACTACGATGACCGTTCCGTGGGGCTCGTTGTCCCGGACACGCACAAAGCCGTTGTGATCGGTAATGATCTTGGACACGATGGCCAGGCCCAACCCGCTTCCCTTTTCCTTGGTGGAATAGTAGGGCTCGAACATGCGAAGCCGCGCTTCCGGCGGCAAGCCGGGCCCGGTATCGGCGCACTCCAGCCGGGCGATCCGCAAGATCGAATCGTAGTAGAGGCGCACGTCGATGCACCCGTCGGCCCCGTCCAGCGCCTGCACGGCGTTTTCCAGAAGGTTGTTCAGAACCTGCCGAAACTGGTCCCGGTCCAGGCGCAGCAGGGGGAATTCCGGATCCCGATGCACGGAAAAGTGAATGGCCGGATAGGACTGGCGATAAAGACCCACCACCTCCTCCACCAGGGCCGGCAGGTCGCACGGCGCCGGGTTGGCGTCCGGCATGCGGGCGAAGCTGGAAAATTCGTCCACCAGCCGCTTCATGTGGTCCACCTGCTGGATGATGGTCTCGGTGCATTCGCCCAGCACACTGCCCGCCTCATCCACCCACTCGGCATATTTCCTTCGGATTCTTTGGGCGGAAAGCTTGATGGGGGTGAGGGGGTTCTTGATTTCGTGGGCGATCCGCCGGGCCACTTCCCGCCACGCGGCCATGCGCTGAGCCTTCTGGAGTTCGCTCAGGTCGTCCAAGACGACCACCACGCCCACGTCCCGCCCGTCTTCGTCCCGGAGCAGGCTCACCTTGATGAGAAGCGCCATGGGCCGGTTGCCCACCATCACCTGCACGTGGCGCTCCAGCGTGGGCTGGCGCCCCACCTGGTACATATCCCGAAAGGCCTTGACCACCTCCATGTGGTCCGCCTGCAGAAATTCCGCATAGCTTCTGCCGATGACCTTTTCCGCCTGCAGGCCCAGCATCTCCTCGGCCGCCTTGTTCATGGTTCGGATGGTTCCGTGGACGTCCACGCTCACCACGCCCGCCCCGATGTTTCGGAGCACGATCTCCATGTACCGGCGCCGTTCTTCCAGTTCCCGATTGCTCTCCTGCAGAGCCTCGTTGGCCAGAGTCAACTGCTCCCGGTTCTGCCGCAGGTCTCGTACCATCCGGTTGAAGGAAGCCAGGAGGGTGCCGATCTCATCGTCCCGCTCCCAGTCGAGCGAAACGTCCAGATCCCCTTCGGCCACCCTTTCCGTGGCCATGAGCAGCCCCTGGATGGGGCCCGTGATGTCCCGCGCCAAATAGAGGCCGAACCAGACGGCGGCAAAAAGCACCAGCAGCGTGGCGATGGAAAAGGTGATGAGGTGACTGGTCTTGAGAGGAGCCTTGAGAAGCTTCAGTTGGCTGTAGTTTTCATAGCCCTGCACCACCGCGTCCAGTCGGGAGGCCATGGCGCCGGGAAGGGTGCGCACCAGACCCAGATAGACCCCTGCCGTCTCTCCAGGGGCCCCCTCCTCCACGGCCCGAAAGGCGACCATGGCCTCCATCCGCCCCCTGGTGGGAACCAGCGGAAAGTAGTCCACCGTCTCGTCGGAAAGGGCCCATTCCCGAACAAGCTCGGCAAGCACCAAAGCGTCCAGCCTCTGGGCAGGATCCTTCCAAGCCTCCCAAAGAAGGGTGCCCTGGGCGTCCGCAACGAAGACCCCCTGCACATGGTAGCGTTCCCAGAAGGCCCGGGGAACTTCCCGCCCGCTCTCGCCCGGCGTCTCGGGCTTAACCCCGCCCGGGAAGAGCTCCCACTGGACCAACTGGGCATCCACCAGAAGGTCCTCGCGAACCTGGCGCAGGTAGTCCTTTCCCAGAAGCACGCTTTGCTCCAGGGATTGTTCCACCTGGTTGCTGAACCAATACTCCAGGCTGAAGGAAATGAACTGGGTCGCCAGTCCGAACAGGGGAAGCGTGGGGATGAGAGTCAAGCCCACAAAGGCCAGAGTCAAACGGGTTCGCAGTTTGTGACCCAGGATCCGCTGGCGCCGCTCGAAGACCAGCTTCACCACGTTTCGCAAAACCAGGTAGATCAACAACAGCAGAAGGAGGACGTTCAGATTGATGAGGGCGAAGAGCAGAATGTTTCCGAAAACGGGAAGTTCCGCCCTGTACTGGAAAAACCATCCTTCCAGGAACCCGAAAAGAACCACCAGGCTCAAAATGACGATCAGCAGGATCCGCTCCCGCCGACGGCGTCGTCTGATCAATGCCGGATTGGGATAATTCATGGCCTCGACTCAGTGCACAAAGGACGCCTGTGCCCAGTCCGTTTCGAAGTCCCACAAGGAGACAAAGAAGAAGACGTAACGAAGGAAAAAGGGCAGCTGGACCTTGGACAGTTCCGCCTTGACCCGCACCTGATATTCCTGGCCCTTGGGAAGGCGCCACAAGGGAATGACGGGGACATCCTCCACCTCGCTCATCCATTTCTTGGCCTTCTCGAAATCCTTCGTGGTCAGCGTGGTGTTGGGGTGCTCCGCCAGCTTCACATGGTATTGGCCGTGCAAGGTGTCGTATCGGATGCTGTGTTCGAAGGACACATCCACCAGGCGGTCCCGGAGCAGGGGCAGCCCTTCCTTTTCCAGGACCACCAGGATGCGGAAGACGGCGGGCACCCCGCTCTTGATGGCTTCCATCATTTCGTCATTGAAGCAATTGTCGATTCGAAAGCGGACTTTCAGGTTGGGCGGGTCGGGATAGACGGCCAGATCGGCGATATCCGCCTTGTTCCGCGCCAGCGCTTCCGTGCCTACCGGCGCCGTGCAGAAGATGGCCGTAAAGAGTGCGGCAAAAAAAAACGCCTGACGCATCCGCCTGTGCTCTGCGATTTGGGGTTCTCAAGAGCCCAGATCTTAGCGGACGCGCCCGGCGTTGACAAGACCAACCGCCCGAGGGGCGGAGCGATGTGGATCCCTCCAGCAGGGCCCCGATGATCAGCCGTTTCCGGCCACCGCCAGCGGCTTCCAGTAGAGGGTGGGAACGGGTTGGCGCAGGGGGTTTTGGGGAAGCATGGTGGCCGCTTGGATGAATTGCGCATGCCCCGGCCGCTGGAACATTTCCCTCAGCACGCGGTTATGCAGGGCATGGCCGGCCTTGTAAGCTTCGAAACGCCCGAAGATGGGAAAGGGGCAGAGGGCCATGTCCCCCAAAAAGTCCAACACCTTGTGGCGGACGCATTCGTCGGGAAAACGGAGCCCTTCGTGATTGACCACACCATGATCGTCGAAGACCACCGCATTGTCCAGCGACCCGCCGAGGGCCAACCCCTTGCTTTGAAGGTATTCCACTTCCCTCAAAAAGCCGAAGGTCCTGGCCGAGGCCAATTCACGGCGAAAGGAACCCACGTCCAGGCTCCAGGAATAACTCTGTCGCCCCACCAGCGGATGGGGGAAATCGATGGTGTAGTCTATTTGCAACACATGGGCGGGGCGCACCTTCACGTAGGCATCCCCTTGCGTGACCGTGAAGGCGGATTCCACCCTCAGGCACGTCCGGTAGGCATCCTGGCGCTCCAGCCCGGCCCGGCCGAGAACCTCCAGGAAGGGTACCGCGCTGCCGTCCATGACCGGCATTTCCGGCCCGTCGATTTCCACGCGCAGGTTGTCGATGCCCGCCACCCGGACCGCCGCCATGAAGTGCTCCACGGTTCCCACGCGGATTCCGTCGGCTCCCAGCACCGTGGCCAGGGATGTATCCACCACGTTGTCGTAGCGGGCCGCAATGGCGGGGTGCCCAGGCAGGTCCACCCGGTAGAAGACGATCCCGTGATGGGGAGGCGCGGGACGGAGCCGCACATTCACCCGAGCCCCCGAATGGAGCCCCGTCCCGCCGAATTCCGCTTCCGCTCGAATCGTGTGCTGGTTGAACAGGTCGTAGTGCAAGGTCTCTTTCCTCCTCGGGGCCCAAGTAATGGCAAAGATCATACCACCCTTGGAGAGTTTGGACCTTTGGGGACGCGTCTTGCCTTAGTGCTGGATCTTCTTACGCATTTCGCTCGGGAAGGCCTTCACGCTACCGCCAGGCAGCCCTTTTTGTCCTTTGGACTCTGTGCCGGAAAAGACACATCCCCATCCCCGACTGTGTCTCCCATGCAACAGTCGGGTTCGTTGCCGGTCCCCTTCCGGCGCATCCAACGGCACGGCAGATCGTGACATCTCATATCCAAGGGGACGGCCGGGGAACAGAAAGGGCGACCATGGGGCAGGAACGGGCTGGGGGAGCGGCGGAAGCCGCCCATCGGGTGGCCAGCCGTTCCATGGCGCCGCGGCCGCTCCCGGTTCATGGCGCTTCGCGCAGCTCCCACAGGGGCGGAAACCGCCTCGGTGCAGGCTCTTGCATTCAGGCGGGGCGGCGCAGGGGGAGCCATGAGCGTGCGGAAATCCGGGGCTGAACTTCCCCTGGATTCCGTCAGGGCTTGAGCGTGAACTTCCAGGCACACCACCACTCTTCCGGATGGGCGTCCGGGGGACACCCGATGCATTCGGTTTCGATTCTCGGGTCGATGGCTCGAGCGAAGAACGGGTACTCCACCATTCCTGCAGACTTGCACGGGTAGTCCGGCAGCCCCTTGCGTTTCCTCGCACTCTGCACCCGGCAGTCCACCATGCGGAAGATCAGGGTGTGCTCATCCAGCGTTTCCACCGCCTGTTCGTTGATCCTGGCGTAGAGCCGGTAGCCGAGAGCCGCCTTCAGGCCGGCCAAGCCTGCTTTTTCGGGAAGCCCCAGGAGCCTTTTGATGCGGTAGGCCTCGTAGGGCGAAAACCGCGACCAGCACGTGTCGTTACACCGCTTGGCCGCATCCATCCCGTAGGTCTTTTCCACCGCCTGGAACCACACACCGTCCGTGGCCAGCCAGTTGGTGGCCACGGCATTTGTCAACTCGCGAAGCCGCTCCTTTTCCATGTCCTTGAGAGCTTTCGGCACGCCGTCTTCCAGCTCGAACCCCAACACCTTGGAAAGGCGTTTCAGCAGGATGGCGAAGGCCGCATCCCCGGCATCCGCCTCGATGGGCAACGTCCGTTCCAAGCCCAGCTGGTGCTCCACCTCCCGGAACCAACAGCCGTAGTGGACGATCGTGCGACGCAATCCATCCATGATCCACTGAATCAGCTCCGCCTCACTCCATTCCTCAAAAGGCTTGGGATCCATCTGCATGCTCATGGGAACTCCTTGCTGTTCGGGTTACACGCTGGAGGGCACGGCAGGCGCCGTGCGGGCTTCGGAAGAGATCGGGAAGAGGCACATCGGCCCGAGGATGGTTCCTGCGTATCTACGGATAGCTGAGTGGGTGCCCAACGGTCAAGAAATTTATCACAAATAATTTCATGTCATCAAAAGCCCTTGAGACCGGATGCGGGGGCGTGTAGGTTTTGGCCTGAGGCCTTCGCCAAGGCGTTTCCGATTTTCTGGCTCGCGATCAAAACAAAAGCAGGAGGGTTTCCATGCGCGTTGGTTTCATCGGTTTGGGCACCATGGGCAGCCCCATGGCTCAGAACATCCGGAAGGCCGGCCACGAACTGGTCGTCTACAATCGGACGGAATCCAAGGCGGAGCCCTTCCGTCGGGTGGGGGTGCCGGCCGCCCGCACCCCCGCCGAGCTGGCCCGGCAAAGCGACGTGGTGATCATCATGGTCACGGGCCCCAAGGAGCTCCTGGGCGTCCTCCAGGACCCCCAGGGGCTGCTGGAAGGATTGAAGCCCGGCGCCGTGGTGATCAACATGAGCACCGTTTCTCTGGAGGCCACCAAACGGGCCGACGATCTGGTCCGCTCCGCCGGAGGGCGGTTTCTGGATGCGCCCGTCTCGGGGAGCAAGGTCCCTGCCGAGCAAGGCACCCTGGTTGTGCTTGCAGGAGGGCCTTCGGATCTCGTCCAAGAAATGGAACCCCTGCTCCTCACCATGGGCAAGAAGGTCGTTCGATGCGGGGAGGTTCCCGGCGGCACGGCCATGAAGCTCATGATCAACCTGCTATTGGGAACCATGATGGTGGATTTGGCCGAAGCCCTGGTCTTCGGATCGCGGCTCGGCCTGGAAACGGATGCCATGCTGGAGACCATCGCCTCCGGAGCCATGGCCGCCCCGCTCTTCGCCTTAAAGGGAGACACCATCACCCGAGGCGACTACACCAAGCATTTTCCGGTGGATCTGGTCTTCAAGGATTTGAATCTGGTCCTGGCCGAAGCGGGCTCGCTCGGCTGCCCACTTCCAGCCACGGCCGCCTGCCGGGAGGTCTACAGCGCCGCCCGGGCCATGGGATGGGGGGACGAGGACATGGCGGCTGTGTACAAGGTCTTGCAGCGTCTGGCGGGCATGTGAACCGCTGCGGAGCCCCCCGCTCATCCCGCCAGGGCGGGGAGATTTTGCAGGAAGAGGTCCACCTCCCGGCGGGCTTTCCAGATCTCCCGGACTCCGTTGAGAATCACCGTCACGGCGTAGACTTTCTTGCCGGGGGTAAAGAGATAGCCGCTGAAGCTCACCACGTCCTTGAGGGTTCCGGTCTTGCCGCGGAGCGCGGCGCCGTCCCGAAGATCCCGGAGGCGACGGAGCAGGGTTCCGTCGTCTCCGGGGCGCGCCAGCGAAGCCAGGAATTCCGGGCCGACGGAAAAATCGTTGTAGGCCTCTTTGAGAACCAGGCTGAAAACCCGCGGGCTCACGCGGGTCGTTCGCGTGAGGCCCGACCCCGAGTCCAGGACGGCCTCCGACCGGGACACCCCCATCCTTCTCAAGACATCGTCCACGGCGCGGCATCCCTTTGCGGAGCTTCCCGGCAGTCCGTAGACATGGCCGCCCAGCACGCGCAGGATCATTTCCGCCATGAAGTTGTTGCTGTATCGGTTCAAACCGAAAAGCAAGTCCCCCAGCGGAGGCGATTCCAGCGAGCAGACAAAGACGGCCTTGGACGGAACCGGGAGTGCCTGCGAGGACGTCCCCGTCACGTGCACCCCCGCTTCTTCCAGGGTGCGGCGAAAGGTCAAGGCCACGAATTTTTCCGGGTCCTGGACATTCAGACGGCGCTCCACGGGCAGCACCTTCTCCGCAGGAGGACGTCCCCTCAACTGAAAGACTTCCCGCCCGTCGTCCCCCACGCCCAATGACGACAAGGAAATGATCACCTTACGGGAAGGCTTTTTCTGCCACCTTTGTTGAATCGCCGCGTAGTCCGTGGGCGGGAAGGCCCTCACGGACGTTCCCTTCCCGCCTTGCTGGGAGGTGATCTGCAGGGTCACCGTGTTGAAGTTCACGGCCGTGGCGCTGATGACCGGATTGTGAGTCCTCTCGCATTGGCCGTCCAGGCACAGCTGTTCGTACGGGGGGTCGAATTGGGAATTGTCCACGTGCACGGAGCCCAGGATGCGGCGCACGCCGAGGCCCCGCACCTTTTGGGCCAGCAGCCACAAGCGTTCCGGCGTAAGATACGGGTCGCCGTGTCCCTTGATCCAAATACTTCCGGGAAGAATCCCCTCCCGGGGCCGTCCCGTGGCCCATACTTCCGTTCGAAAGGTGTAGTCAGGGCCCAGTTCCTTGAGGGCCGCATAGCTCGTGAGAAGCTTGACCAGGGACGCCGGCACCAGAGGCTTCTGGGAATTCATCTCGAAGAGGGTCTTCCCTTCCGGAAGCAGAACCACGTGGACGCCCACCTCCGCCGCGACGGCGCGCAGCCTTTGCAGGTGGGACTTCCAGGACACCGCCGCCTTGTCTTCGGCTGCCAACAACGCCCGGCCCAAGAAAAAAATGAGGCCGAAGGTCACAAGGAAGAACAGACCTCCGGCCCCACCGGGTATCCCACGACGGCCTCGCCCGGCAGCTCCCCCGCCGGGCCCCCTCCGTCCGTTTCTACGGCTATCGAACGCCTTATGTGGACCCATGAACCAGCTCAAAAAGCGTGTCCCAAAAACACGGAAAGGACTTTCGCACCGTCCGGGGCTCGCGGATGACCATCCCCGGAACCCGCAGCCCCAGCACGGCAAAGGACATGGCGATCCGGTGATCGTCGTAGGTTTCGATCACGGCCCCGTGCAGCGGCGGCCCCTGGATCACCAATCCGTCGGGCCATTCTTCCACCCGGACTCCCAGTTTGCTCAGTTCCGCGGCCACGGCCTTCAATCGATCCGACTCTTTGATCCGCAGGTGAGCCACATTGCGGATGCGTGACGTTCCCTCCGCGCAAGAAGCCAGGACGGCCAGTGTGGGGACCATGTCCGGCATGCGGTTCATGTCCACATCCACCGGCCGAAGCGCTTTCGGGCCGTGGACGCCCACGCCTTCTTGGGTCCATTCCACGCGGCATCCCATGGCGGTCAGGACGTCGAGAAAGGCGCAGTCCCCCTGCAGGGCCTCGTGACTCACAGGGTAGGTCAGAACGCTTCCCGCCGTCAAGGCCGCCGCCGCCCAGAAGTAGGACGCCGACGAACAGTCTCCCTCCACCGTATAATGGAAGGCCCGCACAACCTGCGGGGCTTGCACCACGATTTCCGAGGGGCCCGTCTTCCGGAACGCCAATCCCGCCCGGGCCATCATCTGCAGGGTCACCTCCACATAGGGAAAGGAGGAGACCTCTTTCCAGGAGACCGTCACCGGGCTGGACGCTCGGGTGACCGCAAGGAGGACGGACGACAGGTACTGGCTGCTTTGGGAGGCGTCCACGCAGACCGTCCCGCCTCTCAACCCGCGGCTTTCGATCACAACGGGCGGATATCCTCTCTTTTCGGGGAATCGTACCGTCACACCCAAGTCTTCCAGGGCGTCCGCCAGGGCGCCGATGGGTCGCTCCCGAAGCCGCTGGGTCCCGTCGAAGACGAAGGTCCCCCTTCCCGCGGCGGCCAGTCCGCTGAGAAGGCGGAGACTCGTCCCGCTGTTTCCGACCCAAACAGCCTCAGCCGGGCTTCGCCACATCTTTTGCGGCGGGCGGATGCGCACCGTCGTCCCCCGCCAAGACACGTCGGCACCCAGGGCCTCCAGGGCCGAAGCGGTAATCCGCGTATCCTCCGCGTCCAGCGCGTTTTCGATGGTGCTCTCGCCATCGGCCAGGGCGGCCAAGATGAACGCCCGGTGCGTGACGGACTTGGACCCGGGCAGGGGTACCCGCCCGCTCGCCCGTTCCACGCAGGGGATGGCCACCGTGTCTTTGTCGTGTACCTTTGTCATGGATCTTCGCGCTCCTTTGCGGCTTTTCTCAAGGCCTGGCCCATGACGGATGCCGGCGCAGGCCTTCCCAGCCACCAGGTCAGCTGCTCCACACCTTGGTGCAGCAGCATCTCCAGGCCGTCCAGAGAAAAAGCCCCTTTAGCCCGAGCCGCCTCAAGGAAAGGTGTTTCCAGGGGTGCGTAGACGATGTCCATGGCCACCACTCCTGGACGGATCGGGACATCCTCCAGGGAAAAGGCGTAGGCCCTTCCGTGCATGCCGCCCGCCGTGCAGTGCACCACCATGTCGATTTCCAGCCCTCTCATACGGTCCAGCGGAATCCAGTCACAGCCGAACCGCCGGGCCAGGTCGCGGGCCTTTCCTTCGGTTCGGTTCGCCACCACCACCTGCGCCCCAGAACGGACCAAGGCGTAGACGACTCCCTTGGCCGCCCCCCCGGCTCCCAGGACCAGGGCCTTACGGCCTCGGATCTCCGTCGCCGTTTCCAAAGCCCGCACGGCACCGATCCAATCCGTGTTGATCCCTTCCCAGGCCCCGTCCGTGCACCGTAGCGTATTGACGGCTCCTATGGCACGGGCCGCCTCGTCCACGGAAGCGCACCATCGGAAGGCATCTTCCTTATACGGGATCGTCACACTGAGGCCCCGTACCCCCAGCCGTTTCAATACATCCAGGTCGCTTTGAAAATCATCCGATTCCAGCGCCAGGTAGAAGGCCGGAATCCCGAGATGGGCCAGGGCCGCGTTCATCATGGCCGGGCTCAGGCTGTGGCGGACCGGGCTTCCGATCACCCCGTACAAATCGTGCTGGACACTGGCAACCATCCTTTACGCTCCGTTCTACCGCATCTCCCATCTTCTCCGGGAGCGGTTCGCAACCCCACACTCTGTAAAGATGGATTAACTTCCTGGGCGGGGTCTATACTCGCCCGCCAAGCGCCGCCGTGGTGAAACCGGACGGGAAAATCCCTCCGTTTCGGGGACATGCCATCCTGCCGCGCATGCGTGAGGACTGTAGGGGCGAATAATCATTCGCCCCTACAGTCGCCCCCCAGCCGGTCTCGGGGCTCAAGCCCCGGGTCTACTGACCGCACCATGAGCGAGAATGGTCCAACTTAGAGCCCACGCTCCTACCCGCCGAATCGGGAGCGCTCCAGGTCGAACCGGATGGGATTCCGGGGATTGGCCCGCGGGTAGGATCCCAAGACCTTGAAGAAGGTGGTTCGCGAAGCGGCTTCCTTGAGGGCATCCTCCACGTGCTTGTCCTTTTCATGCCCGCCGATATCGGCAAAGAAGAGATACTGCCAAGGATGCAGGCGATTGGGACGGGATTCGATCCGCGTCATGTTGAGGCCGTGTAGGGTAAAGACGTCCAGTACCTGATACAGGGCACCCGGCTTGTCCGCCACGGCGAAAAGAATCGACGTCTTGTCGTCTCCAGTGGGGGTGTTTTCCTTGAGCCCCAGGACGATAAACCGGGTGGTGTTGCCGGGATGATCCTCCACCCGTTCGGCCAGCACGGAGAGCCCATAATGTTCCGCCGCCTTCACGTTGCACAGGGCGGCGCTCGCCGGATCGGCCGCAGCCTCCCGGGCCGCCTTGGCCGTGGAGGCGCACTCGAAGATTTCCGCGTGGCGCAGATGCTCGGAAATCCACTTGCGGCACTGTCCCAGGGCGTGCGGGTGCGCGTAGAGCTTTCCGATCGATCCGAAATCGGCGGCCCGGGAACAGAGGCAATGGGCCACCTCCAGGTAGCATTCTCCCACCACCCGCACGGGCCGTTCGTAAAGGAGGTCCATGGTCTGCCCGATGCCCCCCTCCAGGGAGTTCTCGATGGGAACCACGGCCACGTGGGACAGTCCCTTGCACAGGCTGTCGAAGACGTCCACCAGGGCGGCTTGCGGCACATATCTCGCCGTGTGACCGAAGACGGAAAGGGCCGCAAGATGGGAGTAGGTCCACTCCGGCCCCAGGAAGGTCACCTTCAGGGGCTGCTGGAGCTTTCGGGAGGCCGCAAGGATCTCCCGGTAGATGGCCCGCACGGACTCGGCGGGAAGCGGCCCGGGATTGGCTTCCACCAGCCGCCGGCACACGGCCTCCTCCCTTCCGGGATCAAAGGTGTCCAGGCCCTTTTCCGCCTTGATCCTTCCGATCTGCTCCACCAGCCGCATGCGCCGGTTGAGCCGATCCAGGATCTCTTGATCCAGCGCATCGATCCCTCGACGAAGTTCTTCCAAGGAATGATCTCTCATCATTTCTCCACGATCGATTCGTCCACCGCCATCCCAAAGTGCCGACCCCTGCTCTGGGGAGACACCAGCACCCGCATCCCCTTTTCCAACGAGGTCACGGAAACGCCTTCGCCTTTCGGAGTCATCAGGCAGACCGTCTCCGCATTCTGCAGAAGGATGCTTCCTCCACCGGCGTCGCACCTTGCTTCCACCACCACAAGGGGGCGCTTTTCCACCTTGATGCGGCCCACCACCGCCTCGGTACTCTTTCCAGCAGCGTCCACGATGACAATGGGGTCTCCGGCTTCCAGCTCGCACAGATACCGGGTGCGTCCGTCCGGGACCTTCACGTAGGCATGAACCGCCCCCGCATTGATTCGAAACGGACGAGGGGCCACGTAGGGGTTCCGGCGGGTTTCCGCATGGACGAGGAAGAGGAATCCCGCGCTGTTTCCAACCAGCGCTCCCTGCCCGTCCGCCATGAGCGAACAGGTGTCGATGCAGACCCGGTCCCCGAGGCCCACAGTCCGCAGTCCGACGATTTCCGCCTCCACCAGCGGTTCCGGGGGCCCCGCGGACTTCACCTTCCTTGTCCAGGAAGACACCGTCAAAGGATCCTCACCCGGGATGAGAACCCCGTGAACGCCCTTTTCCAGGACGCCCAGTGCCAGATCCATCCGGCTCTCGTCCTCCACGGCCACCACCAGCTCACCGCCTCCCGCCACCAGGTTCTCCAGCGGGATGATCTCCCAATCGGTGTTTTCCACCACCACCTTCTTCCCGGCTCTCAGGATGGCCGAGATCCTCTTTTCGTCTTCCGGCGACCGGAGAGTCTCCAAGTGAACGTCCCGGCCGGGAATCCAGTCCCCGTCTTCCGCCGCCACGACCACCCGGCTGAGGCGCCGCACCCGCTGCGCAACGCCAGGGGGAGCCACCACCACGTCCACTCCCGCCTCCAGAGCGGCGGTCACCAGCTCCTTGTTCCACTCCTTGAGTCGAACCCAGACCCCCTTCACCTCGCTTTCCTCCCTGCGCGAAAATAAAAAAGGCCGTGGGCTGAACCCCGGCCTTCCATTCTCCATACTTTTTTAAGCTGCTGGCGCGCACGGGGTCAGCCGAAGGACTCCTCCGCAAAAAAGTAAAACCCGAAAAAGAAAAAATCGCGTGCCGGCATCGTTGGGACCCTCGTTGCGCTCCAGGAATTATTTCCTTCTAGAAGAACAAGCGAGGCGTTGTCAAGCCTTTCCCCTGCTCAGCTTGGCAATTCCCTCAAAACCCTCACCCGACTCAAGGCTCCCGGGGACCTCCAGATCGCTTGAACCACTTTCGCCCGTAAGGGCAAACGGAGGAACAGATCCCGCAATTATGGCCACCGTGGTATTGAGGATAATGGGTCTTTTTCCATTGGTCGCACGCCCGCGCATCCACCCATCCAGCCACATGCCCTTTGCCCTTTCCAATCGGTTAATCTTTCGACGCCCACCGATTGCAGGCCCGTCAATCCAGATCAATGACCACGTCCGTCCGGTTTCCCCGCCGTTCCACGGTGAAGGTACGCCGTCCGCCGCCTCCCCTCACCACTTCGTGGAGCTCCCGAATGTCCCCTATGGTTCGGCCGTCCACGGCCACGATCCGATCTCCCGGCTTCAGGCCGGATCGAGCCGCCCGGCTTCCCGGGAGCACCGCCTTCACGTAGAGGCCGCTCTCCGTCTTTTCCCGATCCAAAACGATACCGAGCCGCAGGCCGTGGCCCGGAAACGGTCGCTCCTTCTCCGTCACGACCAGATAGTCTCCGATCTCCGGAGACACCTGGAGCGCCGTATCGTGGACCGGCATGGGAACCACGATTGCATACCGATGTTCCAGACGTCTTTTAGTCCGTTCAGGCACCCCGAACCGGTAATTCACATGGCCCTTTCCCGCCAGCACCAGGACTTGGAAATCGGCATGGTCCCGGAGCCATTGAGCCAGGGTCTCCGCCATGGTCTCGTCCCAGGCCAGCTGGGCTTCGTAAAAGTGTTGAAAATTTTCGAACCCCCCGTGAGCGTGGGATCGAAACTCTTCCTCCACAAAAGCCCTGTGTCTCGGATCATCGTCCAGGAATCGGACGGCCAGTTGGGACCGCTCCCGGGCATCCAGTCCGGCCAGCCCGTCCCTGGCCACCTTCCTCACCAAATCGCCCGGCGCGTTCAGCGCCACCATGGGAAGACGGTGATCCCGGGTCAGCTGGAAAAGGGGCCGGTAGAGGGCAAAGTCGTGCCCCCACGTTTCCTCCCAGGCGAGCTCTTCCAGGAGTTCCTCTTCGCTCAGAAGGCCTTTCACCCAGCGATCCAGAACCGGCTGGAGCGTCCGCGGAACCATTTCCACCCCGATGGCCAGCTGCGGATGGCGTTCGAGCAAGGCGCGCGCCACTTTCAACTGGAGCGCATGATCGGCCCGACTCACATGCGTTTCCCCCACGTAGACCACCCTTGCCGCCTCCAGATCCCGGATCATCTCCTGGAACGTGACGCGCTCGCCGGTGGCCAGATCCACCACCTCCCCGACCTTGTACGCCTCACCCGGCGTCGGCGACGGCACGTGGGGTTTGATGGAAAGAGTGCCGCACCCTTGTAACGCCAAGAGGAGGAGGACGAGAAACAGCCGGCCCGCATCCGCTTCGATCCTTTTCACCGCACACCTCACTTTCCAGTCCCTCTCCCATCGAGGAAACGCCGGACCGCCTCCCGGGCGCCTGAGCTGGAGGACTTTCGAACCTGGGGCCAAAGCAGGCGGCAGTCTTCGTAGGTCAGCCCGCGCACGGCCAGCCAGGCTTTCGCCTCATCTTCCAGGTGCGGCGTTTCTCCCCGGCCGGGGACCATTTCCTTCTTTTCCAGCAGTTTCACATAGATCAGACTCTTGGCGGCAAGCACGTCCGCATCTTTTCCGTTCCAGTTGGGACGAAAGACATAGCGCAGCGTCAGAAGATCCCCCGGCCCCAGGACCTGTTTCCGGCCCAACAGGCGCCTCGCCCTCGCTGCCAAGGGCCAGACGGCGCGCATGCGGGCGGGTTCCCGAACCTTTCCTATCAGATGGGTGTAGAGGGCCCAGTGGATGTAACCCGCCTCCACATAGATGCGCGGGACGTCTTCCGCCGCCTTCGCCAAGGCCTCGGCCCGCAGGCGATCCCTCAGTCGGATCCGGGCTGCGTCCGCCTTGGCGAAAACCTTGACCGCCTCCACCACCTGATCGAACGGCTCCGTGACAGAGACTCGATAGTAGTGGAGAAGGGCCCCCGATGCCCGTCTTTCCACCCGATAGACCTGGGTTATGGCATCGCGGGGATCAAGCCTGTGAGCGGTCCCGCCGTCGGCAAAGAAATCATGGAGTTCCGAAAGCTTTTCCAGGTAGGGTTCCACCTGCAGGATCCGGATGCCGGCTCCATGCAGGCGCCTGTAAAGACGGCAACAGGCCCGGGCGAAAACGGGGAATTCATAATCGGTCGCTTCCAGGTACTCCTCGATGCCCACTCGGCCGCTCAGCATGGCCTGGAATTGCGGGTGGGGAGGTTCCTCCAGCACCACCAGGTCGTGGGCGACCATGAGATCTTCCACGGTGGGGAGGACTTCCGGACGATGTGTCGAAAAAACCAGCGTGATCATGGTCCGGCGTCCTTTAAGTCTTGAAGGGCTCGGATGAGTCGACGATTGGCGGCCGGGAAGGCGAACCCGTCCAGTTCCGATGGGCGCACCCACTTCCACGCGGCGCAGGCCCTGGGATGCACGATCTGCCCCGGGGGATCCGGCACGCACCGGTAGGCATGCAAAGTCACCCGAAACCGGGTATAGGCGTGGCGGACCACTCCGATTTTATCCACAATCTTCACCCGCACCCCCAGTTCCTCTTCCATTTCCCGCACCAGGGCCGCTCGCGGTGTTTCCCCCTCCAGGGCCTTGCCCCCCGGAAACTCCCACAGGCCGGCGAAGAGCCCCCCTTCCGGCCTCTTTTGAATGTAGATCTTCCCGTTTTCCCGAAGCACTCCGACGGCCACCCGGAGCTCCTCCCACCGAGGCCTTGGGGATCGGACCGGACGATTTTCCACCGTCCCGTGGCGCAGGGCCAGGCAGTGCACCGCCACGGGGCACGCAAGACATTTGGGATGGGCGGGCGTGCAGATGACGGCACCCAGTTCCATGAGCGCCTGGTTGTAAAACCTGGCCTTTCCCGGAACGAGCCATTGGGTAGCGGCGCGGAGCACTTCGCGGCGACCTTCCGGAGATTTGGCGGGAACGTCCAGATCGAGCACCCGGGCTGCGACCCGCTCCACGTTCCCGTCCACCACGGGAACATCCCGGTTGTAGGCCAGGCTCAGGATGGCGGAAGCCGTGTAGGGCCCCACACCCGGCAGGACCCGCAGATCGGCCTCGGCTTCGGGAATCTTTCCGCCGAATCTTTCCATCACCAACCGGGCGGCCTTGAGCAGGTTTCTCGCCCGGGAATAGTAGCCCAGTCCCTCCCAATAGAGCAGGACCTCGTCCTCCGTGGCGGCCGCCAACGAAGGCACGTCGGGGAAGCGCTTCATCCATCGAAGGTAGTAGGGAACCACCGCCGCCACCTGCGTCTGTTGGAGCATGATCTCGGAGACCCACACCCCGTAGGGGGAATAGTCACGGCGCCACGGAAGGTCCCGCTGGTTTTCCAGAAACCATTGGACGAGATCCCGGCCCACCTCCGATGGTGTTCGATCCTGTGCGTGACACAAAACTGTTTGCTCCCTATCTCTCAAAGTTTCACCCGAGCTTTCGATCCAGATCCCCCGTAAATTGAGCGATTTTTTCTTCGGGTGTCCCTTACACCGCATGATTGGCGGGCGGGGGTAAACCCCGCCCCTACCCAAAGGGTCCGTTCTTTTTTGTAGGGGCGACCTTTAAGCCCGCCCTTCAAGACCTGTCCGCGAAAAAGATTCATCCAATCCAGGTCCTCTTTAGTCACTTTCTCCCGCTTCCGCCACCCGTCGTTCCGTCGTCCCAAATGCGCCTGGGCGGGCGGCTTCGGATCCGCTCAGATTGACTTTTCGTGTGCCCTGTGTTGATTAGATCAGGAGTCGGTCGAAGGAACGCCCGGCGGATCCGCCTTCTCGACACGCCCGTGTTACAGACGTTTCCGGTCTGAAGGAGCGACCCGGATGATCCTAAAAAAATCCCTCTGGTCCTGGGCCCTCACCCGTTGCCGGGGCCTTCAGGCCCTGCTGTTGCTACTCATCGTCTTCACGGTCTTTTTCAGGGTCTTTCCCCTGGAAATGCAGAAGAGAATCATCAACGAGGCCGTTCGGTTTCGAAAGATCCACACGCTCTTCGTCTATTGCGGCCTCTACATGGGCGCCGTCCTCCTGGCCGGCCTGCTCAAGTACGCCATCAACGTTCTCCAAGGCTACATCGGCCAGAAGATCCTGGTGGAGATGCGCACGGGTCTCTACCGCCACATCCTGCAACTGCCCATCGGGTTCTACCGGCGGACCCAGCCCGGCATGGTCATCTCTTCGCTCACGGCGGAAATTTCTTCGGTGGCCGACTTTCTCGGAAGCGCCGTGGCCGTTCCCGTGGTCAACGTTCTCACGCTGGCCACCTTCGGCGCTTACATGTTCTATCTCAATCCGTTGCTGGCCGTCCTGAGCCTGGCCATCTATCCCTTCGAAATCGCCATCATCCCCTTCCTCCAGAAGCGTTTCAACCGGCTGAACAGTGAGCGGGTGACCGTGACCCGGGCCATGAGCAACGCCGTTGGAGAAGCTGTGTCCGGGATCCACGAGATCCATGCCAACGCCAGCTACGACCTGGAGAACGAAAAGGTGGCGCGCTTCTCCCGGAACCTCCTTCAGTTGCGCCACCGGATGAATCTCTACAAGTTCGGAATCAAGTTTACCAACAACTTCTTTCAAAGCCTGGGACCCTTCCTCCTTTTCCTCATCGGCGGCTACTTGAGCATCCAAGGGCGTTTCAGCCTGGGCGCCCTGGTGGCGTTCCTGTCCGCCTACGAAAAGCTCTACGACCCTTGGAAGGAGCTCATGGATTTCTATCAAGATTACCAGAACGCCTCCGTTTCCTATCGAAGGATCCAGGAAGCCTTCGACGTGCAGCCCGAGTTTCGGATCTCCGACCCCGAGCCGAAACCGGTGCACATCAGCGGGCACGTGAGGGTAGAAGATCTGTCCTTCGAGGTGGACGGCCACATCCGCCTGCTGGAGCAGATCAACGTGGAACTCAAACCCGGCCAGCGCCTGGCACTTGTCGGCCTATCGGGGAGCGGCAAGAGCACGCTGGCCATGATCATGGCCCAGCTGTACCGCTACGACTACGGCCACGTCTATTTGGACCAATACGAGTTGAAAGAACTGGCCAAAGCGGAACTGACGCCGCACCTGGGTTTTGTGGCTCAATACCCTTTTATTTTCGACGGCTCCATCCGCGAAAACATTCTCTATGGCTTCCGCGCCATGGCGGCCTTCGATGGGGGTACGTCGGAACCCGTGGAACCCGCCCCCGGGGAGGTCCTGGATATCGTGGAGCGCGTGGGGCTGACGGAAGATGTTCTCCGCTTCGGGCTCAACACCGTCCTGGGACGCGAATGCTGCGAGGAATTGACGGCCAAGGTCCTTCGGGCCCGACGCCTTCTCCACCAGACCTGGGGATCCCAGCTGGGCGACTCCGTGGAGTTCTTCCAGGAAGGCACCTTTCTCGACTACAGCAGCATCGCCACCAACATCGTATTCGGCTACCCGGTCCGGGAAGGGCGGCCGTGCGAGATCCTTCCCAAGAGCCCGCGGTTCCGTGCCTTCCTGGAGGAAAGCGGGCTGTGGGAGCCCCTCCTCGCCCTGGGGCTCGACGTGGCCCGGAGGACCGTGCCCCTTCTGAGCGATCTTCGAGACGATCCGTTCTTCTTCCAGCAGTCTCCCATTCCAGCCGATGAATTGGATCTTTACCGCCACATCCTGGAGCACTACCGAGGTCCCTCCGTTCCGATCCACCCGCGTGATACGGAGCCCCTTCTTGCTTTGGCTCTGCGCACCATTCCCGGAAAGCACAAGATGGTGGTGGTACCCCAAGCCCTCCGGTCCAAGATCCTGGAAGCCCGGCCGCTCTTTCGCGACTACTGCAGTCAAAAGGACCCGGACGCCTTCGTCTACTACAGCGAGAACGAGTATCTCTACAGCCGCACCCTGTTGGAAAACCTGCTCTTCGGCAGGCTGAAAGAGGAGGCTTCCTGGGTGTGGGACAAGGTCATGGAAGCCGTTCTGGAAATTCTCCGCAAGGAAAATCTTTACGACCATGTCCTTCATCTGGGGCTGGAATTCCAAGTGGGCAGCAAGGGAGATCGGCTCTCGGGAGGCCAAAAGCAGAAAGTGGGCATCGCCCGGGCGCTGCTCAAGAAGCCTCGAGTGCTCATCCTGGACGAGGCGACCGCCAGCCTGGACATGGCAAGCCAGCACCGGATCCAGCACTACCTGGATGTGGAACTGCGAGGCAAGACCACCATCATTTCCGTAGCCCACCGGCTGGAAACCATCCGCGATTACGACCTGATCGCCGTCATGAAGTCCGGGCAGATCGTGGAAATCGGAGGATACGAAGAACTGCTGGAGAGAAAGGGGTTGTTTTATGAGCTCGTACGAGGACACCAATAGGGAATCTTTGGGTTCGGCCTCCGGCGGTATGGAGTGCGCCTGCGAGCTGGACCAAAACGTGGAGATTCTGCGACGGGTGGACGTCTTCGCCGGAGTTCCCTTGGAGCGCCTCAAGGTCTACGCGCTCCTTTGCAAGCGGCGCCGTTTTGAAAAGGGGCAGTTCATTTTCCAGCAGGGGGAAGCCGACGACAAGGCCTACATCCTGATCGAGGGGACGGCTCAGGTAATCCGCCAGTACGAGGACCACAGCTTCCTCGTCCACGAGCTGCATCCCGGCGACTTTTTCGGCGGGCTTGCCCTGCTGGCCGACGTGAAGCGGCTGTTCGCCGTGCGGGCGACCACCGACGTGGAGGTCCTCACGATCGACAGGGAGAGCTTCCGCAAGATCCTCCGCCAATTTCCGGAGCTTGTGGAAAAGATCCTGGATGTCATGATCGGGAGGATCGTCCGAATGGAAGAAAAGCTCCTGGAACGTCACATCCACGAGTGCGTAATCCAATAGGGAGAGAGGGCCATGGCCGACCAACGGAAATCACCAAGAATCCGTTCCCTTTTTATCGATGAGCTGGACGATTACCGCAGGACCCACAAGGAAAAGGACTATGTGCTGATCGATGTGCGGGAGCCGGCCGAATACGAGGCGGGCCATATCCCCGGGGCCCGGCTTCTTCCCCTGAGCGTCCTGGAGGCGCATCTGGCGGAACTGGATCCGCAACGGGACCTTCTTTTCTATTGCGCCAGCGGAGGCCGTTCGCAGGCCGCCGCGCTGCTGGCGGCCGACGCCCATCCCGACGCCAAGGCCCTCATCAACCTGGTGGGAGGTTACTACGCCTGGAGCGGGAAGGAGCTCCTCGATTTTCCGCGCGTCAAGATCTTTCAGGATGTCACCGACCCCCGCCGCGCGCTGCAGCAGGCCATGGATCTGGAGAAAGGCGCTTGGCTCTTCTACGCACACGCCCAAGAACTCCTGGGGGATTCCCCCATGGCCGAGGCCGCCCGATCCCTCCAGGATCTCGAACGTCGCCACGCCCACGTCCTCTATCGGATCCTCACCCGCCACGATCCGGAAGAGCCTCTAGCCCCGTTCGATGAGCTCTTTGATTCCCTGGAAGGGGCCCTTCTGGAAAGCGGTGCCGATCCGGCCGACGAACTGGCCCGGCTGCGAACCCTACCTTACAACGACTGCACCGCGTTTGGCGAGTTGGCCCTGGACATTGAATACGCGGCTTGGGATCTTTACAGAAACGCCGCCGCCTTGCCCGTTTCCGACCCCGTGCGGGAAATCTTCCTGGAACTAGCGGAGCAGGAAAAGGCCCACGTGCGGGTGATCGCCAAAACGTTTGCCAAGTGCCTTTCCTAGGAGCCTGTCTGAGAATGGTCTTCAGGCTCAAGAGGCCGGGAATTTCCAATCACTTCGTAGCCGCGGGGCTTCAGCCCCGCGGAAAAGGGACCATCCTAAACCAATGAACTGACAGGGAATACCCGATGGGCCATCCGACATTCGGGGATTCCTCCGCAGCCCTAAAGGGCTGCGCTACGAGAAAAAAGATCATCCGTGACGTTTTCAGGCAGACTCCTAGCCCATACGGCGACCAGGTTGACCTGGCCTGCTCGATTTGTTCGACTACTACAGGCCCTTTCACCCCAGTGAAGGAGAGGTCGTCATGGTTCGCCTCCCCCTCAAGATGCCCATAATAACGCCTCGGAAGGACCTCGCAACGGTGCTTCCGGGGCCACAGCCGATGAGCCCTCGTTTCTCTGGCGGGGGCACCCGATGAACACCCATGGAAATCGAGGGGGAAAGCCATGTTTATCCAGCAGTCGGATCTCTTCCGTGATCTGGACAACCGCATCATCGCCCAGTTCATGGACCAATCGGAGAAGATCACCATTGAACCGGGGACTATCCTCTTCCGGGAAGGGGACCCCGCCACCCATTTCTTTGTTCTGCTCAAGGGGAATATCAAGCTCACCCTGGAAGAAGGCAGCTTCGTGGCCTACCTGGTGAGCAAACCCGGAGAGGTCTTCGGATGGTCCAGCCTCATGGACAGGCCCACCTATTCGGCAACGGCCACGGCTCTTTCGGAAACCCGTGCGGTGCGCATTCCGGGAGAGGCCATGCGGCGGATTCTGGAAAGCCATCCTGAGAGCGCCATGCGCTTCTACAGACGCCTGGCCAAGACTTTGGGACACCGCCTGCTCAAGACCTACGAAGCGGTCACTTCCGTTTCCCGGGCGTATACGGCCGAATCCCATGGCACCGAACAAATCCTGAGCATGGGCACGCCGGAGTGAACCCCTGCCCCGTTAAGCCGCCGGCCTCCACCGGCCGGCGGCTCCTCCCTTGCGCAATCCCCATCCTTCGGCTACACGTAAAGAGGTGCCGGTCGCGACGGTCCGTGCGCCACTGTGTTCCATGTCTTTTTTCGCCGAATTCGAACCTTTTCTTATGGGTTTTCTTTGTCACCGAGGGGTGAGCGGGCGCAGGATCGCTCCCGTCTCTACCCGAAAGGTTTATCTGTTTTCGCAGGGGCGGGCTCCCCATCCGCCCGTCGAAACCCCATGATGGGAAGGAACCGCCCCATCTGAGCTCCATAGAGCCCGCTCAATTCAGGAAGGAGTCCATGGAAAACCACACGCTTACCGCTTTGCCGGGAATCCGGGTGGGACATGCTCAGACGGAAACCGGCCTTTCGGGTTGTACGGTGATCCTGTTGGAGGACGGTTGCGCGGCCGGAGTGGACATCCGCGGCGGGGCCCCGGGCACCTACGGCACGGAAGGCCTCAACCCTCTCAACCTGGTGGATCGGGTCCACGCTGTCTTCCTCACGGGAGGAAGCGCTTTCGGCCTGGCGGTGGGCGACGGGGTGCGCCGGTATCTAAAGGACCGCGGCGTTGGATTTCAGACGGAATACGGCGTGGTTCCCATCGTTTGCGGGGCGGTGATCTTCGATCTGGGCATCAACCGGCACGGTTCCCCGCCCGATGCGGCCCTGGGCATCCGGGCATGCGAGTCCGCCTCGACACGCCCGGTTGAGGAAGGGTGTGTGGGCGCGGGATGCGGGGCCACCGTGGGCAAACTCTTGGGTTTGGATCACGCCATGAAGGGCGGACTGGGTTCCCATCTCCTTCGGACTCCTTCGGGCCTTTGCGTGGCGGCCTTGGCAGTGGTGAACCCCTTCGGCGATGTGGTGGACCGCGCTTCGGGCCGCATCCTGGCCGGCTGCCGGACGGCTCCGGACAAAGACGAAATCCTGGATTCCCAACAGGCTCTGCTGGAGCGAAAGCGCCTGCGGGGATTTTCCGCCGGCGAGAACACCGTGCTCGGCGTGATCGCCACCAACGCCGCCATGGGCAAGGTGGGTCTCACCAAAGTGGCGCAGATGGCCCACGACGGCCTGGCTCGAAGCATCGTCCCCTGCCACACCCAGTACGACGGGGACACGGTTTTCGCCTTGAGCTGCGGAGACCTGCAGGACGTGGAGGTGAGCATCGTGGGGAGCCTGGCCGCCCAGTGCTTGGAGGCGGCCGTCATCCGTGCGGTGCGCGCCGCCCGAAGCCGAGGAGGGCTTCCGGCGGCATGCGATCTCACACCGGCCGCTCCAGGCCGAATCGGAGGAGGCGACTAATCTTCCAAGCCTTTGGCACGCAACTCCCGCTCAATCTGAAGTATTCTCCGGGCCAAAAGTTCTTTCACTTTCTTCTCCATCCCTGAAAACTGCACGGCCACCTCACTGGCTCCCGGTTTCGGGGACTCCGGCCCGGGATCGCCCACCCGCACCACAAAGGCCTTGAATGCGTACGCCTTGCCATCCAGATACAGGGCCACGTTGAGGCGCTGCCGGAACTGCGGCGCGGGTCGCATGGTCGTGAGAAACCTTGCGCCGCCCGTCGATATGTCCAGAAGATTGACCCGGTCGCCCTCCACCTCCAGGGCAAGACCGCTGTTAATAGGGGGCCTCACGCGGTACGCCATGCGAACGTTGAAAGGCTCCACCGGCCCTACCGCGCGCAGGATCGCCGCCTGGACCGATACTCCTTCTCGAAGCACGTAGTTGTCCCGCAGACTCTCCAGGTGGGCCGAGACTCCGAACCTGCTTTTCAGTCCTTGCTCCCGCACCACAAAAGTCACCGTGCATTTCTTGCCCAGGTGCTTTTCTTGAAAGTCCGGAGTGGGTCGGGAGACGATGATGTAGTCACCGTTTACATCAAAAACAGAGGCCCTCCTGACGTCAATGACCTCCCGGTTGAAGTCCACCCTGGTAACGATGTCGACACTCAACCCAGGCCGCAGCTCCTTGGATGACCCTTTCTCCTTTGCCAAGCGGAACCGTCCTCCTTCTACACACGCAGACCGCCGAGCTGCCTCGACGCCATGGTCAAACCGCCGTCTATCGAAACACCGGACCGGATTCCGGCCTAACCGTTCTTTGAAGCAAAGTCCTTCATAAACTCGATCAAGGCCCGCACTCCTTCGATCGGCATGGCGTTGTAGATGGACGCGCGGCATCCTCCCACCGACCGATGACCTTTCAGGCCCCCCAAGCCGTTTTGCTGGGCTTGTTCAAGGAAGGCCTTTTCCAGTTCCTCGGAAGGAAGCCGAAACGTCACGTTCATCCACGAGCGCGATTGGGGCTGCGCCGTACCCCGATAAAAATCCTGGCTATCCAGGTATCCATAGATGAGTTCGGCTTTCTCCCGGTTGATTTTTTCCATGCGCTCCAGCCCGCCCATCTCCTCTTCCAGCCACTTGAGCACCAGCCCGGTCACGTAAATGGCAAAAGACGGTGGGGTGTTGTAGAGAGAATTTTTCTCCGCGTAGGTGGTGTATTTGAGCATGGTGGGAAGCCCGGCAGGCACCCGCTCCAGCATGTCTTCTCGAACAATGACCAGGGTCACGCCCGCCGGGCCCGCGTTTTTCTGGGCTCCTGCGTAGATGAGACCGAAGGGGGCGGGATCGAAGCGACGGCTGAAGATGTCCGACGACATGTCGCTTATGAGCGGCACTTTCTTCGTCCTGGGGAAGTCCCTGAACTGCGTCCCCCGGATGGTGTTATTGGACGTTATATGCAGGAAGGCTGCGTCCTCGTCGATCGGTATGCTCTCCGGGATGTAGGTATATTCCCTGTCCTCCGACGACGCCACCACCCGAACCTTCTTCCCCTGGATCTTCGCTTCCTTGATGGCCTTGGTGGACCACGTTCCCGTATCCACATAGTCCAGCGGCTTATCCCCCAGTGCGAGGTTCATGGGCACCAGGCAGAACTGCATGCTCGCCCCGCCCTGCATGAAGAGCACCCGAAATCGGTCGTCCAGGCCCAAGAGCCTTTCGGTCCGGGCGATGGCGTCCTGCAGGACATCTTCGAACCACTTGGACCGGTGGCTTGCTTCCATGATGGACATCCCGGAACCCTTATAGTCCAGGAGTTCCTCCTGGATCTGCTTCAATACGGAAAGAGGAAGCATGGCCGGACCGGGATTGAAATTGAAAATACGATGACTCATTGGGCCCTCCCACATAGATAAGAATCGGCAGATGCATGGTTTTGGTAAATAAAATCTTTAAGGAATGTCTGTGGCTATCGCGGCTCACGCTACCCACGGCGTCTGCCTTTGTCAACGCTCTTTTCCCCCAGACCGCACGACCAGCGCTCACAGCGCATCCTTAACCGGCACTCTTTCCCGGATCCGAATCGTCTTCCTCTACGACCATGCATCCCGCCTGCCCGCGGAATGGTCCCCGCCCTCACATTCTATTGAACATCCCAGGGCTCTTGTGTATTGAGGGATGAATGCACGATGGAGATATGAAGCTCTCTGGGAACCCTATGAATCGGATGGGAGGTGCCACGGGGTGGACCAGTTGTCGTCCTTGGCTCATGCCGAGCAAATCGGAGACACGACGATCCGCGTTGTAGAGGACACCGCGCTTCTTTCCTGGGCAGAGTCTCGGGGGCTGGCTCCCTGGGAAGCCCAACTCCGTGCCCTGGAAGAGGGGATCCTGCCGGCCCGCTACAGCAAGAACCTGTGGGCCCTCGGTTTGGAGGAACAACTGCGGCTGGCTCGAGCCACCGCCTTCGTGTGCGGCTGCGGCGGTCTCGGCGGTACCATCCTGCAGCTTCTGGCACGGGCCGGAGTGGGTCACCTCCGTTTCTGCGACAGCGACACCTTTGCTTCCTCCAACTTGAACCGGCAGTGGTTTTCCTGCACCGACACCTTGGGTCGGCCCAAGGCGGCGGTGGCCGCAACCGTCTGCCGCCGGATCAATCCTTTCGTTCGCGTCACGGCTCTCCAAGTGACTCTGGACGAGAGCACCCTCCACGAGCTGGCGGCGGGTGCCCACGTGCTGATCGATGCCGTGGACAATCTCCCCGCGCGGTTCCTCATGGACCGGGCGAGACGGGATTATGGCATCCCTTTCATCCACGGCGCCGTGGCGGGGTGGCTGGGCCAGTTGACCACCTTTTTGCCCGAATCCCCCCTGGGCCTGGAACACATCTACGGTGAGCGAAGGGAACGCCATGCCTCCGAGCAGGCCCTGGGCGTCTTGGGGCCCACGGCGGCCGTCATCGGGAGCCTGCAGGCTCTGGAAGCCATCCGGGTGCTTGCCGGACGGCCTCCGGCCCATGCCGGTAGGCTCCTTTATTTCGACGGAGAATCGGGGATGATGCATGTGGTCCCATTGGATTCCCAAGCTTCGGCGGGTGACATTAAACCGGTAGAGAATCAATCGGCTAATATGAAAGAAAACCGCGAATGAACGCGAATAGACGCCAATGGCAATGAACGAGATGTGGGAGCGGCGAAAGCCGCTAAATGGGGTGGCCAGTCATTCCATGGCGTAGCAGCCGCCAGCTTATCGCGTTTTGCGGCGCTCCCACAGAGAGGAGAAAGCGCCCCTCTGCCAGTTCTTTCACCCCTGCGGGGTGGCGGACCCCGCCGTAATCGTTAAGGGAACGGAATTCGCTATAACACACATTCCAGGAGGTCCTGTTTATGGAATTGAGAACCGTTCAAGCGCCGGCTTCCCAATGGGAAGCGGACATTCTCGTCTTTTTCTGCCTGGAGGATTCGGACCCCTTTCCGCCGGGGTTTCGCCGGTGGATGGAACAGCACGCTCCCTGGGTGAAGCAGACCAAGGCGGCTGAGGACATCCAGGGCAAACACAAAGAGATCTCCGTGCTCTATTCTCCCACCCCCGCCCCGGTTCCGCGGATCCTCACGGCGGGACTGGGAAAGGCTTCGGAATGCACGCCGGAAAAGCTTCGGCAGGCGGCGGCCGCCGCCGCCCGTCGCTGCCGGGATCTCAAGGTCCATCACGTGGGAGTTCCCATGGCTGCATTGGAGGGGCTCTCTTTTTCCCCGGCCGCCGCCGTGCGCGAGGTGCTGCTTGCCGCCGCTTTGGGGCTTTACAAGAATGAACGGCTCAAAACCCGAAACGGCAATGAAAAATCACCGGATCTGCCGTCCCGCCTGACCGTGTTGACGGAAGATCCCTTGCCTGAATCTGCACAGATCTTGGAGGAAGTCGAAGCCGTCGTTCAAGGCGTCTCGACCGCAAGGGATCTCACCACGGAACCGTCCAACCTGGCCACTCCCACCCGGATCGCCCAGCGGGCCGCCGAGATCGCCAAGGCTTACGGAATGCACTTCGACGCCTTCGACCTGGACAAGGCCCGGGAGTTGGGAATGGGGGCTTTCGCCGCCGTGGCCCAGGGCAGCCGGGAGCCGGCACGATTCGTCACCCTGGAATACGCCCCGTCGGGAACCGAAGCCCAGGCCCCCATCGTCCTGGTGGGCAAGGGCATCACCTTCGATACCGGGGGCATCTCCATCAAGCCCAGCGCCAAGATGGAGGATATGAAGCGGGACATGGCCGGTGCCGCGGCGGTGCTCGGAGCCATGGAAGCCATCGGCCGCCTGGGCCTCCGTCGCCGCGTGGTGGCCCTCCTGCCGTGCACGGAAAACATGCCGGACGGCAAGGCCTACAAGCCCGGGGACGTGATCAAGACCCACGCCGGCCTTACCGTGGAGGTCATCAGCACGGACGCGGAAGGCCGCATGATTCTCTGCGACGCCCTGAGCTACGCCAAGAAGTACCAGCCCACGTGCATCGTGGATCTGGCCACGCTCACAGGAGCGTGCGTGGTGGCCCTGGGGGATCGGGTGGCCGGCATCATGGGCAACCGGGAGGCCATGCTTCACAAGATCAAGGAAGCCGGCGAGACCGTGGGAGAGCTCTTCTGGCCGTTGCCGCTCCATGATTTCTATTTCGAAGAGATCAAAAGCGACGTGGCGGACTTCAAGAACGTGGGCAACCGAAACGCAGGGGCCATTATCGGCGGCATGTTCCTCAGGCAGTTCGTGGATGACAAGACTCCCTGGGCCCACATGGACATCGCCGGGACGGCCCTGGCCGAAAAGGATCTGGGCTGGATCCCCAAGGGAGCCAGCGGTTTCGGGGTGCGAACCCTGGTGGAGCTGGTGAAGAACTGGGATGGGTGGGATATCTCTTAGCCGTGGGGATCCCTGCTAAGGCCCGCGGCCGACTTGGACAGAGACAAACAACGTAACACCCTTTCGCAACCACGCACATGTAGGGGCGAATCATCATTCGCCCCTACATGCGGGCGGGTTTTGGCTACGACGTTTCTTCCGGCGTGCCCCGAATCTCTTTTTCAAATTCCCGCAGGGCTTCCCCTTCCACCACTTCCTTTTCCAGCAGTTGCCCGGCGAGCTTTTCCAGGTAGGGCCGCTTTTCGGCCAGTATCCGCCGCACCTTGTCATAGGCCTCGTCAAGGAGCCGTGAAATCTCCTCGTCGATTTCCTGGGCCGTCTTTTCACTGAACTCCCTGGCGCGAGGCGCCAGTCCCGAATCTAGGAAGGGAGAACGCGGCTCGCGGGCAAAGGTGACCGGGCCCAGCTTTTCGCTCATGCCGTATTCCATGACCATGCTGCGGGCGATATCCGTGGCCCGCTGCAGGTCGTTTTGAGCCCCCGTCGACACATCGCCGAAGATGATCTCCTCGGCCACGCGGCCTCCCAACAGCACGCACAGGCGGCTCAGCAGCTCTTCGCGGGTCATGAGGTAACGGTCTTCGGTGGGCATCTGCTGGGTGTAGCCCAGCGCCGCGATGCCGCGCGGGATGATGGAGATCTTGTTCACCGGATCCGCATGGGGCACGCTCATGGCCACCAGGGCGTGACCGGCCTCGTGATAGGCCACGATCTCCTTTTCCTTGGGGTTCATGGCGCGGTTCTTCTTTTCCAGTCCCCCAATGATCCGGTCGATGGCCTCCTGGAACTCGGCCATGCCCACCTTGTCCTTGTTGCGCCGGGCGGCCAGCAGGGCCGCCTCGTTCACCAAGTTCGCCAGGTCGGCTCCCACGAACCCCGGCGTCATGGCCGCCACCTTGTGGAGATCCACGTCGTCGTCCAACACTACGTCGCGGGTGTGGATCTTCAAGATTGCCTCCCGGCCCCGGATGTCCGGCTTGTCCACGGCCACGTGCCGGTCGAATCGTCCGGGGCGAAGGAGCGCCGGATCGAGAATCTCCGGGCGGTTGGTGGCCGCCATGATGATCACCCCCGAATTGGGTTCGAAACCGTCCATCTCCACCAGGAGCTGGTTCAGGGTCTGTTCGCGTTCGTCGTGGCCGCCCACGGGGTTGAGTCCCCGAGCCTTTCCCAGGGCGTCCAGCTCATCGATAAAGATGATGCACGGGGCGTTCTGTTTCGCCTGGGCGAAAAGGTCCCGCACCCGTGCGGCTCCCACGCCCACAAACATCTCGACAAAGTCGGAACCGCTCATGCTGAAAAACGGAACCCCCGCTTCCCCCGCCACCGCCTTGGCCAGCAACGTCTTGCCCGTGCCCGGAGCTCCCACCAGGAGCACGCCCTTGGGGATTTTGCCTCCAAGGCGCTGGAACTTTTCCGGGTTTTTCAGAAATTCCACAATCTCCTGGAGCTCCGTCTTGGCCTCCTCGATCCCCGCCACATCGTCGAAGGTGACGCCCACCTCCTTTTCCGCGTAGATCTTCATCCGGGCCTTGCCGATGGAAAGCACGCCCTGGGGGCCCGCCCCCATCCGGCGCATGAGGAAACTCCAAAAGGCGATGAACAGAGCCATGGGCAACAGCCAGGAAAGGATGGCCTCCAGCCATTTGTTCTCCAACCGGCCCGTGTAGGAAATCCCCTGCTCGTCCAGGAGTTTCACCAGCTCGGGGTCTTCCACCCGCACCGTCACGAACAGCCGGCCGGAAAGCTCGCCTTCCACGATTTCGCCTTTGATTTTGTGGGGCTCCAGGATAACGTTACGAACAGCCCCTTCCCGCACCAGCTGCTTGAAGTGCGAATAGGGCAGCCGCACCTTCTGCTGCTCCAGCATGTGGTCCTGGAGCCAGGAAACGATGAGCAGGGCCAGAAGAAAGTACCAGAAGGAAAAGTGCATCTTGCGCCGGGTGGGATCCGGCGCGCCGCCGCCCATGGAGTCCTTTATGCGGTTCATCATGTCCTGGAATCCTTTCGCCTCTCGCTGTTCCCGTGCCATGGCCTCTCCTCCACACATCCACGTGCCGACCGGACATGCGCAGAATGGGACTCTACCATGACTTTTCAAGAAGATCCAGGGCTTGCTCAGGGATCGCGCAACCTATTGCTTTGACACCATAAGCATTCTTTGCTAAGTGTGCACTGGTTTTGGAGCGGGCAACATTCGTTTTTTTGAGACAAATGACCGAAAGACAAACAAGGAGGGAGAAACATGAAACGATGGTGGTTTGCAGCCCTTGCAGCGGTTTTTCTCCTAAGCGGCGTCGCCTTTGCGGCCACGCCCAAGATCGGGGGCACGCTGGTCTTCGGACGCGGCGGTGACAGCGTCGGCCTGGACCCGGCCTTCGAGACCGACGGCAATTCCTTCATGATCTGTGACAACGTGTATGACCAGCTGGTGCTCTACGCCGACGAGTCCACGGACATCGTTCCGGGTCTGGCCACCTCCTGGGAGGTTTCCGAAGACGGTCTCACCTACACCTTCCATCTCCGCAAGGGAGTGAAGTTCCACGACGGCACGCCCATGAACGCCGATGCGGTGGTCTTCTCCCTGGGGCGCATGATGAAGGAGAAGAACGTCAAGTTCTTCAAGGACAAGTGGGAATTCCCCAAGGATCAGCCGCCTGCGGAATACTGGCTCTCCATGGAGATGGACGACATCATCGGCAGCATCGAGGCCGTGGACGAGTACACGGTGGTCTTCAAGCTCAAGAGGCCCGAAGCTCCCTTCATCGCCAACATGGGGATGGATTTCGCCGCCATCGTGAGCCCCACCGCCGTTCTGAAATACGGCCCCGACTTCAAGAGCCACCCCGTGGGAACCGGCCCGTTCAAGTTCGTCAAATGGATCAAGGACGACCGGATCATCCTGGAAGCCAACCTGGACTACTGGGACGGCCGCCCCTACCTGGATCAGGCCATCTTTCGGGTCATCCCCGACAACTCGGTGCGCTTCCTGGAACTGAAGACCGGCAACATCGACATCTGCCAGTTCCCCAACCCGGAAGACATCGAGCTGGCCAAGAAGGATCCTAGTCTGAAGCTGGTTTCCCAGCCGGGCATGAACATCGGCTATGTGAGCTTCAACCACACCAAGCCGCTGTGGCAGGACAAGAGGATCCGCAAGGCCATCGCCTACGCCATCAACAAGAAGGCCATCGTGGACAACATCTACTACGGCCTGGGCCAGGTGGCCAAGAACACCATCCCGCCCAACATGTGGGGCTACAACGACGACATCGAAGATTACCCCTATGACCCCGAAATGGCCAAGAAGCTCCTGGAAGAGGCCAAGTTCTTCGAAAAGCTGAAGGAAGCCGGCCAGACCAAGATCACGCTCTGGAGCATGCCGGTTCCCCGTCCCTACAATCCCAACGGCATGAAGGTGGGGGAAGCCATCCAGGCCGACCTCAAGAAGGTGGGGATCGATGTGGAGCTGGTGACCTTCGAATGGGGGACGTATCTCAAGAAGCAGCGGGAACAGGATCCGTCCATGGATCTTTTCCAGCTGGGCTGGACGGGCGACAACGGCGACCCGGACAACTTCCTGGCGGTGCTCCTGGACGGCTACGCCGATCCCAACGTGCGCACCCAGTGGAAGAACAAAGAATATCATGAGATCATCCTGAAGGCGAAACAGGCGAGCAGTAAGGAAGAACGCATCAAGCTCTACCGCCGCGCCCAGGAACTGATCCACGAAGAGGTGCCCCTCATCAACATCGCCCACTCCCTGGTGGTCTGGCCCATGCAAAAGCGGGTCCAGAACTTCAAGCTGCATCCCACCGGAAGCGTGCGTCTGCACAAGGTGTGGGTGGAATAGGCCGATGGAGCCCGGCGCTCCGCACCCTGCGGGCGCCGGCAGGGTGGACGAAAACGACGGCAGGGGCCTCCGGGCCCTTGCCGCTTTATTGTCGAGGATAGGATTTTGCTGAGTTTCATCATTCGCCGCATTTTGGCCCTGATCCCCACGGTCTTCGGAATCTCCGTTCTGGTCTTTTTCATGATTCACCTGGTTCCCGGAGACCCGGCGGAGATGATGCTGGGGGAACGTGCTTCGGAGCAGGCCCTGAAGGAAGTCCGGGAACAGTTGGGGCTGGACAAGCCCCTGCATGTGCAATACGGGAGGTTTCTTTCCCGACTCGCCCAGGGGGACCTGGGGCGGGCGCTCCGCACCAACGAAAAGATCACCACCGAGATCGCCGAGCGCTTCCCGGCCACGGTGGAACTTTCCATCGCCGCCATGATCTTCGCAGTGACCCTGGGCATGCTGGCCGGGATCATGTCCGCCACCCGCCAGTATTCCGTCTTCGACTACTCCAGCATGGTGTTCAGCCTGTTCGGCGTCTCCATGCCCATCTTCTGGCTCGGCCTCATCCTCATGATCATCTTTTCGGTCCACCTGGGGTGGCTCCCCCTTTCGGGACGGCTCAGCTACCACATCCACATCGAACCCATCACGGGCCTCTACATCCTGGACAGCTTGCTCACGCGCAACTGGCCGGCCCTGAAAGACGCCGTCTGGCACATCATCATGCCGGCCTTTACCTTGAGCACCATCCCGATGGCCATCATCGCCCGCATCACCCGATCCAGCATGTTGGAAGTCCTCCGACAGGACTACATCCGAACGGCCAAGGCCAAGGGCCTTTCCCCCCGGGTCGTCCACTACAAGCATGCCCTCAAGAACGCCCTGATTCCGGTCATCACCGTCATCGGCCTCCAGTTCGGCATCCTTCTCGGCGGGGCGATCCTCACCGAAACCATCTTCGCCTGGCCCGGCATCGGGTTGTGGCTCCTGAACGCCGTCTACGCCCGGGACTTCAACGCCGTCCAGGGCGGTACCATGCTGATCGCCACCACCTTCGTGACCATCAACATGCTGGTGGACATCCTCTACGCGTGGATCAATCCCAGGATCAAGGTGAGTTAAATGACCGCAGCAGCACAAACCCTACCCAACAGCCAACCGGCTCCGGCCAACGACGGGCTGGAAAAGTCCAGAAGTCCCCTGGTGGAAGCCCTCCTTCGGCTTCGCAAGAACAAGACGGCCATGGCCGGTCTGGCCATTATCCTGCTCTTTCTTTTCATGGCTCTCTTCGCCCCGTGGCTGGCCCCCCATGATCCCATCGAACAGTCCCTCTATTCCAAGCTCAAGCCGCCCGTCTGGGACGCCAAGGGGACCTGGGATCACATTCTCGGAACCGACGATTTCGGCCGGGATCTCCTGAGCCGCATCATCTATGGCGCGCGCATCTCCATGGTGGTGGGTGTGGTGTCGGTTTCCATCTCGCTCTTTTTCGGGACCATCGCCGGGGCCTTGGCCGGTTTCTACGGCGGAAAGGTGGACAATGTGATCATGCGCTTCATGGATCTCCTCCTGGCCTTTCCGAGCATCCTTCTGGCCATCGTCATCGTGGCCTTCCTGGGCCCCAGCCTCCGCAACGCCATGATCGCCATCGGCGTGGTAAGCATCCCCCGGTACGCCCGGCTGGTGCGCGGCTCCGTGCTGGAGGAATACGCCAAGGACTATGTGCAGGCGGCCCGGGCCCTGGGCGCCCGCGACAGCCGTCTCATCTTTCTGCACATTCTCCCCAATTGCCTGGCACCCCTTATCGTCCAGACCACCCTGGGCTTCGCTTCGGCCATCCTGGAAGCCGCGGCGCTCAGCTTTCTTGGGCTGGGAGCCCAGCCCCCCACGCCGGAATGGGGCGCCATGCTGGCCAACGGCCGGGCGCTCATCCTTCGCGCCTGGTGGGCGGTCACCTTTCCGGGGCTCATGATTCTCTTTTCCGTGCTCGGCTTCAACCTGCTCGGCGACGGGCTGCGCGACGCGCTGGACCCGCGACTGCGCGAATGATCGAGGATTGTGTCCATGACCAAACTGCTGGAAGTTCAAAACCTCAAGACCTATTTCTTTACAGACCGCGGCGTGGCCAAGGCCGTGGACGACGTGAGTTTTTCCCTGGATACGGGAAAGACCCTCTGCGTGGTGGGCGAATCCGGTTGCGGCAAAAGCGTCACCGCCCTTTCCATCATGCGGCTCATCCCGGAACCGCCCGGGCGCATCGTGGGAGGCCGTATCCTTTTTGAGGGCACCGACCTGGTGGGCCTTTCCGAGGCCCGCATGCGCTCCATCCGCGGCAACAAGATCTCCATGATCTTTCAGGAGCCCATGACTTCGCTCAACCCCGTCTTTCGGGTGGGCGATCAGATCGCCGAGGTGCTGGAACTCCACGAGAACATGAAGAAGGCGGACGCCATGGACCGCGCCGTGGAGCTCCTTCGCATGGTGGGCATTCCGTCGCCCGAAACGCGGGTACGCGACTATCCCCACCAGATGAGCGGCGGCATGCGCCAGCGCGTCATGATCGCCATGGCCCTGGCCTGCAACCCCAAGCTCATCATCGCCGATGAGCCCACCACGGCTCTGGATGTGACCATCCAGGCGCAGATCCTGGAGCTCATGGAGGAACTGAGCCGCACCACCGGAACGGCCATCCTGCTCATCACCCACGATCTGGGGGTCGTGGCGGAAACGGCCGAGCACGTGGTGGTCATGTACGCCGGGCGCGTGGTGGAGGAGGCCCCGGTAAGAGAGCTCTTCCACGATCCCCTGCACCCCTACACCCGCGGGCTCATGCGGTCCATCCCCAGTATGAGCGATGACGAGCGGCGTCGTCTGGAAGCCATTCCCGGCGTGGTTCCCAGCCTTCTGGCCCTTCCCGTGGGATGCAAGTTCAACGACCGCTGCCGCCACGCCTTCGACCGGTGCCTGGCGGAAGAGCCGCCCCTGACCACCCCCAAGGACGGCCATTCGGTGCGGTGCTGGCTTTTCCACTAGGAGGCTGTCCGAAAACTTTGCAAACCGTCACTCCCGCGCAAGCGGGAGTCCATAAGGTGTCGGAAATCCTGGATCCCCGCTTTCGCGGGGATGACGGATGGAGACAAAACGAGGCAAAGCACCCATTGTCAGACAGGCTCGTAGGCGCCGATTTGGATGAACCCGTGAACTCCCTATCCGCAAGAGATTCGAAGATGGCACAAAACGGAAACGCGTCGGAACTGGTCGTTCTGAAAAAGGTCAAAAAACATTATCCCGTCACGGGCGGGGTCTTCCGCCGCCAGGTGGGAACCGTGAAGGCCGTGGACGGCGTGAGCCTGGCGATCCGCAGGGGGGAAACCCTGGGACTGGTGGGAGAAAGCGGCTGCGGAAAATCCACCCTGGGCCGGGTGATCCTCCGCCTGGAGCGTCCCACTTCCGGGAGCATCCTTTACGACGGTCGGGACATCTTGGCCCTTTCGCGAGACGAGATGCGTCCCCTGCGCCGCAAGATGCAGATCATCTTCCAGGACCCCTATTCCTCTCTCAATCCGCGCCAGACCGTGGGCCGCATCATCGCCGAGGGACTGGTGATCCACGGCGTGGGAACGCCCCAGGAGCGTCTGGAAAAGGTCCGTCATCTCATGAACGTGGTGGGCCTTCGCCCGGAACACATCAACCGCTATCCCCACGAATTCAGCGGAGGCCAACGACAGCGTATCGGTATCGCCCGGGCCCTGGCCCTGCAGCCGGAACTCATGATCTGCGACGAACCCGTCTCCGCTCTGGATGTGTCCATCCAGGCCCAGGTGATCAACCTCCTCATGGACTTGCAGGAGGAATTCCAACTCACCTACCTCTTCGTTTCCCACGATCTTTCCGTGGTTCGCCACATCAGCGACCGGGTGGCGGTCATGTACCTGGGTCGCATCGTGGAGCTGGCCGACAAGAAGGAACTTTACCGCAACCCTCTCCATCCCTATACTCAGGCCCTGCTGGAGGCGGCCCCGCTGCCCGACCCGGACCGAAAGAAGGAACGGAAGGGGCTCACGGGCGATCTGCCCAGCCCGCTCAATCCGCCGTCGGGCTGCCATTTCCATCCCCGATGCCCGAAGGCCATGGACCAGTGCCGCCGGTCCGTTCCGGTCCTCAAGGAACAGGGGGAACGCCACTGGGTCCGTTGTTTTCTCTATGGGGACGAGGCGGAAGAGATCTAAACCTTGAAAGGCGTCAGGGCATGGCACGAAAGCGTCCCAGCTGGCACGAATACTTCATGCTGATCGCCAAGATCGTCAGCACCCGCTCCACGTGCAACTCCCGGCCCACGGGTGCGGTGATCGTCAAGGACAACCACATCCTGGCCACCGGTTACAACGGGGCCATGCCCGGTGCACCCCATTGCATCGACATGCCGGATCGGGATGGCGCTCCCTTCTGCTACCGACGCAGCTTGGGCGTTCCGGACATCGACAAGTACAATTTCTGCAAGGCCAGCCACGCGGAAGCCAACGCCATCGCCCAGGCGGCCCGCTACGGCATCTCCATCGCCGGGGCAACCCTCTACACCACGCTGGCCCCTTGCTATGTCTGCCTCAAGCTCATCGCCACCGCGCGCATCCGGGCCATCTACTA
This sequence comes from Desulfacinum sp., assembly GCA_014359885.1. Taxonomy (GTDB): domain Bacteria; phylum Desulfobacterota; class Syntrophobacteria; order Syntrophobacterales; family DSM-9756; genus Desulfacinum. The sequence goes on from JACIYN010000027.1 coordinate 128,150, forward strand.
CGAGCACCAGTACGAATCGGCCGCCCCCGATCGGGATCGCTTCTGGAAGGAAGCCATCCGGGAAGCGGGCATCGAGGTCTTCGAGCCGCTCATGATCTCCCCGGAGACTTACGACTACATCCTTTCGGACATCCGAAACATCACTTCGCGGCGGCGCAGCGCCGCCACGGATTTTTACGTTCCGCCCCCGGATGCGTGCTGATGCCAAACAGGGCTGTATCCTGTTTGTGCATCGAAATTGTAGGGGCGAATAACCATTCGCCCCTACTCCGGAAATTGGAACCCATATCTGTGGGAGCCGCCTAAGCGGCCAAGGAGCGCCCGGCCATCCAGGCCCCCGCGCGCCTTCCAGCCCCATCGCGCGTCTCGGCGCTCCCACAAGAGGACATCCCCGTGATGCAGGCAGCGCCCCTATGAGCCGGGAGTTCGTGCCCCTTTTTTTCAGGGAATCGCTTCACGTCATCAACCCCCGAGGCACCGTGGGACTTGTCACCCTCTGGTCCCAGCCCGACTACGTGCTCCGGCGTCTTCGCCGTGCCGGTGCGGATCTGGATCCGACCACCAGCCCCGTCGCGGTCGTGGGAACCCTCTACGGAAACGGCCTGCGGGAACTGCTTCGAAACCTTCTTTACAACCCCCAAATCGACACCCTGGCCGTGCTGGGCCGCAATCGCTCCGGATCCCTGGAAGAACTCACCGCCTTTTTCGAGAAGGGTCTGGAACCGTGCCCGGACACGGCTGTGGAATACCTTTCCGTGGGAAGCCGGCGCCCCGCTCCCGTTCGCATTCGAGGTACCGCTCGCGTCCTGGACGACCTGGTGCGCCCGGAAGATTTCCGCCACCCTCCCCACATCCGTTTTTTCGGAAGCCCCCAGGACGAGGAATCCCTGACGGAATGCAAACGGTTTCTATCGGGCTACACACCCCGGTTATCGCAGGATCAGGAACGCCTGGAGATCCCGCTTCCGCAGGTGCGGGTCAGCACCTTTCCCGGCAACCCCCGAGCCCACTGCATCTCGGCCGATGATCCACTTTCCGCCTGGCTCCAGCTCATCTACACCCTGCATCGCTTCGGCCGGCCGGTGAGTCTTGTCAAGGGCGAGCGCCGGGAGCTCCAGAACGTCAAGGTCGTGGTGGAGCGTCCCGAGCCCATCCCCGACCGCGAGCTGCAACGCTTCGGCTTCGATCCCGAGCGGTTGAGGCGTTACCAGGAGGACATTCTGAGCCCTCATGTGGCGGGTGATGAAACCTACACCTACGGGAACCGCCTTCGGAGTCACTTCGGAGTGGACGGGCTGGCCGAGGCGGTCCGCCGGCTCCTACAAGACCCTCAGGATCGCAAGGCCTACGTGGTGCTTTGGGACCCCCGCCGGGACCTGACGGCCCCCAAGGGGCATCCGTGTCTCGTGAGCGTCTTTTTCCGAACCTTCCAGGACACCCTCACCCTTACGGCGTCTTTTCGCACCCACAACGCCCTGGATGCCTGGCTCGTCAATTTCTACGGCCTCATGGCCATCCGCGACTTCGTGGCCTCCGAGATCCGAACGGCACCCGGCCCCATCACGGTCTTCAGCCACTCCATCAGCCTGGATGCCTCCCAGCTGGACCGGGCGGCCCACATGGCCTCCCAGCGCACCTTCGGGTACCGGGAAGACCCCATGGGCTATTTCCGGATCACCCTGGACGGCGATGCCATCCTGGTGGAACACCGCCACGGGGACGTGACGCTCAAGGAATACCGACACGCCAAGGCTTCCCGGCTCCAACACGAAATCGCCCGCGACGGTGCCGTTTCCGACATCAACCACGCCCTCTACCTGGGACGCCAGTTGGAACGGGCCGAATGGTGCCTTCGCACCGGAACCCCCTTCGTGCAGGAATAGAAAGGAACGCTCACCCGTGCCGTCCAAGCCCTTTATCTTCTTCGACATCGGCCACACCCTGGTGACGGGCGCCGCCCAGTCCCCCCGGCGCTTGCTGGGTGAAGCCCTCCGTCTGGACGAAAAGCAAACCAAACGGGTGGGCAAACTCCTCATGACCCTTCCGTGCACGGACCCGGAAACCTTGAGCGACGCCATCGGCCGGATCCTTCCCGATCACGACCGGAAGAGGATCCTTCGGACGGTTCGGGAAATCTGGGAGGACCAGATTCTTTGCGTCCGGGAGATCGAACCCGCCACGGAACTCATCCGGACCCTCAAGGACCACGGATGTTCCGTGGGCCTCATCTCCAACATCTGGCATCCTTTTCTGGAAGGTTTTCGCCAAACGTGCAGCGAGATCTTCCGGTTGAGCGATTTCAGCCTCTTCAGCTATCGTTTCGGAAAGAAGAAACCGGATCCCAGCGTGTATGAAACGGCCCGGAGGGCCGCCCAAGAGGCGGGAGCCGGCTCCTGCTGGATGGTGGGAGACAGCTACGAGCTGGACATCGCTCCCGCCCGGAAGGCCGGCATGAAGGGACTGTGGATCCTGTGCCGCCCCGAACGGGAAAGGGAACTGCTGGTGGAGATCCTCAACGGAAGGACCCCCCGCCCCGAAGGGTGCGTGCCTTCCCTCGGGGAAGTCCTCCGCTTTTTTGAGAAGGAGGGGGTCCACTGAAATGATGTGGCTCGTCCTTTTACCGGCCCTCCTGCTGGCTGCGTCGGGACTCACCTATGTGGTGTACTGGTACGACACGGCCAACGGCCCCGGCTTGGAAAGGCTCCGAGACCTCTCCGGGGGACGGCCCGGCCGCTGGATCCTCCAGGGCCTGCTGACGGGGGCTTTGGCCCAGGCGATCCTCATTCTGACCTTCCCGTCGGCCTGGATCGGAAGGAGGCGCCCCCTGCCGCCGCCGGACCCGGACGCGCGGGAACCCATCGTTTTTCTCGTTCACGGGCTTTATCACAACCGCAGCGCCTGGTCCTTCCTACGCCGGCGGCTGGCCCGGGCGGGCTACCGGGACGTGGTTCTCTTCGAATACTCCAGCTGGAAAGGGGATTTTCAGCGGATTGCGGAAGAACTGGCCGCCACCGTCCGAACCATCCACGGTCGGGCACCCGGCCGGCCCCTCCTGCTGGTGGGACACTCGCTGGGAGGCCTCCTGTGCCGGGCCGCGGCTCAGCGCCTGGCCGAACTTCCCTTATCGGGAATCATCACTCTGGGATCCCCCCACCAGGGGAGCCGCCTTTCCGTCTTCGCTCTGGGCCACCTGGGTCGTGCCCTTTCCCATCGCGGCCCGCTCATCCGGGAGATCGAAGCCGGCGAATCCCCGCCCCCGTTTCCCTGCATCGCTCTGGCATCCCCGGTGGACAACATGGTGCTCCCCATGGATGCCCTGGCGCCTCCAACGGACGCCTGGCGGGTGCACTGGACCGAACCCGTGAGCCACGTGGCCATGCTTTATCATCCCCGGATCCATGCCCGGGTTCTTCAACTGATCCGAAAATGTCAAGGTGTTGAAAGGGAAAGCTGATGGATCCGCAATCCTTGGAATACCTGAAACGAAAGCTCCACTACCTGTGCCGCAGGCGGGCCACCCAGGAGCTGGAGCTCATCCTCATGCGGTTCTGGAAGGAACACGCCGATCAGCTCACGGCCCAAGACCTCCTGGACCTTGAGCAGATCCTCACCCTGGACGACCTGGATCTCCTGGCCATCTGCCTGGGCCAGAAGCCCATCCCCCAAGGCTATAATCGAACCCTTTTTGCGAGAATCGTGCAGGTCAGGCCTCGATAGCCAAGCGACGGGTCCGCTTTCCTACCCGTTACCTTTTCGTCGCTGTATGGATGCCCACTCAGCAGGATAATATCTCTGGAGGCAATCCGGGCAAATGCTGTGGGTGAACTCTGCGTGGGTGTGTTTGGTAACGTATGATTCCACCTGATCCCAGTAGCCCTCGTCGTTTCGTATTTTCTTGCAGTAGGAGCAGATGGGCAGGATTCCGCGCAGCGTCCGGATCTCCTCCATCGCCTGCTGAAGTTCCTTGTTTTTCCGTTCCAGTTCCCGGGCGTAGTGATCCAGCTTTTCCTTGGCCAGCTTCAGTTCTATGTGGGTTTTCACCCGAAGGAGTACCTCTCCTTTCTTGTAGGGCTTCAGAATGTAGTCCTGGCCTCCGGCCTCGAATCCCCTCACCACGTCATCGCTGTCGGCCAACGCCGTCAGGAAGATGACCGGAACTCCGACCAGCTTGGGATTTTGCCGTAGCCGCCGGCAAACCTCGAACCCGTCCATCTCCGGCATCACCACATCCATAAGGACAAGATCGGGAGGATTGCGATCTGCGCTCTCCAAGGCTTGACGGCCGCTGGTGGCCACCGCCACCTCGTATTCCTGACTCAAGAATTCGCCCAAGACTTTGATGCTCACCGGCATATCATCAACAATTAATATTCGCCCCATCAAACGTTCCCTCCCGAAAGCCTTTTCTCCAACTCCTCCATCTCCTTCAACGCACGCTCGAAGTCGAATCTGTCCAACGCTTCCATGACTTGCACGACTTCCGGCGCCCATACCCTTAGTTCCTCGAGATTGCGCCGAGCCACCTGGCCTGCCCGGAAGCTGGCCTCCAATGCCGCCTTTCTCACCTCTGCCAATCTCTCGTGCACATCGGCGGGTGGTCTCGAAAGCGGTTCCGAAACGTCCCTGGTGATCTCGCCCGCCTCCGCGGACAACCATTTTTGCAGGGCCATTCGATTTTCGAGCACCTGACGAAGCTCCCGCGTGAAAACTCCATGGAATTCTCTCCAGCGCGAATCCCCCTGGGCCAGCGCTTTTTCCAAGGCACCGGCAGCTTCGGACAAAGCCGTGGCGCCCAGGTTGCCGGCCGTGCCCTTGACGGAATGGGCCGTGCGTCGCGCCGCCTCCTCATCACCGGCGGCCATAGCGGAAAGCACTTCATCCGCGGCTCCTTCAAAAGAGATGCAGAAGTCGTGAAGCAGCCGCACCATGAGGGACCGGTTTCCCGCAAGGTTGGCGGACAAACGATCGAGATCGATCCCCTGCAGACCGGCCAGATCCAGTCCCCTCCCTGCGATTCCGGTCGGTGGGCCCACGGAACCCGGCACGCAGTTGCCCGCCTCCCTGCTCCCGCTGGGATCCTTCAGGTGCCGGCAGACAACCTCAAAGAGCTCCTCGGGGTTGAAGGGCTTGGTGATGAAGGCGTTCATGCCCTGCTCCAGACACTTTTCCCGGAACCCGCTCCCGGCGTGGGCGGTCAGGGCTACAATGGGAAGCTCCCGGGGACTCAGCTTCTCCCTGAGAATCCGCGTGGCCTCCAGGCCATCCAGAACAGGCATCTGCAAGTCCATGAGCACCACGTCGTAGGGATCGGAACGCACCTTCTCCACCGCTTCCCGCCCGTCACCGGCGATCTCCACCACAGCCCCCATGGAAGAAAGCAGCTCGCGGACCACCTGCTGGTTAATGGGATTGTCCTCGGCCACCAGGACCCGAGCTCCCCGCAGATGGTTGCGGAATCGGGATCTTGTCTCCCCTTCGGCAGGTCTGCACACGTCCCCGATGGGCCGATCCTTGGCATAGGCCGTAATAACCGCGTCCAAGAGGGTGGAAGGGGTGAAGGGTTTGTTCAGAAACGCGTCCACCCGGACACCATCCAAGTCCTTTTTCAGATCGTCCAGATCGTAAGCTGAGGCCATGATGATAACCGAAGATTCAGCGAGATGCTTTTCTTGGGCGCGCCTCAGGGTCTCCACCCCGTCCATGTCTGGCATCTTCCAGTCCACGATGAGAATCTGAAAGCCCGCCGCCTGCCCTTCCAGCATTTCCAGGGCCCGCCGGCCCGAAATCGCGCCTTGCACCTGAAAATCCAGATTTTCCAGATACCCGGTGACAATCTCAAGAGAGGCCGGGTTGTCGTCCACCACCAGCACGCGGCTGCCCTTTAAACCTCGGACGTCCCCGGGCGGCTCCATCAGCCGTTCCCCGTTCACGCAGAAGGGCACCGTGAAAGAAAACGTGCTTCCGGCGCCTGGGCAACTCTCCACCGTCATCTTTCCGCCCATCAGTCGGACCAGGTCTCTGCAAATGGACAGCCCCAACCCCGTGCCGCCATATTTGCGGGTCGTGGATCCGTCCGCTTGGGAGAACGGATCAAAGACCCGGCTTAACTGGTCGGGGGTCATACCGATCCCTGTATCCTCCACCGAGAACCGCACTTCCACATCTTTCCCGCCCTCCCCGGCCACGCGCTCAATGCGCACCACCACGCATCCGGACTCGGTAAATTTCACCGCATTGCCGGTGAGGTTGATCAGCACCTGATTCACTCGCAGCGGGTCGCCCACCAGTTCCAGGGGCACGTCGGAGCCGATCTGCGCCAGGAGCTCCAAGCCCTTGGACCGCGCCGTTGGCTCGAACATGTTCATCAAATCTTCCACCAGCTTTTCCACCTGGAAGGGAACCTGCTCCAGGTGAACCTTCCCCGCTTCGATTTTCGAAAAGTCGAGCACATCATTGATGATCCCGAGCAGGTGGTGGGCCTGCCCCTTGAGCTTTTCCAAGTATTCCCGCTGTCGCCCGGTGAGATCGGTTTGGGTCAGCAGATGACAGAACCCGATGATGCCGTTCATGGGGGTTCGGATCTCGTGGCTCATGTTGGCCAGGAACTCGCCCTTGGCCCTAGCCGAAAGCTCCGCGGCCTCGCGCGCCGCCCGGAGGCCGTCCATCTTCTCCCGGATGGTCAACCGCATGCGGTTCACCGCCTCCGACAACCATTGGAACTCCCGGGCACCCCGGACCCTGGCTTCCACATCAAGATCCCCCCGACTGATATGTTCCGTTTGGGAAACCAGGGCCAGGACAGGTCCGATCAGAAAGCGACGCGTGGCAGCGTACGCCCCCAGGGCCGCGAGCAGGGCCGAAACCACGGCCACGTACACCGTGATATGCTTGATGGGAGCGGCCTTCCGATCCACTTCCCCCACGGGCATGGCCGTGATGTCCGCCTCGGTGTGCTGCACTGCCGTCCAGGCCCACTTCCCCCACGGGCATGGCCGTGATCAATTTCCAACCCGGTCCGGCGGTGGTCACATAATAGACGAACCAACGCCGGCCGGACGCTTCCCACAGGAAAGATCCCTGTCGGGACGCGCGCAACATGTTCGCCCACGAACGCGATAGTTCCGGGGTTTCCCCTGTCTCCGGCGACAGGTGGACCAGAACGTCTCTACGATCCGTCACGAGCCACAGCGACAGGTTTTTGCCGGCGACCAGGTTCCTGAGAAGCCGCGTCAGCTCCGCCAGGCTGATGTCCGTCACGAAAACCCCCGCTGGATGGCCGTCCGGCGCTGGAAGGTACCTGACAGCCGACACATGCAACACCCCTGTCTTGGCCTCCTCGTAGGGGACGGTCCAGGCCACCCGATCTTTGCTTTCCATTGCCGCGCGGTACCATGGGCGACGGGTGATGCGAAAGCCTTGGGGCGGCGTGTAGTGAGGACTTACAAGCAGCCGTCCGTCCTCCGTTCCCACATAGACATACTCCACGTGCGGATTCACGTACCGAAACAGCTCCCAGTCCCGAAAGAGGGCTTCGCGGAAGGACTCATCCTCACGGAAGCGAAGCAAGTCCACTCTCCGCGCCAACGCCTCCGTGTCTTCCTCCATCTTCCGAAAATAAGCGTCTATGTAGAGATCCCTGGCTTCCTGGACGAGCCGGAAATTGTCTTCCTGCAATTGTCTCTCAACGAGCCGTTTGGCCTTCATGTAGGAAAGCGTGCCCAGAAGGGACACGGGCACAAGGATCATGATCACACAGAGAAACATCGCCTGGGTTCTCAGATATTTCAGCCAGCTCACGTGCCTTACCCCCATTCCACACGACCCCATCTCATGAACACAGCCACAAAGTGATCCACTTTATCTAATCGTCAGCAAAGGACAATTCATAAAGGGCGTTTGTGCATTTCCCAGCCGGCCGGCCCCGAACTCCCTTCCCGCGGTAGCTCAGACGGAGCATTGGGGATTGCAACCGGGTCCCGAAAGTATTACAAGGCCCATAACGTTCGGAGTGGGATCGGATCCGATGCAAACCGGGTTGGAATAAGGAGCGCGTTGTGAAGATCGCAGTGAGCGGCAAAGGCGGCGTGGGAAAGACCACCCTTTCGGCTTTTCTGGCACGTTGGTTCGCTTCCCAAGGGAAATCCGTCCTGGCCATCGATGCCGACCCGGACGCCAACCTGGGTCACGCCCTGGGAGTCCGGGATGCGGGCCAACTGGTTCCCATTTCCCAGATGAAGCAACTCATCGCCGAGCGCACCGAATCCGTTCCGGGAAGCTTCGGCGGTTTTTTCAAGATGAACCCGCAAGTGGACGACCTGCCCGAAAAGGTGGCGGTTCCCTGCGGCGACGGCATCCGCCTCATGGTCATGGGCGGCGTCAAGAAGGGCGGGACCGGGTGTGTGTGCCCGGAAAGCGTCCTTTTGAAGAACCTGGTGCACCACCTGATCCTTCGACGCGACGAAGTGGTGGTCATGGACATGGAGGCGGGCATCGAGCACCTGGGCCGCGGCACCTCCCGGGCCGTCAACGCGCTCATCGTGGTGGTGGAGCCGGGGCGGCGAAGCATCGAGACGGCCCTCAAGGTGGATCAACTGGCCAAAGACATCGGCATCGCCAGCCTCTACGTGGTGGGCAACAAGATCCGAAGCGAGCGCGATGCGGCCTTCCTCCAGGAGCAGCTGCCCGGATACACCTTTCTGGGCTTCATTCCCTACGACGAAGCCATTATCGAAGCCGACCTGGCCGGGGTTTTTGCCGAAGAGACCGCCGAAAAGACTCGTGAGGCCCTCACCCAAATCGCCCGGAAACTCACCGAGCTGCAACAGCCCTAGACCAAGCGACGTGGCCCATGATCGACGTTCAGAGTCAATACGACCATCGCAACATCAACATCGACAAGGTCGGGGTGAAGAACATCCGCTACCCCATCACCGTCATGGACCGAAAGAACGGCGTCCAGCACACGGTGGCCAGCATCAACATGTACGTGAACCTGCCGCGCAAGTTCAAGGGCACGCACATGAGCCGCTTCATCGAGATTCTCAATGAGTTCTACGGTCACCTGGATATTCGCGAGTTTTCCAAGATCCTGGAGGCCATGCAGGAGCGGCTCAATGCCCAGTCGGCTCACCTGGAGATCTCTTTCCCCTACTTTATCGAGAAGGCCTCCCCCGTCACCGGAACCTCCGGGCTCATGGAGTACCTGTGCCGGGTTTCGGGGTCGCTGAGCCACCAGGACGGCTACGACCTGGTGGTGGAGGTGAACGTTCCCATCACCACCGTTTGCCCCTGCTCCCGGGAAATCAGCGACCACGGCGCCCACAACCAGAGGGGCATGGCCCGCCTGGCGGTGCGCTTCAAGAAGTTCATGTGGATCGAGGATCTGGTGCGCATCGTGGAGGAGGCCGCTTCCTGCGAGGTCTACTCCCTGCTGAAAAGGCCCGACGAAAAGTATGTGACCGAAAAGGGCTACGAAAATCCCAAGTTCGTGGAGGACGTGGTCCGCGACGTGGCCTATGAGCTGAAGCAGAATTCGAACATCACCTGGTTCCAGGTGGACGTGGAAAATTTCGAATCCATCCACAACCACAGCGCCTACGCCTTCATCGAGCGCTATCGGACTTGAGACGCCCGCGAACACTCGATTCTTCCTTCGGCATTGACAGCCTGTCGCTGGTACCGGGAGGGCACCATGGATCGGTCCATGCCTGCGTTCGAGAGAGTCTGTGAGGCGTTTTCCGATCCCGCATTCTATCCTCATCCCGTCTCTGAAATACGACGTATCGACACCCACATCTCCGCGGTCTTCCTTACGGGCCCAAGGGTTTACAAGTTAAAGAAAGCCGTCGATTTCGGCTTCCTGAACTTCAGCCGCCTGGAAGATCGGCGTCGGTTCTGCTTCCAGGAAGTCCGGCTCAATCAGCGCCTCAGCACCGGCGTCTACCTGGGGGTGGCGGCCGTCCGGATGGACGAGAGCGGCCGGCTCAGCCTGGACGGCCCCGGTCGGGACGTGGAATACGCCGTCTGCATGCGCCAACTGGACCCGCAAGACAGCTTGGAAGCCCGTCTTTCGTCCGGCAGGATTCCTTCCGGGGCCATGGAAGCCTTGGGGCACCGCTTGGCATCCTTTTATAGGAATGCCCAGCGCAGCCGGGAGATCGACCGCTTCGGAACCCCCGAGATCATTTCCTACAACGTGGAGGAAAATTTCGCGCAAACGGAACGGTTCGCGGGTACCTGGCTGGACCGGGAGCGCTGGGAATTCATCCGCACCGTGGCCCGACACTTCTTGAGCCATCACACCAGGCTCTTCCTGGAGCGCATCGCCCGGGAAAGAATCTGCGACGGCCATGGCGATCTTCGCCCCGACCACATCTATTTTGCCGAAACCCTCCAGATCATCGACTGCATCGAATTCAACGATCGGTTTCGATACGGCGATACGGCCGCGGACTTGGCCTTTCTCCACATGGATCTGGATCTGGCCGGGGCCGCCCATTGGAGCCGGCGCACTCTGGCCGCCTACGTGAGAGAGGCCGGAGACCCCGGCCTCTACCGCCTGCTCGATTTCTACGCCTGCTACCGGGCCATGGTTCGCGTCAAGGTCTGTTGCCTGCGCGCGGATCAGATGGGGGAAACGGAACGCGCCTCACTCATTGAGTCGGCCCGGCGGTATCTCCAGCAGGCCTACCGGCACGCCGTCCACTTCGCCACCCCCACCTTGTGGATCTGCTGCGGACTGCCCGCCTCGGGAAAATCGAAGCTGGCTCGTTCCCTGGCGTCGCTTCTGGAAATCGATGCCCTCCATTCCGATCGGGTTCGCCGGGAACTGTTGGACTCCACCGAGCCCTCCGCTTCGGCCGCCGCATTCGGTGAGGGGTTGTACCGGCCGGAAAAGAAGGAACGGGTTTACGCCCGGATCCTTTCCCTGGCCCACGAGCGGCTGCGTTCCGGTCGATCCGTCATCCTGGACGCCACCTTTTCTACGGCCAAGTGGCGCCGGGAAGCCCTGCGGCTCGCCGAGGACATGGACTGCTCCGTCGTCTTTTTGGAATGCCGCTGTTCCACGGCCGTCCTGGAAGACCGGCTCCGGGCCCGCGAAACCAAGAAGACCGATTCCGACGCCCGCTTCCACCACCTTCCGGGCTTCCTGGAAACGTACGAACCCACCGATGAGCTTCCTGAAAGCGTCCTGTGCCGAATCGACACGGAAGGGCCCCACTCCGAGACGGTCCTCCAGGCCATGAACGCCGCCTACGCTCTTCTTTCGGAACAAAGCCGCCGCCGGGCCGGCGAGGCTTAGGAGGCTGTCCGAAGACACTGTTTTCCTAGTAGGCTGTCCGAAAACTCCGCTACCCGTCACTCCCGCGCAAGCGGGAGTCCATAGGTTCCCGGAAATCCTGGATCCCCGCTTTCGCGGGGATGACGGGTGGAGACAAACCGAGGCAAAGCACCCATTCTCGGACAAGCTCCTAGGAGCGCGGGCGTCTCGCCCGCTTCTGGTGCGGGCCGGAGGCCCGCGCTCCCAGGGGAAAGGCCCTTCGGACACATTGTCGGACAAGCTCCTGGAGCTTGTCCGACAATGACCCTTCGGCTCAAGAGGCCGGGGGTTGTATTCCCTTCGTAGGCGCGGGGCTTCAGCCCCGCGCAACGGGTCATCGTAACTCCATGAAGTGACAGGAAATACGCGATGGCCTATCCGACGGCCGGGGGTTCATCCGCAGCCCTAAAGGGCTGCGTTACGAGAAAAGAGGTCATCCATGGCGCCACCGGGCAGTCCCCAAAGACCGTCGAGAGGGGCTTTTTCGGTCGCCGGGCGGAACCCGGCGACCCTCGCTTGCAAGATCCGCCACCTCGCACGGATGAAAGAACCCGCACCGGGGCACTGTCCGCTCTGTGGAGGCTTTCTCCTCTCTGTGGGAGCGCCGCAAGGCGCGATGAGCCGGAAGCGGCCCCACCGCCACGCAATGGCCCGCCCCCTCCCTCGCGGCTTTCGCCGCTCCCACTCGTGATATTATTTCTCTACGGTGCTGATTGGAGCTCCCAGAATTCCTTCAACATACTGGAAACAAAGTTCTTTCATATAAAAGACTACCGGTCGCAGGTGGGACATCCTCCCGCGTTTCCTTCGTCGGAGGCGCCCTTTGCGCCGCCGTTTTCGTCCTTTCCGAACTGCTTGACGATCTCGGCGATCTCCCGCAGCCGGTCGTCGGCTTTGCGGAAGATTGTGCCTTCAGGATACGTCCCGTCCGGCTGCAGCTCTCCGGCGGGTACGCCCGTCAGGATCTCGATACCCTCCTCGATCCGCGATACCGGCCAGATGTGGAACTTGCCTTCCTTGACCGCGTCCACCACCTCCTGCTTCAGCATGAGGTTCCGCACGTTCTTTTCCGGGATGATCACCCCCTGGTCGCCCGTGAGGCCCTTGTGGGCGCAAATGTCGAAGAAGGCTTCGATCTTCTGGGTCACACCGCCCACGGGCTGAATCTCGCCCTTCTGGCTGACGGACCCCGTGACGGCGATTCCCTGCTTGATGGGAACTCCCGAAAGGGCGCTCAGGATGGCGTAGAGTTCCGTGCTGGACGCGCTGTCTCCATCCACCATACCGTAACTCTGCTCGAAGCAAAGCGAGGCTGTGAGCGAGATGGGCTTGTTGTGGGCGAAGCGTTCCTTGAGAAAGCTGGAAAGGATCAGGACGCCCTTGGTGTGGATGTTGCCGCTCAGCTTCGATTCCCGCTCGATGGCCACCACCCCCTCGCGGCCCACGGACACGGTGGCCGTGATGCGGTTGGGCTTTCCGAATTCGTGGTCTCCGGTCATGAGGACGGACAGGCCGTTGACCTGGCCCACCTTCTCCCCGGTGGTCTCCACCCAGAAGATATCTTTCTTGACCAGTTCCTTGATGCGTTCCTCGATGAGGTTCGATCGGTAGATCCTCTTCTGGATCGCCTGGTGCACGTGTTCCCGCCCGATGAAATCCGCGCCGTCCAGCCCGGCGAAGTAGTTGGCTTCCCGCAAGAGATCGCTGATATCGCCCAGCTCCAGGCTCAGTTTATCGCGGTCCCCGGTCACCTCCATGCTGTATTCCAGCACGCGGGCCACGCCGGAGCGATCCAGGTGCCGGATCTTATTTTCCTGGCAGAACCGGCTGATCATGCGGGCGCACTGCAGAACGGCCTCGTCCTTACGGTCCATCTGGTCGTCCAGGTGCGCCTTCACCTTGAAGAGCTTCTGGAACCGGTCGTCGTAGATGTAGAGAAGGTGATAAAGGTACGGATCGCCGGTCAGGACGATCTTCACGTCCATGGGGATGGGTTCGGGGCGGATGGTGCGGGTGCTGAAGATCCCGTAGAGTTCCCCCAGGTCTTCGATCTTGATCACGCCGTCGCGAAGGGCTCGCTTGATGGCCTCCCAGGAGAGATACCACTTGAGAAGGTCCAGCGCCTTCATGACCAGGTACCCGCCGTTGGCTTTGTGGAGCGCACCGGGCTTGATCATGGTGAAGTCGGTGAAGAGTGCACCGAACCACGCCTGGCGTTCGATGCTTCCGAATAGATTAGGGTAGGCCGGATTGGATTCGATGACCACCGGCGCCCCTTCCGTTTCCGAATTGTCGATGAGGACGTTCACGTCGTATTTTCGGAAGGCGGCCTCTTTGGGTTGCACCGGAAAGGGACCCATCTGCTGCTGGCCTTCCGGCTTCTTCTTGAAATCGTCGATGTTTTCCAGGATGTCTTCCTGCACCGCCTTCAGGTAGTTGAGAACGTCCGGTTCGTTCTCGTACTTTTCCAGGTAGTGTTCGATGAGCTGGCCCACCACGAAGAGCGCGATCTCGTTATCCAGCTTGGCGTGCTTTTCCTTGAATTCCGTCTCCGCCTCACGGATGCGCTTGATGGCCGCCTTCATCTTTTCCTGCAGCTCGTCGCTCTTTTCCCGAAGGGCCTTCTTCTCCTCTTCGCTCAGCTCGCTGAGCTCCTCCTGACCCATGGGCTGGCCTTCCTTGTTGGCCGGGATGATCACCATGCCCACCTGGGAAAACTGCAGGATGAAGCCCTCCTCCTTGGCCATTTCCGACAGTTCGTCGATGATCTCCCGCCGGCGCCGTTCGAAGGCCTGATGCACCTCCGCTTCCTTGGCGCGATAATCGTCGCTGTCGAACACCTCCGGGATCTTGGCCTGGAGCGTGTGGATGAACTCCTCCATGTCCTTCTTGAGCTCTTTGCCGCGGCCGGGGCTCAACTTGAGGCTCTTGGGTTCATCGGGCTGTTTGAAATTATAGACGTAGCACCAGTCCGGGGGGGTCGGTTCCTTCTTCGCCTGTTCTTCCAGAAACGTCCTGGCGATGTAGGTTAGCCCCGCCTTGGCGGGCCCCGCGATGTAGATGTTGTAGCCCTTTTCCTTCATCCCCATGCCGAACTTGATGGCGTCGATGGCCCGTTCCTGGCCCACCACGCCTTCTTCCAACGGCTCCAGCGCTCCCGTGTGCTCAAAGGGAAGGGACCCCGGATCCACATACCCGCGAAGTTCTTCCACAGGCACTTCCTTAAACATGCCGGACATCACCACTCCTCCGCATTCCTCGTCTGTTGTGTGGGTTCCGTTGCGGAACGTCCTCGCCTGCAACAGCCATCAATGACACAACCCTGTGCTTGCACGCACATGATTGCATATTAAACACTTCAGTGCCCCTTGGCACCCCTTCCCCGACTCTTTTTCCAGCCCTCAGGACCCGGGGCGGTGCAGCCCGTCATCCCAACAACTCAAGCCGGCACTTGCAGTCCTTGCTGGCGGCAGCCATTTGAGCCACCGTCCGCACGGCATGGATGGTCTTTCCGTTCCGACCGATCACCTGCCCCATATCGTCGGGAGCCACCGACAGCTCCAGATGAATGGACTGATCCTGAGTCCGCTGAGCCAAGAGAACCTTGTCCGGATGATCCACCATGGCCTTGACCAGATATTCCACCAATGCCTTCATGACGCTCCTTCCTCTTGGGGTTCCCCAATGAGCTTCTGTCGCACGGAGTCGACCTTTTCCCGGGGAGAGCTGGGCTTGTCCCTGCGGTCGTCGATTCGGAGCTGGGTCAGCACCCGGCGAGCGCCCCGCTCGAAACAGCTTTCGTGCATGCGTCGTACGGTCTGTAAGATGTCGTCCAGTTTTCCATAGAGGATCGTTCCCATGCCTGTCAATTCGTATTCCAGGCCGCTCTCTTGGACGATCTTTACAGCTTCCGCCACGTAGGAACTCAAGCTGGTGTCACCCGTTCCCAGGGGCACCACACTCACCTCCACGATCGCCATGGTCCGCCTCCCTGATTCCCTTTCTCAAGGATCAAGAAAACCCTTGCGTCCTCCCGCCAATTCCCATGAGCGTTCGTTCGCGGTTCTCTTTCATCCGATCGATCCTGGCGAAACTCGCCACCCCGCACGGATGAAAGAACCTGCACCGGGGTGTTTTTTTGCTCTGTAAGAGCTTTTTTCCCTCTCTGTGGGAGTTCTTCTCCCTCTGTGGGAGCGCCGGAAGGCACCACGACCTGGCGGCCGGAACGGCACCGAACGGCCGTCCACCCCCTTTGAGGCCTTCGCCGCTCCCACATCCCGCTCACTGCCATTGGTGTTTATTCGCGTTCATTGGCGGCTCTCTTTCCCATTCACCCAGCCAGGCCGTGAGCGCGTTCACCGTTTCCACCAGGTGGGGCAAGGTATGGGGTTCCACCGTCAGTACCGGCGCGGGATTCAGCGCCCCGATTCTTCGAAAAAGGTCGTCAAAATCGACGGTCCCCCGGCCCACCGGGAGATGCTCGTCCAGGTTTCCTTGATTGTCGTGCAGATGAACCTCCAGGATCTTCTCCTCCAAGGCTTCCCACCAAACGGAAACCGAAGCATCGGAGAAGGAGTGCTGATGGCCCACATCGAAGCAAAATCCCAGAAAGGGACTCGGGAGCCGGTCAAAGATCTCCCGGTGGATCGACGGATCCTCCTCCCAAACGTTTTCCAGGCACAGGCGAATCCCGATTCCCTCCAGCCGTCTCAAGACAGGTTCCCACACTTGTTGGGCTCGATCCAGCCATGCCCGGACTTGGGTGCGATGGTGGCGAGGATCGTATCCCGTATGGCAGACCACCTGGTGCGGCCGCACCACCTCCACCACGTCCGCCAACTGATGCAACCGCAGGCGCGTCACCTGGCGGATGAGAGGGTCCTGACTGCCCGGACACAATTCCCAGAAAGGACCATGGATTGTCAGTCGGCAGCCGTGTGCGCGAAGATCGGCGGAGGTCTTTTCCACTGTCCGCAGGTCCAATCCGTCCAGCTCTTCGCCGGAAAAGCCCAGCTCCAGATGAATGGCTTCCCTCAGTATCAGATCCCAATAATCCCCCAGGAATCTCCATGGCATGTTCACGTGGACCCGCCGGAGCACTTCCCTGGCTTTCGTGTCGAACGAGACGGTCCTCACTGGTCTCCCCCGCTAGGCATCTCCGCACTTCGTCTTCCATTGTAGGAAATCCTTAACCGGCAAACCACCTTATTCGGCGGCCGCCCACGAAAGCCCCTTGAAACGGTACGGAAAATCGGCTTATGGTGAGCGGGCGAAGCGGATTCCGTTTGCCCCTATCAACGTTTTCATCAGATGGCGAGGAGAGCTTTCCATGAAGATTCGATCCTACAAGAATGTGGAACCGACGGTCTTCGATAACGACGTGGCCAAAGGCGTGGCCGGGCGCGTTCTCATCGGAAAAGAAGACGGTGCGGGAAAATTCTGCATGCGCTTTTTCGAACTTCAGCCCGACGGCCACACCCCGCGCCATACCCATGATTGGGAGCACGAAATCTTCATTCATGAAGGCCAAGGCTCCGTTCTCAGGGAAGGGAGCTGGGTGCCGGTGCAAGCCGGCGATGCGGTTTTCATTCCCCCCAATGAGGACCACCAGATCAAAAATACCTCCAAGGCGCCTCTGCGCTTCGTCTGTCTCATCCCTTCCGGGCCGCCGGAACTTTAATGCAAAACGGAACCGCCAATGAACGCCGATAGACGCACATGGGCCTAAGGTCCCTGGTGGGAGCGCACGTGGGCATGGCCGGGATCCCCGCCAAGCCCGCTCCCACAAATGGCGATTCTTCGGGATGCGGACTTTTTTGCGGGACACGTCGTTGCCCGGTTTCACATTGCTCGATAAGTCTGCTGATTGAGAAAGTTTGTGCATTTTAAACTTTGGTTCATTGGCGAAACCTGCTATCATCCGGCCGCCTGTAAGGTCCCCCTCCACGGGGCCTTACAGGGAAAGTCCTTACAGAGAGCAGACTGACTCCCCCGCTCCCGTTCGCAGAGCGCCCTCTCCCGGTTCCCGATCTGCTCCAGGCGGCCCGTACCGCTCCCCATGACTTCCCGGACGGCCACGCCGTTCATGGCTCTCGGCTGGAAACGGCTCCCATAATTCGCCGTTATCCAGATGCTTGAAGGCCCGGTCCTGTTCACCGTCATCTGCAAGGGAGGCAACCCATGAGCAAGCTCCTGTGGAAACCCAGCGAAGAACGCATCCAAAACTCCAACATGTACCACTTCATGCAATACGTGAACGAGCGACATGGGAAGGCGTTCCGAGCCTACGACGAGCTCTATGAGTGGTCCGTCACCGAAATTCCCACCTTCTGGGCCACCTTTTGGGACTACAGCGACATCCTCTGCAGCCGCTCCTATGACCAGGTGGTGGATGACGTGGCCAAGCTGCCCGGAGCCCGCTGGTTCGAAGGAGCCCGCCTCAACTTCGCCGAGAACCTGCTCCGGTACCGGGACGATCGCATCGCCCTGAGTTTCAAGGGGGAAGGACAACCCACCCGGCACATCACGTACGCGCAGCTTTACGACCGGGTGGCCCGCCTGGCCAAGTCCTTGAGAGACATGGGTATCCAGCCGGGCGACCGCATCGCCGGGTTCGTTCCCAACATGATTGAGACGGTGATCGCCATGCTGGCCGCCACCAGCGTGGGAGCGGTCTGGTCGTCCTGTTCGCCCGACTTCGGCATCAAGGGCGTTCTGGACCGCTTCGGCCAGATCGAGCCGCGGGTATTGTTCACCGCCGACGGCTACTACTACAACGGGAAGACCTTCGATTCCCTGGGGAGGATTGCCGAGATCCTGAAGGAGCTTCCCAGCATCCAAAAGGTGGTGGTCATGCCCTATACGGATCCCAACCCGGATCCGGGTCGGGTGCGAAACGGCGTGCTCCTGGAAGACTTCCTGGCCAAGGAAGACGGCCTGGAGATCGAATTCGAGCAGGTTCCCGCCAACCATCCTCTCTACATCATGTATTCGTCGGGAACCACGGGAGTGCCCAAGTGCATCGTCCACGGCGTGGTGGGCACCCTCATCCAGCACCTGAAGGAACTGCGGCTCCACACCGACCTCAAACGCGACGACACCATCTTCTACTTCACCACCTGCGGCTGGATGATGTGGAACTGGCTGGTGAGCTCCCTGGCCCTGGGCGCCCGCGTCCTGCTTTACGACGGATCCCCCTTCTATCCGGATCCGGGCGCCATGTGGCAGATGGCCCAGGACGAAAAGATCACCATCTTCGGCACCAGCGCCAAGTACCTGGCCGCGGTGGAAAAGGCGGGGGTAAAACCGAAGGAAAGCTACGATCTCACGCCCCTCAAGGCGGTGCTTTCCACCGGGTCGCCCCTTTCCATCGAAAGCTTCGAATACGTGTACCGCGACATCAAGGAAGACCTGTGCCTTTCGTCCATTTCCGGGGGCACCGACATCATTTCCTGCTTTGCGCTGGGCAACCCCATGGGCCCCGTCTATGCGGGAGAGCTCCAATGCCGCGGCCTGGGCATGAAGGTGGAGGCTTGGAACGAGGACGGAAGGCCCGTCATCGGCCAAAAGGGGGAGCTGGTCTGCACGGCGGCGGCGCCCTCCATGCCCATCTATTTCTGGAACGATCCGGACGGGCAGAAGTATCGGGACGCCTATTTTTCGGTCTATCCCGGTGTGTGGCACCACGGCGACTTCATCGAGATCACCGAGCGGGGCGGGGTCATCATCTACGGCCGTTCCGACGCCACCCTGAACCCGGGCGGTGTGCGCATCGGCACGGCGGAAATCTACCGGCAGGTGGAAACCATCCCCGAGGTGCTGGACAGCCTGGTGGTGGGGCAGGACTGGGATAATGACGTGCGGGTGATTCTCTTTGTCAAGCTTCGGGAGGGCTACCAGCTCACCGACGAGCTCATCAACCGGATCAAGAAGGCCATCCGGGAAAACACCACCCCGCGCCACGTACCGGCCAAGATCATCGCCGTTCCCGACATCCCCTACACCATCAGCGGGAAAAAGGTGGAATTGGCGGTGAGGAAGGTGATCCACAACCAGGAAGTGAAGAACAAGGACGCTCTGGCCAATCCGGAATCCCTCGATTATTTCAAGAATATTGCGGAACTTCAGAACTGACGGGGCCGCCCGACCCGATTGCCCGAGTTGCCCGGCAGTCCGCCCGCAAACGCCACGGCGGAGCGCTTTTCTCGTAGCGCAGCCCTTCAGGGCTGCGCCGGAAACCCCCGGACGTAGGATGGGCCATCGGGTTTCGTCCCCATCACTTCAAGAGGTTCCAAAGACCGTTTTCCGCGGGGCTGACGCCCCGCGGCTACGAAAGATGTCGAGTTCCTTGTCCGTTTCGGGCAGCCTCCCGGGAACCTGTTCGTCAAAGGTAGATGTGTGCCCTTCAGTGGCTCTTCGTCATCCCCGCGAAGCTTGTCCCCGGCGTGAAAGCGGAGCCGGGATCCAGGATTTCCGGTAAGTTATGGACTCCCGGTTGCGCGGGAGTGACGGTTGGCAGAGTTCCCCGACACGCGCCTAAGCAAGATCCTCCGCCGAGTCGCCGCGAAGCATGGCCAGGGCCATCCTCCTTTCTTCGGAAAATCGGCTCAGGAGCGCCCGCCGAACGGATCCGTCGAAAACGCCGCTGGTCCGCTCGCGAAATCGGTAGACGGCCCGGATCAGAGCCGCCTCGTCAACCGTTCCATCCTTGGCCCTGGCCCGGTTGAGGGCCCCGGCAAAGAAGCGGGCGGCCCGTCGGGGACCGTGCTGCACGGCCGTGCTCCACAGAACCTCCTTCACTGCCCGGGAAAGCCCCTCCACTTCAATTCCGGTGGCCGCTTCCACCGCCTGAGCCGCCGGTTCGTAGTGGGTCTCCCGTACGAAGGCATGCTGGAGCGCGGCGAACCGATCCGGGTTTTCCCGGGCGATTCGCCGCCACACTCGGGGCATCCGCCCGTCTCGGCTTCCCGTATCCGCGGGGCCCGCCGCTTCCAACCGGGCCGCCCATCCCGGTTCCCGTTCCTTGAGAAAATCCAGGAAGCGGTCCATGGTGCCGGTTTTGGAAGACAATTGATAGATCCCGTAGGACGTTCCGCCGCGGCCGTCGTATCCCACGGCGCCCACTCCGTCTTCGCCCGATTCAAAGATGGACGAAAGAGCGCCCAGGTCCAGCTGATCATCCAAGGAGATCTCCTGGTCTGGAGGCTCGGGACCGGCAAGGGAAGGTTTCCCATCCTGGGGAAGAGCGCCAAGCGCCGAAAAATCGGGACCGCCCCAGGACGATCCACCGGAACCCAAGGCGGCCGCCTTGATATAGGCCGCCACGATGGCCGCCTGGAGTTGCCGATCGTTCATGGAACACAGTCGGGCGCGCTCAGAGTCCATGCCATGCGTGGAGGCGCCCAATTCTTGGAGCATCCGCCAGTCGTCATGGCCCGCGCCCGTAGGCGCCTCGGCCGCAAGTCCCTGCTCTCCCTGGAACACCTGCTGGAAAACCCGTTGTTCCATGGACCGCGCGAGCACACGGGTCCGTTCCACGGCTCCTTGATCCACCGAGGGCTTCGGGATGGGATTCTTGATGAACTGTACCGCCAAGATGACCTCCCCTGTTGAAACGGTTGGGATTCGCCCGACTGGATGGTTGCAAACTTCGTGCAAGATTTGAAATGCGACCTTGTCCTGTTCGTCCGCCCGGGCTGTAGGGGCGAATCATCATTCGCCCCTACAGGAACCCGATCCCAAAGGTGCGTTTCATCCTTCGTTTCGCGGGCGCCCTGTGATGCGGGTTGACGTGAAGGAAAATCGCGCCTCGCGACGCTCTCCCCAAACGCTGTCACGGCCCGAGCTTTCATCCATGCGGGATGGCCCAAAGGCGGCACTGAGCGCTGGAGGAACCCTCTCCGTGCGGCACAATCTTCCGGGTATTGGTCCGATTTTTCCCCGGGACGGAGACTTCCGGTCGCGGCACGCGTCGATCCCTTCGGGCTCTTTGGCTAGCGGCAACGCCAGGTTCTGGTCCCTCATTGAGCGAAGGGGCCTATCCCACGCCGGTTTCGTCAGGCCTTTGACGAGAAAGGTGTCAGAAACCCGTTCCGGGGACCAACTCCCGGAAGGCTCGATCCAGGTCTTCTTCGCTGGCCACTCCCAGGGCCAGGGCCGCCTCCCGAACGGTGATCCCATCCCGGTGGGCCTTCTTGGCCACTTCGGCCGCCCGGTCGTAGCCCACCAGGGGCACCAGGTAGGTGGCCAGGGCCAGGCTTTGTTCCACCATGGATGCACAGCGCACCCGGTCCGCCTCGATTCCCGCCACGCAGCGCTGGGCCAGCGCCCGCGCAGCATTGGCCAGCAGGCCGAGGGATTCCAACAGGGTATGGGCCATGAGGGGGAGCATGAGGTTCAGTTCGAAGACGCCTCCCTGTCCGGCCAGGGCCAGGGTCTGATCGTTACCCACGATGCGGGCGCAGGCCTGGATCACGGCCTCAGGAATGACCGGGTTCACCTTGCCGGGCATGATGGAAGATCCCGGCTGAAGTTCGGGAAGACGCAGTTCGCCCAGGCCGCATCGGGGACCGGACCCGAGCCAGCGGATGTCGTTGGCGATTTTCGCAAGACTCACGGCCACCGTTCGCACCATGCCGCTGGCTTCCACCAGGACGTCCTGCGACCCCTGGGCTTCGAAGTGATCCGCCGCTTCCCGGAACCGGCAGCCGGTCTCCCGGTTGATCTCGTCCAGGACGGCCCGGGCAAACCCCGGAGGCGCTCCCACGCCGGTGCCCACGGCCGTTCCACCCAGAGGCACCTCGCAAAGGCGCGCCTCCAGGCTTTGCAGTCTCTCGATCCCCAGCTCCACCTGCCGCGCGTAGCCGGAAAACTCCTGGCCCAATGTTACGGGAAGGGCGTCCTGGAGGTGGGTGCGACCGATTTTCACCACGTCGCGAAACTGAGAGGCCTTTTTCCTCAATACCTCATGGAGGCCTTTGAGTGCCGGAAGGCACCGGTCTTTTACCGCCATCCAGGCCGCCATGCGGATGGCCGTGGGAATGACGTCGTTACTCGACTGGCCCAGGTTCACGTGGTCGTTGGGATGGACGGGTTCCCGCCCTCCCCGCCGTCCCGTAAGGATTTCATTGGCCCGGCCGGCGATCACCTCGTTCATGTTCATGTTGGTGGACGTGCCGGATCCCGTCTGGTAGACATCCACGGGAAACTGGTCCCAGTGAAGGCCGTCCATCACCTCGCGGGCGGCCCGAGCGACGGCTTCGGCGATCCCCGGATCCAGCCGCCCTTCCTTTCCATGGACCTGCGCGGCCTTTTCCTTGATAAGAGCGAGAACACGCAGGAGGTCGCGGGGCATGGTCACGTTGCCCAGACCGAAATTTTCCACCGCCCGCTGGGTCTGCGCCCCATAGTAGGCAACCTCCGGCACCCGAACTTCCCCCAGCGAATCCCTTTCCACCCGCATCCTGCTTTCCATGTCTTTCCCCCTATGCTCACTGGCGCGCGGCCTTGGAACGCCCGAAAGCGAGCGAGCGCTTCTTTCGGCCACCAAGCCCATGGTGACCGCCTGCGGCCGTGCTTTGTCGAAAACTTAACGAGGGATCGAAAGCGGGATCAATGGAATTCTTGTGTGACGGCTGCGGGGCGTTGCCGCCGGGGAACCCTTGGACGCCGAGATTCAGGCCCGGGAGGCTCTACAGCCCCCCGTCCCCCGTTGCTGACGCGCCCAAGCCCTTTCCCTTTAACCTATTACCTTTTACCTTTGCCCTTTAGCCTTTTACCTTTCCCATCAAACAGCTCCCGTGGCCGCCAGGGCGTGGGTGACGAGCCGCTGCAGGATCTTCTCCCTGGCGTCCTTGGGAGCTTCCAGACCGAGCCGTTCCAGGTAGGGCTTGGCTTCCGCCGGCGGAGCCAGGCTCGCCAGCAGGGGCTTCAGCTGCAGGAGCTTCCCCTTGTTGCCGTTGGTGGCGTCCTTCAAATGGCGCAGGGCCTTGGCCAGGATCAGTTCCTGGTCCGTGAGATCCGTACCGAAGGGAAATGGCCCGAAAAGCCCCTTCTTCCTGAAAGGTTCCAGTTCGGCTTCCAGCCTTTCGGGCACGTTTTGACGGAAGGCGTCGGGAATTTGGTAGTTGGCCGGGAGCTTCCGGGCCGCCTTGGCCTGCCTGACCAGCTCGTCCTGGAAGCGGGAATCGGCGATCCGCACGAGGGCTTCCGCCACTTCCCGATCCGTCTTTCCACGGATGTCGGCGATGCCGTATTCGGTGACCACGATATCCCGCAGGTGCCGAGGGATGGTGATGTTGCCGTAGTTGAAGACCACGTTGGAAGTGGTGTGGCGTCCGCTTCCCCGGGTGCTTCGGATCATGATGATGCAGCGTCCTCCCGGCAGAGCATGCGCCTGGGAGACAAAGTTGTACTGACCGCCCACGCCGCTGATCACCCGACCGTCTTCCAAGCCGTCGGAGACGATGGCGCCTCCCAGGGTGACCATAAGGCCGGTGTTGACGAAGCGGGCGTGGCGCCGCTGCAGGGCCTTCAGCTCTTCGTCGCCGTAGAGGTGGTTCATGTAGGTGACGGCCGTCATGTTGATGAGCCGCCTTTCCTCGGGCGGCATGTCGCGCAGGGCCTGATAGAAGCTGCGGGGGCCGATGAAGAAGCCTCCGTGAACGGCCACCCCGTTTAGCAGCCGTTCGCCCAGACAGTGGGCTTCCAGCTCGCGCCTGGCCTTGGCATCGTTCAGGTCCGCCGGGATGCGAAGGGTTCCGTTGGTAAGCTCCCCTTCCTCCCAACGCCATTGCGGGGAGAGGATTCCGAAGCGCGCCAGCAAAGCCGCGTCCTCTTCCGTCAGCTTCGCGGAAATGGCGCCGGCCCCCAAAAGTTCGTCCAAGACTCCGGCGGTGATCTCCTCCTTGAGTCTCCCTTCGTTCACCAGCCGCTGGATCACGGGATGGCCGTAGACCTTGCGCTTGATAATGCCATGCTTCATGAGGTGCACATAGCCGTCCACGAACATCTCCGTACAGCCGTACAGGCCCTCCCGAAAGGGGTCCGTGCCGCCGTACCTTTGGACCGACTGGCCGAAACGATCCAGGATTCCGGCGCGCCGAAGCAGCTCCTGGTAGCACTCGTTGTGCTCGTGACGGGCAATGAGCCCATAGGCGATGGCATCGCCCAGAGAGCCGATGCCGATCTGCAGGGTTCCCCCGTCGCGAACCAGGCTGCTCACGTGGAGGCCGATCATGTAATCCTGGGTACTCACCGATTCCTTGGGGGGTGCGAACAGCGGGAATTCGTAGTCGGGGTGGTCCAGGATCGCGTCGAAGTGATCCGGATCCACTTCCGAATCTCCGTACATATAGGGAAGATTGCGGTTCACCTGGGCCGCGATGGCCACGGGACGCCCTTCCCGTTCGGCCCGCCTCATGGCGGGAACCAGATCCAGCGCCACTTCCGGGTTGCAGCTGTAGGAATAGCTCTCCCGGCCGTCGGGCCGCCGTTCGGCGCTCACCAGCTGCGCGGCCACGTTGATGCCGTTGTCCATGAGATCCCGCACGGCGTGGGTGTAATTGGTGCTGATATAGTTGAGCTGGGCATGCTCGTGGTTCATGAAGGCGCCGGGACGGAAAAAGAATTCGCAGACCTGGATGTTCTCCGGCACGTCGTTTCGCCTCACCGCCAGGGCATACTCCAAGGGAGGATAACCGCCGAAGACCCGCTCCAGAATGGGCTCCAGGAAACGCCGCTCCAGATCCGACGACCACCCGGGCACTTCCGGCGTGATGGCCGTAATGATCTTGAGCCGTAGGGACGGGTCGCGCCGGGCGCGATTGAAGATGGCGTTGGCCAGATGGTTGGGCTTGCCCAACCCCAGGGCCAGCCCGAGGACGATGTTCTTTCCCACCTTGGATAGGATATAATCGGTACACGCGTCGGGATCTGTGAAAACGGCAGGATGGTTGCGGCTCATGGGCATCTCCGTTTCCGGTCTCGTTTTCGCACTCGCATCCGCATAGGGAGGGGGAAGGCGCGCTCGCGTTTGAGTCTCAACGACCGATTCTTCTAGCGAGACTCGCTCTATTATGCAAGGAAATTCACAAACCGGTGGGAGGATGCAAAAAAACCGAAATAATGAACAAATGCTTCTTCCTGCTTTTTTTCCTCAGCCCTCTCGTTCTCTCGCCAACCGAGGAGAACCCCATGGCGGTCGGCCATCTCAATGAGCCGGACCTGGCTTACGTGGAGCGGAGCCTTCGCGAGCATCTTCGCGTGCTCACGGTGGAAATCGGAGAGCGCAGTGTCGCCGACTGGGAGGGACACCTCCGTGCGGCGCACTACATCGCCAACGTGTTCCGACAGGCCGGGTTGGAGCCGGTGGAGGAGCCTTACGAATTCGAGGGGCACAGGGTGGCGAACATCCTGGCGGAAGTCCCGGCCCGAGGGTCGGGGAAGCGGATCCTGGTGGGCGCCCATTACGATTCGGTGGCGGGCACCGTGGGGGCCGACGACAACGCCAGCGCCGTGGCGGTTCTTCTGGAAACGGCCCGGCTCTTCGCGTCCTTCG
Source organism: Desulfacinum sp. (assembly GCA_014359885.1). GTDB lineage: Bacteria > Desulfobacterota > Syntrophobacteria > Syntrophobacterales > DSM-9756 > Desulfacinum. The sequence continues at coordinate 154,027 of JACIYN010000027.1, forward strand.
GCACCCATGGGGGTTCGACCCCTGCGGTTCAGTTTGCGGCCTTCGCCCTGGAAGAGCCACCGGCCTACGGCACCCGGGCCATGGGCAGCCGGGTTCGGGCCCGAAACGCCCAGGAAAATGGAGAGCGCCTGGATGCCATGATCTGCCTGGAGATGGTGGGCTATACCTGCCGGAGTCCGGGATGCCAGAACTATCCCTGGCCCCTTCGATTCAAGAACTATCCGGATCGGGGGGACTTCATCGGTATCGTCGGCAACGGTCGGTCCAAAGGATTGGTCCGGGCCATGGAGACGGCCTTTCGGAAAAATCCCGATCTTCCCGTGGTCACGCTGGCGGTTCCCTTCAACGGCTGGCTCATCCCTTCGGTGCGCCTGAGCGACCATGCGCCTTTTTGGGACCGGGGCTATCGCGCCGTCATGGTGACCGATTCGGCTTTCTACCGGAACCCCCATTACCATACCCCTTGTGATACCATGGAAACGCTCGATTTCCCCTTCATGGCGCAATTGGTGAAAAGCCTGCTCTTATTCCTTCTCCAGGAACGATGAACTGTAGGAGCTTACCGAAACCATGCAGAGAAAGATTCTTGTGGAATCCCTTCCCGTGACGGCTGAGTTTCGGAGGGTCAAGAGGTGGCTGGAGGATCGGGGAGAGGTGGCTCTCATCGAAGACGGCCTGACCATTCGGCATCTGGCCGTCTTTTCGTTGAGAACCGGACCGGGCCGTTTCCGGGGCGGCCACTACCATCGGGTGAAGACCGAGCGCTTCTATGTGATCTCCGGAAAGGTCCGGATCCTCACGGTGGATGTGGAAACCGGGCAGGAGGGGCATACGGACGTACAGAGCGGCGACAAGCTCGTCATTCCACCCTTGCTCGCCCATCGCTTCCACGCCCTGGAAGACGCGTGGCTCGTGGAATATTACGATTCCGTCTACGATCCCGAAGACGATGTGCCCTTCGATGGTTTTCCGGAGCTCTCGTAACGGATGCGGCCAGACCGGCAAAGCCACTGGGCACCACCAGCTGGAGAAGCAAGGAACCATCCGTCCATATAACCAAGCTTCCTGGCAGCATGTTTAACAGCTTGCGCGCCCCGGATCCGGCGGCATCTCTCTTGCCACCGCCTTTGGCCCTGTGCTACGTTCCCGAGCGTGCCTGGGTGGTGGAATAGGCAGACACAAGGGACTTAAAATCCCTTGGGCCCCGTGCCCGTGCGGGTTCGATCCCCGCCCCAGGCACCAAACCCCTTCAGCAGACCCGCCAGCCTTGTGGGGGCGTTGCAAGGCGCGATTCTCTATGAGAGACTGCGCGCCCATTGCATTGCCGGACATTCCCATCGCGGCTTGCGCCACTCCCCCAAACCGGTCATTTCCTTTGCGTCCCTATGCGTTCATTCGCGGTTCTTTTTTGCTCTAATCCCCATCACGGACGGCCCGTGACAACGAAGGATGAAACGCATCTTTGGGCCACTGTAGGGGCGAATGATGATTCGCCCCTACAGGCCGCGGGCACGGACGGAACAAGACCGCGCAAATATCATTGGACGATTCTTCCCGATGGCGAGGTTCCGGCGGGCGGGCGAAAAGCACGCCCCTGCTAAGGCAGGTGGACCCGCTGAGTAGTCGCGCGGTTCCTCCCCACCCGCCAAGCAATCAGCGCTGGAAGCGCCCAGCCCTCAGCTCTTTTTCGGTCTCCCTTTCAGCACCGCCTCCCAGGAGGCCCATGATTTCACCAGCTCCACCTGGTCGCTCGTTTCCGGTGAGGGCTGCAGGCGGTCCGGCACCCGGCGGCGAAGCCATGCGATATGCTCCAGCGCCGCCTCGCCCGTCATGCCGTGGCGCACCAGGTAGCAGCCCACCACGGTTCCGGTGCGGCCTCGGCCGCCCCAACAGTGCACGTAAACCGGGCAGCCGTCCGAAACCGACCGGTCCATATCGTCCAAGATCCGGTTCATGAGCTCCGGCGTGGGGGCCGTCAGGTCCGGAATGGGATAGCGCACCACGGAAACGGAGAGCCCCCGGGCTTGGGCCAGCTCCCGGTAGATGCCTTCGTAAGGCTCGAAAGGAGATCCCGAATGGTCCACCTCGTCCGGCTCCATGAGGTTGATGATACGACGAACGCCGCACTGGAGCATCCGCTCCAGCTTCTTTTTCGCCTCCCCACGAACGGGACTTCCCGGATAGGCCCCGGCCAGGACCTTTCCCGGCACGATCCAGTAGGATCGATCAAAGGGCGTTTCCCATTGAGGGCCCGGACGTTCCAGAAAGCGGTCGGCAAAGGACCGGATGAGATCGGCCATGGCCAGTCTTTCCAGCCACCGCTGGGGGATGGCGGATTCACCGTAGAACGCCCCGGCGATCTGGCCGCAGACGGCGGCGGTGGTGTCGGCGTCGTTTCCCAGGTTGGCCGCCATGAGCACCGCCTCTTGGAAGGAATCCGTCTTGGCAAAACAGTAGAGAGCCGCTTCCAGGCTTGCCACCACGTAGCCCGTCCCACGGATCTCCTTCACGGACTTTTCCAGGTAGTCGCCCCGGGCGATGCTCGCCACCTTCTCCGACCGGATCCCCAGTCGGGAAACCCCAGCCTCCCCGTCGCCGCCGGAGAGGACCTCCCGCTTCGGCCGGCCATCCAGGGCGCGGCACAAGATTGAGGCCAGAAGCCGGCAGGCGTCCACGCATTCCTGGGCTCCGTGGGTCGTGCGACTGCTTTCCCCGGCATAATGCACGGCTTCCTCCCAATGGGGATAGTAGAAAAGCACCACCGGAGCCAGCCGCATGATGGAGCCGTTTCCGGCGCTGTGGGGGTCCGTCGACCCGGCCCATGGATTTCCCGTCTTCTTGAAGCGGCCCAAGGCACCCGCCACCGTGTTCCCGATATCGAAGCACGCTCCGGTGGCACTCAGATGGCCTTCCCTCCACCAGCGCACATAGCGGCGCATTTGGTCTTCGGGATCGAATCCTTCCCGTTCCAACAGGCTTTCTGCAAGGCACAGCGCCATGGACGTATCGTCCGTCCACTGGCCCGGCTTCAGCCGGAAAGGCCCGCCCCCCACCATGTCGGTGACCGGTTCAAAAGTGCCCCGCGGGCTGAATTCCACCGTAGTTCCCACCGCATCGCCGCAGGCCAACCCCAGCAAACAGCCTCTAAATCGAGTCCTCAGCGATCGGCTCTTCATCACCCCATCTCAACCCGCCTCATCTAGGAGCATTCTTCGCCTCATCTTCCAAAATTCGAAGTTCTCTAAATACCTATCCACCGATCGTGATCGCCGGATAGCCTTCGTAGCCTTTGCGTCTCACCGACTATCCCAAGGCGATGGCCTTTTCGGGGCACATTTCCTGGCAGCAGAAGCAGGTGATGCAGAGTGCCGGGTCCACCTGCGGAAGATCTTCGGGCATGGAAAGGGCCGAAACGGGGCAGTGGTCCACGCAGGTGCCGCAGGCGGTGCAGAGCGCCGGATCCACCTGGGGGCGCAAAGACATCTTGGCTTCGAAAAGCTGCTGGATCTGCTCGTTGTTCATATTGGCTTCGCCGCTGAGCGGCGGGAGCTTGTAGCCATCCAGCCTCACCAGATCCCCCAGGATGCGGATCCGATCCAGTGCAGGGTCTCCCAACCCCAATTCCCCGGCCCGCTGCAGAAACCGGAGGGCACCGGGATCGCAGCCCATCATGTGGGCGATCACCGCGTCCACGGCCACCGCATTGTCCCCCGCTAGAATGCGGCCGATGGGGCGCAGATCGGGAGAGGCCGGCCCGTTTCCTTCCATTCCCGTCACGGCATCCACGATGAAAAGGTCGGGAACGCGCAGCCGGAAGACTTCCACCAGGAGTTCGTGAAACCGCCGGGGTGTTCCGGCCGCCTTGTGCAGTCGGGCCTTCTGGGCCCCCGGAAGGATGCCATAGGAGTTCTTGATCGCCCCCGTGATCACCGTGAGGCCGTGGGTCTTGAATTTGGGCAGGCTGATGACCACGTCCGCTTCCAGAACGATCCTGGAAACACTCACCGACTCCATGAACTCCGGATGGAAGGGAACCCGCGTGGAATCCAGCCCGATATTAGAATAATAACCTTTGGCGGCGTCCATGAGGCCCGTTTCCCGGAACACCCTTTCATTGGCTCCGTAGTCGAAGGCGCCCGGGTTATCTCCCACCACGATCCGAGCGGGCCGCTCCCTTTCCACCCGTTCCACCACGGCCCGGAGCACCGCCGGGTGGGTGACGATCCCCTCCTCCGGCCGGGACGCCCGAAGCGCATTGGGCTTGATAAGAACCGTCTTTCCTTCAAGATCCAAGGGAAAGGTCTGAAACACTCTCTCCACCGCCGCCCGCACGTCTTCATAAGACGCGGGATGAACGAGAACCGTGTGCATCTTTTGTCCTCCTGATAGCGACATGAAGTTCGTCCCCAAAGCGGACCCCGCTAGGCTTTCAAGCTCGCGAACCGCAGATGGATCCCGTCCGGTCCGGCCACCACGAAGTCGCGCATGCCGTAGTAGCGGTCACCTATTGGGGTGACGATCTCATAGCCCAGGGAGCGTGCCTTCTCGTAGATTCCATCCACATCGTCCACCACCACCCGCAGGTTGCCGATGGCCTTTTCCGGCGGCTTCACATCGGGCATTTCCACCAGAAAGAGAAGGGAAGTCTCCCAGCAAAGTTCCATGAAGACTCCGTCCCTTCGGTTCACCACAAAGCCGAAGTCCGTAAAGAACTTGGCAGATCGTTCCAGATCCTTCACATAGATCGCCAAAACCAATTGTTCGCCGGCGTTAACTGTCCGTCCCATGAGAGTCCTCCCTCATCCAACCGTCATGATCGGCCGTTGTGCAGCCCCCGGCGCCGCAGAAACTCCCGCACCGCCGGGCCGGTGCCCGCTTCCCACGGCCGGACCTTTTCGGGCGCGAGCAGCTTGGCTTCGGCCAGCTCGTCCCCCAGCTTCACCTGCCCGTCGGCCTTGACGTGATAAGCGAAGATCACCTGGTTCTTTTCGAAGAAGGAATAGATCCCCAGGAAGTCCTCGATCCGCCCATCCAGGCCCAGCTCCTCCCGCACCTCTCTCAACACCCCCTGCTCCGGCGTCTCGCCGGCTTCCAGAAAGCCCGCCACCACGCCGAAGAAATTCTTGGGCCATCCCTTGCTGCGCACCAGCACCACGGAACCGTTGACTTCCACCACAGCCGCCACCACCGGCGTGGGATTGTTCCAATGGACGTAGTCGCACTGCGGGTTGGTGCAGGCGAGCCGGGGGCGCTCGTCGATGATTCGCTCTTCCAGAAAAGAGGCACAGAGGGGACAATATTTCATCCTGATTCCTTCCGATTCCGTCGTGGATTCCAGGGGGTCTCCCCAGACCCGAAAGACCCGCCGCCGTGGCAAGAGGCCGCCCTTGGAAAATGACACCAAAGGCCATTCTCCATCAAGGCCAAAACCCTTCGCCGCTGGAATGACCGCCCGTATCGAGTTCCCAACGTCCGCCAGCCGCCCTATGGACAGGGACGGCGGTCCTGGGATATGACACGGCTACCGCGGCACCCAACGGGTGCGGCGCCTGTACGTTTATCCGGAAATCGAGAGAGGAGCCCCCAATGGAGTTTTTCGCCATCGCCGATAAGAAGACGACACCGGAAGAGATTCAGCAGATGTGCACCCTCGAAGCCCTTCCCCTCTATTGCGCTTCCATCGAATCGGCATCGGACGTGCGCGGTGACGAGGGTGTCATCTTTTGCATCTGGGGCCGGTTCATCGTCCGCAGGGAAAAGATCAACGGAGGCGTCCGCTTCACCATGCCCGAATGTCCCAACGCCTTCCAATGGACCGTCACCACCGGCTTTCCCCCGGCCCCCGACAAGATCGTGGTCCACGGCACGGTCAACCGTACCGAACACGACCCCGATTTCGTGGAATCCATGGAGGAGTTCTTCGCCCACTGGAAGCAGGGGCTCGAATCCCACTGGAAGGCGGCCACCTCACGGGACGTCAACGTCGGAACGCCGGTACCCGTGCGCCTTCCCATGTTTTCGGGCTGACGGGTTGTTCCCTGGACCCAACGATTTTCTTGCCGGGTCGTTGGGCCGAGCGATTCGCGGGCGGGGAGTAATCCCGCCCCTGCCCGACGGGCACATCCGCTTTGCATCAAGCGCCACCTCGTTCCGCTCGTGCGCGCGGCCTGTAGGGGCGAATGATCATTCGCCCCTACAGGGACCGGCTCTTCCAGAGGTGCGTTTCATCCTTCGCTGCCGCGGGCTCCCCGTGATGGGGGTTAGAGTTGAAGAGAACCGCGAATGAACGCGAATAGACGCAAATCGAAATGACCCATGTGCGGGAGCGGCGCAAGGGGAGCCAGACTGGGAGGTTATGCAAAATGGACAATGTGCAAAATAGGCAGATGCATCAGCCGCCCGTCGCCCTTTCCCCCAGGTTCCGCGAGGCCCTCGCCACGGCCTTCCATTATCACAGCCGTCAGGTGCGAAAGGGCTCCGGAGTTCCATACCTATCCCATCTGCTGGCCGTGGCCGCCATGGTGCTGGAAAACGGCGGCGACGAGGATGTCGCCGTGGCGGCGCTCCTCCACGACGCCGTGGAAGACCAGGGAGGGGAAGCCACCCTGGAGGTGATCCGGACCCGGTTCGGCGACCGCGTGGCCTCACTCGTACGGGCCTGCTCGGACTGCCTGGAATCGCCCAAGCCCCCCTGGCGGGAACGCAAAGAGGCCTACCTGCAGCACCTGGAAACGGCTTCGGCCGACGCCCTTCTCATCACCCTGGCCGACAAGATCCACAACGCACGTACCATCGCGGAGGATCTGGAACGGGAAGGCGCCGGCGTCTGGGATCGCTTCCGCGGGGGCCGATCGGGAACGCTCTGGTATTACCGGTCCTTGCTTCAGCGGTTGCAATGCCGCAACCTCCATCCCCACCTGGTTCGTGAACTCGGGACTCTCGTGGAGCGCCTCCGGCGGCTGGCCGCCCGGGTCACCGTGCTGGGCGTTCCCTTCGACGCCAATTCCTCCCATCGGCGGGGTCCCGCTCTGGCTCCCGGGCGCATCCGGGAGGCCCTCCATTCGGGATCCATGAATCTCACGGCCGAATGCGGCCTGGACCTGGGCCGCAACGACCAATGGGCCGACGCGGGAGACCTTTCCTTTTCACGCACGGACGGCATGGTGGAAAAGGTCCAACGGGCCGTGGACGGGATCCTCAGACTGGGCGGCGCCGTTCTGGCTCTGGGAGGCGATCACTCCATCACCGTGCCCGTGGTGCGCGCCGTGGCCGCCCGCCACGGCCCGTTGGACATCCTGCACCTGGACGCGCACCCCGATCTTTATCCCGCTCTGGACGGAAACCCCATGAGCCACGGTTCCCCCTTTGCACGCATCCTGGAGGAAGGCCTGGCCCGAAGACTCGTCCAGGTGGGCGTTCGCACCATGAACGAGGAGCAAAGAAAGGTGGCGGAACGTTTCGGCGTGGAAGTCCTTTCCATGGACCGCTGGAACGGGACGGGCGATCTGGAATTCGACGGCCCCGTCTACCTTTCCCTGGACGTGGACTGCCTGGATCCGGCCTATGCTCCCGGCGTTTCCCACCCGGAACCCGGGGGGCTCTCCACCCGGCAGGTCCTGTGCCTTGTGAACGGGCTGCGGGGGCGGCTGGTGGGCGCGGACCTGGTGGAGATCAACCCCGAGCGGGACCCGTCGGGCATTACAGCCGCCCTGGGAGCGAAACTCTTCAAGGAGATCCTCGCCCGCATGCTCCACCGAAAGGAGGCTCCATGAGCCGCCGTCCGGACCCTTTGCTGGAAGAATTCCTGGACCCTGGTTTGCCCCTTCCCGATCTGTGCTGGGAGACCGTCCCCTATCACGTGGATCCCTACGCCGTATGGGACGCCCTCGAAGAGAACGTGGAGGGTTGGGTGCCCGCCTGGTATCCCGTGCGGGATCCCGTCACGGGCCGATCCTACGGTGAGTTCGAGCGGGCCCACTACTTCCACGAGCACCTCAAGCGCACGCTGCAGGCCATGCACCGCTGGCCCCTTTGGGGGACGCGAAGGCACAAGAAGCAAGTGGTGGCCATCGCGCTTCTCAACGTCTATTGCGACGTGACCCCCGCCTCCGGCTGTTTCAGCTGATCCCTTCAGATCATCTTCAGCTTCTTCAACTTCGCGTAGAGCGTATTTCGGCCGATACCCAGGGCCCGGGCCGTCTCTGTAATGTTGCCCTTGAAGTGCGCATAGGCACGCCGGATCGTTTCCGCCTCCACCTTTTTCAGGTTGAACTCCTGGGAATCGGGGGCCGGGACGGGCCGTCGCTGGGGGAGGTTTCGCACGCGATCGGGAAGGCTTTCCGGCCCCAGGACGTCCCCGGGCATCAGGGCGATGGCCGCCTCGATGGCATGCCGGAGTTCCCGCACGTTGCCCGGCCACCGGTGGGCCAGGAGCGCCCCGTAGAAGTCGGGGGAGACGAAGCGGATTTTTCGATGGAGCTTCCGGGAAATGGTGTCGATGAAGTGCCGCGCCAAAATGAGGATGTCCTCGTCCCTTTCCCGCAGGGGCGGGAGGACGATACGAACCACGTTGAGTCGATAGAAGAGGTCCTCGCGGAAGAGCCCCTGGCGAACGCGATCTTCCAGGTCCCGGTGGGTGGCCGCAAGAATCCGAACATCCACCGGCACCGCCCGGGTTCCCCCCACGCGGCAGAGCTGCCCCTCTTCCAACACCCGCAGGAGATTGACCTGCATGTCCAGGGGCATTTCGGCGATCTCGTCGAGAAAGAGCGTGCCGCCCGAGGCCTGTTCGAATTTGCCGGGACTCCCCCCTCGCCGGGCCCCCGTAAAGGCGCCTTCCACATAGCCGAACAGAACGCTCTGAATGAGCCCCGATGGGATGGCGCCGCAGTTGACCGCCACGAACGGCCCCTTCTTTCGAGGGCTGGCTTCGTGGATGGCGCGGGCGAGCACCTCCTTTCCCGTCCCGCTTTCCCCCACCAGGAGCACCGTGGTGTCCGAATCGGCCACGCGGCGCGCCAGATCGAGCGCCTCCTGGAGCGCCCGGCTTCTTCCCAACACCTTCGCGAAGGGATCCTCGGTTGGAGAGGGCCTGCAAACGGTCCATGGGGCCGGTTTCGATTCGGAAAGGACCACCAGGGTTCCCATGAGCGCCCGGTTGGGGCTCACCACGGGATGGGCCGTGGCCGAAAGGCGTTCATGGCCCAGACATCTGACCGAAATTGCCTGAGGACATCCCCCCGACGGGCCCCCCTGGAGGGCCGCCGCCACGGGACTCATATCGAAGAGACGCTGGATTCTCCCCCCGCGAAGCCTTGTCCGGGAGACCCCCAGGAGTGCTGCGGCCGCCGCGTTGGCGTCCAGGATCCGCCCGTTGGGATCCACGTAGATCAGCCCGGCCAGCTGTGACTGGAAAAGGGTGCGGAGCACCTCCGATCCCTGAAAAAGCTGCTGGGCCGCCTGCATCCTGTAAAGGCGGCTTTCGATCAGCCGCGCCCCGTACATGGCCAGCTCCAACGTCCGGCTGTGATCGGAATCCAGGGGGCCCGAAATATCCACCACGGCCAGGGGTTTGCCGTCCCAGCCGAAAATGGGGGCCGCCGTGCAGACCCAGCCGTGGTGGCTTTCGCAGTAGTGCTCCGTCCCTTGAACCCTTAGAGGATGCCCGCACGTCAGGGCGGTCCCGATGGCGTTGGTTCCCACACTGCCCTCGGACCAGTTGGCCCCCGGGCCGAAATTGAGCCGGTCCGCCGCACGCAGCGCCTTCACATCGCCGAACATGGCCAGCAGGTAACCCCGCCGTTCCGACACCGTGACCAGAAGGCCCTGGCTCCGGATGAGGCCGTAGATCTCCGTTTGCACGTCCAGGCTGAGTTCCCGGAGAAGTCGGTACTCTTCGCCCAGTTCCCTTTCGTCCCGAATGTCCCAGCACTTTTCCTGCCCCGGATCCACCCCGCTTTCCCGACACCTGGACCACGAGCGCCGGATCACGTCCCTCAGGGCGTCGTGGGACCGCCCGCGCAGGACATAGTCCCTCCAGGCTTGGAGATCCATGTCGCCGTGGGATAGACTGCATGTCAGGGAATCGGGGTTTCGGCCTCCCGCCCCCGGCTGCCGAGAACGCACGAGCTGAAAACGCGAGTCCTTCCAGACCAGTTCGTACATGGCACCCCCCTGGTTGGAGGTGAGTGGAAAGGCTGGACCGCACAGGTCCCTTCCGCCAAGAACCACCATGGGCCGCGCACGTGAAACTGATGGATCATATGCCGCTCTTGGCGGGTAATGCAACCACCGACTTGGCGGAACGGAGGGGGCTGTTCGAAAATGGAACACAGGCCTCCGCCCTCCTCGAGAAACGTTGGAGCTCCTTGGATCCATGCTGTGGCACTTCTCTTGCCTCTCTTGAAGACGCAGCGAATCCGCTACCCGCACAAGACGGATGCGCGCGCACCTTTCCGACGGGGAAACGAGGAAATTCCAACCAGTGTTTCCGGACTTTGGACCGCGAAAGGAGGAACCCAGTGGCTGTGGATGTCTTGATGCCCAAATGGGGCCTGACCATGACGGAAGGCAAGATCACCCGCTGGTTCAAGGCCGAAGGGGATCCGGTGGCCCAGGGCGAGCCGCTCTTTGAGGTGGAAACGAGCAAGATCACCAATTCCGTGGAAGCGCCCGCCACCGGCATTCTTTTTCAGATCCTGGTTCCCGCCGGCGAGACGGTCCCCGTGAAGACCGTGGTGGCGGTTATCGCCCAGGAGGGCGAGGAGCCGGAACGGCGGGAGGGGCCTTCCTTGCAGCCCGAACCGGACGCGGCAGCCCGGGAGGCACGCAAGGAGGAGGAGAGCGGCGAGGCCCGTGCCTCTTTCGTGCGGGCCACCCCCATCGCCCGGCGGCTGGCCAAGGAATGGGGGCTGGACCTGAGCCGGGTGGAAGGCACGGGTCCGGAAGGGCGCATCACGGAAGAGAATGTGCGCCGCTACAAGGAAAGAACGGAAGCGGGTCCTTCCATCAGCCCCCAGGCCCAAGCCCTGGCGCAAAAGGAAGGCCTGGATCTCTCCTCCGTGGAAGGCACCGGGCCCGACGGCAAGATCACCAAGGCGGATGTTCTCAGGGCGCTTGAAAAACGAAAGGCGCAACGCTCCGCCGCCCCGGCGGCGCCGGGGATCACCGGGCCCGCCGCCGGCACCGTGATCCCCCTGGAGGGGATGCGCAAGGTGATCGCCGACAACATGATGGCCAGCCTCCACCAGTCGGCCCAGCTCAGCGTCTTTGTGGAAGTGGACGCCACGGAACTCAAGCGTCTCCGGGATCGCCTGCGCCTCCAATGCGCCGATCAGGACCTTCCGCGGGTGAGCTACAACGACCTCATCGCCTACGCCGTCTGTCGGGCCCTCAAGAAAGTGCCCATCATGAACTCCTGGCTCACCGAAGACGGCATCGTCGTCCACGACCACGTAAACCTGGGGATCGCCGTGGCCCTCCCCGACGGACTCATCGTGCCCAACGTGAAAAACGCCCAAACCCTGAGCGTCCTGGAGCTGGCCCGGGAGATACGAAAGCTGGCGGCCAAGGCCCGTGAGGGGCGCCTGAGCATCGACGAGATCCAAGGCGGCACCTTCACCATCACCAACGTGAGCATGCTGGGGGTGGACGGCTTCACGCCCATCCTCAATCCCCCGGAAACGGGCATTCTGGGCGTGGGCCGGGCCGTGGAAAAGCCCGCCGTCCATGGGGGAGAGATCTGCGTGCGCACCCTGATGACCTTGAGCCTCACCTTCGATCATCGGGTCACCGACGGGGCGCCGGCCATGACCTTCCTGAGGACCCTGGCCGACTTCCTGGAAGATCCGGCCACCATGATCGCGTGAAGGCAAGGAGGGGAAGATGGCCGGCAAACGATTCGTGGTGGAACTGGGAACGGGAGCCGACCTGCACGGCATGGACGTGACCAAGGCCGCGTGCCGGGCGGTGCGGGACGCCGTCGGCCGCAGCTGCCTGTGCGGGCTCCTGGAGATCCTCCAACTGGAAAGCCTGGATCAGGTGCATGTGGACATCCTGGTGGCCTGCCCGCACCCGGACCGGGTGGATGTGGAGGCGGTAAAAAGGGAGGTGCCCATCGGACGCAAGACCGTGCGCACGGTGCCGGGAGGCATGGAAGCCCCGGGCATTTGCGTGGACCGGTTCGCCAAGGACTGCGACACCATTGTGGTGGCCAACGTGGCGGTCACCGTTTTCGTGGACACCCATTAGACGGAGCCGAAACCGCGGTTTCGGCCTTCCACAAGGAGGTGCACCATGAGTCTTACGGAAGACAAACTCATCCAGATGTACACCACCATGGTCCGAATCCGGGAATTTGAAACGAAGGTGGAAGAGTTTTTCGCCGCCGGAAAGATCCCGGGATTCGTCCACCTCTACATCGGGGAGGAGGCCGTGGCCACCGGAACCTGCGCCGTTCTCACCGACAAGGACTACATCACCAGCACCCACCGCGGCCACGGGCACCTCATCGCCAAGGGCGGGGATCTCAAGCGGATGATGGCCGAGCTCTTCGGCAAGAAGACCGGCTATTGTAAGGGCAAGGGCGGGTCCATGCACATCGCCGACGTGGACCTGGGCATCCTGGGAGCCAACGGGATCGTGGGAGGCGGCGGCCCCATCGCCAACGGCGCGGCCCTGGCGGCCCAGTACCGCGGCACAGACCAGGTGGCCGTCTGCTTTTTCGGGGACGGTGCTTCCAACCAGGGCACCACCCAGGAAGCCATGAACCTGGCCAGCGCCTGGAAGCTCCCGGTGGTGTTCGTCAATGAAAACAACGGCTACGGCATCTCCTGCCCCACTTGCAAATCCATGGCCGTGGCGGACATCGCCGACCGGGCCGCCGCCTACGACATGCCCGGCGTGGTGGTGGACGGAAACGATGTGGTGGCGGTCTACGAAGCGGTGGCCGAAGCCGTAGACCGGGCCCGGCGCGGAGACGGCCCGTCTCTCATTGAATGCAAGACGTACCGGTGGCGCGGACATTTCGAGGGCGACGCCTGCACCTACCGGGACGAGGCGGAAGTGCAGTCCTGGATGGCCAAGGATCCCATCAAGAGACTCCGGGAAAAGCTCCTGGAGCAGGGGATCCTGACGGAAGAGAAGGATCGGGAGATCCGCGACGCCATCGCCCGGGAGCTGGAGGCGGCCGTGGCCTTCGCCGAGGAAAGCCCGCTTCCCGCGCCCGAAGAGGTGCTGGAAGACGTCTACGCCTGAGACGGTCCCTGCCTTGGCCGCCCGAGGAACCGTACGAACACCGCATTGAAGGAGACAGCCATGCCGACCAAGACCTATCTTCAGGCCATCAACGAAGCCCTTCGGCAGGAAATGGAGCGGGATCCCGACGTCTTCATCATGGGCGAGGACGTGGGACCCTTCGGAGGATGTTTCGGCGTCACCAAAGGGCTTTATGAACAGTTCGGAGAAAAGCGGGTGAAGGATACGCCCATCACCGAAAGCGCCATCATCGGGGCCGCCACGGGAGCCGCCGCCGCCGGGCTTCGCCCCGTGTGCGAGATCATGTTCGTGGACTTCATCGGCGTCGCCCTGGACCAGCTCTTCAACCAGGCCGCCAAGATGCGCTACATGTTCGGCGGAAAGGCCAAGATCCCCATGGTGCTGCGCACTCCGCAGGGAGCCGGGATCGGGGCCGCCGCCCAGCATTCCCAGAGCCTTGAAGCCTGGTTCGCCCATGTCCCCGGCCTCAAGGTGGCCATGCCCGCCACACCCTACGACGCCAAGGGACTTCTCATCACGGCCATCCGGGACGACAACCCCGTGGTCTTCCTGGAACACAAGCTTCTCTACGGGCTGGAAGGGGACGTTCCCGACGAGCCCTACACCGTGCCTTTCGGAAAGGCCCAGGTGCACCGGGAAGGGACGGACGTGACCCTCGTGGCCACGGCCAAGATGCTTCACACCTCCCTGGAGGCGGCGGACGTCCTCGCCAAGGACGGCATAAGTGCGGAGGTGATAGACCCGAGAACCCTGGTCCCCTTCGACACGGACACCATCGTGGAATCGGTCCAAAAGACCCACGCCTTGGTGGTGGTGCACGAGGCGGTGAAACACGCGGGATTCGGAGCGGAAATAGCGGCCCAGGTGGCGGAGCTGGCCTTCGACTACCTGGACGGCCCCATTGTGCGGGTGGCGGCTCCCTTCACGCCGGTGCCCTTCTCGCCTCCCCTGGAACAGGCCTTCCTCCCGGGCGTGGACGACGTGGTGAGCGCCGTGAAGAAGATCCGGGCGTAGGAAGCTGCTGCCCCGCGTGATTGCTTCGATTTCTGCTCATTCACATCGAACGTGCCGTGGAACCTTCCATGCCCCGAGGTGTAGGGGCGAATAATCATTCGCCCCTACACCCCTGGTGTTCCGAGCCGGGTTTCCTCCTTCGCCGGCGTATGTTGCACGGTACGAGATCATGGCATCGAGGGAGCGGAGGAATTCGCCCACTTTCGTAGGGGCGGGCTTTACGCCCCCCGTCAGAACTTCACGCTAGGAGCCTGTCCAAGAACGCCGCTACCCGTCACTCCCGCGCAAGCGGGAGTCCATAAGTTGCCGGAGATCCGGGATCCCCGCTTTCGCGGGGATGACTAATGGGCGTTGAACGGTGCAAATCAATCGTTTTCAGACAGCCTCCTAGGAAAGAATCGCCCCTTTGCGAGCCGCGGGAATCAGGTCCGGTACCCGTGTGGGTTCCCGGCGGAGACGCCCGCAGGCCCGAAGACAAGGAGGATGCTCTTGGCGGCGGTGGGAATTGTGGCCAACCCGGTATCGGGAAAGGACATTCGACGGCTGGTGGCACACGGGAGCGTTTTCGACAACCAGGAAAAGGTGCGGATCGTCCGACGGATTCTCAAGGGACTGGAAGCCACGGGAACGGAGCAGGTCTTCTACATGCCCGATTCCTATGCCATCGTGGGCCGGGCTCTGAGGGGATGCGCGGTGTCCATGGACGTGACCCCGGTACCCATGACCCTCACCGACAGCCAGGACGACTCCACCACCGCGGCCGCCTGGATGGAGGCCAACGGAGTGGGCTGCATCGTGGTCCTGGGAGGCGACGGGACATGCCGCGCGGTGGTCAAGGGCACCCGCCGAATCCCGCTCCTTCCCATCTCCACGGGCACCAACAACGTCTTTCCCTCCTTCATGGAAGCCACCATCGCCGGTCTCACGGCGGGCCTGGCCGCACGCCGCCCCCATCAGGCGGAAGACCTGGGCTACCGAAGCTGCTGCCTGGAAATTCTTTCCGGAGACACGGTCTTGGATGCGGCCCTCGTGGATGTGGCCGTGCATGAGGGTTCCTTCATCGGGGCCCGGGCCGTCTGGGATGTGGACAAGTTGAGCCAGATCTTCCTTTCCCGGTGTCGCCCCGAATCCATCGGCCTTTCGGCCGTCGGAGGCCAGCTCATGACCATCGAACCCCAGGACCCCGTGGGGCTCCACATTCTCCTCGGAAAGGGCGCGAAGCGGGTTGCTGCAGCCATTGCCCCCGGGTTGTTCCGGCAAGTGCCCATTGGGAGTTACGAAACCATGGAGCCCCTCAAGGCCTACCCGGTGCTGTCGGACCGGTGCGTGCTGGCCTTGGACGGAGAGAGGGAAGTGGAGCTTACGCCCTCACGGCCCGTTCAGGTCCGCCTTTCCACCCAGGGTCCCGTGGTGGTGGACGCGGCCAAGGTCATGCGCCGCGCCCAGAAGGACGGCGTCTTTGTCTCCACCCACTGAGTCCCGCAAGAACTCAGCGGCCGGTCTTGCAGGGCGAGGAAGCGGCCTCTCCTCCCGTTCCCTTGCCTTGACGCACCGCCGACCGCGAGACACCAAACCCGGCTCACGGATTAAGGATTAAGGATTAAGGATTAAGGATTAAGGATTAAGGATTGAGGAGGAAAACCATGGCGAACATCCTGAAAGCCGCGTTTATTTTCGTGGCACCCGAAGCGGATCCCCAGACCCACCGCCAGTGGGTCCAAACCCCCAAGGTGCATCTTTTGGTGGTCGGCGTGGGAAACTACCGGCAGGCGGCCCAGACCGCCAAGGATCTGGTGGAAAAGGAGGGTATAGGCGCCATTGAACTCTGCGGCGGCTTCGGCAACAAGGGAACGGCCCTGGTGACGGAAGCCGTGGGCGGATCGGTTCCGGTGGGAGTGGTGCGTTTCGACATCCACCCGGGGCTGGGAAACGCCAGCGGCGACGCCTTCTTTTAGGAGCTTGTCGGAGGACGCCGTTTTCCTGGGAGCGCGGGCGTCCCGCCCGCTTATCGCGCGAGCCGAACCCCCGCGCCCCTCTTTCATGGGCATGGTCCTGACGGGCGGTGATCAACCCCGCCCGTACATGAACCCACGGATTTCAGGGAGGGGGGCCGGATTATTCAAAAAGATCTTCCAGGGCCTCGAAGACGTACTTCAGGTACATGAGCTTGGGCGATCCCCCCATGGCCACCGCCATCAGGGCCGCCTGCAGGATCTCCTCACGCGTGGCCCCCGCCGCCGCAGCCCCTTCCACATGGATGGCGATACACATCTCGCACTGGGACATCACGGAACAGCCCACCAGGATCAGCTCCTTGTCCCGAGGGCTCAGCCCCCCCTTTTCCGACATGGACTTGGTGAACTCCAGGTACTTCTCGTAGACTTCCGGAATGTGCTTCTGGATGTAGGCGAATGCCTCGGTGGCTTTCTCCGCTGCGTTCATGGTTTCTCTCCTCGCTCTTACGTGATCCGCCCGTGTCTAGACGCCGCGACGTCCCTCCATTCCCACTCTCCCGGATCCTGTTGAGCAAAGACCGTGCAAGGCCCCACCCGCCCACCTTGGCCCGATCCGCCGCGCTGCATGTTCACTTTTCGAACAGGCGCCCCACGTCCCTTGTTCACTTCTGGAACGGCACCCACCCCTACAGCAGTCGCCACAGGAAAAATTCCGGATCCGGGGAGTTCCCCACGGGATGTTTGAGTCGGCCGGCCAATCGCCCGCGAAGTGATGCGGGATCGTGGGGGCACCCCTCGAGAAGCCCGCTCAGGCCGCCGTTGGCCGAAACGGGCGTCCCCGCCTGCACGTGGGCCTCCTGGATGATCCCCCGCACCACCTTGAGGCGCACCTCGCAAGGCTCCCCGCCATGGGACCGGGCATTTTGGAATTCATAAGGGGGAGACGTCCCGTAGGTCCACCGCCATCCGGCATACTTCGCCCCCGCAAGGTCGTGGATTCGGCGCCTATCCTCACGAGACAGCGCCACCGTCCTGAACCCCAGCCGCCTTCTCATGAAAATCCACAGGTTTTCCATGAAGGTTTCCACGGTCATGTCCGAGACCAGGTGGGGGCGTATATTGGTCACCCGGCGCCGCACGGACTTCACGCCCCCATGCCGGTATTTTTCGGGTTTTCCCGCCAGAGCCTTCCCAAGGGCTTCCAGGTCCGTGTCGAAAAGCAACGTGCCGTGGTAAAGATGTCGATCCCCGGTGGCGTACTGCGCGTTCCCGGAGATCTTGAGGCCTCCCAGGCTGATGTCGCTCTTTCCGTCGGGGCGGACCGGCAGGCCCAGGGATGTCAGAAAGGCCAGCACCGGTTGGCACAGGCGCTCGTAATCGAGCCAGGGACCGGATCGCCGAGTGCGAAGGAAGCTGAAATTCACGTTCCCGAGGTCATGATAGACCGCGCCACCCCCGCTCTGCCGGCGAACCAGGACCGTTCCGGTTTCCAGAAGGAACCGGTGGTCCACTTCCGCGTGGGGGATCTGGTTCCGGCCGAAAACCACGGCGGGACGGTTCCTCCAAAGCAGGAAACAGTCTTCCCGGACGTTGCGCAACAGGTACTCCTCGGCCGCCAGGTTCCAGGCGGCATCGGTGGATTCCAGCCACACGCCGATCATGGAATGTGCGTCTCCTCCTTTCCGGACATGAGAAATCCCGGCCGCACCACTGGAAGCTTGTCCGAAAACGTCGCAGATGATCGCCTTTCCCGTAGCGCAGCCCTTCACGGTTAGGGGCGCCTACCCGGACGTCGGATAGGAGGCTGTCCGAAAACTCCGCCACCCGTCACTTCCGCGCAAGCGGAAGTCCATAACTTAGTGGAAATTCTGGATCCCCGCTCCCCGTTCAAGCCGGGGACAAGCTTCGCGGGGATGACGAATGGGCGGTGGACAAAGCAAGTCTGCCGTTCTCAGACACGCTCCTAGGCAGGGTTTTAAGCCGATCAAGAGGTGTGCCAGAGAAAGGAAGGGTGGATAGTGGAAGCTCATTTCAGGAAAAGGCGGCGGACGGATTCCCGCTCCTGCGGCGTGAGCCGATCCCAGTTGCGCAGGCTTTCCTCCACCCGCTTCTTCTGCTCCGGGGTCAGGCGCTCCCATTGCCGGTAGCGTTTTTCGTAAAGCTGCCGCTCCTGGGGCGGCAGGTTCTTGTATTTTTCGTAGCGTTTCCGGATTCTCTGTTTTTCCTCGGGCGACAAAGACTCCCACTCTCGGTAGCGGTCCCGCCATGCGCCCCGGTCCGCCCCATAGCCCGCTGCGCTCCTCCCGTCCGACGCGTCTTTCTTGGCCAGGACGGCCCCGGAAGGAAGCTCGGAAACATGTCCCCGGGCATGGCCGGCCGGAAAGGGGGCCGCATGGGCTCCGAGGCCGAAGCCCGCCATCCACACGAGGAAAACTCCCCACAGGAGGATCCTGGAAAGAAACCTTCGCGGGTCACGCATGGCCCGTCTTCCTTTCGTTCCGTTGGCGGAATCCCTGCCGGGACCCCGGAACACTTCGGGATTCCCCCTTGTCGCGTTCTCCGTCCACTGAGCGAACGAGCTTTTCAATGGTTTCCAGATCCCGCAAAAGATCCAGGCGCTCGATCAACTCCCTTTCTTCCGGCGGCAACACCCGCTCCTGCGCGGTCCGGATGGCAACCGGACGCATCGTTTCCGAGTGATGCCACAGCACCCCGCCCAGGAAAAGCAGAAGGGCCAAGGCGCAGGCGGCGGCCGCCGCCCACACGCGACCGCCCCGTCCGAGGGAAACTCCCGCGCGGCTTTTGCGACCGGCGTCGCTCCCTTCTTCTTCCAGGCGGCGAAGCAGCCGTGCCACCGCCCATGCCGCCTCCCGGGGAGAAGGCGAAGGCACACTCCCCGCTTGGGTCACTTCCTGGAGAAAATCCTTCCACGATTCCAATTCATTGCGGCACGACGGGCAGCCGAGCAGATGGTCCGCAAAGGCCCTGCGCTCCCCCGGATCCAATGCGCCCGCCGCATAGAGTGCGGCCGCGTCCCTGAACTTCCTGCATCCTGCCATGGCACCGCCCCTAACGATCCTCGCCATAATCCCGAAGCTGCCTTCGCATGGTTTGCATGGCCCGCACCAGGTGCGTCTTCACCGTTCCCAAAGCCATGCCGGTCACCTCTGCAATTTCCTGCAGGGTCATCTCTTCAAAAACCTTCAGGACGAAGACCGTCCTTTGCCGTTCCGAAAGCGATCGCAGCGCACGGAGCACGTCCCGCTGCAGGCCCATGTGGGCAACGGCCGCAGCACTGGACGTCCCGGACCAAGCGAAACCGCCCTCCGTTTCACCGGATCCTTCCGCCGCGTTCGAGTTTTCCGTCGGCCACCACTTCAGCAGGGAAAAGCGTCTCTTCTTTTTACGCCGTTCCATCAGGCAGGTGTTCACCACGATCCTGTAGAGCCAGGTGCTGAAAGCGGAACGCTCCTCGAATTGGCCGATCCGGCGAAAGACGTTGAGCATGGCTTCCTGCGCCGCTTCCTCGGCGGCTCCCCGGTCGAAGTCGCACAGCCGAAAAGCCGTGGCCAAAACCCGGGGGTAATACAACGCCATGAGGCGTTCCATGGCGTCCCGGTCTCCTCCCCGCGCACGCCGTACCAGTTCCCGGTCGTCCGTAGAAGGGGCTCCGGCGTCGGATTCCACGCCCGCTTCCCCTTTCGCATCGGCCCTTCCCGCCACTCGGCTCATTGCCTTCCCCGTTTCGGCATCCCCGGCCAAGGCGCCCCCTCACCCTTTGCAACCGCAAGCTACAGACTGCTTCAATCATGGGAACGGAAGATCACGGTCAAGCCCGGGCTGTGGATGGCGGCCCCCACGAAATAGTGGTCGCCGTCCCGATGATAACGCCGTTCATGGGTCCGATACCAGCTCTTGTATTGCACTTTCTGATGCGCACGACAGCCCGATCGCCACGCATTCGGGTACCAGCAACGGACATGCTTGTGGTACACGCGGCAGGAATCACAGACGACCACCACAGGGCCTCGGCCCCGCACCACAGGATCCTTTCCGTAGACCCGCACCCAATCCGCCTGAGCCGCCACCGGGGCCGCCAGGAGTCCCACCCACAAAACCACCATTCCCATCAGAGTCTTCGTCTTCATGATTCACCTCCCGGTTTTTCGGGTTCCTGTGCCGGTTTTCAATCCCAACCTGTTTGATCCATTGGATGCCGGAAGTGCCCCGCTTGGATGACAACAGAAGGAATCCAGTTTGCGAGTGAAGGGAGATGCTGGGTTAGCGGGATGGAAAACCGCCCATGAACGCCCATGGACGCAAATGGGTTGTGTGGTAAAGGGCGTAAGAAGGAAGGGGGTTTCCTTTTTCCCTGCTCTGCGCTATAGGGGAGGCTTCCCATCAAAATGGAGACCCAAGTGACCACCGAACTTTCAACAAGGTCCCAACGCCCCTCCGGGCTTTATTCCGCCCGCCTCGACCACGTGGCCGCGGGCTTTACGGCGAACCTTCCCGTGGCGGCCAGCGTGGCCGCCTACGGCAGCGTCCTGGGGGTTCTGGCCGTCCAGAAGGGCATCACCTGGCTTCAGTTGCTGGTGATGAATCTCAGCGTCTTTGCCGGATCGGCCCAGTTCGTCCTGGTGGACATGTGGGTCCCGCCCCTTCCCATCGCGGAGATGACCTTGGCCGTGCTGGCCATCAACCTGCGTTACCTGTTGATCGGCGCCTCCCTGGAACCCCTTTTCCGTGGCGCATCTTTTTGGCACAAGGCCACCCGCATGCATCTGGTGGCCGACGAAAACTGGGCAGTCGCCATGGCGGCTCGACGCCGGAACGGGTCCGTCTCCACGGGCTTCCTTCTGGGAGGCGGGCTGTGCGTCGTGACGGCCTGGTGCCTGGGAACCCTTTCCGGCCATTTGCTGGGAGCCGCCGTCGACGATCCGGCCGTCTACGCTTTGGACTTCGCCTTCGTGGCCGTCTTCACGGCTCTGGCCATGTCCCTTTGGCGCGGCCGCATGGATCTCATCCCCTGGGTGGCCGCGGCCGGCATGGCCGTGGTGGTGGAACGCCTCATTCCCGGCAAGTGGTACATCCTTTGCGGCGCCCTGGCGGGATCGCTTTGCGCCGCTTGGAAGCGGGACGGAAAATCAGGGCAGGGAGCGGCGTCGTGATGTGGGGATCGCAGGAGAGCCAGGCTTATGCAGCCATAGCCGCTGCGGCGCTGGTCACCTACGCCCTCCGCCTGGGGGGGCTTCTCCTTTCCAGCAAGCTTCCGGACAAGGGAAGATTTCGCGTTTTCATGGACGCCCTTCCCGGTACCCTTCTGGTTTCACTAGTGGCTCCGGGAATCCTGGCCGCCGGGGCGTGGGGCATGGCGGCAGCCGCCTGCACCGCCGCCGTGGCACTCAAGTCAAGAAACGTCTTTCTGGCGATGCTCATCGGAATGGCCATCGTGGCGGCCGGCCGGCACTTGGCGGGATGATGCGCAACGGTGCCATCTGGGTATGCAGCATTTCAATCGCCATAACCACCCTTGCGCCACCCCGCACGGATGAAAGTGCAGGTCGCGGCAAGGGCCTTTTGTGGGAACGCCGCAAGGCGCGATTCCCCTTGACTGACTGCACGCCTGTTGGATTGCCGCCCACCCTCCTCGCGGCTCGCGCTGCTCCTGCAAGGGACCGAAAATACAATGTTACTATATTAGGTTTCCCGCTCCCTCGTTTCCGCCCATGATGCCTCCTTTAAGCCTTTGCCTCTTTGCGCGAGACCCTTTGGCCTCGCGCCACGCCGCTATTTTCTTTTACGTTGAGCATGACTCGACACTAGGAGCCTGTCCAACAATGGCTCATTTGCCCCTTCCAACGTCCATCCGTCATCCCCGTGAAGCTTGTCCCCGGCTTGAACGGGGAGCGGGGATCCAGGATTTCCGGGAACCCATGGACTCCCGCTTGCGCGGGAGTGACGGGTGGCGGAGTTCTCGGACAGGCTCCTAGAAAGTGGCCTTTCTTGCGTCGTCTTTGGAATTTAGATACGGCCCATACTTCTTATCCATGCCCAGGATGTGCTTCTTGAGCCAGTTTTCCAGGAAATCCATCACTTCAAGCGTCAAATGGGTGTCTCCGCTCTGGAATCGGCCAACGATCTCTTCCACCTGGCTCGTGAGCTTCCGGTGCGCCACTCGATGCTCATCCAAATCCGGGTAACCCGCCTGCTCCATCGCCCGTTCCTCGTGAAGGAAATGGGTCACCGTGTAGTCCACCAGGTCCCCCAGAAGTTTGCCCATGACGGCTCGTCCCCGACCTTCCGCCATGGCTTGCGACAGGCTATTGACCATTCGGAAAAGTTTCTGATGCTGAGCGTCAATGTCGAAATCGCCCACCGAGTATTCTTCCGTCCAGACCATACGAGGCTCAGCGGCGGTGGCTTGACCGGTCTTGCCCACCGGGGGACCAGTCACCCTGGGAGCCGCCTGGCGCCCCTGCCAGGTCGATCCTGGCAGACGGGACCTTGATTTACCCAGAGCCCCATCCTGGGAATGGATGCTCTTTACATATCCACTATCGGCAACCTCCGAGTCCCCTCCCACAACATCCTCGCGGGACACCGCCACACCCACCACCTGGGCGAGCCGCTCCACATACTCGCGAACCATTTGGGCCTGAGCGCTGAGCTCCTCGCTGGCCGAGGCGGATTCTTCCGCATTGGCGGCATTCTGCTGGACAATGCGATCCATATCGGCCACCGCCCGGTTGACCTGCTGGATGCCTTCCGCCTGCTCGCTGCTGGCCGCAGCGATTTCGGACACCAGCTCCCCGATCTTGGCAGCCCCGTCCGCCACCTTGGCAAAGGCCTGGGACACCTGTTCAGCGGCCTGATTTCCGAAGCTCACTTTCTGGACCGTTCGGTCGATGATCTGGGACGTATTCTTGGCCGCCTCCGCCGCTCGCATGGCCAGGTTTCGTACCTCATCGGCCACGACGGCGAAACCGGCCCCGGCCTCGCCCGCTCGAGCCGCCTCAACGGCCGCGTTCAGAGCCAGCAGGTTCGTCTGGAAGGCGATCTCATCAATGGTTTTGATGATCTTCTGGGTCTCCTGGCTCGCCTGCGCAATATCGCCCATGGCTTCCTCCAGGGTCTCCATGGCCTTCTGGGCTTCCACCAGATCCTGGCCGGACGTCTTGGCGATGGCGTTGGCCTGGGAGGCATTGTCCGCATTCTGGCGCGTCATGGACGCCATCTCTTCGAGGGCCGATGAGGTCTCTTCCAGGGATGCCGCCTGTTGGGAGGCCCCTTCCGCCAGTTCCTGGCTCGACTCCGATACCTGACTGGACGCCGCCGCCACCTGATCTGCCCCTTCGCTCAGCCCGGTCACCACCCGGAGGATAGGGTCGGCAATGCGGCGGCCGAAGGCCACAGCAACCACGATACCCGCCGCCAGCATGGCCAAGGCGATCCCGATCGCCCACTTCACGGACTGACGCTGGCCTTGCCGCAGGTTGTCTCCCACATGCTTGGCCATTTCCATCAGCTCATCCTGGGCCATCATCGTCACAACCACGTAGGTCGCATCCCCCACCTTCAGGGGCTTGTAGGCCATGAACTTCACAACTCCTTCGAATTCGTAGGCGCCTGTTCCCTTTTCCCCCGAAAGACCCTTTTTCAGCAGCTCCGCCAAAGCCCCGTACCGGGAATCCGTCAGGTTGATTCCATCCGTCAGGCCGTATTTCGGGTGAGAAACAATAATGCCGGCCTGGTTGACCACGGAAGAGTAGCCCGTCTTTCCATAGGTCTTCGAAGACAAGACGTCCCAGATGACCGACCAATCCAGGTTGAGCGCCACGGCACCTGCAAATTCGCCAGCCGCCCGGACGGGGATCACCACACGCATTTCCGGTCTTCCCGTGTTTTCGGCCAGGACCACGCCGGTGTTCACGAGACCGTCCGCCCTTCGAACCGCCTGGAACCAGTCGGCTCCGCTCTTGTCCCGCAGATCCTCCACGAAGGCGCCATCCACGAACTTCAAAACCTCCCGACCGCTGGCATCCAGGAACCGCACCTGGCTATAGAGCCTCTTTTCGCCCCGGGCCGTTTCCACCGTGGCCACCTTCCACAGGGCTTCCAACTCCCCGCGGAACCCCTGCCAGTAGGCCTTCTGGGCTTCCCCGCCCAGATCCTCCCACGAGCAGGTGCTCATGATCACCCAGCCGTAATCCACGAATTCCACGGCGGCCACGACCTTGTGAACGCCGTCGCCGTCGGTGTAGCTGCTGAAGGTCTTCCCGATCTCTCTCGCCTTGGAATAGGCGGCCATGACCTGCGACGAATCGGGAAGGTCGCCCACCTTCCTGCCCACCAGTGTGTCGTCCCGATGGGCAACGACGACCCCTTCCTTGTCGACTATGAAGAAGACACCGGAACTCCCGAGGCGAGCCGAGGCGATGGCCTCCCGCATTCCATCCAGGTCCTTTTCCTGGATAGTGATGGCCACAGCCCCGATCACATCATCGAAAGGATCCACCAGGGGCGCGTAAATGCTCTGGTACCATTCCCCGTCCCTGACCTCCCTGACCTTGTAGTTCTCCCCATTGAGCAAGGCCTGGATGAGAGGATTCGGATCCCCCAAAGCGCCCTTGCTCGGAATGAACGACCCCACATCGCGCTGAGTCTCCGTCCTGGCCATGCTCGACCCCACGCGGAGCATGTCCCCGTCCTCGTTCATGCGCTGGAAGATGATGCAGTCGCTTCCCGAGATGGCCTTCACATCGTCGACGATCGCCACCTCCTGGTCGAAGGAATCGGCGGGGTAGAGAAGTTCCGACCCGAACTGCATGAGGGAAAGCTTTATGGGGTGCGTCTCACCCGTCACTTCGTTCCTGGCGTCCCACTGGAATTCGATGCCCGTAGTGGCCACCAGTCCGTATTGCTTCATCACGGCGCGGGCCAGCCTCAGATCACTCTCCAGCTTCTGTCTCACGGTATTCTGGCGCGACTCCAACAAATCGAAGAACCGGCCGATTTCGGCAAAGACCCTGTCCTTGGCCAGGTTGGCCAGGGTTTCGTTGGTTCCGG
Organism: Desulfacinum sp.; assembly: GCA_014359885.1. Classification (GTDB taxonomy): domain Bacteria; phylum Desulfobacterota; class Syntrophobacteria; order Syntrophobacterales; family DSM-9756; genus Desulfacinum. Next base: position 179,340 of record JACIYN010000027.1, read on the forward strand.
TCCTGGCGCTGATGTAGCCTTCCAGGTTGGAAGATGCGGCCAGCCTGCGGGCGTCGTTCTCGGTCTGCTTGACCAGGTTCGCCACCAGGGTGTGATCGTTTTCCACAATGTCGGACAGATGCGTCTTGCCATTCTCGGCAAGCACATCGTTCAGGTATCCGGTCAGATGGCCGGACTGGGACCTTGAAAGCAGCGTGTTGATGGTCGTGCCGACCACCAGCGGGACCGCAACCAGGGCAGCGCACAGCACAATGAGCTTGGATTTCAACGTGAATTGCATCGGGAACGCTCCTTTCCTCCTTTCGGGCACACCAATGGCTCTACGGCATCGCATGTTTCCGTACGTTGCCTATCGGCTCGATTGTGAAAAAACTTAAGACTGATTTTGCCTATACGAGGATGTAAGCCAGCGGAGAGGAAAAGACGTGGCGCCGTGACTATCGGCTCCGGCACGCCCACCCCTTCCCGCGGCGGGGTCCAGCCCGGGAAGCCCTTCGTTAAAATCCCACCCGGGCGGGCTTGACACGAGGGGGCGGGTCCGGTACATATCACATGAACATGTGGTCATATGAGGAGGGTTTTATGCATGTGGATGTGTGCTCCGTCGTCTGCATCCACCCGGAAAAGGTGGATCGCGCCCGAACCCGGATGGTGTCCGAAGGGACCGCGGAACGCCTTGCGGAGCTTTTCAAGGTGCTGGCCGACCCCACGCGGGTGCGCATCCTGAGCGCCCTCCAGCACGGGGAACTCTGCGTGTGCGACCTGGCGGCCGCCATTTCCGCCTCCCAGTCGGCCGTGTCCCACCAGCTCCGCCTGCTGCGCGTCGCCCGGCTGGTGAAGGTGCGCCGGGAAGGCAAGATGGCCTTCTACTCCCTGGACGATGATCACGTACGCCACCTGTTCCGTGAGGGTTTGGAGCACGTGGCCGAAGAGTGAACTCTTTCCCCCGGAAGAAAGCACAAGCATGTCGCAAGCCGTTTTCCCCATCCTGTTGAAGATCGTTGGAAACAGCTGGGCCATCCTCGCGGAGTCGGCTCCGTTCATCCTCTTTGGTCTGTGGGCGGCGGGCCTGGTCAAGGTCTTTCTACCCGAAGAGAGGATTCTTCGGCACTTGGGAGGGCACAGCACGGCGGCCGTTGTGAAGGCTTCCCTTCTGGGCATCCCGCTGCCCCTCTGTTCCTGCGGCGTCCTTCCGGTGGCCATGGATCTCAGAAAACGCGGCGCGGGAAAGGGACCTTCCACGGCCTTTCTTGTCTCGGTGCCGGAAACGGGAGTGGACTCCATCGCCCTCTCCTACGTCCTCCTGGGACCGGTTCTGGCCGTTCTAAGGCCGCTGGCCGCTTTCGTCACCGCCACGGTGACGGGGATGCTCGTGAACCTGCTCCCCCAGTCCGATCCGGCCGAGGCACCTTCCCGCCCGCCCTTGCCTGACGCCCCCCAGACCGACCCCCATGCGGCCCACCAAGGTTCCCAGCCGTCTTTGGGAAGACGCGTGGTCCAGGGCATGCTCTACGGCTTTTCCGATCTCCTGCAGGATTTGGGCGGTTGGCTCCTCTTGGGCATTCTGCTCTCCGGCGTGATCGCGGCGCTTCTGCCGCAGGACGTCACCCGATTTCTCACCGCCCACGAAGGCTGGTCTCTGCTTCTCATGCTCGCAGTGGGAATCCCCCTTTACATCTGCGCCAGCGCTTCCACGCCCGTCGCCGCGGCCCTGATCCTCAAAGGGCTCTCTCCCGGGGCGGCCCTGGTCTTTCTTCTGGCGGGTCCCGCCACCAACACCGCCACCCTCACGGTGCTGGGGCGCTTCTGGGGAAAGGCCGTCACCGCCGTCTATCTCGCTTCCGTGGCTTCCTGCACGCTTTTCATGGGCTGGATCACGAACCTGGTGTTCGAGACCTTCAACATTCCGGTGGCGGCATCGGAGCTTGCCGCCGTCCATCATTCCCGGGGTCTTTGGGAGCCCTTGTCCGCAGCCCTCCTCCTAGCCCTCTACCTGCTGCCCTTGGGGGCCCGAAAGATCCGCGCCCGTTGGCAGGCCTCGGGACCAACCCGTGCAGCCTGTTCCTGTTCCTCCCTTCCAGGCACATGATCCTCTTCCCGTTAGCCGGCGCGGGACGCCGGCACCCCCATCCTTAAGTGTTATGGGCTTCGGATGGTCGCTCGGGCCTCTGGAGTCAACCCGGTGGCCGGGGAGCTTTTTCTACGTGGAGGCAGGAGCTAACGCCTTCTTGTGAAGACTTCCACCAGGTCACCCTCTCTGGCCCTGTTCCAGTCGGCGATCTTGATCCCCACTTGAGCTCCAACCCCTGCTTCCTGCACCGGGCGCCGGTCCATCTGCATGGATTGAATCATCCCTTCATATACAGGGCCCATGGCCGAGATAACCCGAAACGGCCGTCCCACCACGAAACGCCCCTGGGTGATCTCGCAGCCGATGATCCTGCCCTGTCCCACCAGGTCTTCTTCCCCTGCATCCTTTTTCCTTGGGCTCTGAACTCGCTTTAAGACGGCGGCTTCCAGCTCGTGAACCACATCCGAGGTCAGTATTTCGACCCCCATGGTGCGCGCCGCTTCTTCCACCTTCGGAGAAACTCCAACTTGAAAACCCACGACCAGCTTCCCCGCCGTAGCGGCCAGGAGCACGTCGTTCTTGGTGACCTCGCCGGGCGCGCTTCGGATCACCCTCACCTCCCGACCCGCTTTTGACAAACGTTCCAATAGACCTTTGACCGCCTCACACGTACCCGCCGTATCGGCTTTCAACACCACTTCCAGCGCCCGTTCCCGAGCCTCTGGTCGGGGCCTCGGCAAGGGGTGAGCCCCTTGACCTTCCCCATGCCTGGTGTTTCTCCTTTTGGACTTCCGGACCATCTTGCCGACCTCCGAAGTTGCGGATTGGGGTGCCCGAATCACCAAAGCGGTCCCTGCTTGTGCATCCCTTCCGAGTGCATTAGCGTTAAGTAAAACCCATCGAGCGAAAAGGAGGGCCCATCATGAAAGTCTCCAAAATCTTATGGCCCACGGATTTGTCCAAGAGCTCCGCAGCGGCTCTGGACTATGTTTTGGATCTATCCGCAAAGTACGGTGCGGAAGTGGTCTTGCTCTACGTGGTCGAGGACATGAGCGGTCATGAGCCGTGGTACGGGGAGTGGGGCAGGAAGCACTTGGAAGAGTTTCACAAGTGGATCGTACGGGAGGCCACGGAGCGCCTCGACAGGATCTGCAGGGAGCGTCTCCAGGGGTGTCCGCGTTTTGAGCGGCTCGTGGAAGGCGGCGATCCCGCCAAAAAGATTCTCGAGACCGTTGAAAACAAAGGCATTGATCTGGTGGTGCTGACGAGCCATGGTCTCAAGGGCCACTTCCCCTTCGGCAGCGTGGCCGAGAGGGTGGTGAAGAACGCCAAGGTGCCGGTTCTCGTGGTTCGGCCCAGCAGCGGAGGCGACGGTTCCTGATCGCCCGGCGGTTTACAGGGGCGACAGCGTCCTCCCGCGCCTGCAACCCCATTTCCGGCATGCATGTGGGGGCGGTCCGGGAACCGCCCTCACACGCCAAGACCGTTTCCTAAAGGCATTGGCTCACCGTGTTCAAGTCTCACCGTTCATACGGCTCTGCGCCCTGAGGCGTGCAACATTCCGCTCGGCGGCTCGTCCGGCCCCGCGTCCCCTATCCCGCCGCGGAGTGCTCCCGCGTCCAATAGGGGTTCGAAAGATCTTCGAAGATGGTCATGGCTGCCGCCGCCCCGGCTGCCGTGGCCGTCACGATCTGCCGGTAGCCCCCCTCCACGTCTCCCGCCGTGTAGACGCCCGGAATGGCGGTTCGGTGCGACCCGTCGTGCCGAACGAACCCGTCGGGGGTGAGCGGGAGGCCCAGCTTTTTGGCCAGGGTGGTTTCCGCCACGTAGCCGATGGCCACAAAGACGGCGTCCGTTTCGCGGGTAAAGGTTTCTCCGGTCTTGTTGTTCTTAAGGAGCACGGCTTCCACGAAGCGCCCGCCCACGATTTCCTGCACCTCCGTGTTCCAAAGAACCGGGATTTCGGCACCTTCCAGCGCCTTCACCAGATGTTCCTGGGCGCGCAAGGAATCGCGCCGGTGCACCAAGGCCACCTCCACCCCGATGTGATGCAGATGCAACGCTTCCGTCACGGCGCTGTTGCCGCCCCCCACCACCACGGCCTTTTTGCCCCGGTAGAGCGGTCCGTCGCAGGTGCTGCAGTAGCTCACTCCGCGACCCGCCAGCCGGTCTTCCCCCGGCACTCCCAGCCGGCGATAGGAGGCCCCCGTGGCGAGAAGCACCGCGCGGGCCGTGAACCGCCGCCTGGTGGTGACCACTTCCAGCCGTCCGTTGGGACGCACTTCCACCACTTCTTCATTGGGAAAGATTTCCACGTATTCCAGCGCGTGGGACACCATGATGTCCACCAGCGTTTTCCCGGGCACGCGGCTCAACCCCGGATAGTTTTCCACCATGGGGGTCGTGGCCACCTGACCTCCCAGGTTGCCGCGCTCCACCACGGCGGCGCGCAGCCCGCTGCGCACGGCGTAAATGCCCGCCGTCAAACCGGCGGGACCTCCGCCCACGATGACGAGGTCCGTTTCCACTTCTTCCGCGTCGCTGTCCGGGATGAAGATGGTCTGGGGTTCCAGCTTCACCAGAGAAGCCATGAAGAGCTCCTCCGGCTGGGCCCCCTGGGCGATAAGCACCTCGTTGGCCACCACCTGCGGCACGCTGAAGGCCTCATAGGCATCGGCCAAATCGGGGTTGAACTCGATATCCACGATATCCACGGAAACGGCCTGAGGCCGAGCCACCGCGGCCTTGACGGCATTGACCGCCTGCTGAGGGCAGTAGGGGCAGGTGGCGCTCACAAACACCTTGATCCGTCGCTCTCCTTCCAGCCGGGAGAGAACCTTCCGGGACTGGTCGCTCAATCCGTCGGTGGCGGTACCCATGTGGAGGATGGTCTCCACCAGCGTTCGGCCTTCCTCCCCCAGAGGCAGCCCCAGATAGCGGACCCGGTAGCGATCCGGGCAGAAAAGGAGCATGGGGGTGCGATCCACATGAAAGTGGGCCGCTTCGGGGTCGGCCACGTCCCGGTGCATCACTCGAACCTTGCGGGACAGGTCCTTGAACATGGAGACGAAGGTCTCCACGGCCTCCCGCATCTCGGGATGCCTCCTATCGGAAAAGGCATGGATGGCCACCTCGTACGGCAGCTTGTCGAAAAGGTTTTTCAGATGTTCCGCCACATCCTTGGGCAAGGACCCTCCTTTCCGCGCCATGTCGTCTCCTCCCTTCCCCCATCGGCACAGGATCCGCCGGGGACCTTCCCTGTCCTGAAATGGAGCGTTCTCTCCGTCGGGTTTTCTCACCCCAGCGGGATGAGCGGGGGGATAGACCCCGCCCCGCTCCCACAGAGGGTTCATGAGAGAGAAAACGCCAGCGAACGTCAAGAAGCGCCCATGAAGATAAGAGGTCGCTCCGATCCTCGTTAACGGGCTTTGAGCTTGGCGGCGATTCGGGCCACGTGTTCGCCTTGGAACCGGGCCCCTTCCAGCTCGTTGGAGCTGGGAAGACGACGGCCTTCACGGCCCGCGACGGTGGAAGCCCCGTACGGCGAAC
>JACIYN010000028.1 GCA_014359885.1 Desulfacinum sp.
CGCCAACTGGAAGGGCCGTGAGACCGAAGCACCTTTTCGGATAGACTTGTAGTGCCAAGAAGGATTAGTGTGTCCATAACATAACGAAATTCCACACATATTTTTGAAGTACTGTTAAAGTTGAGCCAAACATCCGCGGGAACTCTGCGTGACAAACACCCCGCCCTTCCCCGCAATGCTGTTGTCTTAAGCATTTTAAGCTTTTCCCTCCTTCCTGAACACCATTTGTTGGGGGGCGTTTGGTGACGCGGGGTTGAGAAGGCCGCAGGGATCTGGGTCAGTAGTATCTGACGCGAGAGATCGCACGGAATGCGTCAATAGAAATGATGTCAGTTGTCCGCATCTATGCCACCCTCCCAAGAAATTCCCTGACAAGCGACGACATTTTGTACTGGCGCAGCTCATGCCATGTGGTGCCAAGCACTTTTGAAAACTTGTCGTCATTGACGAAGTAGAAGTTAGACTCCGAATAAAGGATCCCTTCCTTGAGAAGTTGGTCGAGAACCATTTTGCCCAACTCACCCTTCAAGACTCGAAAGTGCTCAATCTTGTACCGATACTTCGCGAGGTTACCTTTCTTGTGGGACGCGAACTCTAACAAGATGCGGCGAAGGCGGCGATACTTTTCAGCAACGGCGGGGTCGGCAATTGTTCTATTGGTTTTCTGAACGTATCTGGCTAGGGGATACGCGAGATTGTGCTCATTGCACTCAATCTCAAGGGTTCCCCCCTTTAGTGTAACATCTCTGGCGTGGCCCTGCGCCTCGGAAACATCGAGAAACAACCCTGCATCTTCGCTTAGAGATTGGCCCGGCCTTCCACGAACGATCAGGTCCGCGGTGTCGATCAGGACCTTCCTAGCGGCGATCCGACAGGTGCCAATAGACTCGAAGGCTGGCGTGCCTTTTATCTCGATATCGCAAGGTAGTGTAACGGTGGCGTTCGCGAGGAACGGGCCAAGTAGAATACAGTCTCCGTTGGATACCGAGCCATCGAACGTGAAGTGCCGTTCCCGTCCTGTGCTTTGCACCGTTAGAGCTACATCCATTTCGGCAGATGATGAATCTGGGACGTCCGTCTCGTCCCAGGAGAACCCGTTTATTTCGATTGAAAGCTCATAGTCCTTGGTTACAAAGTCCGAGCAGGACTGGATCAACATATTAAAGCAGCGCCCGCTGATACCTTTCCTCTTCCCGAGCTGGTCCATGATATACAGCAGGTGGTATGTCGGGCGATGTGTAGCGGTAAAGTCATAGGCCAGCTTTTCATATTCAGGAATGCCGCTTATTGCACAGTGGCAAACCGCGACTGCTTCGAACACGGCGTTTCGGATTCGCTCTTTGTCCTCAGTGAGGAAAGGGTGCTCAAGAAACCAGGTTTCCAGCGCCTGTTCGTACTCCTGATTCAGGACATGGTCAGGGATCATCTGCAGGGGAAACTTTCGGCGGAGCGCTTGCGCCAGAAGTCGGGCAGACTGCTCGGCCTCGTTGTAAAGCGTACTTTGGAGTTTCTGAGCCGTTTTCGTGTCCGCCTTTGAGATGATCTCCGTGATGAAGTTAGGAACGGCCTTTTGGGTGCGTTCTCGAGATAGTAGAAAATTCGCGATTCGGATGAGCAGTTCGACTTCTAGATCACCATCCCCCGCGTCGCTCAGCTCCTGGTTGATGCGATGGTAGTTCGGCTCGTTGCGTAGAAGAGTAGCGATTGCATCCAGCACGGGCGGGTAGCCGATGAATGAGAGGAACGCGTCGTCGCTTTTCTCTGACGAAGCGAAAGCAGCCCCCAATTTCGACAGCACGCCATCCCGAGCTTGAACATACATGGCCTGTTGACTATCATTCTTATTCTTTACATAGGCGTCGATATACTGCTTCGCCTGCTCTAGGTTGAAGGGGTCGATGCGCACCAAGGCGACATCCGCCCCCTTGTCGCCCAAGTAGACCCAGGTATTAAGGAGTACTTGGCTACGGCCGAAGATAACCACAGAAGTTGAGCTGGCACCTTTTGTGCGCCCTATGACATCGTCGAGAAACGCTTCAAATCCATGTTCCGTCGTCTTGGACCTCCCCTCGTCGATCGCATCGATGATGATTCCGTGCGTGCCTTTGCTCAGGCCTTCGAGCACTTCCCCGATCTTGTCGGTCGGGTAAGCCGAGGTTAAGATGCCGGTAAGCGTGTGGTCGGCGATTGGCTTGTGCTTCGCCAGATCGAGGACGGGAAGCCCCGTATCGAACCCGAGTGCGTGGGCCGTCGTCGTCTTTCCCGATGCCCCTACTGCTGACACGAGCAGTATAGCCGGTTTTTCCTTGGGGTACTCTTCCTTTGTGAAAGTCGGCTCGATGTAGGGATCGGGCCGCCTAGCCACCTGAAAAAACGATTCCGAAGTCTCCTTCAGCGAAATAGGGCGTTTCTGTGAGCTGACGATTGATTTAAGTGCCGAGTATTTCATGCGATCCTCACTCAAGCAGTGGTGTCAGTCTTCGGCGTGGGCTATCTTGTCGACGGATAAGGTGGACCCCATTGTCAAGACAACGTTTGGAGAAATTTAAGGTGTTGTCTCGGTTCTTGCCAATCCCGCTTCCTGTTTCCTTTGCCTCTGGCCTCGAATTGAGTGCCCGGCTTTTCAACATACCCTAAAGGACGTCCCCTTGCTGGAAGACCGAGTCGCGGAGGGGCGCCGAGAATGGGCCCAACCGTGGCTCGTCGGAGGCGGCCCTCCGCGACGGCTCGGAAGGCTCCATTCATGCCGCATTCTCTAGGGCTTTCCCCTGGTAAACCAGCGCCGGTGTTCTGCCCTTCAGGCTCCGATGGGGACGTTCGTTGTTGTAAAACTCAAAGTACCTCCGAAGTCCTTGGATGAGATCCTCCACCGTCTCGTAATCACGAAGGTAAATGTCTTCATACTTCAGGCTCCGCCACAATCGCTCCACCATGATGTTGTCCATGGCGCGCCCTTTGCCGTCCATGCTGATCCGGATCCCGTGGTCTTTGAGAACACCCGTGAAGGCGGCGCCCGTATACTGCGAACCCTGATCCGTGTTGAAAATCTCAGGGCAGCCGTGCCGTCGTAGGGCCCGTTCCAGAGCGCTGACACAAAAGCTGTCGTCCATCGTCACCGAAATCTCCCATGACAGCACATAGCGTGAATGCCAATCCATCACCACGCTCAGGTAGACGAACCCTCCAGAAAGCCGTATGTAGGTGATGTCGCTACACCAAACTTGATTGACCCGGTTGATCTCAAGATTCCTCAGCAAATACGGGTAGATCTTGTGAGAAGGATTCGAAATGGTCGTTTTCCTCTTGGGCGCCACCGCGACCAGCCCCATCTCGCCCATGAGCCTTTGCACTCTTTTGCGGTTCACCTTGTAACCCATGCGCCGTAAGTGATCCCGGACCTTTCGAGTCCCATAAAAAGGGTACGCCGTGTAGATCTCATCAATACGACGCATAAGCTCAAGATTTTTCGCCGGTTCCTCCTTCGGCCGGCGATAGTAGCTCGCACGGGAAAGCCCCAATAGCTCACATTGGCGGCTCACGCTCAGTTCGGGATGATCGGGTTCGATCCTCGCTCGCTTTTCGGCCACACTCAATCGAGCAATCCGGTCGTTTTTTTTAACCAGTCCACCTCGACTTGCAGCTGGCCAACCTTCTGGTAAAGACGCTCGCGCTCTTTTTCCCTTTTCTTTTCCTTCTTGGCCTCCCGACGGTCAAAGAGCTCGGCTGCGTTTTCAACCAGCTGTTTCTTCCACAGATTGATCTGATTGACATGGACCCCGAACTCCTGAGCCAGTTCGACCGCTGTCCGCTGGCCTTTGAGCGCTTCCAGGGCCACTTTCGCCTTGAATTCCTTGCTGAACCTTTTCCGCTTCATCGGACCCCCCTTTCTCCGCAAGATACACCTTAACATGGTGTCTCATTTTTGGGGTCCACAATAGGATTCCATTTAGGCGACGTCCTGTTCGTTTGTCAAGTCTACCACTTCTTTCACACATCCGACTCCTTGGTCGTCACATCCACAACGACAGGTGCCAACGGGCGCACATCTATCTCGCCGGTCACTACGTTAGCGGTGAAGCTGATGCGAAACTCCTTTAGTAGCTCGAGCTCGCAGCGGCCAGCCTCGGCGGCGCGTTCGAGCTTGGGGATTGAGAGTTTGATGTTGGCAATTATTCGCCACCCTCCCCGTTGCCCATCTGCCTTTCAAAGGCCTGGCGCACTATGCCTATGACATAGGGCAGATCCTCGGCCCGGCTGAGGGCCACTTCAACGTCGCCGTTTCTTTTCCATTACTTCCGGGTCCGGTGGATTGAGAAGTGCCCCGATGGGGGCAACTCCAGTCGCCCTACGAGCTCCTTGCGTTGCCCCCATCCCTGTGCCTTGGTCGCGATTTTGAGTGGATGCCATAGCATGTCTTCTCCTACCCGCCCTACACTAATTTAACAAGGGGTAGGTGTCTCACTCTCATTGGCACAGAGGGCGAGGCACGGACCTTTTGTGGGAGTACCGACAGGTGCGATTTTTTTTTTGTGTGATCCCTCGATTGTTGGATTGCCAGCCAACCTCAACGCGGCTTGCTGCGCTCCCACACACCGGTCCTTTCCATTTGCGTCCATATGCGTTCATTCGCGGTTCTCTTTCCCATTAGCCTGATGGGAGCTGTTAGGCGAGTCGGCCTTCGCGGAAGAACCTCTCTCGGTATCGGGCGGCCTTCCGCCTGAAAAGACGCGGGAAGCGGTATCGGTCCACGGCCCGGACGGGCAGGATGCCCATGAGGGAGTTGGTGATCCAGAGGGCTTCGTAGGAAGGGATGTCCTTTTCCGTGACGGGGGCGCGGATCACCTGCCAGCCGTCGTCGTGGAACATGCAGGCGATTCTTTGCTCCGCGGTTCCCGGAAGCCGAAACGGGCTGGCCGACAGGGTGCAGGTTCCTTCCTTCAGGAAGAGCAGGGAGCCCGTGCTGGTTTCGGCCAGAGTCCCGTCCTTGTCCTCGAGGAGGGCTTCGTCGAAGCCGGCGTCTCGGGCCGCCTGCCCGGCCTGGAGGTAGGCCAGGTAGTTGCCGGTCTTGAAGGGCGAAAGGGGAGGGGTGAAGATTCCCCCCACCAGATGCAGACGCCGGCCTTGCTCGTAATCGCGTTCCGAAGGCGGATGGTACGGCGCGGCCATGGCCAAAAGGGTGGGCGCGTGGGGGGCGGGAAGCCCGAGACCTTCGGCTCGCCCTCGAGTTATCTGGATCCTGATGCGTGCCGCCCTCTCGGTCAGCCCGTTCCTTTTAAGGAGCTCTTCCAGCCGGTCCCTCCAAAGCCGGGCGTCTTCCGGGAGAAACCGGGGCGTGCCGGCCGAATCCAGCCGCAACTGCCTGCAGCCGTCTCGAAGCCTTTTCAAGTGGTCGGCCACATAGAGCGGCTGTCCATCCTGGGCGCGCAGCGTTTCGAAAAGGGCGTCGCCGTAAAGGAATCCCCTGTCCAGGGGTGAAACCCGCGCATCGTCTTCCGCCACGAACGAACCGTTCAACCACAGGATCCGGCCCGGCTTGTCGGTCATCGATTCCCTCTGGTTTCCTGCTCCCAGTCCCTGAGCAGCCGGAAAAAGGTCCGCCCCTTGTGGAGCGTTTCCAGGTACTCCGCTTCCTCGTCGGAATCGTACACCACGCCCCCTCCCACGGCCACGTAAAGCCGGCCTTCCTTCACGATGGCCGTCCGGATGGCGATGCTGAGATCCATGTTGTCGTGCCAGCCCAGGTAGCCGATGGAACCCGTGTAGACATGGCGAACGTGTTTTTCCAGCTCGTCGATGATTTCCATGGCCCGGATCTTGGGACAACCCGTTATGGAGCCCCCGGGAAAAGTGGCCCGCAAGATTTGCCCGTGGGTGGTGCGTTCCTTCAAGCGCCCTTCCACGATGGAGATCAGGTGATGCACATTCTCGTAGGATTCCACTTTCTTGTGATGGCGAACCACGACGGATCGAGCCCGACAGACCCGGCCCAGGTCGTTTCTCAGGAGGTCCACGATCATGGAAAGTTCGGCGTCGTCCTTGGGATTGGTGGTGAGGTCCCTCAGGTTTTCAGTATCCTCGCGTAGAGTTTCCCCCCGAGGTCGGGTGCCTTTGATGGGCCGTGTTTCTATCAGATCTCCCTTTCTATGGAGAAAGCGTTCCATGGACGTGCTGAGTACCCTGTGGCCGGGGGCATGGATGTGGGCGAAGAAGGGGGCCGGATTTCTCTCGAAGAGAGCGCCCCAAAAGACCCAGGGGTCCCCTGAAAAGGGGGCGGAAAAGCGCTGGGACAGGTTCACCTGATAGACGTCGCCCTGGCGGATGTAGCGTCGGATCCTCGCCACGGCGTGCAGGTATTCGTCATGGCTGAAGTCGCTCTGGGCCAGGTGATCTCCTTCCGTCTCAGGGGCTGAGGCGGGTGCCGGAGGCCCAGCGACCGGATCCTTCCATCCTGGATTGGTCCTGCCGGCCTGTGTTTCAAGGGCGAGCCGCACGTGGACTGTCCGGGCCTTCCACCGGTCATAGACGAGGATGTCTCCCGGAACGAAAAGGTACATGTCCGGCAGTCCCAGATCGTCTTCCGTGGTTTGGGGCAGTCTTTCCAAGGTGTTCTTGAGTTCGTAGGCCAAGTAGCCCACCGCGCCGCCGGAAAAGGGTTCCTGGAGCAGGGGGATGGGCGAGGCCGTGAGGTTCAGCAAATCATCCAGGGCATCCAAGGGATTGGCCTGGAAGGTGAGGGATCCCGAGATGGTGTCCAGTTGCACCTGCTTTCCCTTGGCCGTCAAAACCGCCAGGGGATTCCAGCAGGCCAGGCAGTAGCGGCTGCAGTCCAGGTCGCCCCCGCTCATGAGAACGGCGCTGTGCACCTGTCGGCCGATGACTTCCGCCCGGTCCAAAAAGGATCTGTCCGTCTCTTCTTCCGACACCACCACGGTGGCGAGGTGGACCGCCGGGCTCAGCAAACGTTCGAGGTCGTTCATGGACGAGCCTCCGGGAGCGCCGTTGTGCGCACTGCCGGTCCCAGCCAGCGGGGAAAGCGGGGCCCTTCCGATGAAAGAAGGGCCGTATCCACGCGGAAGCCCCCATGGGTGGCCAAAAAATTGGCGATGATTTCCAGACCGAATTCCGACAGGAAGGATTCCGGGTGGAATTGCACGCCCCAAACGGGCAGACGTTCATGCCTAAGAGCCATGAGGACCCCGTCTTCCGCCCAAGCCGTCGGCACCAGGGCGGAAGGGACCTTTGTGCACTGGAGGGAGTGGTAGCGGGCGACCCGAAAGGGGGAGGGAATGCCGGCGAACATGGGATCGTTCCGATGGTAAACCCGGCACCGCTTTCCGTGCAGGGGGTGCGGAGCGCGGCTGGTGCGGCCTCCGTAGGCCTCGTTGATCACCTGCATGCCCAGGCACACCCCCAGGATGGGCGTACTTTCCTGAAACGTTTTCACCACCCGGGTGCTGATTCCGGCGTGGCGCGGATCCTTGGGGCCCGGAGAAATGCAGATCCAGTCCGGGCGCATGCGGGCGATGTCCCGGATGCTCACGGCGTCATGGCGATGAACCCGGACGTCGAGTTCGAATTCCAGGAAGAGTTGGTAGAGGTTGAAGGTAAAGGAATCGTAGTTGTCGATGAGGACCAGCTTCATGGAGTTCCCCCCAAAAAAAGAAGCCACCCCGCCCTGGAGGCTGGGTGGCTTTGGATGCCTGACATACCTCGGCACCCCTTATGCCAGCGGGCCGGCGTGCTGTCAAGGCATAAAGGCGGCCCTACGTTCGGGCCAGTACGAGGGAATCCATGCGCTCTCCCTTGCGGATCCATTGGATGGAGTGAAAACCCGCCGATTCCAGATCCTCCGCCACCTCCCGGTAGGTGTAGGTGTCGCCCCCGGAGGTGTTGGCCAGCATGTTGATGGCAAAAAGAGCGCCCGCGGGCGGCCAGGTCCTCTCGGGGTCCATGATGTGATCCCGAATGAGCAGACTGCCCCCGGGCACCAACGCCCTTTTGATCTTCTTGAAAAGCCGGCGGTTCTCCTCCCGGCTGTTCTGGTGGATGATGGCCGACAGAAGGGCCAGATCGCATCCGGGCGGGAGCTCGTCCCGGTAGAAATCGCCCGAAACCAGGGTCACGCGGTCCAGCATCCCGGCCTGTTCCAGCCTTTCCTTCGCCATGGGGATGACGTCCGGAAGGTCGAAGAGTACCGCCCGCAGGGAAGGATTGGTTTCCAGGAAAGCGACGGTGTAGGTCCCGGACCCGCCTCCGATATCCAGGATGGTCCGGTAGGCGCGGAGATCCAAGGAGCGGGCGATTTCCTGGGCCAGGGTCCGCCCGACCACATGCATGGCCCCGATGAAGGCTTTCAACGATTCCGGGCCCGAATCCGTTGCGGGCTCCCGCTGGTTGTTGATGCCTTCCTTGACGGTTCTCGTGAGGTGATGCCAGTTGTTCCACACGTGGTTCATGTGGAGCACCATGGGCAGAACGGTCCGTGGGTGCTTTGCCGAAAAGAGCCTTCCCCGGTCCGTGAGGGAGTAGATTCCGTCCTTCTTGGTGAGATGGCCGAAGGTGACGAGGCAGTCCAAGATGCGGGTGAGGGCGCGCACATCCACCCCCTTCCTGTTGGCCAGACGCTCGGCCGATAAGGGCTCCTCGTCGATGGCCGTGAAGACGTCCAGTTCCGCCGCGGTGAGCAGAATGCGGCTTTTCATGAAGCCGCGCACTTCCTCCAGGGGATCCGTGTTGGGTGTCACGTGGGCTCCTTTTCTCAGACTGAACGGCTTTCATTTTTCGGACTGTTTTCAACCCATATCCCGGGGGTGGAGAACTGTCAACCGGCATGAAATCAGGCCCTGGAGAAATGCACAATTCCTTGTGCGACTCTTGACGATCGGCTCAGAAGGCTATAGATTCACGAGCGATTTTGCGCCGCGCGGAACGTGTGCATCGTGCGGCTCACCTTCCCCGAGCAGAAGAGGATACGGCATGAGTGGGCTCTATCAGTTTCTGACCGGCCCGGCTTTATGGGCGACGTTCGTGATCTTTTTGGGGGGCCTGGCGGTCCGGATCGCATTCCTCTACGGGCTCAGCAAGGAACGGGACCGGGTCTTCTACAACCACATGGATTGGAACTGGGCGATCAAGTCCATCGTGCATTGGCTGGTGCCGTGGGGAAGCGTTTCCATGCGCCGCCAGCCGGTCTTCAGTCTCGTCTTCTTTCTTTTTCACGTGGGGATCCTGGCGGTGCCCCTCTTCCTGGCCGCGCACAATCTGTTGTGGGACGAGGCGTTCGGTGTGAGCCTCTGGTCCATGCCCGACGCCTGGGCGGATGCCCTAACCGTCATGGTCCTGGCGTGTGCCTTGTTTCTTCTGGTGCGCCGCCTGGTGCGCCCGGAAGTGCGGATCCTCACCACGCCTTGGGACTACACGGTGCTGGTGGGCACGGCCCTTCCCTTTCTCACCGGCTTTTGCGCCTATCACCACTGGGGACCCTATGATCTCATGTTGATTCTCCACGTTCTCACGAGCGAAATCCTCCTCATCTGCATTCCCTTCACCAAGCTGGGACACATGGTCCTCTTCTTCTTTACCAGGGCCTTTATCGGCTTCGAAATGGGAGCCCGGCGCGGCGCCCGCACCTGGTAAGGTTCGACGCATCCGAATATTTCAACGTTCAAATGGAGACGGATAGATGGCAGCGAGTGCGGAACGACAAGTGCACGACAGTGCCGAGACGCCTCAGGTTGATGTGAAGAAGATTCGCCAATTGTTGGACGCCAACGATGGGGCCCGCATTCGCACCTGGCTCAGCATTTGTGCCCGCTGCGGCTTGTGTGCGGAGAGCTGTTTCTTTTACCTGGCCCACGACAAAGACCCGAAGCTGAGCCCCGCCTACAAGTTCAAGAACACCTTGGGCGAGCTCTACAAGAGAAAAGGGCGGGTGGATTGGGACTTCCTGAAGCGCTGCGCCGACATCGTCTGGGGCGAATGCACCACGTGCAAGCGCTGCTCCCTCTATTGCCCCTTCGGGATCGACATTGCCACCATGATCGCCGTGACCCGAACCATCCTCTATTCCCAAGGGATCACACCCGAAGGTCTGGCCCGGGCGGTGGTGAACTACCGGGAGACGGGCAATCAGATGGGCATGAGCTCAGAAGATTTCATCGACACCTGCGAGTGGATGGCCGAGGAGACCCAGGACGAGGTCAAGGGAGTCACCATTCCCATCGACAAGAAGGGCGCCAAGTACATGTACACGGTCAATCCCCGGGAGCCCATGTTCTATCCCCAGGACCTGGCCCAAGCGGCCCAGATCTTCACGGTGGCCGGGGAGGACTGGACCATGCCCAGCACGGGCTGGGACTGCACCAATCTGCCCATGTTTGCCGGCGACAAGGCCCTGGCCGGGCAGGTGGTGCGCAACATGTACGAGAAAGCTGTGGAACTGGGTGTGCAGTACATCCTCATCACCGAATGCGGCCATGCCTTCCGTTCCGCCCTTTTCGAGGGGCCCTACCTGGCGGGTTATCCCGACGGCAAGCCGCCGGTTCCCATCGTGCATTCGGTGCAACTCTTCTATGAGTACCTGCGGGACGGCCGCATCCAGATCGATCCGGCCAAGCGGCTCAAAGAGCCGGTCACCTACCAGGACCCGTGCAACGTGTCCCGAAACGGCGGCCTGTGGGAAGAAGGCCGAAAGCTGGTTCAGTTCCTGGCCGAAGACTTTCGGGATATGTCCCCCAACAGGGAGTACAATCACTGCTGCGGGGGCGGAGGCGGCTTCATTCCCATGGGACCCGAATACAAGCCCAAGCGCATGGCGAGCGGGCGCGTCAAGGCGGAGCAGATCCGGGCCACCGGCGCCAAGGTGGTGATCGCTCCCTGCCACAACTGCTTTGACCAACTGAGCGATCTGAACAAGGAATACGAACTGGGTGTTCGCGTGGTGTCTTTGAAGGAACTGATCTGCGAGATGATGATCATCCCGGACAAGTTCAAGCCCGACGAGGAAGAGGCCCCGGAGGAGTAGCGCCCGGGGACCGGGCCGGTACCGGGGCGGCGTTTAACGGAGAAGGGAGGAGGCCACATGTATAAAAAGATACTCTTTTGCGCGGATCTCTATGCCAGCTCCGATTACGCCTTTGCCGCCGCCCTGGATCTTGCGGAGAGGTCGGGGGCCGAGCTCATCATCTTGCATGTCCTGGAGTCCCGGCATCGATATTCGGGGCACGTCATCACCGAGGATGGGGAAACGTGGGCGGGGCCCGAGGTCTTCGAGAAGCTCAAGGCCAAGTTGCGGGAGTACTATTCCATCCGGGTGGAGGAGGAAGAGCCCAAGAACCTTCGAGTGGAGGTGCGGGCCGGCATCCCCTGGGTGGAGATTCTGCGATTTGCCCGAAGGGAGAAAGTGGATCTGATCGTCATGGGGCCCTACACCATCAAGGATCCGCAACAGGCACTGGACCTGGAAAAACCGCATCTGGGGGAGAACGCCCAGCAGGTATCGCTTCGGGCAAGTTGCCAGGTGTCCATCGTGACCTCACCCAAGCAGCGGCTTGCGCTGGAAAACGGTGGGCGGACCGCGCCAGGGGACGAGCGCAGCTGATCCCCACCGGGGCCCTCCGCTAATGCTTCCCTGTGAGGTGGAAAACGATTCCGTTGAATGGAGGTTCTATGAAATTCGCCGTCCTGTTCCTTGCGACTCTCTTCGCTGTGGCGCTTTCGGCGGGTCCCGCCGTCCGGGCCCAAGACGAGGTCATGGTTCTCGAGGATGAAGCCCTCGCTCCCTTGGAAAGGCCGCCTGTGACATTCCCCCATGAGCGGCACGCGGAGATCATCGACTGCACGCGGTGCCATCATGACTACGATCGCTACGGGGCCAACCTGGGAGGAGACGGCCAAAAGTGCTCCACCTGCCATGCGGCGGACGCACAGGACGGCCCCATGCCTCTCAAAAGGGCCTTTCACTTGCAGTGCAAATCGTGCCATGAGCGGCTGAACAGCCGGGAGGGCATGCAGCTGCCCGTGATGTGCGGCCAATGCCACAAGCCGTGAGGGCTTGGGAATCTCGCGGTTTTTCCAGGGATGGAAGGCATCGGGGGGCGGAAAGCCCCCCGTTTTTTGTGGGCGGCAGAGGGGGCCGTCTGGAAGTTGAGGCTTGACTTTTCGCCCTCCAGACCGCATCAGGTACCGGACTCAAAAATACCAATCGCTTTTTAGGAGGAAAGGCATGGAACGAACCCTGTCGATCATCAAGCCCGATGGAGTGGAGCGTGGTCTCATAGGGGAAGTGGTTCAGCGGTTTGAGAAGGCGGGCATCCGCATCGCGGCCATGAAGATGCGCCATCTGACCAAAAAAGAAGCAGAAGCCTTCTATGCGGTGCACAAGGAAAGACCTTTCTTCGACAGCCTCACCACCTACATGTCCTCGGGGCCCATCGTGGTGATGGTGCTGGAAGGGGAGAATGTCATCCAAAGGAACCGGGAGCTCATGGGCGCCACCAATCCGGCGGATGCCGCGCCCGGAACCATTCGCAAGGACTTCGCTCTGGATGTGGAAAAAAACACCGTCCACGGTTCGGACGCTCCCGAAACGGCCCAGAAGGAAATCGCGTTTTTCTTCTCCGAGCTGGAGATCTGTTCTTAGGAGCCTGTCCGACGTTCGGGGATTCGTCCGCAGCCCTAAAGGGCTGCGCTACGAAAAACAAGGTCATCCCTTGCGTTATCAAACAGGTTGGGAGGTCCCTCATGGGCCTTGTACGAGGGGCGGTCCCATGCGGGGCGGGGCCGGAACCCGCCCCGGGCATCCCCGCGTCTTCTTTCCCACCTCCCGAAGACGCGGGGACCTTCCCACCTCAGCTCGCCGGGTTTCCTTTCGACTCCCTCTTCCAGTGTTGTCGTGACTCCTGGTTGTCCTTGTGGCATACTGACCCCTGTCACGGGAGCCCGTGACAGCCAACGATGCGATGGGCCCTTCGAAGGCGGGGAAGTGTAGGGGCGAAGGATCATTGGCTCCTGCGATGCGGCCGCACCAAGGGCTCAATGTCCTGTTCCGCGGTAGAGATTTTCCAGCCGGAGGCCCGCCCCGGCATGGCGGCCGTCCGGAATGCGAACCGCTTGTGGGTGTAGGAGTTGAACCATGACCACGGGTCGAAGGCGATGGCTCTGGGCCCTGTCGTTGTTCTGTTTCCTTTCCGCTTATCTATCCGTTCCCGTCAATGCTCAGCAGGAAGCGGCCGCGCCCGTCCAGGTGGTGCCGTATGTGGAGCCGCCGAACCACTTGGATTTGTGCGGGGAGCCCGTCCCCCTCCACGTGCAGGACGTGTGGGAACGGTTCGACCGCGAGTTCACCATCCTCGTTTATGCCCATGCCCAAGTTTACTTGTGGCTCAAGAGGGCGGAAAGGTTCTTCCCCCGGTTCGAGGAGGAACTGAAGCGCCGGAACCTGCCGCTGGACCTGAAGTATGTGGCCGTGGCGGAGAGCGACCTGCAGCATGGAGCCTATTCGCCCATGGGGGCCGCCGGGCTGTGGCAGTTCATTCCGGGAACGGGACAGCGCTACGGCCTGGCAACGCAAGGCTCGGTGGACGAGCGGTACGACTTTGAACTGGCCACGGACAGCGCCCTGCGCTACCTCAAAGACCTCTACGAACAGTTCCAGAACTGGACCCTGGCCATCGCCGCCTACAACTGCGGGGAGCGACGCGTCCAGGAAGAGATGGAGCGCCAGAAGGTGCGCGACTACTATCAGTTGAAGCTGCCCGCGGAAACCGAACGCTATATCTTCCGGATTCTCGCCATCAAGGCCATCCTGTCCAGCCCGGAAAAGTACGGCTACGTGCTGCCCAAAGGAGCGGGCTATCCGGAGGAAGCCTTCGACTACGTGGAAGCGACGGTCCCCTATCCCGTACCCATCCAGGCCCTGGCGGAGAAGGCGGGCATTACCTATCGCGAGTTCAAGCGCCTCAATCCCTCCTTCATCTCCCGGGAAATTCCCAAGGGACAATACCGCTTCCGGCTGCCTCAGGGGCACGGAGCCCGATTCCGGCAGAACCTGGCCTCCTTCCTGGAGGCCTTCAAACCCAAGGCGGTGTTCCATGTGGTCGAGAAAGGCGACACCCTGACGAGGATCGCCAAGCGCTACGGGGTGAGCGTATCCGAGTTGCGGAAATGGAACGGCCTCAAGGGCTCCACCATCCGGCTGGGTCAAAAGCTCATTGTCCACCGCGACTGACGGTGGCGGCCGCTGCCGTCCTTCCGTCCTTGACAAGGGCGCCGGGGCGCCACTACGATGCCCCGTGGGTGTGGAAATGGATCAGATAACGGGAGCTTAACCGCATGGAGCAAGCCATCCGTCAGGCTGCCGAGCGGCTTGGGAAGAGCGCCCGGGCCGTGGCCCTCACCGGGGCGGGCATCTCCGTGGAAAGCGGGATTCCCGATTTTCGAAGTCCGGGAGGCTTGTGGTCCAGGTACGACCCTCTGGAGTACGGAGACATCCGCTCCTTTCGGCGAAATCCCGGAAAGGTATGGCGGATGCTGCTGGACATGGATCGGTTGCTCCAGGGCGCCCAGCCCAATCCGGCCCATTACGCGCTGGCCCAACTGGAGCAAAGGGGAATCCTCAAGGGCATCGTCACCCAGAACGTGGACAGCCTGCACCAGCGGGCGGGGAGCAGGAACGTGGTGGAGTTCCACGGGCACGGGCGCAGCGCCCGGTGCGATTCTTGCCACAGGCATTTCCCCCGCGAAGAGCTGGATCTCGGGGAGTTGCCGCCGCTTTGTCCGTGCGGGGGCCCCATCCGCCCCAACTTCGTTTTCTTCGGCGAAGGCATTCCCTTCGAAGCCCAAAATGAGGCCTTTCGAATGGCCGAGCGGTGCGATGTGCTGTTGGTGGTGGGAACGTCGGCCACGGTGGCTCCGGCATCCCATCTGCCGATCATCGCCAAGGGACGCGGTGCCTGCATCATCGAGATCAACCCTCAGGAATCGGAATTGACCCGCACGGTGACGGATATCCACATCGATCAACCCGCCGGTCGGGCCCTGCCCGCCCTCGTTGCGGCCATGGGCCTTTGATCGGCGGGCAAGGAAAGCGAGCGTAAAGAGAATGAGCCTTTCCCTTCTTCCAACCTTCCTGGCAACGGTGGCCCTGGCATCCCCCTACCAGCGGGCCGGCAACGGAGTGAGCGACATGATCCGCCACGCTGGCCCCATGGTGAAGCTGGTCTTGCTCCTCCTGCTGGTCATGTCCCTGGCGTGCTGGGGCATTGCGCTGGTGAAGTGGCGTCTGTTTCGGAGAGCCGAGAAACAGTCGGAGGAGTTCTACGAGCTGTACCGCCAAAAGAAAAACTTCGCCCAGCTCTACCGTGAAAGCCAGCTTCTGGACGAGAGCTACCTGGCCCAGGTGTTTCGGACCGGTTATGTGGAGTGGGGTCGTTTGAGCAAGACTCTGGAGGCGGGCAACCCGACAGAGGGGGCACTGAACGGGGTGGAAGACGCCCTGGAGACCGTGGAAAGGACCATGGAGGGGGCCATGCTCCTGGAAAGGCGCCGCCTGGAACGTTTCCTGCCCCTGCTGGCCACCACCGGCAATACGGCGCCTTTCATCGGCCTTTTCGGCACCGTCTGGGGCATCATGACCTCCTTTCAGGAAATCGGTCTGAAGGGGGCGGCCAACCTGGCCGTCGTGGCGCCGGGCATCTCCGAGGCCCTCGTGGCCACCGCCGTGGGGCTGGCCGCGGCCATTCCGGCGGTTATCTTCTACAACCACTTCATCAGCAAGGTTCAGAGCATCGACGGCCAGATGAGATACTTTGCCTCGGATTTCTACAGCCTCATGAAGCGCGAGTGGATGCGCCGATCTTCCCACGGCGTGCGGGTGGCGGCGGAGGCGTCGCCCGCAGTCCGGACGGGAATCACCAGTGGATGATGCCATGAAGATCCCCGAATCCGACCGAAGACTCCTGTCTGAGATCAACGTGACGCCCTTCGTGGATGTCATGCTGGTGCTCCTGATCATCTTCATGGTGACCGCGCCCATGATGATGCAGGGCATCGACGTGAACCTTCCGGAGGTGGAGGCCCCGGCGATCCCGTCGGAGCAGGAGCGGCTGGTGGTTTCCATCGACGCTCAAAGAAAGGTGTATATCAACGAGTATCCGGTGGAACTGGACGTCCTGGGCCCCAAACTGGCGGCCATCTATCGCAACACGGGCGGAACCCAGGGGGTTTTTTTGAGATCCGATGAGTCCATCCCTTACGGTTACGTCATGCACGTGATGAGCATCATTCGGCAGTCGGGAATCGATCAGATCGGGCTGGTGACGGAACCGGTGGGGGCTTCAACGGAAAGTCGGGGCGGTTGAGGGCGATGATGACGGAAGCTTCCGCTGCATTTTCGAGGCTGCGTCTTCCCAAGGAGGAGGTCATCTTGGGCCTGGGGATCTCCTTCCTGGTTCATGTGTTCCTGGCCTTCGCCGTCTTCTTCCTGCCCCAGGTGCTTCCACGGAAGACCTACGAGATCCCCTTTTACACGGTCAAACTTGTTTCCCCGGCGGATATAGGTCTCCAGTCCCCGGCCCCTTCCCAGCCTGCAAGCCGAGGGAAAAATTCCGTTGCCCCGTCCCAAAAGGCCCCATCCAAAGGATTCCGGCCCCCGCCCGTGGTCCCCGTCAAGAGGCTGGGGGAAGTCTTCCAGCCCAAGGAAGCGGAAGTGCACAAGCTGGATGTGCCTCTGACGCCGCAGGTGGCGCCCGTAGAGAAGCCTTCCATCGAGGAGACGGTGGAAAAGCTTCTTCCCCGTGAGGTCCCTCGCCACACTGCCGGGGCCGGCACCAGGGAGGCAACCCGCGAAGCGCCCGGACCGCCCACGTCCGGCCCGGCCCGCGAGGTATCGGAGGATGAAGACATCGGGCTCGCCCGCCGTCTCTACTATACGGAGGTCTGGAGTGCCATTCGGAGCCAGTGGGCCCTGCCCAAGTCCCTTCTGGGATCGCAGCGGTTGGAAGCGGTGGTGGTGATCGTGGTCCGGCGCGACGGCACCATCGAGAGTGTTCGGTTCGAGAAGAAATCGGGAAACGTCCTGTTCGACGATTCCGTGCTTCGCGCCATCCAAAAGGCCAATCCTCTGCCCAAGTTCCCGGACATTTACAGCCCGCCCCGGGACGAGATCGGCATTCGGTTCCGCCCGGAGGACCTGGCTTGAGATTGCAAGGAGGACACCCTTTCTTCATGATGATGCCCTTCCAGAGTGAAAGATCCGTTGTCAGGTCGCTCCTTTTCGCGATCGCCCTGCTTGTGGCCGCGGCGTCGGCCCGAGAGGCCATGGCGGCCCAAAGAGTCTATATCGACATCACCCAGCCCCATTTCGTCCAGCTTCCCATTGCGGTCACCGATCTGCGCGAGGAAGGCCCCGCAGGGGAGGGTCTCGGCCGCCTGCTGGCCTCCGTGGTGTCCAACGACCTGGATCTTTCCGGGTTGTTCCGAGTCCTGGATCCCAGGGGGTTCCTCGGCTCCGGGCAGGACGAGGGGCTGACGGCGGCGGAAATTCGTTTCGATCGATGGCGCCAAGTGGGAGCCGAATTCCTGGTTCGGGGTAAGTGCAGCCGGGAGGGCTCTCGACTGCGCGCGGAGGTCCGCCTCTACGACGTGGTGGCTCAGCGCCTGGTAGTCGGCAAGATCTACGAAGGGCGCGTGGAAGACGCCCGGGTCATGGCCCATCGGTTCGCCAATGAGATCCTTGCGGCCCTGACCGGAGAGCCCGGGATCTTCGATACGCAGATCGCCTTCGTGCAGGCCAGGGACGGGGTCAAGGAGATCTTCCTCATGGATATCGACGGGGAAAACCTCAAACAGGTCACCCGGGACGGGAGCACGGCGCTCTCGCCTGCTTGGAGCCCCGACGGAAGACATCTGGCCTATGTGAGCTACTTCGAAGGCGCCCCGAAGCTCTACGTGGTGGACCTTTTTACGGGGCAACGCCGGAACCTGTGTGGGTACCCGGGTCTCAACATCTCCCCGGCCTGGAGGCCCGGAGGCGACGGATTGGCGGTCACGCTCTCCAAGGACGGCAACCCCGATATCTACCTGGTGGACCTCAACGGACAGGTGGTGCGAAAGCTGGCCTCCAGCTGGGCCATCGATGTGTCTCCGTCCTGGTCCCCGGACGGCAAGAGGCTCGCCTATGTTTCGGGAGAAACGGGCAATCCCCAGATCTACGTCCTGGATCTCGCCACAGGAAGAAAGGAGCGATTGACCTACCACGGGAAGTACAACACGGCCCCCAGCTGGTCTCCCAAGGGCGACTGGATCGCCTACAGCGGCATGGACAAAGGGCTTAACAATATCTATATCATTCGGCCTGACGGGTCGGAGATCAGGCAGCTGACCCACGATGAGGGAGATAACGAGGCGCCCTCCTGGTCGCCGGACGGGCGGATGATCGCCTTCACTTCCACGCGTCAAGGGGGGCAGGCGGCCGTCTGGGTCATGCTCCTCAACGGCGAAGGAGTGAAGAGGTTGACCCGCCTTCCCGGAGAGCAGAGCCTTCCGGACTGGTCGCCTCGACTACCGCGTTAGGAGGCTGTCCGGAAACGCCGCGGATGATCTCTTTTTTCGTAGCGCAGCCCTTTAGGGCTGCGGAGGAATCCCCGGATGTCGGATGGCCCATCGGGTATTGCCTGTCAGTTCATTGGGTTGGGGTGGTCCCGTTTCCGCGGGCCTGAAGCCCCGCGGCTACGAAGTGATTGGAAATTCCCGGCCTCTTGAGCCTGTAAACCATTCTCGGACAGGCTCATGGGATCCCAAACCTCGAAGATGGAGGAAACCATGCACGACATGCTGAAGCGTCTTCTGGCCGTAGCGGCATTGGGGTTGTTGGTTCTATCCTTTTCCGCCTGCACCAAGAAGGCGGTCCCCATGCAGGGCGGGATGACCTCCGCGCCCCAGATGCAGACCGCGGTGCCGGGATCCGGCGCCACGGGCCGGATCGACGAGGCCACCTGGCAGCGGCTGGGACTGCAGACGGAACCGGAACGCCTCGAGTTTCTGCAGGCCATGGAGAAGTTCGAAAACGAGGATGTCTACTTTGAGTTTGATTCCTATGTTCTCCTGGAAGAAGCGCGCATGGTCCTGGATCGAAAGGTGGAATTCCTGCGCCGTTATCCCAAGGTTCAGGTGACCATCGAGGGCCATTGCGACGAACGGGGGACCAGCGAATACAACCTGGCCCTCGGGGAGCGGCGGGCCAATAGCGCCTGGCAGTACCTGGTGGACTCGGGAATCGACCCGTCGCGACTGAGCATGATCAGTTACGGGGAAGAGCGTCCGGTGGCCACAGGCCACGATGAAGCTTCCTGGGCCAAGAACCGCAGGGCCCATTTCGTGCTTCATTTCTAGTCCGGCCACCAACATCGACGGGGGGAGACAATGCCTGGCGGAATGAGGGCTCTCGGCACAGCCGCTGTCGCGGCCATGACGGCCATGGTGCTTCAGGGGTGTGTGACCACCCAGCAAACATCGGTGCTCCAGCAGAGCGTCTATTCGCTTCAGCAGCAGGTGCAGGACCTGGACGCCCGTGTCCAGCGCATGGAATCCGCCGTTTTCGGTACGGGCGAAGGAGAGGGGGGCGGCCGTAGAAGCCTGGCGGACATGAACGCGCGCTTGGATGCCCTCCAGATGGAAGTGGCCGGGCTGAAGGGGCGCCTCGAAGAGCAGCAGCGCCTTGTGGCGGCTTCTCCTCCGGCACCTGTCCCTGCAGCCCCTCCGGTTTCCAGTGAACCGGAGACGACGGGAAGCAGTGTGAGCGTTCAGCCGGTCACGCCTCCCCAGGACCCCGAAAAGGCGCTGTACAGCCGATCCCTGGAATCCTTCCAGAAGGGCGACTACCCCCAGGCCCTGGAGGGATTCCGCCAATTCGTGGACCGGTATCCCCAGTCGGAACTGGCGGATAACGCCCTATTCTGGATCGGGGAATGCCACTTCATGCAAGGCCGGTATCAGGAAGCCATTGCCGCCTACCAGGACGTGCTCGACCGATATCCCAAGGGCAACAAGGTGGCTTATGCGATTCTCAAGCAGGGAGCCGCCTTCGAGAAGCTGGGGGATACGACCGCTGCCAGGATCCTCTATGAACGTGTGGTCGAGCAGCACCCCCAGACCCCACAGGCCGAGATTGCCAAGAAGTGGCTTGAAAGGCTTCGGTGAGCGGGCGTCCGATTCAAACCTCCAAGGGTTGCGCGTGGATGCCCGCCCGGTTGGGGAAACGCCTTTTCCTTATCCTCCTTTTCGCCATCGCCATGGGAGGGGCTCCCGCGGGAGCAGCCTCCCGTCCATCCCCTTCCTCGGATGTCCGTTACGTGCGCTTCCTCCGTTTCGTGGGTGTCCAAGGGCTGTCACCGGACCGGTTGAAGAAGGTCATGGAGACGCGGGTTCGACGTTTCCGCTGGTTCGGCGGGGAGCCCCTGGACGAGCAGGTGCTGGAAAAGGACCTGGAGCGTATCGAAAGGCTGTATCGAAGCGAAGGCTACTACGATGCCAAGGTCCTCGGGTATCGCCTCCTTCCCCTGGCGGGGTCGAACCACATCCTGGAAATTCAGGTGGATGAGGGAGATCCGGTCATCGTGGAGTCGGTCCGGCTTTACGTGGACGGGAAAGAAAGCGGTCCCTGGCACAAGGAACTCTTGTCCACTCTGCCCCTGAAGGAGGGGGGGCGCTTCACCAGCCCGGGTTTCGAAAACATCGAAAGGACCGTGCGCCGCTTCCTGGCCGAATGGGGTTACGCGCGAGCGCAGGTGGAGACCGGCGGCAGCCTCGATAAGCAGGCGCGGAAGGCCGTCATCCGAGTGGACGTCCAGATGGGCCCGCCCTGTTATTTCGGCCCCGTTACGATCGAGGGGAACCGCAAGGTGAGCGCGGACGTCATCCGGCGGGAGCTGACTTTCCGGGAAGGCGAACGCTTTCGGACCTCCGCCGTCACCGCCTCCCAAAAACGCCTCATGGACACACGCCTCTTTTCTTTCGTGGACGTCCAGGTGGTGGAGGGAGGCGATACCGGTCCCCGGCTGCCCATCCACATCGTGGTCAAGGAAGCCAAGAGCCAGAGCGTACGATTCGGAGCGGGTTACGGCACGGAAGACAAGCTGCGGGGAATGCTCGGCTGGGAGTATCGGAACTTCCTGGGCGGCGGCCGCAATTTGCAGGTGAGCGCCAAAGCCAGCTCCCTGGCCCGATACGTGGAAGGTCGCCTGCTTCAGCCGCACTTTCCTTGGCCCAGTGCCTTCCTCACCTCTTCCGGCGGCTATTCCCGGGAAATCCAGGAAAGTTTTGAAAACGAGCAGTACTACATCCGCAACCAATGGAACATTCGGGAATCGGACCGCCTGCTCTTCTATCTCGGTCACAACCTGGAAGCCAACCAACTCCTCAGCCTGGACCTGCAACCGGATCAAACGCTCGGCGCCGAAAAGGAAGGGGAAAACTATTTCGTTTCCTCTCTCGTGGCCGGAACCAGCTACCAGCGGGTGGATGACCTGCTGGATCCCCACAAGGGCTGGCAGGTGTTTCAGCGGTTGGAGTGGGGAAGCGGGCTGCTGGGCTCGGACGTGAGCTTCGTCAAACTGAGCCTGGAAGGAAGGGCCTATCTGCCCCTTGACCCGCTGGGGGTCCTGGCCCTGAGGGCGCGGTGGGGGAGCATCAAGGAATTGGAAGATACGAGCTATGTGCCTATTTTCAAGCGCTATTTCACCGGTGGAAGCAATTCCGTGAGGGGGTATCCCTACCAGAAACTGGGCCCTTTGGACGATGCGGGCAATCCCCTGGGAGGACTCACCGTACTGGAGGGGAACCTGGACTGGCGCTTCCCCCTGAAGGATTCCTGGGAAGGGGTGCTCTTCCTGGATGCGGGGAACGTCTATCCCCGGGGATATGAACTTGTCTGGGACCAGCTCCGGTTCACCACGGGTGTGGGACTGCGCTACAAGACGCCGGTGGGACCCGTGCGCGTGGACGTGGGCTACCAGCTCAATCCGCCGGACGACGCCCCTTTCAATCGCTACCAGATCCATTTCAGCATCGGCCACGCCTTCTAGGATTTCCCGGCTTTGCAGGGCTCGGCAGATTTTTCCCAAGGAAGGGAATCTTTTTCCCGCCGCAAAGAAATCCGGCCCGAGCCCCGGAGGAGGACGGGTCTGTTCGCGTCCTGATACTCGGCATGGGTGTTCGCCCGGATGGGCTACGGGAGCTGGGTGTAAAGGGGCGGAAGCAGGAAAAGCTTCCGCCTTGGGGATGTGGTTAAGCGGTGGTGGAAAGCAGCCCGGACGAGGCGAGCAGGTTGCCGGAGAGGGCTTCGCTTGATAATCCGCTGGTGTATTGTTGGATTGCGCTGAGAATCGCCTGTGTCAGGGCGTCGCTGTCCGCTTCCGACTCCTCGCCATTCTCGCTCGGGGGTACCGAAGAGCCCATGGGAGCCTGCCCGGCCGGAGGTTTCAAGGTCTCCATGGCCGACAAGAATTCAGTCTGTGAGAGGCTGCCGGCGCCTTCGGTATCCAGCATGCTCCACATTTCTTCAGCCTGTTCCTCGCTCATGTCTTCCGGCCGGGCCGCAAGAAATTCCGCTTCGGTGATGGTACCGTCCTCATCTTCGTCGATCTTTTCGAGAAGGCTTTGAAGTCCCGCCGAACGTTGAGATTCGTCACCGCCCTGCGGAGGACGGGGCGGCCGCATGCTTTGCATGAGGCTGATGAAATCGCTCCCGCTCAGGCTGCCGGTGCCCTCGGTATCCAACGTGCTCCACATTTCTTCAGCCTGTTCCTCGTCCATATCTTCCGGCCGATTGGTTATGAATTCCTCCTTGGTGATGGTTCCATCTCCATCGCTGTCGATCCTGTCCAGGATCCGTGTTTGTGGGGTGCTTTGCCCGAAAAGTGCCGATGTCGTACCGAATTCCACCGAACTGACCATTTTGATCCTCCTTTCTTTGAGGTGTTTGGATGATTTGAAACCGACCTCAAAATACCTAAAGCAATAAACGGATCTTTTTGTGGAATCGATGAGTTAAGAGTATGTAAATATCAGTAAAGAAATGTGAAGAGATGACGGAGGGTGGGGGGGCGCCTACTACGGCGGCACGCTCTACGCCTTTGCCACGGCCGTGTGCAGGATCTTTCGAGGATGGTCCCGGGACGAGCGGGTCCGTCAGGACAGCAGGACGGCGGTGCCCCGGATCTTATCTTCTTTGAGATCCCGCAGGACCCGGTTGGCCTGCTCCAGGGGGTAGGTGTGAACCTCAGGGCGAATGGGTACGGCGGCCGCGATCTCCAGGAGCTCCCGGGCGTCTTGGCGGGTGTTGGCGGTCACGCTGTGGATGTTCTTTTCATAAAAGAGGTGTTTTTCGTAGTCCAAGGGTGGAATCTGGCTCATGTAGATCCCCGCCAGGGCCAAGGTGCCGCCTTTTTCCAGGTGTTCCAGGGCCGTTGGCACAAGATGGCCGGCCGGTGCGAAGATGATGGCGTGGCCGGGTTTTACGGGCATCTCCTCCGCGGTCGGTCCGGCCCAACGGGCTCCCAGCTCCAGGGCCAGGCGCTGGTGGCGGGGAGTCCGGGACACGGCGTATAGGTCGTATCCCCAGTGGCGGGCGATCTGGATCACGATGTGAGCGGAGGAGCCGAAGCCGTAGAGGGCCAGCTTGGGCCGGTCTGCCGATGAACCGGTGGGCTGGGGGCCGCACAGGCACCGTTTGAGGCTCCGATACCCGATGATTCCCGCGCACAGCAGGGGCGTGGCTTCCGCGTCGCCGAGGGCTTCCGGAACGGGATAGGCGAAATCCTCGCGCACCACCACGTGCGTGGCATAGCCGCCCGGGGCGTGGTAGCCGGTGAAAAGCGCCTGCTCGCAGAGGTTCTCCCGGCCGCTCGTGCAATGGCTGCATTGTCCGCAGGTATGGCGCAGCCAGGCGACGCCCACTCGCTCTCCACCTTTGAAAAGCCGCACGCCGGCGCCCAGGGCGTCCACTTCCCCCACCACCTGATGTCCCGGTATGATCGGATGGTCCAAGGGGGGAAGCTCCCCCTCCACCACATGAAGATCCGTCCGGCACACGCCGCAGGCCCTCACGCGCACCCGAATCTCCCCTGGGCCCGGCTCGGGGTCGGGAAGGGACCGGATGCGAAGGGGTTCGGTTTCGATGGGCGCGCAACGTTCCAGAACCATCGCCTTCATGGGAAGTGCCTCCGCATGCTGGGTTCAATCACTTGTTGCCTTGACGCATCGGGTGCAGGATAATTCGCATATTGTACGAAAGCCGGGGACCATGCAAGGCTCCCGACAGAGGAGGTCCCATCTGAAATCCATGAGACACATCCGGAAATCCCCCAACGGGGGGGCCGAAAAGCCAAGACGCACCAAGGACTCCCGGGTGGGCGCGTGGATCGTACGCGTCGTCCTTGCCGTGTCGGGCGTGGGGCTGGCCGCCGCCATCGCCCTTGTGCTGGCCCTGCATGTGCCGTGGGTCCAGCACAGAATCATCGGCTACGGCGCGGACTGGGCCCGAAACGAGCTGGGGATCCAACTGAATGTGAGCAAAGTGGCCTGGAACCCCTTTCAGGGAATCCGCCTGCAGAAGGTCAGCGCCGCTTCGCAGGGCCAGGAGCCCTTCCTGGAGGCCGAGTCCGTGGCGTTGGATTATCGGTTGAGCCTGAGTCCCCCGTATTTCCATGCCCGCCGCTTGATCCTGGTGCGGCCGGTCCTGGATGTGCAAAGGAAGGCGGACGGGCGCTGGGCTCTGCCTATCCCCCCGATCCAAGGAAAGGAGGCATCGGATGGGACGACGCTTCGGTGGGACCGGATGCCGCTGCCTTCCGTCCAGGTGCTCGAGGCCCGGGTGCGGGCTCACCAGGACGGACACAAGATCCTGGATATCAAGGAGATGACCGGAACCCTCCGGCTGGAGGGTGTTCGAAGAGAAGATGGAACTTCGGGCCTGGACATTCGCCTGGAGGACTGGCGGGGCAACGTTGATACGCCTTCCTACGGGCCGGTGGCTCTTTCCGGAAGGCTTTCCTGGATGCCGGAAGCTCTTGCGGTCGAAACGCTGGAAGTGCAGGCGGGGGATACCCTTTCCGCACGGGCCGAAGGCCGATGGCCGGGGTTTCCGTCGGGCCGGATGGACATCCGGGTCTCCTGTGATGCGGTGTGCCCCAACCCCATTCTTCCTCGAATTCCTCTCGCCTGCGGGGAAGGGCAGTTCCGGGCGCGGCTGAGGCTTCTCGGCAGCCCGGAAGATCTCCAGGCAACCTACGAAGTCCGGATGATGGGAGGCCGGGTATGGGGAGATGCACGGTTGACAAGAGGTGACGGGACGTTGTCCGCCCACACCTCCCTGGCGTTTCAGGACCTCGACGCCTCTCCGAAGCCACAGGTGCCGGTGAGCCTTTCCGGAAAGGCCGACCTCCGGGTGGAGCGGCACTCCACGGGCGGGGTCTCCGGGGCTCTGCGGCTGAGCATCCAAGAGGGTTCGGTGGCCGATGTTTCCCTGGCGGGAACGGAAATCGACGGAACATGGACTCCGGAGGCCGTTCAGATCGCCCGGGGGGACGTGATCCTGGGGCCGGGTCGCGTGGAATCTTCCGGCCGTATTCTCCTTTCTCCAAGAAAACCGGCGTCCGATGACGTTGTTCCGTGGCGCCCCGTGATGGATCTCCATCTTGCGGGAGAGGGCCTGGATCTGGCCCTGCTGGGTCGGGCACTGGGAGGAGAATCCATCTCGGGGACCGTGGATTTCGATGGGTCCTTGTCCGGATCCTGGGGCGATCCCGTGTGGGAGGGAACGATCCGGGGTCGCAACGTCCAGGGATTCGGCGTGCGGGCGGAGGGCCTGAAGGTCGTCGGAAAGGGGCGGATCCTGGGGCGGGACGGCCCGCGCCGTGTGACTGTTCACCTTTCTTCCTTCGCTCTCAACGACACCCGGGGGCAATCCCTGGAGGTGGAGCTGCACCAAGGTGCATCCGACGAGATTCAGTTCCGGGTCACCGGGCAAGAAATCTTGGGATCGGATCGGCTCAGTTTCCAGGGGCGCGTGGAGAATGTGTGGGCCCTTCCCAAGGCGTTTCGAGTGGAAGGGGGTTCGGTGCGGATCGGGCTGGAGTCGTTCCAGTTCGCAGGGCGAGGGCATGTGGGGACTTCCGGTGTCGACCTGGAGGAATGGCAAATCCTCCACGGGGGTGAGTCCCTTTTTCTGTCGGGGGAGGTCACCAAGGGCGGCCCCCGGAATCTACGCCTCAGGGTTCAGGGGCTGGATCTGGGGGCATGGTCGAAGCGGCTGGCGAGGCGAACCTTCGGGACGGGGGTGCTGGGAGGCGTCCTCGTCTTGGACGGATCCTGGGAGAGTCCGGTGCTTTCCTATGAAGTGGTTGCGGGAGAGATCCGTCCGGGAGAAGACCTCGGATATCCTTCGGCTTCCCTGCAGGTGCAAGGCGACTACCGCGAAGGTTTCTTGCGCTTTGCGGCCCAGGTCCGAACCGACCCGGGTGCGGGGGTTGTGGATGCCAACGGCCGCTGGCCGCTGGAACTGGATTTTCGCTCCAAGGTGTGTCGGATTCCTGAAGACGCCCAGGGTGTGATCGAGCTCCGAACAGAGGGCTTTCCCCTGGAGAGCGTGACGGCCTACCTGCCCTTCATGGAGACCCTCAAAGGAACCCTGCAGGGCAGGATCCGACTGGCGGGGCCCTTGCGGGATCTTCGGCTGGAGGGAGAAGGCCGGGTGGAGCACGGCGCGTTCCAGCTCAAATCCTGGGCGGAGCCCTTCCAGGGCTTACGGGCGCGCTGGCGGCTGGAAGACGACCGACTGGTCGTGGAGGACGCCCGGTTCCGCCTGCTGGATGGGGACGTGACGGCACGCGGCGTGCTGCGCCACCGCATGGGGAAGGTGCTCGGCTATGAGCTCCATGCCGATGGCGCCGGCGTCCGCTTTCCCGAGCTGTTCGGCATCGAAGGACGCGGGAATGCCGTGGGGGTCTTTTCCCAGGAAGGCGGGGAGTTTCAGCCGGACGTCAAGGGACGGGTTCAGCTCACGGAAGCCGTAATGAATCTGGGGGAGCTGGAGTTGGATCTGGCCCGCAATATCCATGTGGTGGGCGACAAGGAGGAAGGCCCCGTGGTTCCGCTGGGCCGGGATCGAAAAGAGCGGCGAAGGCCGGGATTGTTCCAGCGGACCACATTGGATGTGGAAATTCACCTGCCCGAGAAGGGATCGTGGGTGAAGGGCTACGGACTGGAAGCCCTGGTCCAGGGGGCGGCCAAGATCAAGAAGGCGCGCCGGGGCCCGGTGAAGCTCTACGGCACCCTTCAGGCGGTCAAGGGAGAGTACGTGTTCCAAGGGGTCCGGTTGAACCTGGTGAGCGGAGTGCTCGTCTTCCGGGGCCTGGAGCAGCCCGATCCCCTTCTCAACGTGACTTGCCAGAAAAACGTCCGGGACGTGAGCGTCACAGCATCCCTTACGGGGCAGTTGAGCCGGCCGGTGCTCAGCTTTTCCAGCTCCCCCGCCATGGATCAGGTGGATATCGTGTCCTATCTTTTGTACGGTAGGCCGGCCGGTGAGCTGAGCGCCCGCCAGGCCGGGGCCTTGCAGCGGCGGGGCGTACAGTTTGTGGGCTCTGGCACCACCGCCGTGGTAAGAGACCTGCTCGGGGATGTTCCTCTCAAGCCCGATGTGTTTGAATTGAAGGGCACGTCCGATGGAAACGTGGTGGAAATCGGCAAATACCTCACTCCGGAGCTCTACGTGACCTACCAGAAGGGGCTGGCGGGGGACGAAAAGGACCAATTGCGGGCGGAATACCGTCTGAACCGTCACATTTCCGTTGAAAGCCAGTGGGGCAGGGAGAACCAAAGCGGTGTGGATGTCTTTTTCCGTTATGACTTCGGGGATTGAGGCATGGCTCTGCAGGGCCGCCGTGGGCCTCGCAGTGGACCGGGTGCGCCGAACGCCGGAAGATGGGCACGGGGACAAGGAGTTATGCCATGAAGATGCAGGAAGTACGGGTTAAGGCGAAGGCTTTGGGGATCAATTCTTTCGGGAAGAAAAAGGTGGATCTGATTCGGGAGATCCAAAGGGCCGAGGGCAATTTCGACTGTTTCGGGACGGCGCGGGATTACTGCGACCAGTTGGACTGCTGTTTCCGCGATGAATGCCTGGCTCCCGCGCCCAGGAAGAGCCGTTCTGCGTAGAGGAGCCCAAGTGGAAGGTCCTTTGCTGATTCGGTCCTGTCGGGAGGGCATAAAACCAGCCCCTACAGTGACGGATTGACCTCTGGGGTGAGGGCGCGGGGTTTGCCCGCCCCCGCTCATCCCGCGATGACAAAGAACGCCGACAAGAATTGCTCGATGAGGACGTCTTCGAGCCGGCTCAACCGCGCCGGGGCGCGACCCTGCGAGAAAGGAAATCGCATGGAAGCAACGGAAAACACCGCCAGGATCGAATTGTTGAAGATCCAAAACAGCCGGAAACCCGAACAGGTCATCTCCCTCGTGAGGGATCCCGATGCCGGGGGGCTGCACACGGAAGGGCTCACCAAGCTCTTCAACGTCCAGGAGATCTGGATCGACACCCGAAACATTGCGGAGGCCCTGACGGAATACGCCCGCATCCTTTCCTTCCTCATGGAAACCATGTCCGAATCGGAGGACCTGCACCTTCCCTACGGTTTCCAGGACGAGTTCACCTTCGAGGGGCTGCGCTATTCCCTCAAGAGCGAAGGTGCGTACCGGGTGCTCCGGCGGGTTCCGGAAATCGGGGAGATGGTCTACGACGAATAACCGATCCAGGGCATCAACCGTTCCCAGAGCGCCTGCCATCCCTCCCGGGTGACGGCTGAAAAGACGACGGCTTCCCGGGGTTCGATCCCGAGGCGCTGGGAGGCGTCTCGAAGGTGTCTCGAGCGGTTGCCGCGGGAAACCTTGTCCGCCTTGGTAAGCACGGGGACGGCCGGGATTCCCATCTCTCTCAGCCAATTCCACAGAAGCAGATCGTCGGTGGTGGGGGGATGCCTCAGGTCCATGATCTGGACCACGCCGGAAAGCCGACGTCGTGTGGAGAGGTACCTCTCGATCATGGGACCCCACTGTTCCCGGATCTTCTGGGGGACCTTGGCGTATCCGTAGCCGGGAAGATCCACGAAGTAGAAGCTCTCGTTGATGAGGAAAAAATTCAGGGTCTGGGTCCGGCCGGGGGTGCGGCTCGTGCGCACCAGCTTCTTTCGGCCCAGCAGGCAGTTGATCAGGGAGGACTTGCCCACGTTGGAACGACCGGCGAAGGCCACCTCGGGATGGTCTCCCCCAGGGTAGCCTTCCGGGGCCACCGCCGAAGTGATGAATTCCGCCGAATGGATCTGCAGGGAAAAACCCGCCTGATGTTCCATGAGCGTGATCCGTGAGCCGTGTAAACTTACTTCGAAGCCTCGGGGAGCCGTAGGGGCGAATGATCATTCGCCCCTACGGTTCGCGTGTCCGAAAGCGCCAAAGCTATGTTTCCCATAGAAAAAGTGCGGCTGCCAGCTCTGCTTGTCATCGCCCGCACAGGAACTTTTCCAGTCGGTCCATGCCTTCGGTGATGTTTTCCAGGGAATTGGCGTAGCTGAAACGAACGTAGCCCTCCCCCTGGGCGCCGAAATCCACCCCCGGCGTGATGCCCACCTTGGCCCGTTCCAGGACCTGGAAGGCGAATTCCAGCGAATTGTCACAGAACCGACGGGCGTTGGCGAACACGTAGAAGGCGCCGGTGGGTTCCACGGAGATGCCGAACCCCATCTCCCGGAGCCTTCGGATCATGAAGCGGCGCCGCTTGTCGTAGGTCCGGCGCATGCGTTCCACGTCCTCCTGGACCGTGGGGTCGGTCAGGGCCGCAAGCCCCGCCCACTGGGAAACGGAGTTGGCCGAGATGAAGAAGTTTTGCATCAGGGCTTGCATGGGGCGCACCAGGTCCTTGGGAACGATCAGGTAGCCCAACCGGAAGCCGGTCATGGCGAAGAGCTTGGAAAACCCGTTGAAGACGATGCACTTGTCCGTAAATTCCAGGATCGATCGAGCCCGCCCTTCGTAGACCAGGCCGTGGTAGATTTCGTCACTGAGGACCCAAAGGCCCAGGTCGGCGATGGCTTCCAGCCGCTCTCGATCCAGCAGGGTGCCGGTGGGGTTGGCCGGGGAGTTGATGAGAATGGCCTTCGTGTTGGGTCCGACCGCCTTTCGGATGGCTTCCGGCCGGAACTGGAACCCTTCCTCCTCGAAGACGGGAACCGGCTTGACAACGCCTTCCAGAAAGTGGACGAAACTGGGATAGCACGCATAGTGGGGGTCGGAAAGGATCACCTCCTCACCGCAGTTCAGGATGGTGCTGAGGGCCACCAGGAAGGCGGGGCTGGACCCGGATGTGACCATGATCTGGTCCGGTTCCAGATGGCGGACGCCGTAGGTGTCGGCATAGTAGCGGCAAATGGCTTCCCGGAGCTGGGGGATGCCCTGGCTGTGGGTGTAGTGGGTCTGGCCCTTGGCCAGGGCCTCCACGGCCGCCCGCCGGACGGCCTCCGGAGCGTCGAAGTCGGGTTCCCCCACTTCCAAGTGAATCACCGATTCCCCCGCCCTTTCCATGGCCTGGGCCTTTTCCAGGACGTCCATGACGAGAAACGGCTTGATCTCCTGCACGCGTCGACAGATCATCGGCATCAGTCCTCGAATCCCATGGTGTGAAGGTAGTTGGCGGCGGCTTCCGCCAGGGGGGTGCCGGGGGCCAGGCGCAGAACGCGGCGGAAGGCCTTGGCGGCGTCCTCCCAGTTGCCATCCTGGACGAGAAACCGTCCGTAATGGAACTGGGCCTCCGGCAGATCCGGGCCGTAATAGACCGCCAGCCTGTAGGCATGCCGCGCCTCCCCCTTGCGTCCCATGGCCTCCAGGACCCGGCCTCGATGCAGGTGGGCTTGCGCGTAGCCCTTTTCGAAGAGGATGGCATCATCGAAATACTTGAGCGCTTCAGCGTAGCGCGCTTCGTCCTGATAGATCTTGCCGATGTTGAAGTAAGCGTAGTGGGGGGTGCGGTAAAAAGGGTTGGCCAGCGCCTTGTGGAAATGCTCCAAGGCCTTGTCGGCCTGACCCCGCTTGGCATAAAGAACCCCGAGGGCGTTGTGGGCCTCGGAATAGTCCGGCTTCAGTTCCACGGCCTTTTGCAGGTGTTCCAGGGCCTTTTCTTCCAGCCTTCGGGCTTCGTAGGCCAGGCCCAAGTCGTAATGGATGGAGGGATCCTTGGGAGCCTTTTCCACCGCGGCCGTCAGGTAGCGCAGGGCCTGGCCCGTGTCGCCCGCCGCCAGGAATTTTTCACCCAGCTCCTGCAGTTGCTGGGAGTCCATCCACGTGACGGGATCCCCGTTGTTCGGAACCGGTGCACAGGCGGCACACCAAGCCAGGAGAAACGCGCAGGTGAGCGCCCGGCCGGGAACGCCGTCCCGGAGGACGCTCACCCACCTCGGGAGCCACTGGCATCGCTTTCGCACCGTCACCCCCTTGCCGACTGTCCTAGATCACCTTGTTCAGGCTGTATTCGATGATCCCTTCGGCCCCGCGCTTGATGAGCTGCGGGACCAGCTCGCGCACCATGTGCTTGGAAACCACCACTTCCACAGACACCCAGTCGGACTGATACAGGTGAGCTGTGGTGGGGGACGTGAGGCTGGGCAGAATCTCGATCACGTCGTTGAGCTTGTCCTTGGGCACGTTCATCTTGAGACCCACCAGGTCTTCCGCCCGCAGGGCCGCCTGCAGCAGCAGGGCGATCTGCTCGATCTTTTCCCGCTTCCAGGGATCCTCCCAAGCCTGCTTGTTGGCGATGAGCTGGGTGTTGGATTGCATCAGCTCTTTGACGATCCGAAGGCCGTTGGCTCGCATGGTGGCGCCCGTTTCGGTCACCTCCACGATGGCGTCGCAAAGCCCGGCGATCACCTTGGCTTCCGTGGCCCCCCAGGAAAACTCCACCTTCACGTCCACACCCGCCTGGGCGAAGTAGCGGCGGGTGAAGTTCACCAATTCCGTGGCGATCTTCTTTCCCTGCAGGTCCTGAATGTCCTGAACCGGCGAGTCGTAGGGGACCGCCAGGACCCAACGGGCGGGTCGCTGGCTCACCTTCGAATAGATGAGGTCGGCCACCACGTGCACGTCGGAATCGTTTTCCATGATCCAATCTTTTCCGGTGAGCCCCACGTCGAAGGTGCCGTTTTCCACGTATCGGGACATTTCCTGGGCCCGGCAGATGGAGCACTGGATCTCGGGGTCGTTGATTTCCGGGAAGTAGTTGCGGTTGGTGAGAGAGATCTTCCAGCCCGACTTCCGGAACAATGCGATGGTCGCTTCCTGCAGACTTCCCTTGGGGATTCCCAGTATCAGCTGTTTCACTTCTTGTATACCTCCTCGGGGTCGAACACCTTGTCTTCCGTAATCTCAAAGGCGCCGTCCTTCAGGCGCCTGAAAAAGCAGCTCTTGTAGCCTTCGTGGCAGGCGGCTCCGCCCAGTTGGTGGACCTTGATGAGGATGGTGTCCAGGTCGCAGTCCACCAGAATATCCACCACCTTCTGCACATGGCCCGAGGTTTCCCCCTTGAGCCAGAGCTTCCGGCGGGACCGGCTCCAGTAATGGACGGTGCCGGTCTCCACGGTTTTTTCCCATGCCTCCCGGTTCATATAGGCCATCATGAGCACCTGGCCGGTTTCGGCGTCCTGGGCGATGGCGGGAAGCAGCCCGTCGCCCTTGGAAAAGTCTGGATGTGCCGTCAAGGGACCCTCCTCGGATCGCTGGAAGACGGGCATGGCGGCTCGCCGTTTCCGGGCCGGCATGCCCCGTGGCAAAAGGATCAACACGGTCTTTCGGGACTGGGTGGATTTTCGTATCTTTCTTTCCCCGCCTCAGCGGGGATGACGCCGATTCATATTCCGCCGACCTCCTCTCCTAAGAAGCGAAATCAGGACGATACCACTTGGGCGGCCAGTTGTCCACAGGCCGCCCGGATGTCGGCGCCCCGACTCTGGCGGATGGTGGCCGTCATGTGGGCGTC
The DNA here is from genome assembly GCA_014359885.1 of Desulfacinum sp. GTDB lineage: Bacteria > Desulfobacterota > Syntrophobacteria > Syntrophobacterales > DSM-9756 > Desulfacinum. The sequence goes on from JACIYN010000028.1 coordinate 33,074, forward strand.
TTTCAGGATGTTCTGAAAGGCCAGGATGCGTTCTTCCGAGGGTCTTTGGAAGGGCAGGGACGGGTGCGGGTTGAAGGGAATGAGATTCACCTTGGCGCGAACCCCGCTGAGGATCTTCACCAGCCGGCGTGCGTCCTCGGTCCGGTCGTTCACATCGCGGATCAGGATGTATTCAAAGGTGATGCGCTTCCGCGACGGCATGGGGTAGTCCCGGCAGGCCCGGATCAGGTCCTCCAGGGGATAGGTGCGGTTGACCGGCATGAGGCGGCTGCGCGTCTCGTTGTCCGCGGCATGGAGGCTTACCGCCAGGTTGACGGGGCTTTCCTTTCCCAGCTCCCGCATCCTGGGAACCAATCCCACGGTGGAAAGGGTGATGCGCCGGTGGGAAAAGCCCAGGCCCTGCGGGTCCAGAAGAATCTTGAGCGCCCGGATCACCTGCCGGTAGTTGGCCAGCGGTTCCCCCATGCCCATGAAGACGATGTTGGTGATTCTTCCTTCTTTCCCTTGCAGGTGGTGCACTTGGATGACCTGGTCCACGATCTCCGCCGTGGTCAGGTTGCGGGTCAACCCCAGGGTGCCGGTCAGACAGAAGCGGCATCCCAGGGCGCAGCCCACCTGGCTGGAGATGCACAGGGTGTTCCTGGGAGGGTCGGGAATGAGGACCGACTCGATGTGGTGGCCGTCGTGGAGCCGGAAGAGGAACTTGCGCGTACCGTCTTCCGCCTCCTGGGCCTGGACCAGGCTCAGGGCGTCCAGGTGGGTTCCGAACTCCAGCTGGGTTCGAAAGGCCTTGGCCAGATCGGTGCATTCGTCCCAGGAGCGGATGAGCCGCCCATAGACGTGCCGAAAGATCTGTCGGGCCCGGAAGCGCCGCTCTCCGATGCCTTCCACCCAGCCTTCCAGCTCGTCCAGCGGGTAGTCCTTGATGAAGACCCGTTCCATGGCCTCAGTTGCTCTTGGTGAGATAGCGGTTGTTGCGCCGGTCCTGGAGGAACGCCCGGTCATAGGCCCTCAGATTCACCGTGTCGTACCACTCCTCGCCCAGGGCCACGCAGGCGTCGCAGGCCTTTCTCGGGATGTGCACGGCGAAGATGTGGTATCCCCGGTCGGTCAGGGAGTCGATGGACAGCACCCCGCTGCAGTCCGGGCACACGCGGAGCCGTTCCTTCTGGTTTTCCAGGATGTTGTCCGTGTCGTAGAAGATCGTGCGCTCCCGCTGGGCGAAGTCCTTGGTGGCCCGGTTGCGAGCGACGATTTCCGGGCACTTGCCGTAGTAGTCGAGGATTTCCTCGGTCAGTTTGTGGATGTAGGCATCCGTGTCGGCCGATTGGCGGATCTTGTCCGGATCGTAGTCCGGTTCCCGGACCTTGCTGTAGTCCACGCCCGCCATGGCCAGGATGATGCCCACATTCACATAGGGCAGGGCGCCTTCAATGGAATAGCCCCCTTCCAAAACGGCGATGTCCGGGCTGAGCATCTCGGTGAGCCGCGCATAGCCCTGGGCGCAGAAGTTCATGTTGGTGATGGGGTCCGTGTAGTGGTTGTCCTGGCCCGCTGAATTGACCACGATGTCCGGGTTGAAATCCTTCAGGATCGGCAGCACGATCTTTTCCATGACGCTCAAAAAGCCTTCCTGGGACGTGCCGGGGGGCAGCGGGATGTTGATGGTGGATCCCATGGCCGTGGGCCCTCCCAGCTCGTGGTGAAAGCCGGATCCGGGGTAGAGGGTTCGGCCGTCCTGGTGGATGGAGATGAAGAGCGTATCCGGATCGTGCCAGTAGATATCCTGGGTGCCGTCCCCGTGGTGGCAGTCGGTGTCCACGATGGCGATGCGGTCCAGGCCGTAGGCCGCCCGCAGGTATTCCACCATCATGGCTTCGATGTTCACGTTGCAGAAGCCGCGCGCTCCGTGCACCACCCGCATGGCGTGGTGACCGGGAGGGCGGACGAGAGCGAAGCCGCGCTCCACGCGCTTTTCCATGACGGCCGTGGCGATGGTCTTGGCGCCCCCGGCGCTGATCAGATGGCTCTGGGTCAGAACGCGCCACTCGTCCGGGGCGCAGAAATGCACCCGGCGCACATCGTCGATGGTGGCCAGGTCCGGCTTGAGTTCCACCATGCCTTCCATGTCCAGGATGCCTTCTTCGATGATCTGATCCTGGGTATAGAGGAGCCGCTCTTCCCTTTCCGGGTGGGTGGGGCTGATGGCCCAGTCGAAGGCGGGAAAGAATACCAGGCCGGTGGTGTGTTTTGCGCGCAACATCATGTTGTCTCCGTCCGCTGCTGGGTCCGACCTAACGATCATGGTCGTTCTTGCACCACCCAGCATGAATGAAAGAACCTGGGGCGGTGTAGTCTCTCTTTGTGGGAGCACCGCAAGGCGCTATGAGTTTCCGGCCACACCGCCATTGAGTGGCCGGCCACCCGTTTCGCGGCTTTCGCCGCTCCCACACACCACTCATTTCCATTTGCGTCTATTCGCGTTCATTGGCGGTTGTCTTTCACATTAACGGGATGGAATCTGAGGATCCGCCGGGGTGCACGGGGTACGGAAAAACCGAGCCCGTTCACACCGTATCCATGGAGCCCGCCCGTCGGCCTTCCTCCTCGCAGGTTGGGTCGATCTTCGGAATGATGGAGCGATAGGTTCCGATGAGGCCGGGCTTGACCTGGACCTTGACCCGGAAGTTCTTTCCGGTGGTGTAAAATCCCCGCACCATGTTGAACTGCTGCTCCTCCAGGACTTCCATTTCCAGATCCCGGGGATCGGCCCCTTCTTCCAGCGCCTTTTCGGCCAGAAGTTCCAACGCCAGCTCCACGGCCTTCTTCTTGTCGAAATCCCTCTTCACCGGCTGGTAGAAGGCCTCTTCGGGTGCCGAAGCGATACCGCGCTCCGTATCCACAAAGAGGGTCACCTCGCAGGTGGTCCGGGCCAGGCCCGCGCCCACCGCGTTGGCCACATGCCACTGGGGCACCACCCGAACCTCGTAGGGGCTCAATTCCTGCATGCGTGAAGCGAAAAAGGGCGCGGGGCCTCCCAGCACCAGCAGCTCCTTGGGTTGCACCTGGTACCCTTCCAGGAGCTCCCGGACGGTGTAGACGGGCTTGGTGTTGACGGCCTCCACCATCTCCCGGGCCGCATCCAGGATCTTGGTGCAGGTCAGGTCGAACACCTTCGCGGCCGCTTCTTCCACGGAAAGGCCGAGCTCCCTTGCCACCCGTTCCAGGCCCCTTCGGGCGGCCGCCGTATCGCCTTGCGTGTCCCTTCCCAGAACGAACAGGGCGTCCGTGGGGGTGGGGCAGGGGCCGCCGTAGGCCATGGCGGGTCCCTCCCGGTCCGGGCCGATCTGGAGGGCGCCGTTCACCACGCGCACGGCGCTGTCGCCGCCCAGGCCGATGGAGCTGGTATTGAGGGCGCGTATGAGTGTGCGGTAGCGGCCCAACTGGGCCCCTTGGGGCGAAAGGAGGGGGGCGTCTCCCACCAGCACCGCCATGTCCGTGGTGGTTCCGCCGATGTCCAGCACCAGGGTGTCCTTGTCGGCTGAGACGAAGGGCAGGGATCCCATGACGCTGGCGGCGGGCCCGGACAGGATGGATTGTACCGGCAATTCCAAGGACGCCTTGAGGCTCATGGTGCCGCCGTCCGCCTTGAGGATGTGAAGCGGAATGTGGAGACCGTGTTCTTCCAGGGAGCGGCGCACCGCGTCGAAAAAGCGCTTGTGGATGGGATACACCGCGGCGTTGAGGTAGGCCGTGGCGATCCGCCTGGGAAAATTGAGGTTGCCCGACAGACGGTGGCCCATGACCACGTAGTCGAAGTGATCTCCCAGGATCTGCTGGATTTGGATTTCGTGTTTGGGGTTTCGGACGGAGAACTTGCCCACCACCCCCACGTGGCGGATGCCCTCCTTGCGGAACCGGGCCCCGATGGCCTCGATCTCCATGGGCTCGATGGGCTGAATCTCGCGGCCCCTGTGGTCGATGGACCCGGAAACCACGTAATAGTGGGGGTTGGTGCGGAAGCTCTCGGCATCCAGCCCGGGCCCGCTGGAGACGATCATTCCCACCGGTGCCAGCTTGTTTTCGGCGACGGCGTTGGTGGTCAGCGTGGTGCTCAGAACCACCCGCTCCAGCACGTCCGACGGGACCCCCGCCGTGACCTTTTCCAGGCCGGTCCAGACGCATTCAATGAGGTTGGAATGATCCGTGGGGACCTTCGCCTGCCGCTCAATGCCGTTTTGTCCCAACAAGACCACGTCCGTATGGGTGCCGCCCACATCCAGTCCTATGATCATGGCGTTCCTCGGGGTCTTCGGTGAAGTGCCAGATGCGCGTGATGCCGTCCTTCCCCATGAGCTCGTCGAAGCCGCATGTGCCGGCGCATTCCGCCTGAAAATCCGCACTATAATCGGCCGAGATGCTAACGAAAAGCCCCCGGAGTGTCAACGAGCCTTTCCCAAGTCCACGGGCCCGAAGGATGGCCGGCCCCGGGGTTCCCTGCCGCGAAGGCCGGCATTGGGGCGTTTCCGCGAGGCGGCCCGGCTTCCGCGGGAAACGCATTGACATGGCGCTGAATCTGATGTAGAGCGCAAATCCAACTATTGCACAACCTGCAGGTCGGTTTTGTGACGTTCTTTGACATAATGACACGAGCGCATGGGCAGGGGAGGTGCCTGGACCTTCTCATCGAACCTCAAATGTCTCTTCGGCGGAAGCGGTTGGTTGAATGACTTCTCGAGCGGATCCGGCAGCCAAGATTGGAGTGAAAAGCGATGACCAGTCAATCCAAGCAGATCACCCTCAGTGAAGCGGCGGAAATCATCAAGGACGGCACGATCCTCAGCTTTTCCGGATTCACCATCTGGAGGCGCCCTTGCGCTCTTGTCTATGAGCTGATCCGGCAAAAGCGACGCCACCTGCATCTCATCGAGGTCAACAGCGGCCCCCACTCGGAGTTCCTCATCGGGGCCGGCTGCGTGGACGTGTGGGAGTCGTGCTGGATCGGTCACGAGCTGTACGGCAAGTACGGGGCCAATCTGGCCCGCAAGGTCCGTCAGAAAGAAATCATCTACGAAGACTACAGCCACGCCGAGATGGCCTTCCGCTTTCAGGCGGCCGCCTCCGGCATGCCCTTCATGGCCACCCAGACCTCCCTGGGAACCGACATCCACAACCCCGAATACGACATGCTGGCCCGGGCCGGGCTTCGCAACGGCAAGAACCCCAAGATTCCCCGAAAAAAATACGAATTCATGGACGATCCCTTCTTCGGCGACGGCCGCCAGACCCTGGTGCCGGCGGCCAAGGTGGATGTGTCCGTCCTGGCCGTCCAGCAGGTGGGCGAAGAGGGCACGGTGCGCATCGCCGGCCAGTTTTTTACGGACCCGGAGGTGTGTCGGGCGGCGGACATCACCATCGCGGTGGCCGAGGAGATCGTTCCCGAAGACTACCTGCGCCAGGAATCCCACCTGAACAAGATCCCCAGCTTCCAGGTGGACTACGTGGTGGAATGCCCCTGGGGCGCGCATCCCACGGGCATGTTCGGCTTCTACGACGTGGACGGCGAGTTCCTGCGGAATTTCTACATGCAGACCCGCAGCCAGGAAGGCTTCAACGAGTTCGCCAAGGAATGGATCTTCGGCCTCAACCACGACGGCTATCTGAACAAGCTGGGCGTGCCGCGCCTGGCGCGCCTCAAGGCCAACACGGCTCTCCATTACAGCACGCGCGTCGAGAGGGGGAAGAAATGAAAAACGCACACGACTACGCACAGCCGGGTGAATACACGTTGGGAGATCTCATGACGGTGGCAGCGGCCCGCGAAGTTCGCGACAACGAGGTGGTCTTCGCCGGCACGGGCATGCCCATGATCTCCATCATGCTGGCCCAGAAGACCCACGCGCCCAACCTGAAACTCATCTTCGAGGCGGGAACGCTGGACGGGCGGCCCCGGGAGCTGCCCACCTCGGTGGGCGATCCCCGCTGCGAGGTGGGCGCCTCGGTGGCCTCGGGCCTCTACGAAGCTTTCAGCATCGCCCAGCGGGGCTACGTGGACCTGGGGTTTCTGGGCGGGGCCGAGGTGGACGAATACGGCAACGTGAACACCACCTCCATCGGCGACTACCTGAACCCGCTGCTGCGGCTCACGGGAAGTGGCGGCAACCCGGACATCAACTCCTTCAGCAAGCGTACGGTCTACATCATGGTGCATGAAAAGCGCCGTTTTCCCAAGAACGTGAGTTACATCACCAGCCCGGGCTGGCGCGTCAAGAAGTGGCCGTCCGGGGAATGGGTCCACCGGCGGGAACTCTACGGGGCGTCCTTCCGGGGCGGCCCCAGCGCCGTCATCAGTACGGCCGGGATCTTTCGTTTCGATGAGGAGACGGGGCGCATGTACCTGGACACCTACCATCCGGGAAAGACGCCCGAAGAGATCTGCGAGATGTGTGAGTTCGACCTGGACATCTCGCGGGTGAACGGCGAGACGCCCCCGCCCACCTACGAAGAGATCCGCCTCATCCACGAGGTGCTGGACCCTGAGGAGATCTTCCTGCCGAAACCCAAGAAGAGCTCCAGCTAAGAAGGATCAGCCTTTCTTCATCATCCGAAAAGGGCCCCTTCTTCTTTCCTGTCCGCGGGGCTTCGGCCCCGCGCAAAGGGGTCGTCATAACCCGATGAAAGGACAGGCAATACCCGGCGGACCATCCGATGTTCGGAAGGCGCAGCCCTGAAGGGCTGCGCTGTGGGAAAAGCGATCATCCTTGGCATTTTTGGGGCAAGCCCCTGGGAGGGGTCTCGGGCGCTATAGGTAAAGCCGATGGGCTCAGGTCGTCAAAAAGCCTTTCTTTACAACAAACGCCAAAACGGCTAGATTGCCTTGACTTTTCGATGCCTACCCGCTTCCCGCGATCTTAGGAGCCTGTCCGAGAATAGGCCCCATTCCGCGTCTCAACAGAATGCCTATGGACAGGCACAAGGCAGGGATGGGGTGTGTCGGAGCGGCGAAAGCCGCGAAAGGGGTGACCGGCCATTGCGTGGCGGTGCGGCCGCTCCCGGATCATCGCGCCTCGCGGCGCTCCCACAGGGCGGGCATCGCCTCGGCGCAGGTTCCTTCATCCAAGCGGCGTGGCGGGCCTCACCCGGATCGTCAGGGGCCGAAAAACCGAGACAGTGGAAACCCCTGGCTTTTTCATGTGAATAACGGGCACTCGACGAGGTTTCCCACGGGACTGAAGCCTCGCGGCCACGAAAGACCACGGATTCCTTGTCGGTTTGGTCAAGGAAACTTGTTCCCGGACTCCTTGGAAAAGGCGACTCGACCATGATTCCCCTTCGCGATGCCAATCCGTCCCGGCGAGTTCCGGTGGTCAACTACCTGATCATCTCGCTGTGCGTTTTGGCTTTTCTGTATGAACTCCTTCTGGGGCCTCAGCTCCGAGTCTTCCTCTTCCAATACGGGATCGTCCCTGTGCGCTACACCCGCCCGGAAGTCGCCGCCCACTTCAGCGCTCTGGAACAGGCGATTCCCTTTGTCAGCACCATGTTCCTCCACGGCGGCTGGATGCATCTCATCGGCAACATGTGGATCCTGCACATCTTCGGGGACAACGTGGAAAGCGCCTTGGGGCACGGCCGTTACGTCCTCTTTTATCTCTTGAGCGGGCTGGCCGCATCGCTCCTGCACCTGGTGACGAACATGCATTCCGCCGTGCCCACCATCGGGGCAAGCGGGGCCATTGCCGGGGTCATGGGGGCTTACTTCATCCTGTATCCACGAGCGCGGGTCCTCACCCTGGTGCCCCTCTTTTTCATCTTCACCGTGGTGGAGATCCCGGCCTACGTCTTTTTGGGCTTCTGGTTCGTCATGCAGTTTTTCAGCGGCGCCTTTTCCCTGGCCGGAGGGCAGGTGCAGGCGGGAGGCGTGGCCTGGTGGGCCCACGTGGGAGGTTTCGTGGCGGGCGTCGTCTTGCTCCGGATCCTCCGCCCCGGGCGGCGTTGATGTGAAAGAAGCGTGCTTTCGATCCCTTGGAGGAGCGGCCTTGGCCATGATTCGCATCGCAGGCAAGCCGGCTCCTACAGAAGATGCTTCTTGGTTCACTCTTTCATCCCTGCGGGGTGGCGCAAGAGGTGCCATGATCGTTTATATGAAACGCGGCCTCGTTTCGTTCGTGCGCGCGGCCTGTAGGGGCGAATAATCATTCGCCCCTACAGGGGCCTGGTTCCCAAAGGTGCGTTTCATCCTTCGTTGTCAGGGGCGGTCCGTGATGGGGGTTTATATGAAAGAACTGTGTGTTCGGCATGTTGCCGGAGCATCGGGAGCTCGAATCAACACCTGTAGCTGCACCATCGCCTGTAGCTGCACCATTACCTGTGGAAGCACCATTACCTGTGGGAGCACCATCACCTCCTGTGGGAGCGGCGAAAGCCGCGAATTGGGTGGCCGGCCATTCCGTGGCGTTGCGACCACCGGCTTATCGCGCCTTGCGGCGCTCCCACAGAGAGAGAAAAGCTCCCACAGGGTGGACAGCACCCCGGTGCAGGTTCTTTCATCCCTGCGGGGTGGCACAAGAGGTGCCATGATTGTTAATGTGAAAGGCAACCGGCAATGAACGCGAAGAAACGCAAATAAAAACGCTCATGGAAACGCCGTTTCTTAAATCCGGTCCGGACGGGGTGATCCTGACCCTTACGATCCAGCCCAACGCCAAGAAAACGGAGCTGGCGGGTGTCCTGGATGCTTCCCTCCGGGTTCGCATCTCGGCCCCGCCTGTGGAAGGGGCGGCCAACAAGGAATGCATCCGGTTTCTGGCCAAGTTTTTCGGCCTGTCCAAGAGCCGTGTGAAGATTTTGCAAGGAGAAAAGTCCCGCCACAAGGTGGTGCTCCTGAAGGGAGCCCAAGAGCAGGCCATACGGGACCGCCTGGGCGGGATGGAGCCGTGACCGGCTTGGCACGGTTCTCAACCAGAAGATCTCTTAAAGGAGGTGTGTGTATGCGGGAAGCGGTCATTGTCAGTGCGGTGCGAACACCGTTGGGAAGCTTCAATGGAACCCTGTCGGGAATCGGGGCCACGGCCTTGGGAGCGGTGGTGATCGAAGAGGCCGTCCAAAGGGCGGGTATCCAGAAGACGGATGTGAACGAAGTGATCATGGGCCAGGTGCTGCCCTGCGGGTACGGCCAGAACCCGGCCAAGCAGGCGGCGGTCAAGGCCGGCATGCCCTGGGAAGCGGAGTGCTTAACCATCAACAAGGTGTGCGGTTCCGGTCTCAAGGCCGTCATGCTGGCCGCCCAAGCCATCCAGACGGGCGATGCGGACGTGGTGGTGGCCGGAGGCATGGAAACCATGAGCATGGCGCCCTACTTCCTGGACAAGGCTCGGTTCGGCTACCGCATGGGCCACGGGCAGCTCAAGGATCACATGATCCATGACGGACTGTGGGACATCGTCAACGACTTCCACATGGGCATTTCCAACGAGCTCTGTTCGGAACGCTACGGGGTGAGCCGCGAGGACCAGGACCGCTACGCGGCGGAATCCTACCGGCGCGCCTTGGAAGCCATGGCGGCCGGGAAGTTCCAGGACGAAATCGTTCCCGTACCGGTGCCCCAGCGCAAAGGGGATCCGGTCATGTTCGACCGGGACGAGTGCCCCCGGGAGACGTCCTACGAGCTTCTGGCCAAGATGAAGCCCGCCTTCAAGGAGGGTGGCGTAACCACGGCGGGAAACGCCTCGGTCATTTCCGACGGGGCGGCGGCCGTGGTGGTGATGGCCCGGGAGAAGGCCGAGGCGCTGGGATGCCGGATCCTGGCCACCGTGGGAGCCCAGGCCTCGGCCGGCATCGACATGAAATACGTGCTGGTGGCTCCCATCTGGGCCATTCCCAAGTGCCTCAAAAAGGAAGGCATCGGGTTGGAAGACGTGGATCTCTATGAAGTGAACGAGGCCTTCAGCGGGTCCACCGTGGCGGTTCTCAAGGAACTCAACCTGGATCCCGCCAAGGTGAACGTGAACGGAGGCAGTGTCTCCCTGGGACATCCCATCGGGGCCAGCGGAGCACGCGTGCTCGTCACGCTTCTCCACGAAATGATCCGAACCGACAAGAAGATCGGCCTGGCGTCCCTGTGCCTGGGGGGCGGTGAGGCTGTGGCCCTGGTTGTCAAGAGGTAGGGAAGGAGGAGATCGACGATGGAAGTGAAGACTTTTGGGGTGATTGGAGCCGGCCAGATGGGCAACGGCATCGCGCAGGTGGCGGCCATGAGCGGCCTGCAGGTGATCATGAACGACATCAAGGACGAATTCGTCCAGCGGGGCCTCAACAACATCAAGAAGATCCTGGCCCGCAACGTGGACAAGGGCAAGATGAGCCAGGAAGAAATGGATGCGGTGCTGGGCCGGATCAAGACCAGCGTGGACCTCAAGGACATGGCCGCGGCCGACTACGTGGTGGAAGCCGCCACGGAAAACGAATCCATCAAGTTCCAGATCTTCCGGGATCTGGACGCCATCTGCCCCGAACACGCCATCCTGGCCACCAACACCTCGTCCATTCCCATCGGACGAATCGCCAGCCAGACCAAACGGCCGGAAAAGGTGATCGGCATGCACTTCATGAACCCGGTGCCGGTCATGAAGCTGGTGGAAGTGATCCGGGGAATCGCCACGTCCGACGAGACCTTCAAGATCACCTGGGAGCTGGCGGAAAAGTTCGGCAAGACCCCCGCCGAGGCCCAGGACTACCCCGGCTTCATCGCCAACCGCATCCTCATGCCCATGATCAACGAAGCGGTCTACTGCCTCTACCACGGGGTGGGCACCCGCGAAGACATCGACACGGTCATGAAGCTGGGCATGAATCATCCCATGGGCCCGTTGGCCCTGGCGGATCTCATCGGCCTGGATACCTGCCTGGCCATCATGGAAACCCTCTACCAGGGCTTTTGTGATTCCAAGTACCGGCCGTGCCCGCTGCTTCGAAAGTACGTGGAGGCCGGCTGGCTGGGCCGCAAGACGGGTCGGGGCTTCTACGAATACAGCTGATGAGTCGAGCATCCGCAATCCAGAAAGATCGAGGTCTTCCCCATGAACTTTGAACTCACCGAAGAGCAAAAGATCATCCAGGACACCGCCGCCAAGTTCGCCAAAAACGAGCTGGAGCCGGTGGCGGCCGAGCTGGACCGGACCAAGAACCGCGACATCCTCAAGCGCAACCTGAAGAAGCTGGCCGAACTGGGCTTCATGGGTCTCAACGTGGACCCGGAATACGGGGGCACCGGCGCCGGGGTGGTGGCCTTTTCCCTGGCCATGACGGAGCTGGGTCGGGCCTGCGCCAGCACCACGGTGACCACGTCGGTCACCAACATGGTGGCCGAGGTGATCCAGGCCGTGGGCACGGAGGAGCAGAAGCGCAAATACATTCCGCCTTTGTGCAGCGGCGAATTCGCCGCCGGAAGCTTCGGGCTTTCGGAGGCGGGGGCCGGTTCGGACCCGGCCAGCATGCGCACCAGCGCCGTGCAGGATGGGGACTACTGGGTCCTTAACGGGTCCAAGATGTGGATCACCAGCGCCGAATACGCCGGTGTGTTCGTGGTCTGGGCCGTCACCGACAAGGAGGCGCCCAAGGGCAAGGGCATCACCTGTTTTCTTGTGGAGCCGGGAACGCCGGGATTCACCATCGGCAAGGACGAAAAGAAGCTGGGCCAGCACGGCTCGTCCACCAACGAGCTGCTTTTCGAAGACTGCCGGGTGCACAAGGACAATGTGCTGGGCAAGGTGAACGACGGGTTCCGCATCGCCGTTTCGGAACTGGCCGGAGGCCGGATCGGGATCGGTTCCATGGCCCTGGGCATCGGCCTGGCCGCCATGGATTTCGCCACCAACTATTCCAAGGAGCGGATCCAGTTCGGCGTTCCCATCGCCAAACACCAGGCGATCCAGTGGATGATCGCGGACAACTACACCCGGCTGGAGGCGGCCCGCCTGCTGCTCCTGAGGGCCGCGTATCTCAAGGAGCAGGGGAGGCCCTATTCCAAGGAGGCCTCCATGGGCAAGGTGTACGCCACGGAAGCCGCCAACAAGGCCTGCTACGATGCGCTCCAGATCCTGGGCGGGTACGGATACACCCAGGATTTCCCCATCGAGCGCTACTACCGGGATGTGCGCGTGACCAGCATCTACGAAGGGACCAGCGAGATCCAGCGGCTCATCATCGCCCGTGAGCTCCTCAAGTAGGGGAAAGGAAACCGGGTTTCCATCGAACCCCCGCTAAAGCGGGGGTTTTCCTTTTTCGCTCCCTCATCCGTGCGATACTTCGCGGCGTTCGGCCGCTCCCCGCGCCTCACCCTGCGGCAGATATTCGGCCAGCTGGGAAAGAATCATTCCGGTCAGCATGAGGGCACAACCCAGGAGGCCCCGCAGGCCCAGGGTTTCCGACAGGATGAGCCAGCCTCCCAGGGCCGCGAAGGCCGATTCCATGCTGAGCAGAATGGCGGCGTGGGCGGGGTGGGCGTCCTTTTGGGCCACCACCTGGAGGGTGTAGGCGATTCCCACCGACACCAGACCCCCGTAGAGGATGGGAACGGTGGCGTCCAGAACGCCCTGGAGGCTCGTTTCCTCGAAGACCGCCGAGGTGGCAAGACTCAGGGCCGAGCAGACGGCAAACTGGCAGCAGGCGAGTTTCACCGGGTCCAGCCGGGGAGACATCCACCCCAGCAGGAGCACGTGTCCCGCCCAGAAGAAGGCGCCGCCCAAAACCAGCACATCCCCGAACTCCATGGTCAGTTCCTCGGTCACGCTCAGGAAATAGAGGCCCACGGCGGCGAGCACCGCGCCCGCCCAGGTCCCAAGAGGCGGCCGCTGTTTCCAGAAAAGACCTAGCAAGGGCACGATCACCACGTAGAGTCCCGTGATGAACCCCGCCTTGCCGGCCGTGGTGAAGACGAGCCCGGCCTGCTGGAGAGAGGCTCCGGCAAAGAGGGCGAGCCCGGCCAGGATGCCCGCTTTCCAAGCGGCCCGCCAGGAAGGGTCGTGGCCCGGATGGGCGGATCGAAGGCCGTTCTTCCGGTCCAGATAAGTGATGAGCGGGACCAGGGAAAGGCTTCCCAAGGCGAATCGGATGCCGTTGTAGGCGAAGGGGCCGATGTGGTCCATGCCCACTCGTTGAGCCACAAAGGCGAACCCCCACAGGGTGGCGGTGATGAGCAGCAGGATGTCGGCTTTGAGCGCAGTCGCTTTCATGGGAAGCTCCGCAAGATTGGGTTCCGAAACATGGGGTGTCGCACAAGCTTCACCGCATACCCGATGGCCCCGGGGGCCGTCAAGGACCGGCTTTAATGGAGCGGAATCCCGCAACAATCTGGCGGGCATCCTTCTCCGAGGCGCCTTTTCTTGTTATAGGGAACGTGAGCTTGTGTGCCGTCCGTGCAGGGGGACGCGGGGCGAATCCTGATCCCGCCTACGTCTCCGTATCTTCCATGATCCATCGGCGCACTGTGTGATCCAGGTCGTATCCAAGCCGGTTCACCTGGGAGCTTGTCCGACAATGGCTCTCTGGCTCAAGATGGGGCGGATTTGCATTTCCTTTGTAGCCGCGGGGTTTCAGCCCTGAGAAAAGTTCCGTCTTAACTACAGGAATTGACAGGAAATACGCGATGGCCTATCCGACGGCCGGGCATTCCTCCGCAGCCCTAAAGGGCTGCGCTACCAGAAAAGAGGTCGTCCGCCGCGTTCTCAGACGGCCTCCCAGAAGACGCTCCTGTACACCGGGATCTTTCATCCATGCGGCGGCGAAGAGAGCGTAGCGATGGGGCGTTGCCCATCGAAGGAAACCACAAGGAGGGCGGATACGATGGATGACCGGCCGATTCTGCTGACCGGTGCGACGGGGTATGTGGGAGGGCGATTGGCCCCGCGGTTACTCGAAGCAGGCTATCGGGTGCGGGCCCTGGTGCGATCGCCCGCCAAGGTGCGGTGTCGGCCCTGGGGCAACCACCCGCGACTGGAAGTGGCCCGGGCGGACATCTTCGATCGGGATTCGGTCATCGCCGCCGCCGCGGGATGCCGCGCCGCCTATTACCTGGTGCACTCCATGGCACCCGGCAGGAAGGATTTCGCCGCGCTGGATCGTGCGGCGGCGGAAAACATGGTGATCGCCGCCGGCAAGGCGAAGCTGGAACGGATCATCTACCTGGGCGGCCTGGGAAGGGAAGGTAAAGACCTGAGTCATCACCTGCGTTCGCGCCTGGAGGTCGCCCGTATTCTCCAGTCCGGCCTGGTTCCCGTCACGTTCTTACGGGCGGCCATGATCCTGGGAGCCGGAAGCGCCTCCTTCGAGATCCTCCGGTACCTGGTGGACCGCCTTCCCGTCCTCATCACGCCCCGATGGGTGCGCTCCCCCTGCCAGCCCATCGCCATCAGTAACGTCCTCCATTACCTGGTCGGATGCCTGGAATCCCCCCACATGGCGGGGCAAACCCTGGATATCGGCGGCCCGGACGTGCTGACCTATGAGGACCTCATGAGGATCTACGCCGAGGAGGCGGGATTGCCCAGACGTTGGATCGTCCCCGTGCCGGTGCTCACCCCGCGCCTCAGTTCCTACTGGCTCCATCTGGTGACGCCCGTGCCCATGGCCCTGGCCCGTCCGTTGGCCGAAGGGCTCCGGAATGCCGTGGTGTGCGAAGATTTTCGGATCCGGGAATGGATCCCGCAGCGGCTGCTGAGCTGCCGGGAAGCCATTCGGGAGGCGCTCCAGAGAATCCGACAGGAACAGGTGGAAACCTGCTGGGCCGACGCCGGTCACCACACGCCGCCCGAATGGGTCCAGTGCGGCGACGCTCCCTACGCGGGAGGCACCGTGCTGGAATCGGCCCACCGCATGGTCGTTCCCGCATCCCCCCGGCAGGTGTGGACCCTTCTGCAGGGGATCGGCGGGCGGCAGGGATGGTTTTTCGGCGATGCCTTGTGGAAGCTGCGCGGCTGGATCGATCGGGCCTTGGGCGGCGTGGGCCACACGCGGGGGCGGAGGGAGCCGGGGCGCCTCTACGTGGGGGACACGGTGGACTACTGGAGGGTGCTGGAACTGGCGCCCGAACGCCGCCTTCTCTTCTATGCCGAGATGAAACTGCCCGGAGAAGCGATCCTGGACTTTCGACTCACACCCGTGGGGGACGCCGAGACCGAAGTGCAGGTGATCGCCCGCTTTCTACCCCGGGGGCTCCTGGGGATCGCCTACTGGTACGCGCTGGTTCCCTTCCACAACCGTGTCTTTTCGGGGCTGCTGGAGGGACTGGCGGGCGCCCTGGGTGTTGCCCCCCGCCGCGGGCCGGAAGCCTTCGACGCCCGGATGCCCCACGCCTGCCGCCTGGAACCCCGGGCGCCTTGATTCCTAATTGTTGAGCATCTCGGCGACGGTGCGGGCATAGTCCTGGCACGCCCGGATGCCGTCCGGCGTGTTGATCTTGTGCTCTTCCAAGTTGAAGGAGCCCAGATTGGTCATCCGCATCTTGAAGACGTGTTCCATGGTGTCGTAGATGTACTTGGGCGCGTCGCCGCTGTGGGTGTACGAACCGAAGGCCCCGCCCGGCTTGCCTTCCAGTCCGGCCCCTTGAGCGAGAAAGAGAAAGGTCTTCATACTTTGGGTCATGTCCCGGTGGTAGGTGGGGCAGCCGAACAGATAGGCGTCATATCCCTGGAGATCCTCCGGCTTCTTGATGTCGGGAACCTTTTTCAGCACCGGTTCGTGCCCGGCGAAACGTACTCCCTCGGCCATGTACTGGGCCATCTTTTCCGTGTTCCCGGTGCGGCTCACATAGGCGATCAATACCTTCATGGGTCCCTCCTCCCTGGCCTGGTGGGGTGATGATACGAAAGGGAGCAGACGCTCCACCGTGGAGCGCCCGCCCCCGCATTCTTCCTACGCCTTCTTTTCAAAGGTCTTCTTTTCCCCGCACTGCGGGCACTTCTGAGGCTTACAGCGTCCTTCCTTTTCGAAGCCGCACTTGGTGCATTGAAAAGTCGCCATCTGTCATTCCTCCTTTGTGTTCCGGCATTCTGCCCACCACCCTTTGCGCCGGTGGGCTTCTCGTTCCTGTTCGGCCAGAAGGCGGATCTTGTAGGCCGCATCCCGCAGCACCCCGTAGAGGATGCCGCATCCGGCATCCTCCCGGTGCCGATCCCCTTGGTCGGCGATCTCCAGCATTTGGGCCGTCAGCGCCAGAGTTCTGCGAATGGCATCGTTGCACGGGCGGTCCACGCTGCCTCCTCCCGGCCTGTTCAGCCTGTTTTCATGCTTCCCTACACGGCAACGCTCACCACGCCCCGAGGACAAAAGAACGCGCCGTGCAAGAATCGTCTCCGTCCCCGTTTATCGGCGTTTCTTTGCGATTCTAATCCCGGTGCACGCCGTCAGGCATCTTCCTCGGCGGAACCCCCTCCCCCCAGGGGGCGAAACATCCTCTTGCCGGCCCCGCACACCGGGCAGCACCAATCCTCGGGGAGTTCGGAAAACGCGGTTCCTTTGGGGATCTTGCCTCGCCGGTCGCCCCGGTCGGGATCGTAGATGCACCCGCAGGTGGGACCCTGGCACTGGTAGCATTCTTCGGGTCGAGCCATTTCATGCTCCTTTCATAACGCTTCACCCGTGGCGGGAAAAGATGGTTCCCGCCGTTTTCCGCCTTCGTTCAGATAGAGTAACCAATATGCGTGCCGAGGCGGAGGGATCGAGGGAGAAAAATTGAATCAGTCTTGAAAACGGATGGTTACCACAAGGCGATGGTGCGGATCCTTCCGCGGGGGTAGGCGCAAAAGTGTCTCATGAGACAAGAGCGCAAGGACGCGGATCGTGGGTCCTCTCAACGTCCGCGCAAGGCTTTTTCCGCGCTGAGGGCTTTGCCCCATCGGTGAGAGCGGCTTCGGCCGTGCGCAGGAAGAAGTGTCTCAGCCTATTTCGAGACACTTCTGTTTCACGAGACACCCTGGTCTTGCTTGAGAAACCGGTAGAGGGTGGCGCGGCCCACCCCCAGCAGGCGGGCGGCTCGGGCCTTGTTACCGCCGGTTTCCCGGAGGGCGGCCTGAACGGCCCGGCGTGTCAGCTTGGGTTTGGGGCCCCGACGGCCGCGGGCTGTTTCATCCAGGATTTCGGCCGGAAGATCATCGCGGCGGATGATGCCGTCGGAGGCCTGCAGAAGGGCGTAGTGCAGGGCATTTTGAAGTTCCCGCACGTTTCCGGGCCAGGAATAGGCGAGCAGGGCCTCCAGGGCTTGTTGGGTCAGTCGGGGCCGCGGCTTGTCCGACCGTCGGGTCCCGTCCAGGAAGTGTTCGGCCAGAAGGGGGATGTCGCCGCGCCGTTCCCGGAGAGGGGGAAGTGAGATGGGAAGAACCCTGAGCCGGTAATAAAGGTCATCCCGAAAACGGCCCCGGGAAACCTCCCGGGCCAGGTCCCGGTTGGTGGCGCTGATGATGCGCACGTCGCATCGGATGGACCGCTCCCCGCCCACCCTTTCGAAGGTCTTTTCCTGCAGGACCCTCAGGAGCTTCACCTGTGTGGCGGGCGGCAGTTCCCCCACCTCGTCCAGAAAAAGGGTCCCTCCGTCGGCCAGTTCGAAGCGGCCCTTCTTGTCCCGAACGGCCCCTGTGAAGGCCCCTTTGACGTGCCCGAAAAGTTCGCTTTCCAGAACTCCTTCGGGCAGGGCCCCGCAATTGACGGGAACGAAGGGGCCGTTTCGCCGGGCGCTCTCCCTGTGGACCGCTCGGGCCACCAGTTCCTTTCCGGTTCCCGTCTCTCCCTGAATGTGGACCGGATGATCGGCGGCGGCCACCAGCCGGATCTGCTGGTACACCTCCAGCATCTTGGGATCCCGGCCGATCATGTCCCAGGCGGGCTCCGCCGCAAGAGTGGGCTCGGGCGTTGAAGCCTCTTTCTTTTCACGAAAGATGGCCAGAACACCCACCAGCTCGCCCGTGGCGTCCGTCATGCCGGTCACCGCCATCTCGATGATCTTGGGCCGGCCGTATTTGTCCACGATCCGCACCGGGTAATTCTTGGGAGACCATTCTCCGGGTGGGGCATGGCAAAAGGAACACTGGGGGCCGCAAAAGGGGCTGCCGAAGGCTTCGTGGCAGTCCTTTCCCAGCACCTCCCCCCGGGAGTAGCCGGTGATCCGCTCCGCCGTCCGATTGAAATAGATGAGGCGCCTCCGGGTGTCGTGGCCGATCACTCCGTCGGGAAGGCTGTCCAGGATGGATCTCAGAAATTGAAGGGAGGCTTCCATAAGAGGCTCACGCTGGGCCGGCATGACTTCCGTCGGTTCCACAATGGGTCCTCATCCTGATCCCTGTCTCCCACTGCCGGGGCCGAGTCCTTTCTATCGCATGTGACGGGAAGGTCACAAAGTATTTTTGGGACAAGTGCGGTCCGCACGCGATCATGGCCGTTTCCTGGCTGTCTTCGAGGCTGTCCGCTCCACGCCCCTTTCTTCCTTGTTCCGGGACGGATGTTGCATTCCGGAGCAGGCTGACAAGTTGCGCAAGATTGGTTGCCTGTGCGATACTCACAAAGTTTTGACGGCTCGTGGTGGTGGAGGATTATTTTCACGTCCCGCTGGCTGATCGGGGGTGGATGCGGTTGTGAACGAGGATGTCAAGCCCAAAAATATAAACATTCTTCTCGTTATCGGCAGTGCGCAGATCCGACGCCTCTGCAAGGCGGCCCTGCGCGGCCTCGGCTACCGGTACATCCATGCCGCGGAAAACGGCGCCGAGGCTCTTCAATGGCTGGAATCCGGAGAGCCCGTCGACCTTGTGATCACCGGCCTCAGGATGGCACGTCAGGACGGCTTTGACCTGCTGGAGAGGATACGCTCCAATCCCAAGACGGAAAACCTGCCGGTGATCCTGATCTCCGGCAAGGCGACGGAGCAGCTCGTGGCGCAGGCCATCGAAAGCGATGCGGACGGATACCTCCTGTTGCCCTTCAGTCCCGCTGAGCTGGATCGACGGATCGAAGAGCTCATGGAACTGCGCCTCAAGCCGAGCCTTTATCACCAGTTGTTGATCTCCGGCAGGACCACCCTGGAAGACTCCCCTTCCGAATCCCTCATGTGGTTTCGAGAAGCGGTGCAGGAGAACCCGGCCAATCCCATCGGCTACTACTGGCTGGGGCGTGCGTTGGAAAGATCGGACTCACTGGGTGAGGCGGAGGAAGCCTATCTCAAAGCGATCGAGCTCAATCCGCTCCATGTGAAATCCATGGAGCGGCTTCGGGAGATCTATCGGGCCGAAAGGCGCCTGAGAGATCTGTTTCTTGTCCTGAAGAATCTCAACCGGGTGCGGCCCGACCGTCTGGATATCAAGATGGAGCTGGGCCCCCTGGCCCTGGAAATGGGCGAAGTGGATATAGGTCTGGCCTGCTTCGAATCGGTGGTGGGCATGTGCCGGGACAGGCCCCGGGAACTGCTGGAGGCCCTCATCAGTTTCTCTCGTTTCGAGCCTTTCCGTGAAGATATTGCGCGCATCGCGCAAGGGCTCTTTCTGAGGATGCTGGACAAGGACCCTCCCGCCGCTGTATCCGCCGCCACGATCCTGGTGATGTGCGGACAAGGAAGCCGGGTCCGCGACGGCCTGATGAAGCTGCTCCGCCGATCCAGGGACCTGGGGACTCCTCTGGCCATCAAAATCCACCTGCTGCTTGCCCAGATCTACGAAGAAGCCGGGGTGCCGCGCCTGGCCAGGGAACATCGGGAGACGGCCAAGCTGTTGGGCAAGTAGAAACGGACTTCGGGAAGCCGAGTTGCCCGCATTAGAGCCCGCGAAGCACCTTCTTCAAATAACGAATGGTCGTCACGTCCAGGACCCCTTTCCTGTAGACCGCTTCATTGAAAGGCCCGATGAATTGCAGGGCCCTGCGCCTCATCTCTTCGCTCTCAATGCGAAGGGCGAACTCTTTTAACCCTTCCCACGGCAGGAGTTCGTAGCCGTGGCGCCGCATCTTCCCGGCGAAGATCCGTCTCAGCCTCCGCTCGGGCATTTCCCTCCGCTTCCAGATCAGTGCGATCATCCCCACGGCGGCCGTTAGAACGCCGAGGGCTCCGGCGGTTGCCGCAGCCGGCTTCCACCAACGAGGCGGGCTGGGATCCTGGACCAGATTCCGGGCCAGGGCGCGCGCCCTGCGCATCAGGCTGAGCTGCCGTTCCACGTCGTAGTCCACCACCAGCCGAAACCAGTGGTAGTTGAGGATGTCCATCAGGAGTCGGAGCCGGGTCAGGAGCCTTTCGCCGTAGGCCAAGGCGGGCGTGACGGCCAGGGGCGGCGTGGGATCCAGCCGGACCCAGCCCGAACCGGGCAGGTAGGCTTCGGTCCATACGTGGGCGTGCTTTTGGAGAACCAGGTAGTAGCCGCCCGCCTCGTTGTAATAGCCTCCCCGGTAGCCGCCCACCAGCCGGCTGGGGACGCCCCCCAGCCTCAGGAGCACCGCCAGGGCGGAGGCGAAGTACTCGCAGTTTCCCTTCCTGTTTTCGAAAAGGAAGGATTCCAGATCACGGGGCAGATCGGCCAGGGCGTATCGGTACCTTTCCGATTGCAGGTAATGGAGAACCTCCCGAACGGCGTCCTTGGGCGTTTTGCCCTCTGTCAATTGGGAGGCCAGGTGCCGGATTCGGGGCGGAAGGTCATGGGGGAGCGCCAGGAGCTTCCGGGGGTCGGGGGGAGGTTCCCGATGGGGCGTCGTCACCCGGGACCACACCACGTAGCGGGTTTTTTTGAAAATGGGGGACCACACGCGAAAGGTGCCGTCGACGCCCCGCCGCGCTGGAATGCCTTCGATCTTCACAGGGCGGTCCAGGCCGAAGAGCCGGTTGAGCCCGTAGGGTTCCATGTAGATCACTTGGCGCAGGTCGCCCTCTTCCGCCGCTTCGCTCGGCGCGGTCTCCTCCAACCGGGAAGGTCGCCAGGTGGTCCCGTCGAACTCGTCCAGCACGATGCCCCGCCAGTAGAGAATCCGTTCGTTGACGGGTTCCATCCGGGCCCGGAAAACCACGGCGGAATCTTCCTGGATGGAGGCCACTTCTCCCAGACGCACGGTTTCGGTGAAGCCGGTGCGGCCGAAGGCGGCCTGGTTGAGGAAGTTGAGCAGGGGGAAGTTGGTTCGGGGCAGGATGAGGAAGAGAAGAGCGGCCACCGGTACGCTCAGCAGGCCCATGGCGCCTGCATTCCAGGCGATTTGGCGGAGGGCTCCCCGGGGCAGGGAGGCGCCGGGCTCCGCATCTTCGAAGGCCAGTAGCATCAAGGACACGGTGAGCAGCAGGGCCAGCGGCACCAGGTAGAAGAGAAAGGAGGCGCTGAGGGTCATGAGGCCGGAGCCCAGCAGCAAGAAGAGGCACAGCAGGTAGATCTGCATGTAGTCTCGAGCCTTTTCGGCTTCCAGGAGCTTGATGCCCGCAAGAACAAGGATGCCGTCCAGGAGCGGTTCCACCAGGAAGTCGGCGCTCAGGCGGGAAAGGGAAAGAACCATGACGGAAACCGCCAGCAGGTTCAGAAGCCGCCGGGATAGCTGGAAAGGACGGAGGCCGTGGCGGATGGCCGAAACAACCGCCAGGCCCCAGAAGGCGGCGTGGCTCGCCGGATGCACGTGGGCCGTCACGGTGATGTAGCCGATGAGCGCGGACAAATACGTGACGATAAAGAGGGCGGTTTTAGTCTTCACCATAAAGGGCCAGCGCTTTCAGGAGCACTCTCTTATGATGCGTTCCGGTTCCCGGCTCAAGGTGCTTGTTCGGCAGGACCAGGCCCACCGGCACGCGGCGCCTCGCCAGGGTGTGGACCCAGTAGGCCGTGCAGGAAAGGCGCGTTTCCAACTGGGTCGACCCCATGCGGGCAGGATCCAGCACCACGGGTTCCGTCAGGGTGGAGGCGAAGTCCTTGACCAGGAGTCTTCCCGTTTTGGCCGTGGACTTCCAGTGGACTTTCTTGAGCGGGTCCCCGGGTTGGTATTCCCGGATGCCGTAAATGTCATGGTCGTCCCCGGGTCCCCCCGCATCCACGGAATCCTGACGGCCCCGGAATTTGGATCTGGAGGGCGCGCCGGGAAAAGGGCCGGGGACCAGGCGGGGAAAGACCACCCAGTCCAGACGAAGGGGGATCCGTCGAAAGCGAACGAAAAAGTTGAAGGGAAAGTTGGAAGAAATCTCCACTTCCCGCAGTTCGTGCCTTCCCCTGCGGGGGAAGACCGCCGAGACGAAGGTTTCGGCCGTAGCGCGGGGAGGAACGTAGGGTATCAGCGGGGACTTGCCGAAAACGTTCACGCGGATCAAGAAGGCGGGCAGGAAGGCCCGGGGGTTTTCCACCCGTATGCGGATCGGGGCGGGAGTGTCGGCGTAGACCTCCGGGGGCGGCTCCAAGGCGATGCGGACGCCGTGGAGGTTGGCGCGGCCGAAAATGCCGGATACGAGCATGAAGCCCAGCAGCAGGGAGGCCACCACGTAGAGGATGTTGTTGGCCGTGTTGACGGCGGAAAAGCCGATCAGGATGGTAATGGCCACATAGTACCAGCCCGCCCGAGTGATTCGGATTACGCGGGGACGGGGATTTTTTCCAGCAATGATCGGACGATCTCCTTCTTGTCCACGTGGTCGTATTCCTCCCTGAAAAAGACCCGATGGGGGATGACGTGCAGGGCCATGGCCTTGACATCTTCAGGGAGCACGTAATCCCGGCCTTCCATGAAGGCTTGGGCCCGGGAGGTGTGCAGCAGGGCCAGAGCGCCCCGGGTGGAAAGCCCCGCCGCCAGGAATTCCGATTGGCGGGTGGCTTCAATGATCCGCATCATGTAGTCCAGGATGGCTTCGGAGGCGATCACCCCCTTGCGGATGAAATCCTGGATCTTCAGGACGCTCTCCTGGTTCATTACCGGCTCCACGGAGTAGAGCTCGCGACGCTTGCTGCCTCCGCGCAAAATCTCCAGCTCCGCCTCCCGGTGGGGGTAACCGATGCGGATCTTCATCATGAACCGGTCCATCTGGGATTCGGGCAGGGGGAAAGTGCCGAACTGTTCGGCCGGGTTCTGGGTGGCGATCACGAAGAAGGGCTGGGGAAGGTCCATGGTGCGGCCCTCCGCGGTCACCTGCTTTTCCCCCATGGCCTCCAAAAGAGCGCTCTGCGTCTTGGGGGTGGCCCGGTTGATCTCGTCCACCAGGATGATGTTGTGGAAAATGGGGCCGGGATGAAATTCAAAGAGGCCGCTGGTCTTGTTGTAGATGGAAAGGCCGGTGATATCCGTGGGAAGAAGGTCGCTGGTGCATTGGATGCGCCCGAAGGTGAGGCCCAGCACCTTGGCCAGGCCGATGGCCAGGGTGGTCTTTCCGAGGCCGGGGAGATCCTCGATGAGCAGGTGTCCGCGGGAAAAGAAGCAGATGAGCGCCAACCGGAGCGGTTTTTCCTTGCCGTGCAGGTAGCGGCCCAGCACCCGCATGGATTCCCGGATGGAATGATGGGCCTGTTCCGCGCTCCAGTCCTCGTTTTGCCCGTTGGAAGAAGGCTCGGGCGTGCTGAGGGGCCGTTTCGTCACCTGGTGTTCTCCGCCATATCCGGTTTGTCCGGCGGTTTGCGTGGAGATGGCTGATCTGCCTTTCTCAACGTTCCTTTGCCATCATCGCGCAGGGGTTCCCACCGGTGGTGGTCGTTTCCCGTAGGGGCGGTTCGCGAGCCGCCCCTACACTCAAGGATCATGGCTCCCCCCGAAGTTTATACGAAACGCTGTCCTGCCTGTGCCTGCGGCCTGTAGGGGCGAAGAATCATTCGCCCCTGCAAAAACGCTGTGACTTCTAAGCGCGCTCGTTCGGCCCGGTCACACCAGGCGGACGGGGGGGGCGTCTCCTTCCCGGGTCACCACCTCGCCGATCCGGTACGCCTTCTGACCCATGCCCGCCAGGCGTCCCAGGACCTCGTCCAGGTCCTTTTCCCGCACCACCAGCACGTAGCCGATCCCGCAGTTGAAGACGTGCAGCATCTCTTCTTCGCTGATCTTGCCTGCTTCCTGGAGGAACGAGAAGATGGCCGGCCGTTCCCAGCTCTTCTTTTCCACCACCGCCTGGCAGGGCTGGGGAAGGATCCGGGCCAGGTTGTCCTCGAAACCGCCGCCCGTGATGTGGGCCATGCCGGAAATCTCGAACTGTTTGAGGAGTTTCAGGACGGGGTCCACATAGATGCGCGTGGGCTCCAGGAGCTCCTCGGCGGCGCTCCGGCCGCATTCGGGCAGGTAGGTGTCCGGGGTCATCTTCAGTTCATCGAAAAGAACCCGGCGTACCAGGCTGTAGCCGTTGGAATGCAGTCCGCTGGAAGCCAGTCCGATGATCTGGTCCCCCTTGTGGATGGTGGACCCGTCGATGATCTGGGGATTGTCCACGAGGCCCACGGCGAACCCCGCCAGATCGTATTCGTCGGGACCGTAGAAGCCGGGCATCTCCGCCGTTTCCCCGCCGATGAGGGAACAGTTGGCCTGTTTGCATCCTTCGGCGATGCCCCGAATGATGGCTTCCACCCGGTCCAGGTCCATGGACCCGACGGCCAGATAGTCGAGAAAGAAGAGGGGGCGGGCTCCCTGCACGATGATGTCGTTGACGCACATGGCCACCAGGTCGATTCCCACCGTGTCGTGCTTGTCCGCCCAGAAGGCCACCTTGAGCTTGGTTCCCACACCGTCGGTGGAAGAGACCAGCACGGGGCTCTTCATGTCCGAACAGTCCACCGAGTAGAGGCCTCCGAAGCCTCCGATATCGGTGATCACGTTGGCATGAAAGGTCTGGCGGACCAGGGGCTGGATCCTCTTGACCAGCTCATTGGCCTTGTGCAGGTCCACTCCTGCTTCCTTGTAACGGGACTGCTTCGTCATGGGTGCTCTTTCTCCGCTTCCTCTTCGTTGTCTTTCCCGGCCGGGTCCCGCATTGTAGGGGGCCTTTTCAGTGTGTGTCAATCGGGCAGAAGATACCCTCCCAGTCGGTTTCCGGAAAGCATTCCTTGAACCATCGGGCCAGGGTGCGGTTGAGGATCAGCTGGGCCCTCTTGACGTCCAGCCGGTACTTTTCCGGGATGAAGGCCAGGTCCGCGCACCATACCCGTTCCAGGAGGCCCAGGCAGGGGACCGTCCGCAGGAGATCCTCCGGCAGGACGGAGGCCAGGATCCAGGCAGTGTTCAGGGCCGCTTTCGATCCCTTGATCTTCACCTTCTGCACGGCATAGTTGTTGGCGAAAAAGCGCACGTCGGAGATGGGCGGGGCGTTCGTGGAATCTTGGCTCAGGATGCCGTCCCGGACCAGAAAGAAGTAGGGCGCCACGATGTCCACGCCCCGGGTGGCGGCCGCCGCGGAAGACCGGGCCAGGGCCTGGGAGAGGCCCTCCCGCCGGTCCAAGGATTCCAGATCCACGGGGACGCCCACTCGCATCAGGTGCGTTTCCAGTTCTTCCCGATCTTCATCCCAGCACAGAACGAGGCACCTTCGCCCGTTTTCCTGCAACCTCCGGATCATCTCCACGGGGATCTCGTCGTTGTTCTTGACGAAGAGGGCCGTGAGGCGGCGGGAATGGACGGCGCCGGGGTCGGCGAGGACCTCTCGGACGGCGTCGGCCAGAGGAAGGAGGGTGCCGCAGGTACGTTCCAGCTCCTCGGGGTCCAGGAAGGCGATGCGGGCCGCCTGGACCACGTGATCCACCGCCACCACCTGGAGCACATGGCGGCCGTATTGGAAAGGTTCATGGACTCCCGCCCACTGGTCGTAGGTGAGGATCTGGAGCTCTTTTTTCAAGGCCGAAGGCAGCCGGTCGATGCTGTCGTCGCCCGTCAGGTTCTTGGTGGGCAGGAGGAAGGTGGTGCAGCCCGCGTCCACCGCCGCTTCCAGCTTGATGGCGATGCCGCCCACGGCCGTGATGCGCCCCTGGGTGTCGATCTCTCCGGTCATGGCCACGTCCCGCCGCACGGCCCGGCCGGAAAGGGTGGACGCCAGGGCCAGGGCAATGGCCCCGCCGGCCGAAGGCCCGTCCTTCGGGGTGGATCCCCCCATGAAGTGCAAATGGATGGGATCTCCCATGGCCTCCGCGTCGATCCCCAGATCTTCGGCGCAGTAAAGGATGCCCGTGGTGGCCACCTTGCGGCTTTCGTCCATGACCTTTTCGATGTTTCCCGTGGCATGGACCAGGCTGAGATACCCCGCCGGGCTTTCCAGGGGAACCTTGGCGCCGATGCGGATCCGGGTGGCCTGAATGGGAATGATGGATCCCAGGCCCCGTTCCACGTTGACCCCCAGGGCCAGCATCTCGCCCACCCGGTCCTCCTCGTTGATCTTCCAGGGACGACTGGGGGTGTCGAGATATTCCTTGATCTTGCGGCGCGTGATGAGAATGGGCTTGGGCGCCTCCGCGTCCAGCTCCTTTCGCTGAATCCGGAAAAAGAGGGTCCGGAGGAGCCGTTCCAGTTCCCGGACTCCCGGCTCATGGGTGTATTCCCGGACCAGGTGGGCGATCAGCTCCCTTTCCTCGTCGGGGTCGAAGGCGATTTCGTCTTCCCGGATGTCGTAGCGCCTGCGCACCCTTCCGATCAGGTGCCGGCGGGCGATGGCCACCTTTTCCTCCACGCTGTAGCGGTCCAGGAAAACCACCTCGCAGCGGTTCACCACGGGGGGCGGGACCGTTTCCAGCGTGTTGGCGGTGAGCACGAAATGGCAGTTGGAAAGGTCGATGTCCACCGTGGTCTGCGTGTACTTGTCGTGGAAGAGGTGGTTTTGCTCGGGGTCCAGGATCTCCAGCAGGGTGGCGATGGCGAACTTTTCCGTCTTGTCCGCCTCGTCCAGGATGAACATGCCGTTCATGCACCCCATCTTGATGAGTCCCTGCACGATGGCCCCGGGCTTGGACCCTTCGTAGGTGAAGCCGTGGCCGCGAAGGTCCGATTCGTCGCGCATGCCCCCCAGGCTGATCTTGTGGTAGGGGATGCCCAGGTTCTGGGCCATGGAGATGGCCAGCGAGGTCTTTCCCACCCCGGGAGGTCCCACGAAGAGGAAGGCGGACCCGGTTCTCTGCCACGATTCCGCATCGTCGGGATCGAACCGGCGGTAACGCCGGATCAGGTTGGCGAAGAAGTCGCACACCCGGTCCTTGGGCCGCTCCAGACCGTAGTGGGTGCGGTGCAGCCCCTCTTCGAACTCCTGCGGGCTCACCGTGATGGGGCGGATCTTCTTCCAGGGGATGGCCAACAGCGTTTCGATCAGTTCGCTGTACTTGGCCCCGCTGTGTCCCACGGCGTGGGTCTTGTTCTTTTCGATGAGCTCGATCACCTGCGGCGGGAAAGCGGGGTCCTTCTTGGCTTCCTCGATCCGGTCCCGCAGGCTCTTGGTGCCGGCGGCTTCCCGCGCCAGGGGAAGGGGCGCCGCGGGAACGGGAGCCCTGGCCCCGGGTTCCGTGGACTTGAGAAATTCCTTGATCCGGTCGGAGAAGATGCGGAAGAGTCCCGCGGGGTCCTTTCCTTCCATCTTGTCCTGGGGGATGCCCAGTTCGTGGAAGAGGCCCATGAGGCCCCACCGGTCCTTGAAGGCGGAGAAGGTCTCAAAGGCCTTTTCCTGGTTGTCCTTCAGGATGGCCTGGAAACCCGAGGCCATCTTGCGAACGAACCCGGATCGTTCCAGAAGCGAAAGGCTCGTAAGGCGGCTTCGGTTCCAGCACTCGCCCAAGGCGCGGGCCCGGCAGTCCAGTCCCAGGGTGACCAGCGTCTCCTGGAAGAGGTTTTCGGGCAGATCCGCCACCCACCCCGCGGCCCGCTGGGTCATGCGGTAGATGTGGGGTTCCAGGGCGGCGTTCTTTCGGGCGGCGTCGATGAGCACCAAATAGTCCCCGCCGCGCAGTCCCACCATCTCATCGCTCAGGATCGCCGTGAGCAGGCGGTAGAACGTGGGATCTTCCTGGGCCATCTCCAGAGCGAAGGCCACGTCCGAGCGGATCACGTCCGCCTCGGAGGCTTCCGGGTAGAGGCAGTGTTCCACTTGGTGGCGCAACACGAATTGGGCGAAGGCCAGGACCTTCCTTTCCTCCGTGCCTCCTTCGGACATCAGTCCGCGGGAATCCGTGGGAAGCACGAAGACCAGGTAGTCGAACAGCCGCTCGTGGAGGGCGATGAGCCGCATGTCCTGGCGCTTCAGGAGCAGGCTCAGGGGAGCGATGGTGCGTTCTTCGTCTTCCAGGCGCTGGATCTGGATCTTGGAGATCAGCCGGGCGGCCTGGCGGCTGTCGGTCCCGCGGCGCGTCCGGAAATCGGGGATGATTTTCGATTCCACCAAGGAGAACAGCAGCTTCGTCACGCGCCGGACCGCCTCGTCATCGGGATAGGGCAGCCCCTCCAGGATCTGTCTTTCAAAGCTCATGGGGAACATGGACTGGACCTCGCACCTGCGGTTTGTGTCACTGCACCACCCAGACCGTGCAGTTCCGGGCTTCCCGTACGATCTTGCTGGAAACGCTCCCGAACAAGAATTCCTCCCGCTTGCTCATGCCGCGGCGTCCCACCACCACGGTCTGGTAGCCGCCCCGCCGCTGTTCTTCCAGGAGCAGCCGGGCGATGCCTTCGCCCTTTTCGCACTCCTGCACCTGCAGTCGGATGCGGTCCCGGGGAATGCCGCGCTCCACCAGCCGCTGGGCCATGGCTTCCAGTTGCCGCAAAGCCCGCTCCCGCCGCTCCTCCAGGGCCCGGCGCCGCTTGTGGCCGTCCGGTAGGATGTCCGCCGACGGGGCCGTGAGCACATGGTGGAGGGTGATCCGGGCCTGATCGTGGACGCGCAGGAGAGTCCCCACGTAGTCCACGGCGCGCTCCGCGTTGGGTGAGCAATCGATGCCCACCAGCACTTTATGCTCCATGGGGCACCTCCCACAAGAAAGATCGAAAACAGATTTCCAGATCCTCCACCATCTCCTGGGCCGACTCGTAGAAGACTTCCGCGCCCGTGGCGAAATGCATGAGCACCTTGTTGAGGCTCTCGCGGATGTGGGGAAAGATCTTCTTGAGATTCATGAGGCGGTGGGGAAAGAAGAGGGAAAAGTCCTCGTCGCGAAGCTCGGCGGCCATGGGACGGTGGGGCGAATCGGGCCTTTGGAGGTCGTGGATCGTGTGAAAGCCCAGGCCCGCGGCGAAGAGCAGGATGTTTCCCAGGCCGAAGAGATCCACGCCGTAGGGCTGGCCGGGCCAGTCGAAGGTGTAATCGAAGTCGATCCAGCGGTAGCGTCCGGTTCCCGATTCCACCAGCAGGTGGTCGTTTCGGATGTCCCCGTGGATCTCCCCTTCCCGGTGCAGGTCGCGGACGGCGTAAAAGGCCTTCATGAGGTTGGAGAAGATGGCGGGGAAGACCTCGTAGTAGTAGGTCTCGTGGTCCATGTCCAGGTGGAGGACGATGTCGTAGAAGGGCTTTCCGGAGATGCGCTCAAGGACGCGGACCGGGTTTCCGGCGGTGTCGTAGAAAGTTCGGCCCTGCATGAACCGCACATCCCCGGCGGTCTTTTCCAGAATGCGGGATTCCTTGTGAGGGCTTCGAAAACAGCGGATGCGCTCTTCACCGAGGCGCATGTGGAAGGATTCGAAGAAGGCCAGCTTCACGATCTTTCGCGAGCCGTCGGCCAGGTCCACCACCCGTTTGACCCAGAACTTGGGCTCCCCGTCCAGTCCGAAACGGCCTTCGAACTCCTCGCCTCGAACATAAAAGATCCGGTCTTCCACCAGGATGCAGTCCCCGGCGCGGATGTCCATGAACTGGGTGGTGTCCGTGTGGATCCTCAGTACGGCCGGGGGCGGCAGCCGCGTGAATTCCCGGATGCGCTCGCGGATCTGCTGTTCCGTCATGGGCGGGGCCCCTTGTGGTCCATCCTATCTGAATATCTGAAACCGGATCTTTTTTCATTGTAACGTTTTTGGCCCCCCGAGGAACGCCGTGTCGGCACGCCTGGCCATGGGATGTCCGCCCATGGGACGACCGGCGATGTTGTAGGGGCGACCGGCCGGTCGCCCCTACAACATGCGTCATCCACACCATCGATCCGGCATATCCAAACAATGCCGTGAAAATGATTGGGCATCACCACCCATTCATCCAACGCGATTTCGTTTCGAATGAACGCGGTTTTCATCCATTCATCCGCCACAATGCGTCCCGCATCGTTCAACCGCATCTGCCCATCGACGATTTCGCCAAACACGCACGCCCGGCCGTGGGTGCAGAGGGTCACAAAATAGGCCCCTGCCTGGGAATAATCATGTCCCTTCAAACGAATGGAACGGCGGTGACGACTGGCCGTCTCGGGCGTCATATCCCCAGCTCCTCGAATTCGAACCCAAAATTGGACGCTTCCAACATGTATGCCGGTTACTTGAGCAGCGGTGTTTTGCTTCGGCCTTCCAGATCGGCCAGCACTTCCATCAGGCGGCGCTTGGCCTTGTGTTGGGTGCGCAGCCGCAGGAGGAGGGCTTTCCATTCAGGCAATCGATCGGTCCGTTCGTAGAGAGTGCGCATGCGCTCGAGGTAGATGGCCGCTTCCCGGTAGGCTTTGGGCTTGACCTGTGCGATGAGTTTCTCCGCCTTTTCCTGCCAGATCCGCAGGCTGATGTCGGGATGGGTCGAGGCTACGGCTTCGGCCAGCTTCTCTTCGATCGAATATCTCCAAAGGGGGGCCTTGTTCAAGCGTTGGTAGAGAGCCACCGCGTCGTCGTGACGCTTTTCCAGAAGGGCGATGAGAATAAGGGTCGTCCAATCCGGAAAACGGCGTTGCAGGACGACTGTCGGTTCTTTCGGGGCTTGCACCTCCGGTTCCGGCAGTGGCCACGGATCTTGTCCCTTTCCACCGGAGGCCGTCGGCCGGCGCCCGGTTGTAAGGTAGTGAAGCACTCCGTTTCGAACCTGGGGCCACACGTTGATTTTCTCAGCGGCTTGCTGCAGGGCGGCATAGGTCTCTTCCGAGCGATGCTGAAAGAAATCCTCCGCACGGTAGGCCGCCTCCATGTCCAATCGCCCCTCCAGCCGGGCCAGCTTCCTGAGCGCGTCTTTCATCCTTCCGGCGATGCCGGGTGCCCCTTCCAAGGTCTTTTGATAACCGAGGATGCACCACCGCCGGGCCCGATCGTATTCACGGGCTTCGATCAAGGCCGCAACAATTTCTTCATAGCAGAGAAACCTCTCGGCTTCCCGTTCCAGCAAAGGGATCACTTTGTGGGTGTCACCACTTTCTTGGTAGGCCCTGAGCAGCCAACGCAGCACGTTGTAGCCTCGGTAGGAAAGGTTCTCCGCTGTCTTCCCCTTTATGCCCGCCAGCCGATTTTCCAGACTTTCGGCCACATGGCGCCAGTGGTCCGGAGAGTATTCGTGGCGGTACAGGATTTGATCCACGTCGCCCAGAAGGGCATAGTCGTCTTCCAAGGCGTGTCGAACGATCCACAGGAGTTGTTCCTCGGGCGGAAGCGAGCTCCTTGGGACGGCATCGACCACGATGTCGAGGCACGAACCGATGGATGCCGCGGTGTGGCCGTCATCGTGAGATTCGCGCACTTGGGTCATGCCGCGCTGCCACAGCTCCTCTCCCAGGTCCAATACAGCATCGGCATAGCCCTGATCGAGCAAGGTTCTCAGCTGCCTTTCCACTTGGGAGTAGTCCGGCAGGTCCCCTTCGTCTCTCCAGGTGTCGTACCATGCGGGTTGTGAGGATAGGACCCGAATCTCCTTGCGTAGTGAGCGGATGACTTGATCGATCCGCCCGGTTTCCAGGTGAGCTCTGTCGCGAATCAGGCGGGCTACCTCAGGAAAGCTTTCCGCCAGTTCGACCAAGAGGGCGATCAATTCCTCACGGGATTTTCCGCCGAGTGCGGCCTTGATCCATCCTCCGGCGTCCTTCTGCCATGGTTCCGGAGTTCCGATTTCTCCGAAAAAAGGGGCGTCACCAAACGCCTCCAGCCACAGGTCCTCGTCTGGATTGAGCAAGGGGATGTTCGATCCTCCCTTTAGGAGGTCAGCTGTCGCCAGCACCACGGCAACGGCATGCTTGCAGGGGCCCCAATCGTTGTAAGGGCACGTGCAACCATGTTCGAAATTTCCACCTTCCTCGTAGCGGACCCACGTCGCATATTGATCCGTCCCCTTCACCCAGGCGACTAGGTGGCCGTCGTCGGTGCGGGAAAGCTGGGAGACTCTCTTGATGTACCCTTTGCCTCGATTGAATATCTTGGAGCCCGCCCACTCTCGCAGGTCTTCCAACGTCAAATGGCGAAACGCGGATTTGATGGATTCCATGAATCATTCCCCCAAGGGTTTCTTGCGGCGTTTCGGCGGCGGTCAATCTTGTCTTGTCGGCGAATCGTAGCGTTGCGGGCACCCTTTCTACAAGCGACACGAGCACCGTATCGCTTATAAGTATCGGTTTAAGCCCGCCGTTGAAGGGGCGGTGAAATATCCGGAAGAGGGGAAAAACGGGGAGGTTGGAGTTACAGGCGTTTCTTGGCGAATGCCCGTCCGGAGGGGGATTTCAGGTACCGTTCGAAACTCAGGGCTCTTTCCCGGTCCGTAAAGGCCACGGCCGTCTTGATAAACCATGGTCGGAACTTGGCCGTGTGGTGGCACTGGCCGTTGTTATGCGCCTGCAGGCGCTTTTCCAGGTTTTCGGTGAACCCCACGTAATGGCGATCGGGGTGACTTTCCGAGCGGAGGATATAGACATAGAAAAACTTCACGTCCAGCCTTCGCTTACTCGCTTCGCTCGAAGCGAACTCGCTGGAGTTTGTCCGCGGTAGGATGAATAGGCGCTGGAAAGAAGCTGGACTGTGCGGTCTTGGGTGCTGGCGAGCCGAGCCGTAGCTTCGAGCGCAAGGCATATTGTTGGAGTTATGGCCCGCCTTCGCCTGCGGCTCCGGCGCGGCAGCCTTCGCTTACTCGCTTCGCTCGAAGCGAAGGCTGGTGGAGGCGGCGGGAATCGAACCCGCGTCCGAAGGCATTCCACTTAAGGCTCTACATGCTTAGTCACGGATCTGGCTTTCGCGCCCTCGGGCTCCCCGTGACCGGATCCCTCGGTAGCTAGCCCGCTGAAGTTTCGCTTCCTTGGCTGCGGGCGAAGCCGCGGAAGCTATCCCGTGGAGTCGACGCTCCGTTCGGCCCTACGGGCTCAGGCCGACGGAACGGCAGCCGCGTTAGGCGGCTGCGGCATACGCATAGTCGTCTGCGTTTGTCTTTAACCCCAACCGGATAACGGGCGGTCAGGACCCCCGGCATGCTCCTTAAGCTTCACTACCTCCGTCGAACCCTTTTCGCCCCCTCATGGAAAGGTGACTGGTTATCGTTTGAAGCACTCGGATTGTAATCATCGCGTAAGGCCGGGTCAACCGGTTTCCCTGCCGACGTTGCCGAAAGATTTTCCGAACAGGCCGGAAGGGCGCCGTCACCCGATGTTGTACTTCTTCCGGAGCCGGTCCATCTCCCGGGCTTCCTCCTTCTTCTTGATCCTTTCCCGCTTGTCGTAGGCCTTCTTGCCGCGGGCCAGGGCCAGCTCCACCTTGGCCTTGCCTTTGCGGAAGTAGATCTTCAACGGCACCAGGGTGAGGCCCTTTTCCTGGGTCTTGCCCATGAGGCGCCGGATTTCCCGCTTGTGCAACAGGAGCTTCCGGGTCCGTTCCGGTTCGTGGTTGTTGTACGAAGCGTGAGGGTAGGGGCTGATGTGCAGGTCGTAGAGCCAGATCTCCTCCCCCTTGATCTTGGCGTAGCTGTCTTTCAGGTTGGCCCGGCCCTCCCGCAGGGATTTCACTTCCGTCCCCTGGAGCACCATGCCCGCTTCGACCGTTTCCACGATCTCGAAATCGTGCCGCGCCTTCTTGTTCTGACAGACGATCTTGATGCCGTCCGGGTCCCGGTTCTTATTTTGCGCCATGCCAACGCCTCACACGTACTGTTCGCCCGAGCGGTACTTGGGCTGCAGCGCCTCGGGGTCGAAGAACTTGAACTCCTCGGGAAAGACCCGAAGCACCATGTCCTGGAGCGCCTCGCGGATCTCCGCCGCGGTCCGCATCTTGAGGGCTTCCGCCACGAACC
Organism: Desulfacinum sp.; assembly: GCA_014359885.1. GTDB lineage: Bacteria > Desulfobacterota > Syntrophobacteria > Syntrophobacterales > DSM-9756 > Desulfacinum. The sequence goes on from JACIYN010000028.1 coordinate 67,149, forward strand.
GGCGGCATTCGGAAAGCTGCGCCCGGCGGAGAAGATTCTTGACCCGGGGAATGGCCTGGGGGTTCATGCTCAGGCAGTCCAGTTCCAGGCCCAGCAGAATGGGCACGTAGAGGGGCTCGCCGGCCATCTCCCCGCACACCGTCACCGGGATGCCCGCCTTGTGCGCCGTGGCGACCACCTGCCTTATAAGGCGCAGGACCGCCGGGTGCAAGGGGTCGAACAAATGGGCCACATGCTCGTTCACGCGATCGATGGCCAAGGTGTACTGGATGAGATCGTTGGTGCCGATGCTGAAAAAGTCCGCCTCTTCGGCCAGCATGTCGGCCACCGCCACCGCCGACGGCACCTCGATCATCACCCCCACCGGCATCTTGTCGTCGAAGTCCCGGCCTTCGCTTCGCAATTCCGATTTCACTTCCTCCAGAATGGCCTTGGTCCTCTTCAGTTCCCCCACTCCGGAGATGAGCGGGAACATGAGTCGGATGTTGCGTGTGGAGGCGCTGGCTCTCAGGATCGCCCGGAGCTGGGTCTTGAAAAGATCCACATGGCGGAGGCACAACCGGATGGCGCGAAGGCCCAGGGCCGGGTTCTGCTGGTCGATCCGGGGGTGCCACCGCCCCATCTTTTCGGCCCCCAGATCCAGGGTGCGCATGGTGACGGGCAGTGGCGCCATGAGTTCCGCCAGCTCCCGGTATTCGTGGTAGAGCTCTTCCTCGGTGGGTGGCACCGTCCGGTTCATGAAGGAAAACTCGGTGCGGTAAAGACCGATGGCCTCGGCACCGTGGTCCTTGGCGGCCACCACCTCTTCCAGCAGCTCGATGTTGGCTTCCACATTGATCTTGTGGCCGTCCTGGGTGCAGGCGGGCAGATGGGCCTTGCGGGAGATCTCCTTGAGATAGGTTTCCAGTGCGTCCTGGAGCTCGTAATAGAAGCTGATCTGCTCCTCGGTGGGGTTGATCAGGATGGTACCGTTGCTTCCGTCCAGGATCAGGAGGTCGCCGGTGCGGATGGCACGGGTGGCCCGTTCGGCCCCCACGATGGCGGGAATGCCCAGGGCCCGGGCGATGATGGAGGTGTGGGAAGTGCGCCCGCCCATGTCGGTGATGAAGCCCAGGGTCTTTTCCAGCTGGATCTGGGCGGCGTCGGCCGGGGAGATGTCCTGGGCCACGATGATGACCCGCTCGCGGATCTCGTCGAAGGCCTTGGCCTTTCGGCCGGCCAGGTGGCGCATCACCTGCTCGCCCACATTGCTCACGTCGGTCACCCGGTTGCGGATGTATTCGTCTTCCATGGACTGGAAGAGTTCCGTGATCTTGTTGAGGGACTTTTTCAGGGCCCACAAGGCGTTCAAGCGTTCGTTGCGGATGAAGTCCAGGGTCTGGTCGTAGAGAAGCCGGTCCCTCAGGATCAGTTGGTGGGCTTCCAGGATGTGGACATGTTCTTTCAGGTCCGGGTGGATGGACTGCTTGATGGTCTCCAGATCCTGTTCGGTTCGGGCCACCGCGTCCTCGAACCGGGCGCATTCCCGGGCCACCTGCTCGTCGCTCGTCAGGGTATGGAACGGAATGCGGATGTGGCTTTGGTCCACCAGAAAGGCCTTGCCGATGGCAATGCCCGGCGAGACCCCGAAACCACTCAGCGTGCGCGGCATCTCATCCATGGAAGCGCCTCATGAAGATCCGCACGGGTGCCCGTGCAATAAAAAACCGAGCGGGCCGTCTGGGATCGGGGAATCCCCGCCCCGGCAGAAGCGCCGTCTCGGTACCTGAATTGCGTGCCGTTAGATTCTCTGCTGTCAGCCCCTAAGATTCTCCGAACTTGCTCTGGAACAGCTCGGCTACGGCCTTGAGAGCATCCTCCGCATCATCGCCGCGGGTGATCACCTTCACCGTGGTTCCCTGCGGGCACTCGAGGCTCAATACGTCCAGGATGCTCTTGCCGTTGACGCTGGTCTCATCTTTGACGAGCCGGATATCCGAGCGGAACCGGGATGCCGTCTTGACGATCTGGGCGGCCACCCGTGCATGAAAGCCCAGCTTGTTGGGAACAACGAATTCCTGCTCGATTTCCGTCACCTGATCCGTCAGCGCCGTCAAACCCATTGTTCTCCTTCGCCCGAAAAGTGTTCGCTTCTTATCACAGGGCCCCCGGCAAGTCAACCTGAGGCCTCGACGGTCCTTGGGTTCCTCGTCGGCAAAAACGTCCAATTTCTTGAGGGATTTGCCGTGCGTGTGGTAAAGAATCGTTCAGGTTCCGAACGCCGCTTTTGTGGACACTCGTGGAGGATCCCATGACCGCCGTGCCGTATGCGATGCGAAGCCTGGACGAAATCCTGGGGGTGGTGGTGGGCCTGCTCTTGGCCATTACCATCCACGGGGAAGCCCGGGCGTTTTTCGGGCTGCTGATTCAGAAACCCTCCGCATCCCGGGAAAAAATTCCCTTTCGGTTCAACCCGCTGGCCTCTCTGGATGTCCGCGCCGTGCCGGTCCTGGTCCTGGCCGGCTGGGGCTGGACGCGGCCGCCCCGGCTTTCGCACGAAGACCTGAAGGGCCACTGGAGCTACCCCCTGCTGGCTCACCTGGCCGGCGCTCTGGGGAACCTGGTCCTGGCCGGCGTGGTGAGCACCATCCACGATCTGCTCTTCCCTTCGGCCATCTTCAAGATCTGCATCGCCGTCAACATTCAGTTCGCCGTGGCCAACTTCCTGATCCCGCTGCCGCCCCTGGCGGTGGGAAGGGCTCTCGCTTCGCTGCTTCCCGGCTGGGATGCCCGGGAAAAGGCGATCGACTGGGCGGGCGCCGTGGCGCTCACCGGGTTGGTGATCTGGGAGGTTGCGGCACGCAAGGAGATGCTGGCGGGATGGGTGGCCCACATGAGCGCCTGGATCTACGGCCTGCTCATGGGCGCTGCGTAAGGCCGTGGGCGAGAAGGCGGGCGATCCGGCGGGCGGCGCCCGCATGGTTCCGGACGGCTTGCCTGCAGCGGGGGCGGGCGGCGGATGGGTCCTTTCCGCGGTCGAAGGCATCCAGGACGAACGCGGCCACATCGGCGGCTTTTCGCACCACGCGCCCGCATCCCGCCTGAAGCAAGAACGCTTCCACTTCCCTGAAGTTGAATAGATGCGGGCCCCAGCAGCAGGGAACGCCGTGCACGGAGGCTTCCAGCGGATTGTGGCCGCCTGTGGGGACGAGGCTTCCACCGATGAAGGCCGCGTCCGCCAGGGCGTAGCACCGTGCCAGTTCCCCCAAAGTGTCCAAAATGAGAACCGGGGCGGAATCCGGCGGGTCCCGGCGGCTGCGCAAAGCCGGCTCCAACCCCGCCCGGGCGCACAAGGAAGCGATCCGGGGCGCCCGCTCCATATGGCGGGGTGCCAGGATCAGCAGCGCATGGGGGTATCGGGCCCTTACCGCGCCATGGGCTTCCAACAATAGGGATTCTTCGCCCGGGTGGGTGCTTCCGGCGATCCAGACGGGGCGCTTCCGTCCGTCTTTCCCTTCCCCGGGGAAGAGATCCAAATCCTCTCCGGCGTAACCTTCCGCCTGCATCACCACGAGATCGAATTTCAGGTTGCCCGCGGCATGAACCCGACGGGGTGGGACGCCCAGGGACCGGAACCTTTCCGCGTCCAGCCGGGACTGGGTGAAGATGGCGGAAAAATGGCGGAAAAGGGCTGCAACGAAGGGGGCGAGGCGGCGAAGGCGCCCATGGGAACGGGGAGAAAGGCGGGCGTTTACGAGCACCGCCGGGGTCTGGGCCTTCCGTAGTTCTCTCAATAAGTTGGGCCAGATGTCCGTTTCCACCAGGACGAAGAGGCTGGGCCGAAGGCCCCTCACAAGACGCCGCATGGTCCATCCCAGGTCGTGGGGGAGGACGAAGATGTCGTCCACCAGGGCCGCCACGCGGTTCCGGGCGATCTGAAACCCCTTCTCGGTGGCTGTGGAAAAGACGATGGGCTGGTGCGGCAACCGGTCTTTGATCTCCAGGATGAGTGGTATGGCCGAGAGCGCCTCGCCCACGGAAAGCGCATGGATCCACACCGGGCGGAGAGGAAAGTCCCTCAGGCGGGGAAACTCCAATCCCAGGCGCCGCCGGTAGGTTTCCTCATACTTTCCCGAAACGGCCGCGGAAAGGCGGTAGTAGAGCCACAGCGCGGGCCAGGCCGCCGTGAGAACCGCGTTGTAGGCAAGGTGGAGAAAGGTTTCCATGGGTTGTCCGTAAGTCGTAAGTCGTAAGTCGTAAGTCGTAAGTCGTGAGTCGTGAGTCGTGAGTCGTGAGTCGTATCGCGTATGGCATGAGGCGAGACTTGTTTTTCGCAGGGTGGCGAAACAATGAGCAGGAGCGACATGGATTTCGGCTTTCGCGGGAAGGACGGGTTGAACGTCCCTGCCCATCACCCATCACTCATCACTCGTCACTCGTCACCCGTCACCCGTCACCCGTCACTCCCAATCATCCGCGTTGGAACTGGATGTCGTACAGCCGGCGGTATTCCCCCCGCAGGGCCAGCAGGGCCTGGTGGGGCCCTTCTTCCACGATCCGGCCGTTGCTGATGACCAGGATGCGGTCGGCGATCTGGATGGTGGACAGCCTGTGGGCGATCACGAAGGTGGTGCGCCCCTGCATGAGGTTTTCCAGGGCGCGTTGCACTTCCTGTTCCGCCTCGCTGTCCAGAGCGGAGGTGGCCTCGTCCAGGATCAGGATGGGGGCGTCCTTCAACAGCGCCCGGGCGATGCAGATCCTCTGTCGCTGTCCGCCCGAAAGCATGACCCCTTGTTCGCCCACCACCGTATCGAACCCGTTGGGCAGTTCCCGGATGAAATCATAGGCGTAAGCGGCCTTGGCGGCTTCGATGATGGCCTCTTCGTCTTTCCAGGGAGCCCCGTAGGCGATGTTGTTCCGAACGGTGTCGTTGAAGAGAAAGCTCTGCTGGGTCACCATGGCGATCTGGTTTCTGAGGGATCTCAGGGTCAGGTCCCGCACGTCCATCCCGTCCACCAGGACCGCGCCGCTCGTCACATCGTAGAACCGGGGGATGAGGTTCACCAGGGTGGTTTTGCCGCCGCCGCTGCTTCCCACAAGGGCGATGATCTCACCGGGGCGGACCCGGATGTTGATGTCCTTGAGCACGGGAACGGAGTCGTAGGCGAAAGATACATCCCGGAACTCCACGGCGCCTTCCGCCCGCTCCAGAACCACGGCGCCGGGCTTTTCCACGATGTTACTCTTTTGGTCCAGGATTTCGTAGACCCGAACCATGGAGGCGATGCCGGTCTGGAGGGTGCTGTTCAGTTTGTTGAGGCTTTTGACCGGCTTGTAGAGCATGAGCAGGGCCCCCAGGAAGGAGAAGAAGGTGCCGGGGGTGGACGTGCCGTTGACCACCTGGTAGCCGCCGTAGCCGATGATGGCCGAAATGCCGATGGCGCCGATGAACTCCATGAGCGGGCTGGAAAGCGCATCAATGCGCAGGGCCTTCAATTGGTAGCGGAGCACGCCCTGGTTCTGGTCCGCAAAACGGCGCTTCTCATGGTCTTCCATGGTGAAGGCCTTGACGATTCGGACTCCGGTGAAACTTTCATGAAGGACCGTGCTGAGATTCCCCACCGTCTCCTGGCGTTTCCTGGCCAGCTTTCTCAGCCGCTTTCCGAACCGCACCAGGGGGTAGAAGGCCAGGGGAAGCACCGCCACGGCGATGATGGCCAGCTTCCAGTTCTGGTAAAAGACCACGAAGATGAGCCCCACCACCGTGAGGGAATCCTTGATCATGCCCGTGACCGCCCGGGTCACCGCCATCTGGATTTCCTTCACGTCGTTGGTGATGCGGCTCATGAGCACACCGGTGCTGGCCTTGTCGAAAAACCCGAGGGGCATGTCGTGGATGTGGTTGAAGAGCCGCTGGCGCAGATCCGTCACGGCCCGAAGCCCCACCGACTGGAGAAAGTAGGTGCTGCCCCAGTCGGAGAGGGCCTTGATGAGAGACACCAGAAGGAAGGCGGCCGGGAGCAGCTTGAGCATGGCCAGGTCCTTCTTGATGAAGATCTCGTCCATGGCGGGCTTGATGAGATAGGCGGTACCGGCGCTGGCGGCGGACACCAGCAGCATGCAGGTTCCGGCCAGGGCCAGGCGGCGCAGGTGGGGCCGGATGAGTTCCAAGAGGCGCCGGAGGGCCAGTTTTCCAACGGGATCTAGCAATCGCATAGGCTCAAGGCTATCCGTGCGGCACGGCGGGCGGCTCCGGGGCCGCCCACGCGGCGTTCGATCTCCCGAAGCCCCGTGATTTGTTCGTTCAGGGCTCGGGGGTCCGTCAGCAGTCGCTCCGCCTCCCCGGCGATCCGCTCGGGGGAGGCGTCTTCCTGGATGAGTTCCGGGCACACCCGGCGCCCGGCCACCAGGTTGGGAAGCCCGATGCAGGGAACCCGGATGAGAAAACGCCCGGCATGGTACTCAATGGGCGAAACTTTGTAAACGATCACCAGGGGGGTTCCCAGGAGCGCCGCCTCCAGGGTGACGGTGCCGGAGACGGCCAGCGCCACATCCGATGCGCGAAGCACCCGGTGGGTGTCCCCGTGGACGATGCGGAGGGGAAGATCCCGGACGGGGTGGACGGACGCAAAGTCGGAAGGATCCAGTTCGGCCGCGGCGGCCACAAGGAATTGAAGATTTCCATGACGGCGGTGGAGAATTCGGGCGGCCTCCACCAGCAGGGGTAGAAAAGTGCGCACTTCTCCCCGGCGGCTGCCCGGAAGGAGACAAACCGTTCGCGAAGCGCGAAACCCTTGTTCCGGCTCATTTTCCAATCCCAGGGCCTTTCGGCACGCGGCCCTGTCCGGCACCCGGCTGAGGGTGTCCGCCAGGGGATGGCCCACGTAGTGCACCTTCATGCCGTGGCGGCGATAGAAGGCTTCCTCGAAGGGGAGAATGACGGCCATGGCGTCCACAAAGCGCTTGAGCGAACGGATTCGTCCACGGCGCCACGCCCAGACCTGCGGGCTGATGTAGTAAAACACCTTCAGGCCGAGCCGGCGGGCCAGGCGCCCCAGCAGGAAGTTGAAATCGGGAAAGTCCACGAGGATCACCAGGTCCGGCCGTTCCGAGGCCAGGTGATCCCGGAGGGTCTTCCAGGCGCGGTAGAGGGTTCGGGCCTTGGGAAAGACCTGGAGTACGCCGATGAGGGAAAGAGCCCGGTTGTCCACCAGGACGCGGGCTCCCGCCTTTTCCAGGCGTGGACCTCCCAGGCAGCTCACCTCCAGGCGCGGATGTTCCCGGCCCATGGCCTCCACCAGGGAGGCGGCATGGAGGTCGCCCGACGCCTCTCCGGCGCTCACGAAGACCTTCAGCGGCCTCTGGGGGGCATCGATTCCCATGCCTTCCGGATCCGATCGTTGATCTGTTGGGAGATGTCGAGGGCCACCTTGAGGGCCATCATGGCCTGGCGACCGTCCACGACGGGCCGCGACCGGGATCGGACCGCCTGGAGGAAGGCGGCGATCTCCTGTTCCAGGGCGTCGTAGTCCACCACGTCCAGCTCTTCGGTGGAGATCTCGGGATAGCCGGAATCGTCGGGAGGCTCTTCCGTTCGAAAAGAAAAGGCCCGGCGGTTGGCGTAGTCGCAGACGAGATAGCGGTTTTCCTGGAACAGACGCAGGCGGCGCAGATTCTTGAGGGAGATGCGGCTGGCCGTGAGGTTGGCCACGGCCCCGTTTTGGAATTCGATCCGCACGTTGGCGATGTCAGGAAGGGAGGTGAGCACCGGAACGCCCGAGGCGGAAATGCCGGCGATGGGAGACTGCACCAGATGCAGGGCGATGTCGATGTCGTGGATCATGAGATCCAAAATCACGTCCACTTCCAGGCTCCGCTCGTTGAAGAGGGCCAGCCGGTGGGCTTCCAGGAAAAGCGGGTTTGTCACGTGGGGTTCCACGGCCCGAAAGGCGGGGTTGAACCGTTCCAGGTGGCCCACCTGAAAGATGAGGCCCCTTTCGTCCGCAAGGCGGACCAGTTCCTGGGCTTCTTCCAGGGAACGGGTGACCGGTTTTTCCACCAGTACGTGAACGCCGGCCTCCAGAAAATCCCGGGCAATGTCGAAATGGGACGGCGTGGGGGTGGCGATGCTCACCGCATCCACCTTGCCGAGAAGTTCGCGGTAGTCTTCCAACGCCCGGCACTGGAACCGCTCTGCAATCGATTGGGCCTGTTGAGGATTGGTGTCCACCACGGCCACGAGATCCGCTTCCGGAAGGCGCGCCACCTTTTCCGCGTGGAATTTGCCCAGGTAGCCCACCCCGATGACGGCGACCCTGAGGGCGTCCGGGAGAGGCGGCGCCAGGGCGATGGGCTGGGCCACCGCGCGCATCTCGCCGAGCCGGGAGGAGGGAGGAGGTTCGACTCGTGCCTTTTCCGGCTTTTCCTTGGAGCCTTCCTGAGGATCGCGGACGGCCACCACCGTGATGCCCGCCCGGTCGGCTTCGCGGATCACCCGCTCCCGGTCGAAGAGCAGGGTCTTTCCCGCCTCGATCACCAGCACCCGGGCTTTCACTTCTTTCATGGTTTCGATGGTCTGGAGCCCCACGGCGGGCACGTCGAAGCGAAGATCCTGGATGGGCTTGCTCACCTTGACCACCACGGCCCCTTCGCGGCACAGCCTGCCGCCCCGCAGGATGGTGGCATCCGTTCCGTCGATCCCTTCCACGGCCAGCACGGCCTGGTCCTTGACCACCAGGCATTGGCCGATGTCCAGATGCCCCACGGCCTTGGCCATGTCCCAGCCGAAGGCCACGTCGCGCTTTTCCTTGGCGTTCAGTCGCCTGCGGGTGAGGATGCCTTCGGGAGCCAGCAAGGTGGGGAGAAAAAGGGTGGAGGGCTCGATGAGGATTCCCTCGCTTTCCAGTTCCTGGGCCAGGGCGCGAAGGAGGAAGTCGTCCTTCTTGTTGTGGAGTTTGCCCAGGAGCTTGAAAGCGCGCCAGTCCGGCCGGATGCGGGCGTAGAGCTTGGTCTTGTTGATGGCGCCGGCCATGGCGGCCCGCGTGACCCCCGCCTTCTTGAAGGCCTGGATGAGCTTGTTGAGCTGGCCCAGTTTGATGAGGTGGAACCGGTCCACGTGGTCCGCCACCCGCAGGTCCGTCTCCCCGTCGAAGCCCACGGCCACCACGCTGTATCCCGCCTGCCGGGCCCCTTCAGCAAAAAGGAGCGGAAACTGCCCGCCCCCTGCGATCAAGCCGATGCGTCGTGCTGTGTCCTGGTTCATGCATCCCGTCCGTTTGGTCTCAGCGGGTCAGCCCCCTTTGGGATCCCGCCACGAAATCCAGCAGGCACTTCACCTCCGCGATGTGCCCCAGTTCCTCCTGGATCTGTCGGGTGGCTTCGGCCACGGTGAGGCCGGATCGAAACAGAACCTTGTAGGCCTTTTTCAAACCCTGGATGGCTTCCGAAGAAAAGCCCTTGCGCTTGAGGCCCACCGTGTTGGGGCCGTAGAGTTTGGCCGGATAGCCCGTGGCCAGCATGTAGGGCGGAATGTCTTTCTTGATGCCCGCCTTGGCGCCGATGTAGGCGTGGGTGCCGATCCGGGCGAACTGGTGCACGGCGGCCAGGCCCCCCACGATGGCGTGGTCCTCGATCAGCACGTGGCCGGCCAGCATGGCCGCGTTGGCCATGATCACGTGGTTCTGCAGGATGCAGTCGTGGGCCACGTGCACGTAGGCCATGATCAGGTTGCCGTTGCCGATGCGGGTCACGCCGCCGCCGCCTTCCGTTCCCCGATGGATGGTGGCGTATTCACGGATGATGTTGTTGTCGCCGATCTCCACGCGCGTGGGTCCGCCCTTGTATTTCAGGTCCTGGGGCGGGAACCCGATGGAGGCGAAGGAACTGATCTGGTTGTTCCTGCCGATTTGGGTCCAGCCGTCGATGACGGTGTGCGAGCCCACCACGGTGCCCGTATCGATCTGCACGTTGGGGCCGATGACGGCATAGGGTCCGATGGTGACGCCCTCAGCCAGCTCGGCCTTGGGATCCACAACTGCTGTCGGGTGAATGGTCATGGAAGGTAGCGTCCTCTTTCGTCGTTCGTCACGGTTCGATGGTTGCCATGAGTTCTCCTTCGGCCGCCAGGTGATCGCCCACGTAGGCCTCGCCCTTCATCTTGAAGACGGGACCTTTTCGCCGAAGGACCTTGAGCTTCAAAATCAGTTGATCTCCGGGCCGGACGGGCCGGCGGAACCGCACCTTGTCCATGCCCATGAAATAGACGGGCTTGCCGGCGTCCGAGCCCAGCATGGTGAAGGCCAGGATGCCGCCCGCCTGGGCCAGGGCTTCCATGATGAGCACCCCGGGCATGATGGGGTGTCCGGGAAAATGCCCCTGGAAGAAGGGCTCGTTGATGGTCACGTTCTTAAGCCCCACGATTTCCTCTTCCCCCATCTCCAGAATGCGATCCACGAGAAGAAAAGGATACCGGTGGGGCAGGCTGGCGATGATTTCTTCAATCGTCTTTTCCATGGCGTCCCAATTCCTTTTCCAGGGCGTCCACCCGCTCCCTCAACCGGGCCAGCTCGTCTCGCAGGCGTGGCAACCTCTTCCAGTTGGCGTAATTGCGGAACCATTCCTTGTGCGGGATGGCGGGGATGCCCAAAAGATCTTGTCCCGGAGGCACCGAATGGGCGATGGCGGACTTGGCGCCGATCCGCACCCCGTCGCCCACCGTGAGGTGGCCGGCGATGCCCACCTGACCGCCCAACACCACGTGCCTTCCCAGGGTGACGCTCCCAGAGATGCCCACCTGGGCAACGATGATGGAGTGCTCGCCGATGTCCACGTTGTGGGCGATCTGGACCAGGTTGTCGATCTTGGTGCCCCGGCCGATGCGGGTCACGCCGAAAGTGGCCCGGTCCACGGCGCAGTTGGCCCCGATCTCCACATCATCCTCGATCACCACGATCCCCGTCTGGGGGATCTTGGTGGATCGGCCCTGGTCGTCCTGGGCGAACCCGAAGCCGTCGCTTCCGATGACCGTCCCCGAATGGATGATCACCCGGTCGCCGATCCGGCACCCGTCCAGGATGGTCACGTTCGGGTGGATCAGGCACTCCTCTCCCACCGTCACGTTGCCGGCGATGTGCACGTGGCCGTAGATCCGGGTGCCGGACCCGACGGAAGATCCCGGTCCCACGTGGACCAGCGGTCCCAGGGCCGCATCGGGGGCGATGCGGGCATCCGCAGCCACCACGGCCGTGGGGTGAATGCCCACGGGAAGATCGGGCGGCTCATGGAAAAGCTGGGCCGCCTTGGCCATGGTCCAATAGGGATTGGAAGAAAGCAGCCGGGGCCGGTCCACTCCCGGGACGGACGGGTGCACGATGACGGCTCCCGCCCGGCTCGATTCCAGCTGACTCTTGTACTTGGGGTTGGCCAGAAAGCTCAGCTGGTCCGGGCCGGCCGCCTGCAGCGGGCCCACTCCCCGGATGACCAGATCCGGCGGGCCCTGGCGTTCCACTCCCAGAAGTTCCGCCATCTGCTGCAGCGTGTACTCTTTCTTTGCCATAGGGTCGCCGTCCGTTTCGCGATCTCCTCTTTCCCCATGGCGAGGCCGGGGACCGTTACTTTTTCGGCTTCGCCTTGTCAAGCTCTTTGATGATGTCCTTGGTCAGGTCCGTCTTTTCCGTGGCATAGACCAGACCGCCCTTCTGGACCTCAAAGATGTAGTCGTACTTTTCCTTCTTGCCCATGGACTGGACGATCTCGATGACCTTGTCGATGATCGGCTTGGTCAGATCCTGGCTGAGCTTGTTGAGTTCGGCGTTGGTCTGCATGAGGAGCTTTTCGCCTTCCATCTGCATCTGCCGGAGTTCCAGGATCTTTTCCTTCTTGGCCTTGTCGTCCAGGAGCGCCTGTTGTTTTTCGAAGGCTTGCTTGGAGTCCTCAAATTCCTTGGCCTTGTCCCGCACCTGGCTCTGCAGGGCCGCCTTCTTGGCCGCAAATTCCGCCTTGGCCTCCTTGCCCCACTGGGACTGGTCCAGGACGGCCTGCAGGTCGAAGTAGCCGATCTTGAGGGATGCAGCCTGGGCCGAAACCGCGGAAAGCAAGAGAGCGCAGATAGCGATCAGGGCCACCCATACGCGTTGTGTCCTCATGAAAAATTCCTCCTTACCTTTCGTTGAAGTGCCTTTGTTTCTGACTGCCTCTGCCCACAGAGGGCAACCATTTTATCGCTTATGGGGTGCCCGGCAAAGGCGTTCCGCTCAACCTACCGGAAAAAAACCTCTTTCTTCTCAACCGAGGGGCTTCAGGCCCCGGGAAAGCGGTTCTCGAAAAAGCCCGGGAGAGCGGGGGATCGCCTTCGTGGCTCCTTCGGGAAAACGATTCCGGGGCATCCCGCTTTCCCGAAAACGGACCGTGCGGCTCGCGCCGAGCAGCCCCGGTGAAGGCGCGGAAACCGTAGGGGCGGTTCGTGAACCGCCCCTGCATGCCGCTCCCAACCAAAAGCCATCAGCCTTCTCCCACGTCCCGTTCAAGGCGGCCACAAGCCTCTTGGGAACGAGGCCACTGCCTAAAAGAAGACGCCCATGGAGAACTGCCAGTTGCTCTTGTCTTCGCCCGGTTCGGGATCCAGGTTGTATCCCCATTCGATGCGAAGCGGGCCCATGGGCGAATTCCAGCGGATCCCGGCGCCGGCCGCCGTACGGAAGTCGCTGATGCTGAAATCCTCGCCGCGGTCGAAGGCGTTGCCGGCATCGAAGAAGACCACGCCGCGCATGCCGATCTTTTCGATGAGCGGGAAGAGCAGCTCCAGGTTCACCAGGCCGAACTTCAGCCCGCCGATGGAGTCGCCCGTGTCGGGATCCTTGGGGCCCACGTCCCCCCAGTCGAAAGCGCGGATAGAGTTGATGCCCCCGAGGAAAAACCGCTCGTAGATGGGCACCGGCTTGTTTTCTCGATCCAATTCAAAGATGTAACCCGCCTTGCCGTGCACAAACCCGATGAACTTCCACCACAAGGGGATGTACCAGCCGGTGTTGGCCACCACGCTCACGAAGTCGGAATCGCTCCCCAGGTAGGGGATGGAATATTCCACCGTGAGCGAATGGGTGGAGCCCCGGGTGGGCAGGAAGGGATGGTCCGTGCTGTCCCGTTCCACCGAGGCGATCAGACTGCTCTTGATCTGACGCCCTTCCTGATCCTTGATGAGGAGCGAGGCGTCGTCGTCCACGTCGGTGACCTTGGCGTTTTCAAAGACGTAGGAAAGATACCAGCGGCTCCAGTTGCCGAAGGGATGGCTGAAGCGGATCTTGCCGCCGATGGCGTCCTTGTTGAAATCGTTGTATTCCCGGTACCAGTCGTACAGGTCGAAGCCGGCGGAAAGAGGGGTGTCGAAGAGCCAAGGTTCCGTAAAGCTGATGGAATACCGGCTCGTCTCGCCGCCCAGGTAGGCCTTGATGGCTGCGTACTGGCCGCGCCCGAACAGGTTCCGCTGCAGGATGTCCCCACCCACGAAGAGGCCGTCGTCGGACGAGAAGCCCCCGCCCACGCTGATGGCTCCCGTGGGCTTTTCCTTCACCTTGATATGCAGGTTCATGGCGTCGTCGGTGGATCCTTCGGAGGGCTGGATCTCCACTTCCTCGAAGTAGTCCACCTTCTTCAGGTTCAGGTTGCTGCGTTCCAGGGCGGTGGAACTGAACCGATCCCCTTCGGCCAGCCTGAGCTGGCGCCGGATGACCTTGTCCCGCGTCTTGGTGTTTCCGGCAATCGTGATCCGCTCGATATGCACTAGCGGGCCCTTGCGCACGTTGTAGACGATGTCCGCCTTGTGGGTGCCGGGTTCGCGTTTCACGCCCGGGCTCACTTCCACGTAGGCGTAGCCGTGGTCCATGTAGTGCTTGGTGAGAAGATCCAGATCTTTTCGAAGCTTTTCCCGGCTGAAGTAGTCGTCCTTCTTGAGTTCAAAATGTTCCTTCACCTGAGGCGTGGTCTCCAGCAAATCCCCCTGGACGTCCACGGAAGCGATGGTGTAGCGCTCCCCCTCCACCACCGGGATGGTGACATAAAAGCCGTCTTCCCTCTTTTCCACCTGCGGGGTGCCCACCCGGGCGTCCATGTAGCCGTGGTCGTGATAGAAGGCCGTCACACGGTCCACGTCCGTTTCCAGCACGTCGCGGTCCAGCACGCCCTTGTCGCTGAACCAGGAAAAGAACCCCCGTTGCTTGGTCTCCATAACGCTTCGCAGCTTGCGGTCCGAAAAATGCCTGTTTCCGGTGAATTCGATCTTTTTGGTGTAGAGCTTGTGGCCTTCTTTGATTCGGAACGTCACCACCGCCTTGCGCGGATCCCGGGGGAATTGGATGTCGGAGGTGACCTGGACGTTGAAGTAGGCCTTCTGGTGGTAGAGCTTGATAATGCGGTTCACGTCCTCGGTGACCACGCTCTGTTGAAGGACCGTGAACGGCTTGGTGGCAATGGCCGCCAGGATGTCCTTGTCGCCGATCTCATCGTTTCCTTCCACCTTCACGTCCACCACCGTGGGCTTTTCCTTGACCACGAAGGTGACGACCTTGCCCTTGTCGGAATCCGTCACGTCGGCGGCCACCGTTTCGAAGTAGCCCATCGTGAAGATGGAGCGGATATCCTTCTGGATCGTCTCGTCGCGCAGCAGCTCGCCCTTTCGGCTTTCCACGTTGACCAGGATGGCGTTGGATTCGATGCGCTCGTTTCCGCGGACCCGAACATCGGCGATGACCGCCTTGGCAAGAAGGCGCACCGCCACCTGCAGCGCCAGGTTCTCGGCCGCACCCGTCAGGTTGTCCAGGGATCCCTCGGCAAAGAGGACTTCCGGCTTCCTTCGGCCGCTCACGTCCAGCAGCTTGGCATCCAGACTGGCCTTCTGGCCCAGCTGGCTGAGGCTCCCCAAGAGGACGAAATCGGCTTTGAGACGCCGGGCCGCTTCCAGGGCCCTGGCTTCGTCCCGAATCCCTGCCTGGCCGCTCACCCGGCGGGTTTCCGGAAGGGGCACCACCTCCATGCCTTCCGAAAGCAGCTGCTGGGCCAGCAGTTCTTGCACGTTCAGGCCCAGCCCGGGCTGGGGGGCCGCCGTGTGGGCCACGAACGGAAGGACCGCCACCCGCGGAACCGGCGGAGGTTGCTGCTCTTGAGCGTTCGCCGCGCCGAAGCACAGAAGGCAGATCAGTGCCGCAATGCCAAGCCTTTTTGCCATCGCAATGCTCCTTGTCGAGGTCATGGATGCCTGTCCGCTACACGGGCCGCAACTGCCCGTCCGAAAGGTGTAGGGTCCGGTGCATGATGGAAGCCAGTTCCTGGTTGTGGGTCACCACGACCATGGTGACGTGCAGTTCCTCGTTGAGGGAGACCAGCAGCTCATGGAAGGCCCGGGCTGTCTTGGTGTCCAGGTTCCCCGTGGGCTCGTCGGCCAACAAGACCGGCGGGTCCAGAACCAGGGCCCGCGCGATGGCCACCCGCTGCTGTTCGCCGCCAGAAAGCTCCGACGGGCGGTGATCGCGGCGGTGTTCCATCTGGAGCCTTTGCAAAAGCGCCAAGGCCTTTTCCCGGATCTTCTTCCGGGGAAGCCCGGCGATGAGGCCCGGCATCATCACGTTTTCCAGGGCCGTGAATTCCGGCAGCAGGTAGTGGAACTGGAAGACGAAGCCGATGTGCTTGTTGCGAAAGGCCGCCAAACGGGCGTCCTCCCACTGGTAGACATCATGGCCCCCGAAGAGCACCTTGCCGGCCGTGGGCCGGTCCAAGGTGCCCAGGATGTGCAACAGGGTGGACTTTCCCACGCCGCTGGCCCCCACGATGGCCAGCCGTTGCCCCTTGGGGACCACCAGCTCCAAGTCGTGAAACAGCTCGACGCGCTGCGGGCCCCTGTTGAAGACCTTGGCGATGCCCAGGGCGTGGATCTCCGGCGCGCCGTGGTTGTTATTCATATCGCAACGCCTCCGCCGGCTGGAGCTTGGCCGCCTGCCGGGACGGATAGAAGGTGGCCAGAAAGCAGATGGCGATGGCGGCGCAGGCGATGAGGATCACGTCCAGCGCTTCCATGCGAACGGGCAGCGTGGAGATGTAGTACACATCCCGGGGAAGTTCGATGAACTGGTAGCGCTTGAGAAGCCCGCACAGAACGAACCCGCCCATGAGCCCCAAGGTCGTTCCCACCACGCCGATGAGAAGCCCTTCATAGACGAAGATCCGGCGGATGTGGGCCGTGGTGGCGCCCATGGCCTTCAGGATGGCGATGTCCTTCGTCTTTTCCATGACCATCATGATGAGGGAACTCACAATGTTGAACGCCGCCACCAGGATGATGAGGGTCAGGATGATGAACATGACCACCTTTTCCAGCTTCAGGGCCGAAAAGAGGTTGTGGTTCATCTGCATCCAGTCCCGGACCCAGAAGGGATAACCCAGGCGTTTCTGGAGCCGTTCGGCGATGGATCCGGCTTCGTAGATGTCCCGAACCCGGACCTCCACCCCCGTGACCGTCTCCCCGATGCCCAGGAGCTTCTGCGCTTCGCTCAGGTGTACGTAGGCCAGGGAGTTGTCGTATTCGTACATGCCGGACTTGAAGAGCCCCGTCACCCGAAAAAGGCGGCTTTTGGGAACCCGTCCCACAGGGGTGAGGCGTCCCGTGGGGGAGATGAGGGTGACGTAGTCGCCCTTTTGCACTCCCAGGCGGGCGGCCAGCTCCACGCCCAGAACGATTCCCGGTGCGCTCTGACCTTCCGAAAGGGCCAGGGAGGTCTGGAGCGATCCGGATTGAAGGTTCTGTTCCAGGCGCGTGACCCGCCCGGCGGTCTTCGGGTCCACCCCGCGGAGGATCGCCCCCGCCACGGATCGGCCCGAGCTCATCATCACCTGGGTGAGCACGAACGGGGTGGCCGCTGCCACCCCGTCTTCCTGTTCCACCTCCGTCACCACCTGCCGGTAGTCGGAAAAGTTTCCCTGAAAATGGCCGATCACCGCGTGGGATGTGACGCCCAGGATCCGGTCGCGAAGGTCCTGCTGGAATCCGTTCATGACCGCCAGGACCACGATGAGCGCCATGACGCCCACGGCCACCCCCGCCACGGAGATGATCGTGATGAGCGAAATGAAGGCCTGGCGTCGCTTGGCCAGCAGATAGCGAAGGCTGACGAAGAGCTCGAAGTTCATGGGGATCGCGCTAGGCTTTCCTTTCCGGTCTCAGGTGCGGAAAGAGAATCACGTCCCGGATGCTGGGCGAATCCGTAAAGAGCATGACCAGCCGGTCGATGCCAATGCCTTCCCCGGCCGCCGGAGGCATGCCGTATTCCAACGCCCGGATGTAGTCCTCGTCCATGAGATGGGCTTCCTCGTCACCGGCGGCCCGGGCTTCCACCTGCTTGAGGAAGCGCTCCTTCTGATCCCGGGGATCGTTCAGCTCCGAAAAGGCGTTGGCCATCTCGCGGCCGGCGATGAAGAGCTCGAACCGGTCCGTGAGATCCGGTTCCTCTTCGTTTCGCCGCGACAGCGGCGACACTTCCAGGGGGTAGTGGGTGATGAACGTGGGCTGCACCAGCTTGGGTTCCACCACCAGGTCGAAGATCTTGGTAAGGAGCTTGCCGTGGCCTTCGTACTTTTCGGCCTCCAGGCCCATGGCGCGCGCCGTCTCCAGGGCTGCGTCCGCGTCGGTGACGGCCGCAGGCGGAACTCCCCCCAGCTCCACCAGGGCTTCCGAGAGCCGATAGCGCTTCCACGGAGGGGTAAGGTCGATGGTCTGGCCCTGGTAGGTGATTTGGAGATTTCCGTCGTTGACCGTCCGGGCCACGTAGACGAAGAGCTCTTCCGTCAACCGGATGAAGTCTTCGTAGGTGGCGTAGGCCTGGTAGAATTCCAGCATGGTGAATTCGGGGTTGTGCTGGGTGGAGATGCCCTCGTTTCGGAAGTTCCGGTTCAGTTCGAAGACCCGCTCGAAACCGCCCACCAGAAGGCGCTTCAGGTAAAGCTCGGGGGCGATCCGAAGGTAGAGGTCGATCCCCAGGGCGTTGTGGTGGGTCTTGAAGGGCTTGGCGGTGGCCCCGCCCGGGATGACCTGCATCATGGGCGTTTCCACTTCCAGGAATCCGCGATCGGTCAAAAACTGACGGATGGCCTGCACGATCCGGGTGCGCTTGATGAAGGTATCGCGCACCTGGGGGTTCACGATGAGGTCCACGTAGCGCTGCCGGTAGCGGGTCTCCACGTCTTTGAG
This sequence comes from Desulfacinum sp., assembly GCA_014359885.1. GTDB lineage: Bacteria > Desulfobacterota > Syntrophobacteria > Syntrophobacterales > DSM-9756 > Desulfacinum. The sequence goes on from JACIYN010000028.1 coordinate 85,357, forward strand.
GCCGTGGTACTTTTCCGGCAGGGGCCGCAGGCTCTTGGTGAGAAGAACCACCTCGTCGGCCTGAACGGTCAGCTCCTCCGTCTTAGTGCGGAAAAGGGGACCCTGCACCCGGATGATGTCCCCGATATCCAGGCGTTTTACGAGGGCGTAGCTTTCCTTTCCCAGGCGGTTCTGCTGGCAGTATATCTGGATCCGTCCCGTGCCGTCCTGGATGTGCATGAAGGTGGACTTGCCGAAGGATCGCACGGCCATGATCCGGCCGGCCAGGGTGAAGACGGTACCGTCCTGCTCCAGCTCTTCGCCGGTCTTGTGGCCGTGATCTTCCAGGATGCGGGCCACGGTGTCTTCCACGGAGTAGCCGTTGGGGTAGAGGGGGATGCCTTCCTTTTCCAGTTCTTCCGCTTTTTCCAGTCGTTCGCGCAGCACGCGGCTGAGATCTTCCATAACCTCCGTGTCCTTTCTCATGGCGTCGGTAGCTTGCCGGAATCCGGCTCAAAAGCGCTTGAACGTTAGTTGATTTGACCCAGCCCGTCAAGCGCCGTCCCCGGAGGCGGGGTGGAGGCGGGAATCACTCGGAATTCTTGCTCTTGAGAAGACTGGACGTGCTGAATGCCATGATGAGAAGGCTCAGGATGAGGAGTACCCAATCCCCTTGGCTCCAAAGGCGAACGGCACCCAGGATGAAGAGGAAGAAGCCGCCGCCCAAGCATAGGATGGCCGTGTTCTTGGTCATGATCCTTTCCTCAACTGCGTGACGGGAACTCTTTTTGTGCTTTCGGTAACGTTCCCACTCATTTACCGTTTTTCGACCTTCTTGGCAAAAGGAAAAGGGTGACGAGTGACGAGTGATGCGGGCGGGGGTGCCGTGAAGCCATGGGCTGGAAGCGTGGGGCCTTTATGTGGGGCGGGGCGCAGGTGGGGCCAATCTTTCGCCCTTCCGACTTTCTCTGAAAGTGACAAGGTGTCCCATTCTCACGCAGCGCAGCTCTTCAGGGCTGCGGAAGGGTGCCGGGAGCCAGACGGGCCATCGGTTATTTCCTTTCACATCCTAGGGTTGCAATGGACCTTTCCGCGGGGCTAAAGCCCCGCGGCTACGAAGTGAACGGAAATTCCCTTGCATCATGAGTCGGAGGACCATGGTGGGACAGCCTCCCAAAGCGCTGTCCTCCCGTTGCGAGAGCCGCAAGGCGCCTTGGTTTCCCGGGAAACGCACTTGACAAGGCTCGCGGTTCACGTAAAGTAAACGCGCGCTTGGCCCGGTGCGAGGGCCGGACGCGGCGGGCGCCTGTAGCTCAGGTGGATAGAGCAGTGGACTTCTAATCCACGGGTCGGGGGTTCGAATCCTCCCAGGCGCGCCACAAAGCCAGCCAGGCCCGGCCGATCCGGCCGGGCTTTCTTGCGGCTCCGGGAAAACCTCCGCGGACGCCTTTCTGTGGGTGCGCAGCCTATTGCTTCCCGGCTGAGCCCGCTTCCTTTGCCAGTCGCTCAAGACACCGCATGGCCCGGCGAAGGCTTTCGCAGCGCTCGGCCGCAGCCTCGGGCTGCCACTGGCCTGTGGCGAATTCCACGAGCCGTGATGCATAGGCCGGACCGACGGAGCGTCCGCTTCCCTCCCGCGGAACCATGTCTTTCCTGATGGCGTTTCGCCGTGACAGCCGCGCCAGATCCACCAAGGTTCGTTTCGGGTCGTCCAGGTTTTCCGGCTCATCCGGTACCTTGGCCTGGGAAATTCCCAGAAACCGGGAGATGCCTTTTCGGTCGGTCGGAGACCAACTTCAAGTAAATGACGGATTTCGTCGAAGGCGTCCGCCGCCTTTATCTGAGTGCCTTCCGGGCCGGGAAGGAAGAGTAGCACCTCATCGAGACCGATGCCTTCGTCCCGGATCAATTCCGGAGAGTGGGTGCTCAGCAAAATCTGTCTGCCCGTCTTTCGCACCAGCCGGGCGAACATCTGGGGCAGGCACCGCGCCACTTCCGGATGGAGTGAAAGTTCCGGTTCTTCCAGGAGAAGAGGGCCCTTGCCGTCCATCACGGCCCAAAGGAGGCCCATGAGCCGAAGGGTTCCATCGGAAAACTGTTCTTCCGTCTGCCAAGCGCCTTGCGGTCGCCAGTGCTGGTACTTTCCCTGCAAATGGGGTGTTCCCCGCTCGTCTCGTTTAATTTCCAGCTCTTTAAGCTGAGGCACCGCAACGGAAAGCGCCTCCAAGATACGACGCAACCGGGCGGATCTGGTCTTGGCAGGTGTCTTGGCAACCTGCTCGAGAAAGTCCCCGCCGGAGGGATCCTGGGCCCTCCCGACGGAACGATCGGGCTCGCGTACCAGCTGGGGCACCAGCTGCAAGTAGCGCACGGAGGCGAAGAAATGGCCCAACTCCCGGAAGGGGCGATTGACATTCACCTGTTCCAAATAAGTTTGGGTCACAAAGACCAAAGAAGAAGGAGAAGAAAGAAGAATGAGGTGATGGCCTTTATTGTTTTTTTTGAATCTGGAATGCTTCGTGGTAAGGAGTCGGGCGCTTGGGAAAGGGGAAGAACGGTTGAAGGCTTCTCCCGGAAGGGCTCGCAAGGGATGCAGAGGAGTGGGCTGGGAAAGAGTAGGGGGATCTTCATGACGCGGACGGATGTGCCGGCGGGGGATTTTGTGGCCATCGACTTCGAGACGGCGGACCCGGGTCCGGACAGCGCCTGCGCCGTGGCCCTGGTGCGGGTGGAGGCCGGTCGGATCGCGGCCCGCGCCTTTCGCCTCATCCGGCCGCCGCGCCGGGCGTTCCGATTCACGCATATTCACGGCATCCGCTGGGAGGACGTTCGCCGGGAGCCCACCTTCGGGGAGGTGTGGCCCGATCTGGAGCCCATGCTCGCCGGGGCGGGTTTCCTTGCGGCCCACAACGCTCCCTTCGACAGGGGGGTGCTTTCCGCCTGCTGCCGATCCCACGGACTGGCGCCGCCCCCGCTTCCCTTTGTCTGCACGGTGCAGCTGGCCCGCAGGGTGTGGCGTCTTCGCCCGGCCAACCTTCCGGCCGTCTGCCGCCATCTGGGCATCCCCCTTCGCCACCACGACGCGGCGTCCGACGCGGAAGCCTGCGCCCGCATCGTTTTGCGCGCCCGGGCCGCACAGGGGTAGCCGCTTTGGCAAGGATTCACCCGCGCACCACAGGCGGATGAACTTTTCCGTGACATTCGCTGCGCAAATTGCTATAGGAGGCGCCTGCGCGGCCGCCCCGCGCCGGCCGTTCGGAAGGATACGAAAAGGCAGGAGAAACCAAAGGAGGAGAGACCATGCCGTCCAATACGCACAAGACCCGGTTGATCCGAAAAAAGAAGGACCGCCCCAACAAGGACAACCAGAAGGCGGATCAGAAACGCATGAAGAAGAACCTGGAAGTGCTGGCCAAGGCCGCCGAGAAGTAGCCGGCCGTCCCGGTCGCCCTGCGAGCTTGGGGAGGGCGACACGCCGAGCCGTCGCCTCCCCCTACAGCTCGATCACCTTCACCATGTTGGTGGTGCCCGGAACCCCGATGGGCACTCCCGCCGTCAGAACGATCCTGTTTCCCTTCCTCGCGATTCCCTGTTCCAACACCCACCTGCGCGCCCTGTCGAACATGGCGTCCGTGTCCTCATAGGTGGGCACCAGTACCGGCGTGACCCCCCACGAAAGGGACAGCTGCCGAAAGGTGCTCAGGGTGTGGGTGAACCCCAGGATGGGGCTCTGGGGCCGAAGGCGGCTCACGAGCCGTGCCGTGCTCCCCGAAGAGGTGGAAGCCACGATGGCCGCGGCTTCCAGGGCGGCGGCCAGGTCCACCACGGCGTGGCTGATGGCGGCGGCCGTTCCCGGCAGGAGCGACGACAAGGTCTCCATGCGCCGGTCGTTTTCAAAGAGATAACTTTCCGTGGCCACGGCGATCCGGTCCAGAACCCGCACTGATTCCACGGGGTAGGCTCCCATGGCCGTTTCGTCGGAAAGCATCACCGCATCGGTTCCGTCCAGGATGGCGTTGGCCACATCGGTGGTTTCCGCCCGGGTGGGCCGCGGGCTGGAGATCATGGAGCGCAACATCTGGGTGGCCGTGATGACCGGCTTGGCCGCCTCCCGGGCGCTGCGGATGATGCGCTTTTGGATGATGGGCACCTCGTGAAGGGGGGTCTCCACGCCCAGATCACCCCGGGCCACCATGACGCCGTCCACGGCCTGGAGAATGGCGTCGAAGCGCTGAAGAGCCTGGGGTTTTTCGATTTTGGCGATGCAAAGGGGCCGGTGGGGACTCTCCTGGAGCATGGCGACCACGGGGGCCACGTCCCGTTCGTGGCGCACGAAGGAAAGGGCCACGAAGTCCACCCCCTTTTCCAGCCCGAAGGCGAGGTCCGCCTTGTCCTTTTCCGTGAAGGCGGGAACCCGGAGCGTGCTGGAGGGAAGGTTCACTCCCTTGTGGGAATGGATCTTGCCGCCCACCAGCACCTGGCAGACCAGCTCCCGGGAGTTCTTGGACACCACGCTGAGTTCCACCAGGCCGTCGGCCAGGAGGATGCGGTCTCCTTCGTTCACGTCTTCCGTGAGGTGGGGGTAGTTGACGGGAAGCCGCTCATCACCCGTCTCGTCTCCCGCGAAGAGCCGCACCGTCTCGCCGGCCGTCAGGGTGCGTTCCCGTTCGGCCAACGTCCCCAGGCGGATCTTGGGGCCGCCCAGGTCCTGCAGGATCCCGATCTCCCGGCCTTCCTCGGCCGCCACGCGGCGGATGAGGTCGATCATGCGCCCGTGTCCCTCATGGTCGCCATGGGAGAAGTTCAGCCGGGCCACGTCCATGCCGGCCCGAATCATTTCCCGGATCCGGTCTTCCGAATCGCAGGCCGGGCCGATGGTGCAAACGATCTTGGTGCGTCTTTCCCGTATCATCGAATCACCACGCAGATGAGGTCCATCACGTTGGTTCGGGTGGGTCCGGTTCGGAGGAGCCCGCCCGTTTGTTCAAAAAAACCATAGGCGTCGTTTCGATCCAGGTAGTCGCGGGGTTTGATCCCGAGACTTCGGGCTTCGGTCGCGGTGGTTCCGTCGGCGAAGGCGCCCGCGGCGTCCGTGGGCCCGTCCGTTCCGTCGGTGCCGGCGCTCAGGACGCAGATGCGGTCCCAGCCTTCCAGGGCCAGGGCGCAGGCCAGGGCCAGTTCCTGGTTGCGTCCCCCCTTGCCGTCACCGCGAAGGGTCACCGTGGTTTCCCCGCCGAAGAGAAGGCACGCCGGCGGCGAAACCGGCCGCCCCGTGGCCGCGCATTCCTTGGCGATGGCGGCCACCGCCTTGGCCGCCTCGCGGGCTTCGCCTTCCAGCCGGGACGTGAGGACCAGGGCCCTGTAACCCAGGCGTTCGGCTTCCTCTTTGGCTGCCAGGAGGGCCATCAGGTTGTTTCCCACGATGAGGTTTTCCACCCGGTGGAAGACGGGGTCTCCCGGCTTGGGGGTTTCCGGGCGGCGTCCGTCCCGGCCTTCCCGAAGAATGGAAACGACCCGGGGCGGAGCCTGGTCCAGAAGGCCGTAGCGATCCAGAATGTCCAGGCAGTCTTGGAAGGTGGTGGGATCGGGCGCGGTGGGCCCCGAGGCGATCACGTCCAGGGGGTCGCCGATCACGTCGGAAAGGATGAGGGAAAAGGTGCGGGCCGGATGGGCCGCGCGGGCCAGCCCTCCGCCCTTGATCCCAGAAAGATGCTTTCGGATCGCATTGATTTCCTGGATGCTCGCCCCGCAGGCCAAAAGAAGGCGGGTCACGTCCTGCTTTTCCTCCAAGGTGAGCGGCGGGACGGGAGCAGGCATGAGGGCGCTTCCCCCGCCGGAGAAGGCGGCCAGGACCAAGTCCCCTTCGCCGGCCTTTTCGGCCACCTCCAGCAAGCGTTGGGCGGCCGCCACGCCGGCCTCGTCGGGAACGGGGTGGGCGGCTTCCAGCACCTGCACTTTCCCAAGCGGCAGGCCGTGGCCGTACTTGACCGAGATCGCCCCTTCCCGGATGCGATCCTCCAGGAGCTCTTCCAGGGCCTTGGCCATGGGTGCCGTGCCCTTGCCGGCCCCCACCACGTAGACGTGGCGGACCGCGTCCAGGTCCACGATCCGGCTTCCCAGCTGTAGCTCGGAGCCTCGGCGCTTCACATGACGGTGCACCGCGGCTTCCGGCTCCACGGCCGCCAGGCCCGCCCGAAAGATGGCTTCCAAATCGTTTCTGGGTTCGTACTTCATGGGGCGCTTTCCCATTCCCACTTTGTTGAAAGTTTCATTATACACGAATAAGGCACCCGGCCAAGTGGAGGGATAGGGGGCGCTGAGCGAAAGTGTTGCCACAACCACCGGTGGAAGATATGGTGCCTCAAAATTCACACCGTCCTTTTCGGTGCTTCACCAGGCTTAGAAGGAGAAGGATCAGGCATGCTGGACGAAAAGGCGATCCAGGGATTGATCGACGGCGTGCCCATGCTTCCGGACACCGTCTACCGTGTGATGGACATGATGCAGGACCCCCAGGCGGATCCAAGGAGGCTCGCCAGGATCGTTCAAGAGGACCCGGGCCTTGCCCTCCAGACCCTCCATCTGTGCAATTCCCCCTTCTATTCCCTGCCCGTGGAGGTGACCTCCATCGAACACGCCGTCCGCCTGCTGGGGATCTCCACCGTGTGCGGCCTGGTCATGGCCGCCCACTTCCACGGCCTGGTGAGCCGCTACACGGGGCCCGCGGCGGAGGTCTGGCTCAAGGGGGCGCGCCGACATTTTCTGGAAGTGGCGGAATGCTGCCGCTTTCTCGTGCGCTCGGTCGGCGCTCCGCAAGCCCAATCGGATGCCTTCACGGTGGGCCTCTTGCACGACATCGGAAAACTGGTCTTGGCGCAGCTCGGGGCGCGGGAGGCCAGGGCCGTGCAGGAGGCGGTGATGCAGGGCGATCTGGCCCTCGTGGATGCCGAGATGGAGGTCCTGGGGACCGATCATGCCGAGGTGGGGGCGCGCCTGGCGGACCGATGGGAGCTGCCCTGGGAGATTGTGGACGTGGTTCGCCACCATCACCTCCCGGAACGAAGCGAGCTGACTCTCGCCTACTTCACGTTCCTGGCGGATGTCCTCGGCCATGCGGGAAAGGACCGCGAGGGGCTGTCCCGGGTGTTGGACAGAATTCGGGTGGAAAAGTGGATCGAAGCTCGGTGCGGGCTGGAGTGGGGCGACCTGGAGGACCTGGCCTCCCAGTGGTGGGCGTTGCCGGTGTCCGGAAGTCGCAGCTAGGGTCGCGGGGGTGGCCGGTTGCTCGTGGCCGCTGGACTTCAGCCTTGCAGGTGCGTGCCCCCTCAGCGCATTGAGAGTTCGCGAAAAATCGACTGATCCATCCTGGGTTCGGAGGCCCCTTTTCGCAGCCCCGAAGGGCTGCGCTACGGCGTAAAAAGACCGCCCGCAAACGGGTCCGAAAGTCTCTTTCCGTGGAGAACGGATCTTATGCCCGCATGGGAGGGATGCCAGCCGCCGCGCGCATTTCCAGGACGAACGCATTTGGGGGCGCCATTCCGGGCCCCTATCCTGATGCCGCCTTAGCAGTCTCCGGCTCCTCCAGTCTCCCCTGAAGGAAGAGCCGAACGTGTTCGGGCAGTGCCGCCGCCTTCTTTTCCAAGGCCGGTCGCACGTGGTTTTCTGTGAGGCTTTCCACCGTCCTGTGGGGAATTCTCAGAATCTTCAGATAGTCCGTAGTGAAAGGGGTCCTGGCAACTTCCTCGGCGTTTCCCTCAATGAGCTTGGCGCATTGATGGGCCGCATGAAGCACGGCGATGCCACGTCGCACATCCTCCGGGAGATTCTCCGGAGGGCTGAATTCCGCATATTCCTGCATTTCCACCGTGCGGCATACATTTTCCGGAATGTTCCATTCGCTCAACAGCATGGCCCCGATCTTCGCGGAGTCCAGAATGTCGATGAGCACCGAGAGTTTCGGATTCTGTCGCTTGAGCAAGAGGATCACGCTCTTTCCGATGTCGTGAAGCAGGGCGAGCGTGCTCATCACCGACGCCTGCTGGCGGTCGGTCAAGAGGCCTATTTCGTAAGCAATGTGGGAAATGACCACCGAATGGTTGTGGAGTTTTCGGAAAGGGGGCGTGTTGGGCATGGTGCGCCGGAGGCCCTCGGAGACCACCAGCTGGTAGACCTGATTGAAGCCGAGGAGGATGACCGCATGCTGGAAGTCGGAGATCCTCTTTTGCCAGTTGTAGTAGGAAGAATTGACCCGTTTCAGCACGGCGCTCACCAGGGATGGATCGTCCTTGGCCAGTGATGCCACCTGTTTGGCCGATACGTTCTCGTCCAAGAGCATCTGGGTGAGTTTGCTGGCGTACATGGGCAGCTGCGGCACCTTCTTCAGCATCCCCACGATGAGCTCGGATTGCGTGTAATCCTGGGTTCGCTGAACCAGGCTGTGCCGGACATAGCGGCTCAGGTGATCGCAGCGGGCCGCCAGCAGCGCCTCCGTTTCCTCGCTGCGCAGGAGGCGGCGCACGTGGGTGTCGTTCAGTTTCTTGGCCAGGTGGAGATGGAGGCCGTTGTCCAGGGCACGGAGCATGGATTCGCTGAAGACGAGGACAATGGTCGGTTGGGCCGCCACCGCCGAGGTCAATCGGTGGCCGGGACTGAGCAAGGGGGCGTCGCAAACGGCGTCGCCGGGATGCAGGGCGGCCACTTCGTGAAGGGTCCCGCGGGCGCGCCGCACCAACCGAAGCCGGCCCTTAAGAAGGACTGCCAGAGAGTGGCCTTGTTCTCCTTCGCGAAAGAGGAATTCGCCGGTGTCCAGGGTTCGCACCTGGCCCATGTTGTACAGGCCGATGAATTCCTTTTCGTCCAGACCTTTGAATGCCGCCCGTACATCCGCGCTGGTCAGCGTGTTCGGCGATCCGTCCATGCGCATATTGCCTTTCCTTGTGGACTTGGCTGGGGTTGTCTACCTCGGTAGAAGATTCGGCAGGTCTCGGGAAAAGGATGAATGAAAATTGACATGACCCGGAGATCGCACTACTTTTCGGAGCTTCGGTGCCGGGGTGGTGCCGGCATATGGAAAAATGTTGAGCCGTGTTCGGAACGAAAGGTGTGCTGGAAATGGATCGGGAAAAAAAGGTAGCCGTTCTGGCAGGGGATGGGATCGGGCCGGAAATCATGGCCGAAGCCCTCAAGGTCCTCAAGGCGGCGGAAGCCGCCTTCGGGTTCCGCCTGAAATATGAATACGCCGACGTGGGCGGGTGCGCCATCGACTGCCGCGGCCATGCCCTGCCCCCGGAAACGCTGGCGCTGTGCGAAGCGAGTGACGCGATCCTCTTCGGGGCGGTGGGAGGCCCCAAGTGGGAATGCCTGCCGCCGGAGCAGCAGCCGGAACGGGCCGCACTCCTTCCCCTTCGAAAACACTTCGACCTCTTCTGCAACCTGCGGCCTTCCCGGGTGTTTCCGGCCCTGGCGGAAGCCAGCCCGCTTCGGCCGGACATCGTGGGCGACGGGTTCGACATCCTGTGCATCCGGGAACTCACCAGCGGTATCTATTTCGGCCGTCCCAAAGGCAGGGAAGGGCAGGGGGCCGACGAGCGGGCTTTCGACACCATGAGCTATACGCGCCGGGAGATCGAACGCATCGCCCGCAAGGCCTTCGAGATCGCCCGCCTTCGAAGGAAAAAGGTGACCTCCATCGACAAGGCCAACGTGCTCACCACCATGGTGCTCTGGCGGCAGGTGGTGACCGAGGTGAGCCGGGACTATCCCGACGTTCAACTGAACCACATGTACATCGACAACGCATCCATGCAGCTCATCCGGGATCCCCACCAGTTCGATGTGTTGCTGTGCGGCAACATGTTCGGGGACATCCTTTCCGACCAGTGCGCCATGATGACCGGGTCCATGGGATTGCTGGCTTCGGCGAGCATTAACGAATCCAACTTCGGGCTCTACGAACCCGCGGGCGGTTCCGCTCCTGACATCGCCGGAAAGGGGATCGCCAATCCCATCGCCCAGATCTTGTCGGCGGCCATGATGTTACGCCACAGCTTCGGCCTTGAGGCCGCGGCCCTGGCCATCGAGAGGGCCGTGGAGGAGACCATCGCGGCGGGCGTCCTGACCCGCGACATCGCCCGGGATCCCCGGAAGGCCGTGGGAACCGCCCAGATGGGCGACGCGGTGGCCTCGCGCGTCCGGGCTTAGGCAGGAATGAAGGGATAGGGGATAAGGGATATGGGATAAGGGATAAAGAGGCAGCCTCAAGGGGAAAGGCGGGCGCGGTGCTCACCAAGGCCTAGCCGCGCTCCCGCACCCCGACTTCTATCCCCCTATCCCTTATCCCATACCCCATATCCCTCCTTATCCTTACGCATGATTGCGCAGTTTCAACTCCACCGGATGGGGATTCAGGTAAACCTGGCGCTTGAGATAAGGCTGATCGTATTTTCTCACGAAGTGGTTGATGAGGGTGATGGGAACGATGAGGGGGTAGAGCCCCTTACGGTAGGCTTCGATGATCTCCCGCAGTTCGGCCTTTTCGTCGGCCGAAAGCTGTTTCTTGAAATAGCCCATGAGGTGGTAAAGCACGTTGGAGTTCTTGGCGACGGTGGCCTTGAGTTTCAGGGCCTCGGTCATCAGGTCCTCGTAGGCGTCGTAGAGCCGTTGGATGTCCATCTTTTTGCCTTCGGCCACCAGCTTGCCCAGGGCCCGGTAGTGCTTGGGGCTGTGGGCCATGTAGAGGAGCTTGTGGTCGGTGTGGAAATCCACCAGGCGCCCCAGGCTCCTGCCTCCTTCCAGGTGCTCCCTCCAGCGCTTGAAGTGAAAGATCCGTTCCACGAAGTTTTCCCTTAAGACCGCATCGTGCAGCCGGCCTTCCTCTTCCACCGGAAGACGTGGGAAGGTCTTCATAAAAAGGCCGGCGAAGATGCCCACGCCGATCTTCCGCGGCATGCCCTTGGCATCGAAGATCTTCACCCGCTCCATGCCGCTGCTGGGCGAGTTGCTCTTGAAGACAAACCCGCAGAGATTTTCCCCCTTGAGCTCTTCCAGGCGCTTTTGGGCCCACCGCACCATCTGATCGGTCAGATCCCGCCGGGTGCGGGTGCTGATCAGCCTCGGATTCTCGGGATCGCCTTCCAGGTGCATGGATTCCCGTGGAATGCCCATGCCGCATTCCACCTCCGGGCAGACCGGAACGAACTCCACGTAGGCCCCCAGGATGTCCGTGAGGTACCGATCATGCTTGTGGCTGCCGTCGTAGCGCACCGGCTCTCCCAGCAGGCAAGCGCTCACGCCCAGCCGGATCTTGTTTGCGGGCATTTAGAATCCTCCCTCCACGCTCATGCCGCCTTCCTGGGAGAAGGTACTGCCCACCTCCCCCAGGCCCACCAGCATCAAGGCAAAGGTGATTTCCCGCTCTTCCGCTTCCTCGCGGTAGCCGAAACGAAGCCCCCAACATCCGTGGCGGTAGGCCAGGCTGTAGGTCTGCTCGAAAACCTCCTGCTTGTCGAAGGAATAGTCGTAGTAAGAGGAAAAGGTCAGGTTGGGAAGGATCTTCAGGTGAAAGGTGGCGATGAGCTCATCGATGGTGGTGTCCTGCCGGTAACGGTAGGTGAGGCGCAGGGCGTCGTCCCGGTCCGAGCGGAATCCCAACGACAAATCATGCAGGGTGGGGGTTTGGTCGTGGGGCGAATAGAGGAGGTCGTAGGAAAGGGTCACGTACCGGCCCGGGGTGAAGTCCACTTCCATGTCGATGTCGGAAAACCGCTCGCCTTCTTTGGTTTCGATGAGGGGGTCCGTCACGTTCTCGTCCAGGAGGTACGCCTGTGAGACTTTCAACCGGGCCCATTCCCGGTAGGTGCTGTGGGGTTCCCCCTCTTCCGGCTGCACCTCCTTCTTGACGACCCAGAAGGAGGAAAACCCGTATCGGATAGCGTGTTGTTTGCTGATCCGGTCCACGCCGTCGAAGCTCGGGAGATCGTCTTGATCCACGTCCGGCACCAGGGTGTAGAGGACTTCGGGGCGGATCACGTGCTGGACGGCTGCGGAAGGAAAGCGATAAACCCGCTCCAGCCGACTGGAAGCTTCCAGTTGGAAGTCGGGCACCCAGCGGGATTGGAAGGACGACCTGTCTTCATCCTGCCAGTCCACCTGGTAGAAGGTGGCGCGCAGGCCCGCCGACGGTTCCACGGCCAAGTACGGCCACACCTGGAGGGGGGCGTGGAGGCGGGGCAGGAAGTCGGCGCGCACTCCCGTGTCGCCTTCCGGGCGCCAGTAGTTCACTGCCGAAGAGTCCACGCTGTAGTAAAGGGGCCAGGAACCCACGGGGGACGGCACCACGGACGCGCGCAACTGCGGCAGTTGCTGCAGGGTCGTTTCGTCCAGGGCCCGGTTGAGCTGGTCCCAGTAGTGAACGTCCAGGCTGGCCACGGCCGTTTCTCCCCGCTTGAGGAGGTAGAGGCTGGATTCCCGGGCCGTGACCGTCTCGTCGTTCAGAAGCTCCCTTCGGCTGACTCTTCGAAACGTCCGGTTGGTGGATTCCAAGGCCGCGGATCCCGACTGGAATTCCTTCAAGAAGTTCTTGTCGCTTACGAAGTCCAGATCCAGGAACCCCTCCACGCCGTAGGGAAGCTCCAGGCTGTGGCGGGCCCGCAGCCAGTAGCGCTCCTTTCCTTGGTACGTGTAACCGTGATCGGCCAGATCCTGCTCGTCGGCCTGGTCCTGGAGGTAGTGGAAGAGCCAGGCTCCCCGCCCCAGGGAGTTGTGGTGGATCTGGTATTCCACCCCTCCCAAAAGGCCTCTCTTTTCCAGATAGTTGGCGTAGAAGGTCAGGTCCATGTCGGGCCGGAACGCCCAGAAATAAGGCTGTTCATAGTAGGTGCCGTGCAGGTTGCTGGAGCCGAAGGTGGGAAGGAGAAATCCCGACTGCCGGTCGCGGTTCACGGGAAAATAGGCAAAAGGCGTGTAGAAGACGGGGATTTTCCACAGACGCAGCGTGCTGTGCTTGGCCCAGCCCATGCCGTTGACCTTCACGTCCAGATCCCGGCAGGAGATGGACCAGTCGGGTGAGGCCGGATCGCACGTGGTGATCACTCCCTGGGCCACGTGGTATTGGGACGGGCCTCTCTTGGAGATGTTCCTTCCGGTGAGATAAAAACCGTTGTCGGAAAAGTAGACGGTGCCGCCGTCCACCCAGCCCGTTTCCGTGTCCAGGTTCCAGATCACCCTTTGGCCGGTGAGCCAGTCGGCCCCGTAGCGGATGCGCACGTTTCCCTGGAGCGTGGCCTGCCGCTCGGTGAGGTTCACTTGGGCCCAGTCGGAGGTGATAAGGCGGTCTCCCGACGCGATGCGGACGTTTCCTTCCGCCTCGTAGGTTCTTGTCTTGGCGTCGTAGGTGAGCCTGTCCGCCTGGATCGTCCAGGGCGTTTCGCCGTCTCCCAGGAACCCCGCTCCCGATTCCGTGCCGTCCAGGAGCGACTGGGCGGGAAGAGGCCCGGCCAAGACAAGGGTCCCGAAGAGGAGGGCGACGAACAACCTCCAGCGAAAAACATGGGCGCGGTCTTTTTTCATGGGACGTCAAGCCAACAGTTGATCGTGCAGTTGGAAGGGTTCTCCGTAGAGCTCCTTCACCTCGCCGACGAAATAGAGCGATCCCGTGATGCAGATGAGATCTTCCGGGGTGGCCATGTCCTTGGCTTGGGCGATGGCGTCCGCTGGGTTGGGAACCACGTAGTGGCGCTGGATGTAGGGCTTGGCCAGCCGGCGGAGCAGTTCCGGATCGGCGGCGCGTCCGTACCGCGGGCGCGTGAAGAAGACCGTTTCCGCCAGGGGAAGCAGCCGCCGAAAGATTCCGCGGATGTCCTTGTCCGCCATGATCCCCATGACCAGATGGAGTTTCCGGTACCGGAAAAGGTGAGTCAAGGAGGTTCTCAGGGATTCGGCACCATTGGGGTTGTGGGCGCCGTCCACCATGACGATGGGATCCCGTTCCAGGATCTCCATCCGCCCCGGCCAGCGCACGCCGGTCAGCCCTTCCCGCACGCGTTCCGGGTCCAGGCGGAGGACCCCTTGTCCTTCCAAAAGTTCCAAAACGGCCAAGGCCAGGGCCGCGTTGGTATGTTGATGTTCTCCAAGGAGTCCGAGGGGGAGATTGGCCCAGCGATGGTGAAGGCCGTGATAGGAAAAGTTTTGGGGGCCGTTGCGCCGCACCCGAAAATGGGTGCCCAACCGGTACAGAGGGGCACGTTTCTTGAGACACCGGGTCTTCAGGGTGCTTTGCACCACCGGCTGACGGGCTCCCGTAACCACCGGCGTGCGCTCCTTGATGATGCCCGCCTTTTCACGGGCCACGGCCGACAGGGTGGATCCCAGGAACTCTTGGTGGTCCAAGGCCACGTTGGTGATCACCGACACCCTGGGCTCCAGAACGTTGGTGGCGTCCAGACGACCGCCCATCCCCGTCTCCACCACCGCCCAGTCGACCCCTTCCGCGGCGAAAAGCTGGAAGGCCATGGCCGTCACCGCCTCGAAAAAGGTGGGTAGCTGGTTGCCGTCCACCACGTCCATCACGTCCTGAAAGGCGCGAAAGACCTTGTCGGCGGAGACTTCCCTGTCGTCGATTCGGAAACGTTCGGTAAAACGAACCAGATGGGGCGAAGTGTAGAGCCCCACCCGGAACCCGTGGCGATGGAGGATGGCGGAAAGCATGGCGGCCGTGGAGCCTTTGCCGTTGGTACCGGCGATGTGGATGGCGGAAAAGGCGCCGTGGGGATCTCCCAGGCGCGCGAGAAGCCGTTCCGTTCGGTTCAGCCCGAACTTGATGCCCATCTTTTGAAGGCTGAATAAGAACTGAACCGCCTTATCGTAATCGTCCACCGACTGTCCCCCCTCCTGGAAAGAAAACGGGCCGCCTCGGAACATCTTCCGCCGAGCCTTCTACCACAGGCGAGAGGGAAAATGAAAGGGGGTCGCCATCCGAGTCCAGAGCCTGTTCGGGCAGGCTGGGTCCGCAAACCGCCCCTGCAGCCGGGTGGGGCGTGGCAAGATTGTCGCAAGAGTCGAAGAGCCGGCAAGTTCCAGGTGATTCCATGAGGGGCGGCGATGAGTCGTCGGCAGATGCAAACGGTAGGGGCGAAGGATCCTTCGCCCCTGTCGGGAGGCCGGCAGGGGCCTCAGGGGCTGGGGCTGTAGAGTACGGCCACGGCCTTGGCGGGTTTTTCGCTCAGGCACCGAAAGCTGTGGCTCACTTCGGAATCGAAATAGATACTGTCACCCGGGCGCAGGATCTCCACGCGGTCCACGGTTCGGAATTCCAGCTCGCCCTCCAAAATGTAGAGGAATTCTTCGCCCGAATGGCTCTGGAAGACCATCCGATCCGCATCCTGGATGCGGAATTCCACCAGGAAGGGCTCCATGTGCTTGGAACGCTTGCGGAACTCGAGGGATTCGTAGATGTAATTGACTTCTCCCTTGCTTTGGTGAGGCCGCCGCTCCACCTTGGAGCGTTCCTCGGGGCGGGTGATGGAAATCTTTTCGTCCGATTCTTCGTCTTGAAAAAAGTGCGCCAGACCCACGTTGAGGGCACGGGCCAGCTTCATGAGGGTGGCGATGGGGGGCACCACGTGGTCGTTTTCGATCTGTGAGAGGAATGGCTTGGACAGCCCCGTTTTTTGCGCCAGATCCTGCAGGGTGTACTTGTATTGTTGTCGAAGCTCGCGAACCTTCTGACCGATCTTCAGAGCCTTCACCGCCAGTTGGATGTCGTCTTGACCTGCCATCGTGCCTCCTTGTCTTGGGGGTTCCTTCCGGCTGTGGGCTCGGCCCGGTCGCACGGCGGAAAGAAGATCTGAGCAGGGAAGGGGAGAGAGCGCGAGAAAAGGGGCCACAGACCACTCAGCCCCCATATTACCTAAAGAGGAATTTGATGGGAACAAATAATTTGTTGCCCGGCCAAGACCTGCAGCCTCAGATGGGCGGGGCGATGGTCACCAGGATCCGCATGGCGGTCTGCGCCCGCACCCCGTGGGGTTCGGCGATGTCGCACACCACGATGTCCCCGGTGCGGGCGGGGAGGGTCCGATCGTCCTTGAGAAGGAACCAGCCCTGACCTTCCAGGACCACGATGCTCACTTGCCCCTCGATGTCGTGGGCGTGCAGGGGGAGCTCCTGGCCCGGCTGGAAATTGAAGTTGAGGATCTTGAAGTACGGGGAGTCATGGATCAGGAGCCTCTTGAAACCCTTGTCCGCGAAATCGTTGGATTCGATGATGTTGAGATGCTTCATGGATCACTCCTTTCGGGGGCTCAGGCGGCCACCGTGCGCCTTTCCAGGATGTCGCCTCGGGTGCTGATGACCACTTCCTCCAGGGAAATGCTGGCCTGCGCCTTTTCCATGGCCTTGGCCACGATGGCGAGAAGCGCCGAACAACAGGGGACTTCCATGGAAACCACCGTGACGGATTTCAGCCGATTCCTCCGGAAGATCTCGGCAAACTTTTCCACGTATTCCATGGGGTTGTCGAACTTGGGACACCCGATCATCACGGCGCGGCCCTTCAGGAACTCCTGGTGAAACCCGGCGTAGGCCACCGGCACGCAGTCTGCCGCAACCAGGAGGTGCGCATCGTTCAGGAAGGGAGCCTTGGGAGGGACCAGCTTGATCTGCACGGGCCAGTGGCCCAGTTCCGACGGGGTCTCCCCCCGGACGGCCTCTCTTGGGGCGGGCGGTGCCGGTCTCGGGCCGGAAAAGACATGGACCTGACGGGACGGGCATCCGGAAGCCTGGGGGAGGGGTTCCGCCGATGGCGGGCCGTGGCCTTTCTTCTTCGCTTCCAGGAAGGCTTCCACCGCTTCGGGATCGAACTCTTCCGCTTCCCTTTCCACGATGTGCAAAGCGTCCTGGGGACACTCCCCGATGCAGGCCCCCAGGCCGTCGCAATAGACGTCCGAGACCAGCCTGGCCTTTCCGTCGATGATCTCGATGGCGCCTTCGGCGCAAGCCAGAACGCACTGGCTGCAGCCGTCGCAGCGTTCCTCGTCGATTTCAATGATCTTTCGGATGGTTTTCATCTCTCTTGTCTCCTTGCTCTTCCGGAGTGGTTTCCTTTTCTCAGGATTCCTGGTGGATCAGGACCTTTCGGGCCAGTTCCTTTCCCGCGTCCGTAAGAAACCTGCCTTCCATCTCGTGGGGCAGGGATCGGCCGGCATCCGGCGCGGACTCCCGGGCCGCCTCCAGGTTGACCAGCGTGTCCGCATCGAAGACGCACCGGAAATTGAGGGAAGCGTCCGGAGGAGGCTCGTGGTGGTGTTCGATGATGGCGCACACCTCCTCGATCAGGTCTTCCCGGGCTCCCAAATTGGTGAGGATCTCCCGGGCGATGCGGGCCCCCTCCCGGGCATGATCTGCAGGGGAGGCATCGCGCAGCCCCACATCATGAAGATACGCGGCGCTCAACACCACCGCCGGATCCGCTCCCAGCTCGAAGGCCAGCTTTTCCGCGTAGCGCGCCACCTTGGACGCATGGGCGATCCGCTTGAAGTCCCTTCCGAAGTGTTTTTTCATCTCCAGGGCCACACGGTCCTTCAGCAAGCTTTCCCGCTCGGCCAGAAGCTCCGGCGGCAGGTCCCCCAGGCACTGCTCGGCGAATTTGCAATAGGCGGCGCATCCGAAGTCCATCTTGGGATTGACGAACTTGTGACCGCAGGCGGGGCACTTGCGGCTGGATTCATCCTTGAAGAATTCCACCGGCTGCCCGCATTCCGGGCATTTGGCCTCGAAGATGGCCCCCGGCCTCCAAAATCGGCTGTCTTGTCCGGGACATCTCATGGGGTTTCGGCTCCTTTGGGCTTCTGCTTTTGCTTTTCGTTCTCATCCTGGTTCCAAATATAGGCACGGAGAGCCCGTCGGGCATTGACCTAGGTCAAACCGAGGGTATCGCCGAGGAACTTTTCCCAGCCCGTACGGTTGAGGAACTCACCGAACCGAAGAAACCCGTCGGTCTGCTGCATGTAGGCATCCACGCACCGGTCCACCACACGAACCACGCCCTCCTCGTCCAGGAGAACGGGGAGTTCCCGGCCGAGCTGGGGGTGGCGGCCCAGCTTGCCGCCCAGCAACACGCGATAGCCCGCGGCATGGGTTCGGAGGGCTTCCGAAGGACAGGCGGAAAGGCATTGTCCGCACAGAACGCAGCGTTCACGGACGAAGGTTACCATGGCCTCCCCTGTTTGAACATCCAACGCCTTTTCCTGGCAGACGTCCGCGCAGGCGCCGCAACCCGTGCAGGCATGGGAAAGGAGCACCGGCTGAACGGCGCCGATGATGCCGATGTCCACGATTTGGGGGCGCGAACAGGCGTTGGGGCAATCGGCGAGAACGACCCGGAATTCATGGTGGAACTTGAGGGGCCCCTCCACGCGGTTTTTCAAGAAACCTAGAAAGTCTTTTCCGTCCAGGACGCGCTGCAGCCTGTCCAGGAGGGATGAACTATCCTGCGTTCGGTTGGGGCAGCCGCCTTGGCCGAAGCAACCTTCCAGGCGATACCCTTTAACCTCCCGCTCCATGGACTGGAGATACCTTTGCTGGGTGGCCCGCACGTGCGCCAGGGTCACCATACGGGCGCCCTGCCGGCGCGCTTCCTCTTCCACCCTCTTTCGGATCCGCTTTCGCACGAAGAAGGGAGCGCGTGAAACCGCTTCCGATGCTTCCCGACTCCATTCCATGTTGTCTCCTCCCAATTCTTTTCCCGGCGTCGGGCCGGGTCCGGTTGAATGTCCGTGCCTCTGATGTTAAGAGCTCAGGGACGCCGCGGCATTGACGTGGGTCAAAAAAAGTTCCCACAGCGTTTTTTCGGGTGTCCGGGAGTGGCGAGTACCGCGGTTCGTGAGCCAACGTGTTTTACCTTCTCCTGGATGGGAAGATTTTTCCCCGTCGCGAGGTTCCGACGGGCGGGCGCAAAGCCCGCCCCTATGGAAGGCGGATGGGCCTGTTGAGTAGGGGCGGGGTTTATCCCCGCCCGCTTATCGCGCGGAGATAAGGAGAATACAGCGAAAGAATCGATCCATTCAGGCGTGTGTTTGTTGGAATCGGATCCGTGCATGGTGGGGCGCCGATCCGGGAGCGCCCCCATCCATCGGATCGGGGAGACGAAAACGGGTGCTGCCATTGGAAAAAAAGTTTGGCCGCATTGCGGAATTCCTGGAAGAGATTTACCATCGTTTCAATGATCGGAGCCATGTTCCGCCGGACCCGCTCATGTTCGTCTACCGGTACCGGGAATGGGAGGACCGGGAAGTGGTGGCCCTGATCGCCTCGTCTGTGGCCGTGGGGCGCGTGGAGGCCATCGCATCCTGCCTGGAACGGGTGTTGGGATGGTTGGGCCCCGCCCCGGCGGAGTTTTTGCTAAGTGCCCGTGATTCCGCTCTGGACCGGCTGGTCCGGGGATTCCGCTACCGGTTCTTCGGCGAGCGGGAAATGCGGGGGTTGCTGGAGGGGGTGGGACGGGTTCTTCGCCGCCACGGGTCGCTGGAAGACGGCATGCGGTGGGCCCTGCGGCAGAAGAGCGGGAACGTTTCGGACGCCCTGGATCTTTTTGTGGCCGCACTGCGAGGGGATCAAACGGACGGGGGGGCCGGCCGGCTTCTTCCTCAGCCGTGCCGGGGAAGCGCCTGCAAGCGGCTCCATCTCTTCCTGAGGTGGATGGTGCGGCGTGACAGTGTGGACCCCGGAGACTGGAGTTGCATCAAGCCCGCACAATTGCTGGTGCCTCTCGACACCCACATGTTTCGGATGGGAAGGTGTCTGGGGCTCACCGCTCGGAAGCAGGCCGACGCCCGAGCCGCCCGGGAGATCACCCGGGGGTTCGCCCGGTGGGCGCCCGAGGATCCGGTGCGCTACGATTTCGCGCTCACGCGTCTGTCCATGCGGGATCGAACCTGGTTGGAAAGGGAAGGGAAAGTTTTGTATGCGAACAACAGCGAAGGAGGTGACCCATGAAGGCGATTCGATTCTTCGGAGTTATGGTCTTGACGATCTGCCTCGCCTGGATGCCGGCGGGTGGGAAGGCCCAGGCCCTCACCACCCACGACATCTTCCAGGCCAGCACGCTCAACCAGGTGCTTCAGAGAAACAAGCTGATCGTGGGCATGGAAGTGGAGTACTTTCCCTTTGAATACGCCGACGAGAAGGGGCAGCCCATGGGGTTTGACGTGGACATCGCGCGTCTCATGGCCCAAGAGCTGGGGGTGGAACTGGAAATCAAGGACATCGAATGGACCGGACTGATCCCCTCCCTCCAGAGCGGCAAGGTGGATCTGGTCATTTCCGGCATGACGCGCACCCTGGCCCGGGCACGGGCGGTGAGCTTCACGGACCCCTATTTCGTCACCGGCTTGTGCGCCCTGCTCAGTGCCAAGAAGGCTTCGGACGTCACCCATGTGGACCAGCTGAACGCACCGGGGCGCGTGCTGGCCGTCAAGACGGGTACCACCGGGGATCTGGTGGCGTCCAAGCGCTTTCCCAAGGCCACCATCAACCGGTTCAAGGACGAGACGGCCTGTGTGCGGGAGGTGGTCACAGGCCGAGCGGACGCCTTCTTCTACGACCAGATTTCCATCGCCAAGCACCACAAGCAGAACCCGGACAGCACCATCGCCCTGCTGGAGCCGTTCACCTATGAACCCTTTGCCATCGCCATCCGAAAAGGGGATGCTGACTTCCTGCAGTGGCTCAACCTTTTTCTGGAAACCATCAAGGCGGACGGACGCTACGACGAGATTTTCCAGAAGCACCTGGGGGACATCATCCAAAAATGACGAGACCTTACCTGGTGAGGATCCTGATCGGGGCCGGTGTCCTGGGGGCATTGGCCCTTTTTATGGCCACCCTGGACTATCCCTGGAACTGGTGGGTGCCCTGGCGGTATCGCAGCCTCTTTCTGTGGGGGTTTGTGAACACCATGGTGGTGTCCGTGGGGGCCATCTGCATGGGGTTTGTGATCGGGGTGCTGGGAGGGCTCGCCCGGGTTTCCAAAAACGTGGTGATCCGAACGCTGGCCGGATACTACGTGGAGCTTTTCCGGGGCACGCCGTTGCTGGTCCAGATCTACATCTTCTATTTCTGCCTGGCGGCCGTGATCCATTACGACAATCCCATGATAATCGGAATGGTGACGCTGGCCTTCTTTTCAGGGGCCTACATCACCGAAATGGTCCGGGCGGGCATCGAATCCATCGACCCCGGCCAGGTGGAGGCGGCCAAGTCCACGGGATTGAACGAGCGCCAGACCATGCGCTATGTGATCTTCCCCCAGGCCTTTCGCCGGATCATTCCGCCCGTCACCGGCCAGTTCGTCTCCCTGATCAAGGACTCTTCGCTCCTGTCGGTCATCTCCGTGCGGGAACTCACCAAGGCGTCGGAAGTGGTCAATGCCACCACCTACAAGACCTTTGAAGCCTATCTTCCCCTGGCGGTGCTCTACCTGGTGCTGACCTATCCCTTGTCCTACATGACCCAGCGCCTGGAACAGAAATTGAGCAACGGCCGGAAGTGAGGGGGCGTCGCCGGCGTCGGTTTGCTCCCGATCCGACTATATTGGGGGGCGAATGTGGGACAGTCTCCTTGTTTCTTCCATGGGAAGGCCTTATTAAGTTCAGAGACCGACGGGCCGACCGGGAAGTGACCGGGGAAGTGAATGTGTTGGTTGCAAATGACGGAAGGAGAAACAGATGGCTGAAAATATCAAGCTCTATGCTCTGACCACCTGTATTCATTGTCGAAATACCAAAGAGTACCTCAAGGAATGCGGAGTGGAATACGATTGCGTGGATGTGGACGCCTTGCAGGGAGAAGATCGGGAAAAGGTCCTGGAGGAAGTGAAAAGGCTCAATCCCAGTTGCACCTTTCCCACTCTCGTCATCGGGGACAGGGTGATCGTGGGATTTCGAAAGGACGAGATCGAGGAGGCCCTGAAAGGATGACCGCTCGAGAGCTTTATGAAAAACTGAAGCCCATCCAGGAGGCCAAGGGATACCAGTTCAACAAGGACCTGGAGGGGACGACCCTGCCCCTGTTGGAAAGCCTTCTGGTCAACAAGGAACGATACGGCTACATGGTCTGCCCGTGCCGGCTCGCTTCCGGGGACCGGGAAAAGGACCGAGACATTATCTGTCCGTGTGTCTATCGTGAACCCGACGTGGCGGAATACGGGAGCTGCTACTGCGGCTTGTACGTCTCTGCTGCATGGAATGCGGGTACCGTACCGCACGTGGTTGTTCCCGAACGCAGACCGGCGGGTAGATTCGTGTAAAACACCTGGGAAGTGCGGCCCTTAGCCGTGCCGATGAGCCATGACTCCCTTGGAGATAGCCGGCCTCAGGATTGACCCCCCGTTTGTGCTTGCACCCATGGCGGGCCTGACCCACGTGGCCTTTCGGGAGCTCGTGGCCCATTACGGAGGGTGCGGCCTTTTCTATACCGAGATGCTCAACTCCCGGGCGCTCTGTACCAACGATCCCGCCCGGGATCCCTACTGTCTGACGGGGTCCGGGGACCGTCCTCTGGCCGCCCAGGTGGCGGGCAACGATCCGGAAAAGATTGCCCGGGCGTTTGAACGGCTCCAGGCAACGGGCCGCTATGACCTCTTCGATTTCAATCTGGGCTGCCCCCGAGGAGCGATCCAGCGCTACGGATGGGGGGCGAGATTACTGGCACGGATCGATTTGTGCCGGGAGATCCTCCAGGAGTCCCGGAAAGTGCTTGAAAAACCATTTATGGTCAAGATGAGGACGCCCGGTCGGGGCGATGAGGGCCTGTGGCACCGATGGGTGGAGATCCTCGAACAGGCCGGGGTGGACGGGGTCACGTTGCATCCCCGGACCCCCCAGGACCTCTTCAAGCGCCCCGCCCGTTGGGAGGAGATCGGGTTTTTGGCCCGTCATACTAGGCTGCCGGTGGTGGGCAACGGCGATGTGTTTTCGCCGCATGATGCACTCCGCATGATGGAGCGCACGGGATGCCGGGCCGTCATGGTGGGCCGGGCTGCCGTCATGAGGCCGTGGATCTTTCGGGATATGGCGAGCTGTCTGCAAGGTGGGACCGTCCTCCCCGCTCCGGATCCCGTGGAAGTGGTTGACCTCTACTGGGCTCTGGTGCAGCAACGGCTTCCGGAGAAACTCCACGAGGACCGTGTCCGGCTTTTTCTCTTTTGGCTGTGCCAGAACTTTCCTTACGGTGTCCACTATTTCAACCGGATCCGTCGCCGGAAGACTCCGTCAGCAATGGTGGAGAAGGCACGCGAACTGTTGGCAAAGGAGAAGTTTCCCGGCTATCCGGTCCGCCCCCTGATGAGTTAGCTATTTCATACTAAATCTCTAGACTTGACATGCCGATTAGGCTAATGGGACAGGGGCGGTCGCGCGGACGCCCGAAGCGACTTTCGATGGCCGGTTCATTCGGCAAGTCCGACAAGGAAAGGCGGAGAGCAGGAGTGCCAGCAAGCACGACAGGGATGTCACCCAACACGCAAAACGATTCGAACTCACAGAGCTACAAAGGGCCCAATTATTGGTTTCGCCAGATCGGGCGTCAGGAGTTCCCCGTTTTCCGACAGACGGTGCTGTCCGTGGCCCGTGTTCTGTCACAGATAAAGAGTTCATCTACGGAGATGGCCCAGGCGGTCGCCAGGGACCCGTTCTTGGCGGTTCGAGTCGTCCGCATGGCGAATAGTGCCTTTTATTCCGCCGGCATTCAAAAGGTCAGTACGGTTCACCGTGCGGTCATTGTCGTGGGGTTTGATGCTTTGCGGCATTTGTGCGCGTCGGTGGATTTCGTGGAGGATTCTTTCCGCGGTATACGGCTCAAAAGCATTCAACGCCATGTACTTCTTTCGTACCATCAGGCACTTCTGGCGCAATGGTTCGCCGAGAGCATTCGGGACGGCGCTCCGGAAGAGGTCTATTCGGCGGGCCTCCTGGCCGACATCGGCCTGATCCACTTATTGGGGATGATCCCCGTGTCTTCCGTCTTGGCCCTCTCCACAAATCTGGAAAGGCACGGCCTGGAAAGCCAGGAGGATGTTGAGAGGCAGGTGCTGGGATTTGCCAGTCGCTTTGTGACCGCCAAGATGGCTTCGGATTGGAAGCTCGGTGATCTCCTGGAGAAAGTGGCTCGAGATCACGATGTCGGGGATCCCCGGGTGAAGTGTGTCCGTTATGCACGTGCTCTGACGCGGGCCCTCGCTCAGGATCCGGAAGGCAGGAGCGTGCTGGCCGCCCGGGAGGCCATCGGCGACGAACTGAAGATGTCCCAGATGTCGCTGCGTCGGATGATCGACGCCGCAGCCCGCTGGGCCTTCCGCTGGGGGTGCGATTACGGCCTGGACGAGGAGGAGCTGGCTCTCTTTTCCTCGGAGGGTGCCGCGGCTGCAGAGCCGGAGGCAGAGCCTGAGATTCCGCTCCTGGAGATCCTGAGCGAGGAGCAGGGCAGTTCCCATGCTGTTCCGGCGGCGCGCGAACCCGATGATAGCCGCCAGCTGGAAATCATCGACGCGATCCACGCCTTGCTCATGGACAAGAACAGGAGAAACTCCCAAGAGCTCTGGGACCTTGTCGCGGATGGTATGCGAAGCGGCGCGGGATTTGACCGGGTGGCCGTGATGCGCCTCGCGTCGGGCGGGCGATTTCTGGAGGTTCGAGGCCTGTACGGAGATTTCGATCCCGGCCTGGAAGGACTCATGGTGCCCGTCACCAGCTATCGCAATCTTTTTACCTACTGTTTGGACTGCCCGGAGCCCCTCTGGGTGAGAGGCGAGAGCCCGGACGAGATCAGGAATCTGCTGGGTCCTGAGGTCTTGCAGTTTTTCGGCAGCCGGGACTTCATCCTTGCCAGGGTCATGGGCCGGGGCGGCCCAGTAGGCCTTATCGGAGCGGATCGGCGGGAGACGGACCGCACCCTGGACGAAGAGGCCCTCCGGGGTTTCCGGCGGTTTTGGCGCTGTGCTTCAGTGGCCGTGGAAGTGCTCGAAATTTAGCCGCTCGTTTCATGAAAGGGCATCCCCCGTCCATGATCCGAAATGTCTTGCGTAGGTCGGGTCCTGGTCTCCTGGGGCGAGGGCCGCGAATCATGTCTTGCGGACGGTATCACCCAACCCTTCGGCACAATCCCTGACCCATGTGGGATGGAAGCGATCCGAGCAAAGGTCCCCCCTTCCTCCGTTCAAGCCGGGCAAATTCACCAACCCCTGGTGAGGTCCTCCACAAAGGGGGTCTTTCCTTCCTCAAGGATTCGATGTCCATGTTCCTTATGACCACGCCTCCGTGTCTTGTGCCTTGTCCTATCCATGCGCTGTCCAACTACGCTGAGAACTCCGGGGCCGGCATCAACCGCTCGACGAGGTTCCGGCCCCGTTCGCTTGTTATTATTGACAGAAACCGGACGGGATGCCATGATGACACCAATCGCCTGATCGAGAATTCCAAAGCTGCTGCTCTGACTTCGGACAACCGCGATCCCCCTGACGGTGTCGACTCTGGAAGCGAGATGATCTCTCAAACGGACACCCCCTCGTTGAGCTAACCCTGCAATCTGGAGCGCAACAAGTTTGACGCCTTTTTCCCGGAGGTTCCTCCTCGAGGACCTCTGTGCGGCCCTTGAGCCCGGCGAATGCTACGCCTTCAGCCCGTGCAGGGATGGCCTTATGAGCTCGTGGGAACATCTTTTCGATGGCCTGTCGGAAGGGCTCTTCGTCGCCGACCACCGGCTGCGCCTCCTCTATGCCAATGCGGCCGCGCGAAGACTGGTGCGCGTGCTCCCGGAGGGCGGATCCAACCAAAGCGTGGCGGCCTGTCTCCGGGCGGCGGGTTTTTCCACTAGTGAAGAGGAACTTGTGCGGCATGTGAAGAAGGCCGCCCGAAACGCTTTGGTGCTCCAAAGGGATGGGGCATCGGGAAGGCCGCCCGGGGAGGTCATAGTGAGTGTCCTGCCGGGGACGAACCCGCCCCTCCTGCTGGGAGTGGTGAGGGATGCGGAAGGCGGCAGGGCACGAGCGGACTTCCACGCGGAACGTGGGCTCTGCGAGGCCCTGATCGAAGCCGTTCCGGACGGACTCTTTGTCGTGGAGCCCCAAACCCGGATCATCATTTATGCCAATGAGGCCTTCCATCGCCGGCGCCGGCTTCGCCTTCCCCTGGGCATCGGCCAGCCCTGCTACCGCCTGTTGGCCCGCGAAGACCGGCCGTGCGAAGAGAGGGGTCGGGCGTGTCCCATCCCGGACTTGATCGCGGGCAAACAGGCCGTCTATTGCGCCCTCAACGGAAACGGGGCATCCGGCGGCCCTGCGGCCCGCCTTTCCTGCCTGGTGATGGAAGGCGGAAGGCTTCTGGTGGTGGGGGTTGAACCTGATCTCCCCTCGGGGCAGCCGGGACGGGGAGATCCGCACGAGCCGCTCACTTCCGGTAAACCCCCGCGGTCGCCTTCGTACCAGGAATTCCACGACATGGTGGCACAAGCCCGAAAGACGCACTCCCTGGTGGATCTGGCCACCACCCTTACCGGGGATCTTCAGCGCCTTCTCGATGGTTCCGATGTGTGGCTCCTGCTGCTGGATCCCGCCGGGCACGTCATTTTCCCCGTGAGCGAGGAAGAAGGAAGCGATGCGGGGGATCTGAACAAGGTGGTGAAGGCTCTGGGTTCCCCGGATAACCTTTCCGCCCTGAGGCGGGAACTGGACCGACTGCGGAAGGGGGGGGCTTCGTCCCGTCACGGGCGCGTTCCGGAGGACGTGGAATGGGTGACGGCGCCCTTTCGCACGGCCGCCTTGGGCTGGGCCGGCCCTTCCAAGGATGCTTCGTGCGGTTATCTTCTTCTGTCAGGCCGCAAGACCCCCCTTCCCGACGACCTGCCCTACCTGGTGGAAACCCTCTTTGCCCAGCTGATGGACCACCTGCGGCATCTCCTCCTGGAAGAAACCGTTCCGGACAGCAAGAGTCTCAAGAACATGGCCTTGACCCATCCCGATGGGATCATCGGCCGAAGCAAGCGGATGCAGGAGGTCTACGAACTCATCGATCTGGTGGCCGCCTCCGACGCCACCGTGCTCATCACGGGCGAAAACGGTACGGGCAAGGAACTGGTGGCCCAGGCGATCCACAACCGGAGCCACCGCCGGAAAGGGCCCTTCATCGTGGCCCATTGCAATGCCTATTCGCCCACATTGCTGGAAAGCGAGCTGTTCGGACACGAAAAAGGGGCCTTTACGGGGGCCATCCGCCGCAAGATGGGACGCATAGAGCGGGCCCAGGGCGGCACCCTCTTTCTGGACGAGATCGGCGACATCGCCCCGGCCACCCAGGTGCTCCTGCTGCGGTTTCTCCAGGATCACCGCTTCGAGCGGGTCGGGGGGGAAAAGACCCTGGAAGCGGACGTGCGGGTGCTGGCCGCCACCAACCGGAACCTGGTGGAAGAGGTGGAAGCGGGCCGATTTCGCGACGACCTCTACTACCGGCTGAATGTGATTTCCATCCATCTGCCGCCCCTGCGGGAACGCAAGGAAGACATCCCCTTGCTCAGCCAGTATTTCCTGAACAGATACAGTGAGAAGGAAGGCAAGAAGGTGGCCGGCTTTTCGTCCGCCGCCCTGCAGGCGTTGATGGATTACGACTGGCCCGGCAACGTGCGGCAGCTGGAAAACGCCGTGAGCCATGCGGTGATTCTGGCTCAGGATGCCACCATCCGCCGCCAGCATCTGCCGCGGTTCCTGCAGGACGTGCACGAGCTGCCCACCACCGCTTCCCTGGTGGAAAACGAAAAGCGCCTGATCCTGAAGGTGCTTCGCCAGACTCGCTGGAACAAGCACGAAGCGGCCCGGAAGCTCCAGGTGAGCCGAAGCACGCTTTATAGCAAGATCCAACGCTACGGGCTGCGCCCCGACCAGGCCGTCTAGGATCCGAACACACCAGTCGGATACAGGACACTCGGTGTCTCCATCGTATAAACAATCCCTTGGAATTATATGCACCGCCGTGGGGTCGCAGGTCGGTCACCCCGGGGCTGTCCCCCGCCCCGAAAGGAGGCCCGGCCGGGAGGTGCGGAGAACCTCGTTGCCCCGCTAAGGGCCTCAAGCCTCACGGGAAATGGGGATGTGAAAGGAAACACAAAACGAGGCCGGCCATCTGGCGCATTTCTTGACATATCAAAAGACAACCTGCTTTCGGTTACATGAAGGTGAATTCTGCCGATCCTCTTGTGCTCCCGGTTCATGCGCCCGTGAGGTGGATCCATCTGGGTGCGTATCCGATTTTCCCGGTGCACGCTCTTCTCCGGTGCGGTTCTTCCCAAAGCTGTTTCCATCTAGAGATTCCCATCGTTTGAGCTCTGAGTGCGGGGCCCGTTCCGGGCACGTTCATCCGCGGGCCTCACGCCCGGGACCCAAATCCGGCGGGAACCGATGAGGGCGGAGGAGCCCCGGCCGTCCACATGTTTGCTTCCAACCGGCGGTTCCGTGTGACGGTGCCGCGTGCCGGGGTTTTTGTCCGTTCGGAAGTGGGTCGGTGCCCGGCGGCGGATTTATCGGGGTAGGCCAGACCAAGAGGAAAGGAGGTGGGAGAAGGCCGACAATTTCCAGGATGGCCCGCGCCGCGGGTGACGCCCGGTTTCGGGCGCGGGGTGCACGACGAGTGGTAAGCGGGTATGGATGGAAATGGGACCACGGGAGGTCAAAACATGGCGCAGAAAATCCGGGAAGTGGAAATCAACAGTCGGGAGGACACCCTTCCATTGATGGGGCCCGATGTGCGGCCTTGGCCGGTGACCCCGCCGCCTTCCCAAGAAGAGGTCATGGCGGTCTATGCCAGGAGGAAGGCGGAGGAGTTCGGTAAGTGGTGCGAGGACAATCTTCGCATCGACTACGCCAAGGACAAGCCCGAAGCCCTGCAGGGGGTTCGGGTTTTGTCTTGCGGACTGTGGCGCATGGGCCACAAGTTTGCCGCGGGACTTTTGAGTGAGCTGGGGGCGGAGCTGATCAATGTGGAGCCGCCCGAGGGGGACCCGCTCCGGAAACTCACCCCCTTCGGCCGCGAAGAGTACATGCTGGAGGACAAAAACGGCGAAAAATGCGGTCTGGACTTCATCCATGAACTGCGCAACGCCTATTCGGTCACCATCAATCTGGAAACCGAAAAGGGCCGGGAGCTCTACACCAAGCTTGCCGAGCACGCCGATATCCTCATCGAAGAGTATCCGCCCGGCTACATGGACGAGCGGGGCATCGGCTATCGGCAGCTGTCCCAGATCAATCCCAGGCTCATCTACTGCTGGGTGGGCGAACACGGTCAATGGGGTCCTATGAAGGACAAGGTCTCCAAGTTCGGCCAGTGGATGCTCGATCCCTTCGGCCAGGCGGCCTGTTCCTTCATTCACAACACAGGTTTTCCCGAGGACCTGCTGCCGCGCGGCAAGGGCGGCGACCCCACCCGCTCGGGCGTGTGGTTCGCCGATTATGTGGCCGGCGAGCAGACGGCGGTCAACGCCCTGGCGGCCCTTTTCTGGCGGGAGGAATTCAGTGGCGAGGGCCAGTTCATCGAGACCACGGCCGCCGAAGCCCTCATGGACATCCTGGACTTCGACATCACCTGGTACGGGTTCAACAAGAGCATCAAGGCCCGCACGGGCGGTTGGGATCCCAACCTGAACCAGTACGCCTGGAACCCGTGTAAGGACGGCTACATGATGATCGGCGGCCAGACGGACCGCCTCTGGTACCGGATCGGCATGTGCATCGAGCGGGAGCTGCCCATCTTCGGCCGTCTGATCCACGAAGACCCGCTCCTCAAGGAAATGGCCGCCCGCAACGCCCTCCAGGCGCTCACCAAGACCTACACCATGACCACCATGTGGCTCCGGAACATCAACCGCGTGGAAGCCGAAGAAAAACTCATGCAGTACGAAATCGCGGCCGGCCCGCTCCTCTACATCGACGAAGTGGCGGAGTTTCCGCACTTCAAGTATCGGCCGTGGGTGAACGTGCTGGAGGACGAGCAGTACGGGACCCTCATGTATGCCGAGTCCACCAATGCCTACCAGATGCGGACCCCGGCGCGGGTCAAGTGGCTCGGGCGGCCCCTCGGCCACGACAACCCCGAAGTGTTCATGAAGTACCTCGGCATCGGCCAGAGCGAACTGAGGGAACTCAAGGAACAAGGAGTGGTCTAAGATGAAAGATCAGAGAGTGACGCGAATCGAAGATCTGCCAGGGCCCAAGAGCCAGGGGGAACTGGAAGAGATGAAGATGCCCTATGAGGAGTGGTGCCGCAAGGTCTTCGCCCCCGGACAGGAGAAGACCAAGCCGGAGTCCCTCAAGGGTATTCGGTGGTTGAGCACCACCATGTACATCTTCACGCCCCACTCCGTGGCCAACCTGGCCGAGCTGGGGGCCGAGTGCATCAAGATCGAGATGCCCCGCATGGGCGACCCCATGCGCCACACCTCGCCTTTCAACGAGTGCTATCTCTACCCGCTGCACGACAGTCGCCCCATGACGGGAACGGGCCTTGGGTTCACCAACGCCAATTCCAATGAGTACTACATCAGCATGGACTACCATGTGGATGAGATGAAGGAGGCCTTCTACCGGCTGGTGAAGCTCTCCGATGGTCTCACCGAATGCTACCGGCCCGGCACCTTCGACCGGTGGAAACAGAGCTACCGGTACCTCCAGGAGCTCAATCCCCGGTTCATCTACGTGTGGGGCGGCGGCTTCGGCTACGGTCCCAAGGTCTTCGGCGGTTCCTACGACATCCTGGGCCAGGCCCACGCGGGACTTGCCAGCATCACGGGCTTCCATGAAGATTTCGGCGGCCACTGTACCAAGCACTCCAACTGGTGCATCGACTGGTATTCGGGCACCCAGATCACCGTGGCTATTTTGGCGGCCCTCTATTGGCGCCGCAAGACGGGCCTGGGCACCATGATCGAGTTTTCCCAGGTGCAGGCGGCCACCCGCGCCCTGGGCTACACCGTGCCGCTCTACGGCCGGTTCGGCATCGTGCGCCAGCGCTGGGGCAACTGGGATACCCAGCTGTGCGTCCACGGCATCATCCTGTGCGGCAAGAGCGACTATCCCGACGAGCCCAACCCGCAGCTCAAGTATGAGGCCCGCTACGCCGTGGTGAGCGCCTTCAACGATGCGGACTTCAAGGAGCTGTGCGCCATCGTGGGCCGAAACGACCTGTACGACCAGTACAAGACCCTCCAGGATCGCGTGAAACCCGAGGCCCAGATGGTCATCTACAAGGCCCTGGAAGACTGGGCCGCCGACAAGACCCGCTCCCAAGTGGTGAAGACCCTCACCGATGCGGGCCTTCTGGCCATGCCCGTCATGAACGACAAGGAAGTCTACGAGTGCGATCACTTCCGTCAGAGGGGCACCATCCGGTGGCTGGATGATCCGGTCTTCGGCGATGTGCTCATCCAAAGCGGCTACAGCTGCGGTCTCATGAGCAAGACGCCGCGCCGTGTCAACTGGATCTGGCGGCCGGTGGGGGCCGACAACGTGAAGATCTATCACGAGATGCTCGGCTACCCCATGAGCAAGATCGAGCAATGGTACGAAAAGAACCTCATCTAGAGGGAGGAACGGCCGATGTGTGACATCATTTGGTGCAAGGATTGCGACACGGTGAACTACCTCGACCCCTACTACTTTTGGAATTGGGAGGGGAAGATCAAGTGCGCCGGATGCGAAAACGTCTATTATATCTACATGATCCAGGGCCACATGTACAAGGGCCCGGACAAGAAGCCGGGGGAAAAGGAGGACATCCTGCCCGTCTATGCCGACAAGCCCAACCAGGGCTACGAGCAGATCCTTCCCGGCACCGAGGGCAAGACCCGGCCCTACAACTGTCTGCCCCGGGAGATCTATTTGGGCGAGGCGGATATGGTCAAGTTCAGCGCGCGAGGTCGCCCGGTCCGCGGCTGGCGCCCGCAGCCCCCGTCCACGGGAGTGGCGGGATCCTGCGGCTTTACCTGGGACATTCAGAAACTTTCGCCCGAGGTATGGGAGGAGTTCCAGGAGAAGCTCAAGAAGGGCGAAGTGAGTGACTGGTAAAAGAAAGGAGTGGTGCGACCATGGCAGAGCTGACTCCAAGACAGTTCCTGGACACCGTCCTGGTGCCGGAAAAGCAAAGCGACCATATCTGCTGGCAGTGTGTGCACTTGAAACCCGTTCTCAAGGGTTCCAAGTTCCCGCCGGCGGACATCATCGGCTGGTGCAAGAAGATCCACTGGCCCCACTATTGGTGCGTGGCGGGCTTCAACGTGGTGAAGAAATGTTATGCCTTTGAATCCAAGAAGTAGGGCGGCCATGCAGCATGTGACGTTGGAACAGGCACGGATCATGGCGACGCAGGAACTGGAGCACCTGAAGTCCATGGTGCTCACCTGGAAGGCCAGCTACCAGGGCATGGCCGGCGATGAGGGGGACAACGACTTCCTGGTCCTGGAGTTCGTCCAGGAGATCGAGGAGTACATGGTTCCCTTCGTTCGGCGGATGCACGTGACCGAGCAGTTGACCGACCAACAGGTGAGCGACTTTCTGGACTTCTGCTACATGCAGGCCAAGGACCTGCGGGCGTCTTTCAACAAGGAGGGTTAGCATGCCCGAAAAATGCCGAGTGAGTGTGTGCGGATTCGACCCCATGCTGGTCAGGGGTTACGTGAAGACGGGCTACCGGGCCCTTTGGTGGTACCTGCCCGATGATGTGTACAATGATTTCAAGGTCAAGCCCGGCGACAAGGTGATCGGGCGGCTCCTGGCCGTCTACAACCCCAAGGGGGAGAAGACGGCGGAGCCCAACGAGGACTTCCGCTGGGAAACCTCCAAGGAGACGGGCTACGCGGTGGTGCTTCCTCCCGAGGTGATCACCAAGTACGAACTCACCGAGTTCCATTTCATCGAGCTGGTGATCAACAAGATCAACGAGCAGGATGTGTATCGCGGGGAGGAAAAGAAGACCAAGTGGTGGCCCAAGGAAAAGATGAAACTCAGCTACTTCCTGCCCTATGCGGCGCCCTAAGCGCGTGAACGCGGGCCCTCCATCAATCGGCTCCGGCCGCATGGTGGAGGGCCGTTTCCGTTGCGTCCCGCCATCAATCACTTCGCGCCCGCCGTGTGCGTTGGAAATGAACCGGACGATTCCTGCACCCCAAGGAGCGAAAGGATCCCATGATGCACCCCATGCCCCGGATCCCCCAAGACGACAACCTGAAATGCACCCCCTACGATCTGGAAAAACCGACGCAAGCCTGGACCCGACTGTCGGAGCTTTTCGAGCTTGACGATCCGCTGCTGAAAAGAACGTTCTTTCTGGAAGGCTATGACTTTTCGTCCAATGTGTATGTGGTGGAAGACGACGGCTTCACCATCATCGATCCGGGAAACGACTACACGGCTTTTTTGCAATTTTTTGATCTGGGGTTCGACCCGGCGCAGGTGAAACGCGTCTGGGTGACCCACGGTCATTTCGATCATGCCATGGGGGTCCTGGAGCTCGCCAAGTACAGGGCGATCCGGGAAAAGGCCGCCATGGAGGTGATCCTGCACGAGGCGGGCCCCGAGGAGCTCAAGAAGGATCTTGAGGAACTGGGCTTTCCGGTGCGCCTTGTTCGCGGCGGAGAGACCTTGTCCACGGGGCGCTTTCAGCTTCAGGTGATTCATACCCCCGGTCATACGGCGGACGGGATTTGCTTCTACCATGGCGATTCAGGAGTTCTCTTCAGCGGGGACGCCGTCCTGCCCCATGGTCTTTCGGCGCCCGACAAGCACGGAGGCGGGCGGCTGGATCATCTTCTCTTTGCCTTACGGGAACTCTTGGATCTTCCCGTCACCCATCTTCTGCCCGGACACGGGTGGCCGGTCAAGGACCTGGGCAAGCGGGTGGTGGAGGCCAGCTATGAGGAGATGATCAAGCACATGATCGGAGCGATGGCGGAAGTGTCCTGCGAGGTGGCGGCTCGACACCTGGTCGGAAAGGGCCTGCTGGTGGAGGCCTTGTATTGCGCGGACAAGGCTTTGCGGTTCCAGGCAAGGGATGCCCGGGCGCTTCGCATCAAGGTCATGTGTCTCAATGATATGGGGCGGTTCGAGGAGGCCTTGGGCGCCGTTTCCGAGCTGGAGGCCCTGGTGGGGAGAGCGGAGGATGCGGACCCGGTTTTCGTAAAGACCGCCCGCGGCTACGCCCTCATGGGCTTGGGGCGATACGCCGAGGCGTTGGACCACTTTGACGCGCTGCTCCAGGACAACCCGGAACTCAAAGACGTGCAAATGTACAAGGGAATGGCGCTCTACCTTTCGGGGCGTCAGGAAGAGGCTCTGGATATCGAGGTTTTTCAAAAAGAATTCGTGGGTCGATTCAAGGAAGAGATTCTTAAGAAAGCGGAGGTCCGGAAGGAGTCGGCCCAAAACCCGTCCCGCTAGAACCCACAACCGGCACCGCTGAGGGTGCCGGGACGAAAGATATTCGAGTCCGATGGCCTTGAATAGGGAGCCACCCACTATCGTTGTGTGGATATCCCACCCGGAGACGCGCGACCATGTGCTCGGGGTCCTGGCTCGCAATGAGTATCGGGCGCGGGCCGTGGAATCGGAAGCGGACCTCTTGCAGGAGCTTTCACCTGCCCGGCGGGGGATCGTGTTTCTGGACAGCGGGATCATCCAGCACTACGGACCCACGCTCTACAGCCGGATCCGGCGGGCGTGTGCGGGCTGCCGCATGATTTTGCTCTGCAGCCGCGAAAGCCGCACGCTCATCCGGGAAGCCATGGAGGCGGGTGTTTACGGGTGTGTGGTGGAACCCTACGCGCCGTGGGAGATGGAAACCATGGTGCGCCACATCCTGGCGGACTTTCCCGAAGATGCGGCCGGGCCCCCCGATTCGAACCGTCCGGAAAAGGAAGGCGCCGGACGCCCCTCCTGACCTATTCCCCTCCTTGCAAAAGAAAAAGCCCGCCGGAACCGAAGCGCTACGCCTGTCGGACCAACGCATCTGTCTTGGAGTCCCGGATGGCCAGGAGCTTGTCCGACAATGGCTCTCCGGCTCAAGATGCCGGAGGTTTGGGTTGCCCTCGTAGCCGCGGGGCTTGAGCACCGCGGAAAGGGGGCATCGTAACCCCATGAAGTCATAGGGAATACCCGAAGGTCTGCCCGAAGTTCGAGGATTGCTCCGCAGCCCTAAAGGGCTGCGCTACGAAAAAAGCGGTCTTGCCCGGAGTTCTCAAACGAGCTCCCAGGATGGTGATCCGGGTGTAGGGGCGAAAGATCTTTCGCTCCTGTCACTGTTCACCCGTCATCGTCCATGAAGCGGTGATCCGGTTTTTACAGCAAGTTATGGGCGCCCCCTTGCGCGGGTTGACGGTTTCGGGAGTTGTTGGAGAGCCTCCAGGGGATTTCCAATGGGCAATGGGGAGGAATCGACGCCGATGGGTTCGTCCTCTTGGGCGGGAACTCTCTCCCCTTTTCAAAGGCGCGCGGCGGGATTGCCGTTGGCTGCAGCGCGGAGCCCCACGACCAAGAGGGGCGGTTCGAGAACCGCCCCTTTTTCGACCGGCTACCAGTTGAAGACTTTGTCCAGGTCTTCGTCCGGAACGTCGAAGGTCACGTTGTGCGGCGGGATGGGTTCGTTCTTGAAGTAGTCCGGCAGGCGGTCGTGCTTGGACGTGAAGCCGGCCTTCAGGTTGAATTCCCGTTCCATGGCCAGCACCTTCTTGCCCAGCTCGGTCACATCATCCGCCGTCATGTTCAGACCGTAGAAGGCGTTGATCATGTCGATCAGGGCCTGGAAGGTTTCGGGCTGGTCCATGATGGCGAAGGCGATGAACAGGCACATGCCCGTGGAATCGATGGCCGCCGTGGCGATCTGAAGGTTCCGGGAAAGCTCCACCTGTCCTTGCGGGGAGAGGGGATCCACGTCGCCGCCCACCTTCAGGATGTTGGTGGCGACGGCGTAGCCTGCCGTATGGTCGGCCCCCATGGTGCTGGTGGCGTAGGTGACGCCGATGCCCTTGACGGCCCGGGGATCGTAGGCGGGCATGGCCTGGCCCTTGACCACCGGCACGCGTTCCACGCCGAAGACCTTGCCGGTGACCGCCGCGCCGCTTCCCAGGATGCGTCCCAGGGGCGTGCCCTTGCCCACCTCTTTCACCAGCTCGATGGCCGCCTGGGCGTCTCCGAACTTGGCCAGTCCGGCGTCCATGGCTACGGCGATGGTGGCGCCCATTTCGATGGTGTCCAGCCCGATGTCGTCATCCAGAAAGTCCAGCTGGGCGATGGCGTCCAGATCGTCGATGCCGCAGTTGCCGCCGTGGGCCCAAACGGTCTCGTATTCGGGCTGCTTGGTCACGTAGTTGCCGTCCTTGTCCACGTAGATGCCCGAGCAGCGGATGACGCAGCCCCGGTGGCATCCGTGGGTGGGGTTGCCGCCCCGAGCCTTTTCCGTTTCCGCCTGGGTCTCCCCGCTGATCTTGGCGGCCCCGGCGAACCGGCCTTCCTTGAAGTTGTAGGTGGGGTAGGCGCCGGCTTCGTTGATCACGTTGGTGAGGACATTGGTCCCGTAGGCGGGAAGCCCTTCGCCCGTCACCGGGTGTTTGCGGAGCCCTTCCACGAAGCGCTTGTTGGCGTCCTTGAAGGCTTCCGGATCCTTGGGCGAACGCATCTTCATGCCCGTATCGTCCAACACGATGAGCTTGACGCCCTTGGAGCCCATGACGGCTCCCACGCCGCCCCGTCCGGCATGGCGCGTGGGCCGGAGTTCCGGGTCGGTGCAGGCGATGGAGGCGGCGCCCAGCTTCATTTCGCCCGCCTGGCCGATGGAGATGCAGGCGATCTTGTCGCCGAATTCTTCCTTGGCCTTTTCCACCGTCTTGTAGTTGCCCAAGCCCTTGAGGTCGTTGGCGGGAAGGACCTTCACGCCGTCCTTGTTGATGACGACCTTGTAGAGCGTGTCATCCTTGGGCTTTCCTTCCAGGACGATGGCCGCGTAGCCCAATCGCCCCAGGACCTGCGCCGCCTGACCGCCCGCGTTGGCTTCCTTGATGCCGCCGGTGAGGGGGCTCTTGCACCCCACGGAAATGCGTCCGCTCATGGCGCCAGCGCTCCCGCTCAAAAGCCCCGGGGCGATGACCAGCTTGTTCTGGGCGCTCAAGGGATGGCAGGTGGGCGGTACCTCCTTGGACACAATGGCCGATGTGAGGGCGCGGCCCCCCAGTCCCGCATAGTCTCCAACAGGTTCCACCGACACCTTGGGGCCGCCATCGGCTCCCATGTCGATACGCAAGATCTTGTCCATGGCATCCTCCTTACAAGGTGAAGGACATGATGATAAGGATCCGGAAATCACGCAATGCCGTCATGTGTGGCATCCCCCGGTCCGCCTCCGGCCCGAAGGAGACACGACCCTGATGGACTTGGCCGTGCTCCCGCGCAGCCCCACGGCCCCTGGGATCGCCCGAAGGTACTGATCCTATGTAACGATTTTCGGATAGGCTGTAAATCTGCCAAAAAAGGCATAACGGTTCCGCCCCGCCCCCTTTTATCCCGACTGGCTGGAGACAAGGAATGACAATGAAAGGACATCCCCGACTCCCCAAAATGGGAATCGGGGATGGAGCCCCGGCGGGCCTACGGCAACGATGCCCATGCGTCGAATGCAGCTTCAGACAGGAAGCTTACAAGGCGTTCTTGTAGATTTGAATCACATCTTCCAGGGTGGGACACCTGGGGTTGGTTAAGCCGCATGCATCCTTTTGGGCGTTTTCCGCCATAATGGGAATGTCCCTTTCCTTGACCCCCAGTTCGCTCAGCCCGCGAGGGATCCCCACATCTCGGGAGAGGACCGTAATGGCCTCCAAAGCCTTCTCCGCGGCGCTTCGCGTGGACAGTCCTGTGATGTTTTCCCCCATGGCGACGGCCATATCGGCAAACCGGTCCATCTTGGCGATCAGATTGAATCGTTGCACGTGGGGCAACAAGATGGCATTGCAAACGCCGTGGGGCAGATCGTAGAAACCGCCCAACTGATGGGCCATGGCATGCACATGGCCCAGGCTCGCGTTATTGAAGGCCATGCCGGCCAGGTATTCCGCATAGGCCATCTTGTCACGCGCTTCCGTGTCGGATCCGTTGGCCACCGCAGCCCGGAGGTTGTCCGCAATGAGCTCGATGGCCTTGAGGGCGCAGGCATCGGTCACCGGAGTGGCGATGGTGGACACATACGCTTCCACTGCATGAGTGAGGGCGTCCATTCCAGTGGCGGCCGTGAGAGCGGGCGGCATGCCCATCATGAGCAGTGGGTCGTTGATGGCCACATTGGGGGTCACCCTCCAGTCCACAATGGCCATTTTTACTTTCGTGTCCGTATTGGTAATGATGCAAAAGCGGGTCATCTCGCTGGCCGTGCCCGCTGTGGTGTTCACCGCAATGAAGGGCGGCATGGCCTTGCTCGACTTGTCGATGCCTTCGTAATCGCGGATGTGACCGCCGTTGGTTGCGACAATGCCGATGCCCTTGGCACAATCATGGGCGCTTCCGCCACCCAGAGAGATAATCAGATCGCAACGGTTTTCCTGAAAAATCTTGAGCCCGTCGTGGACGTTCACGTCCGTGGGGTTGGGTACCGTTTCATCGAAAACCACCACATCCAATCCCGTGTCCTTCTTGATGAGTTGGATGATCTCATCGGCGATACCCGCTGAGACGATCCCTTTGTCCGTACACAAGAAGGGCTTCTTTCCGCCCAGCACCTTGATCTGATTGCCGATCTCCTTGTGAGATCCAATGCCCATCAGCGTCACCGTGGGAATGTAGAATCCGTACACCTGTTCCTTGACCGCCATGACACACCTCCTGCGAAAACATGGGAAACATCTTGCATGCGCACCTTCCCTGTGAAGGGCACGGCTCCGAGTGAGTCAAGATTGGTGCCAAGAAAATAAAGTCTGTGAAAACCAGCCTCTAGGCGATCGGGGCCGTAAAGACCGCCCATCTCCTGTGTCATGGTGGCACAGATGCCGAACCCGGAGGCCGCTGCAAAGGCCGATTCCAGATCCCGGCCCCACCCCGAAAAGCCCATGGCGCACACACCGCCCCAACGGGGAGTTCAGGGCAGGCAAAAGGTTTCAGGGTCCGGACTCTTTGGGCGTGTCCTTTTGTCCAGGGGGGGACGGCGGGGTGTGTCAGAAAGTTACAATGGGGGAAGCCTTGCCTTGGTGTGGTCAGTCTTCCAGAGCGTAGTCCTTGATTTTTCGATAGAGGGTGCGGCGGCTGATTCCTAGGGCCCGGGCCGTCTCCGTCTTGTTTCCCCCGAAGAGTGCCAGCGTTTTCTGTATATGGAGGCGTTCCATGTCTTGGAGGGAAAGGCATTGGAAGGGGTGCGCGTTCGCGGGGGGCAAGTCGCCGGTCAGTTCCCTTGGGAGGCTGTTGGGCAGGATGATTCGATTCTCGCTGAGAATGACGCAGCGCTCCAAAACATTTCTCAATTCCCGCACATTGCCCGGCCAGTGGTAGGCCATGAGATGGGCCAACGCTTCGTCCGTCACCTGGTAGGGGGCGGCCCGCTTGCTGAGAAGGCCTAAAAGATACTCCACAAGCAAAGGGATGTCCTCCCGCCGCTCCCGCAAAGGAGGAAGGTGAATGTGGAAAATGTTCAGCCGGTGATAAAGTGCCTCGTGGAAACGTCCGGCGTCCACTTCGGTCCTGAGGTCCCGATGGGTGGCGAAGAGGAATCGCACGTCCACCCGGCGTTCCTTTCGTTCCCCGACGCGCCGGTATCTCTTGGTTTCCAGGAGCCGAAGCAACGCGCCTTGCAAGTCCAACGGCATATCCCCGATTTCGTCCAGGAACAGAGTTCCGCCATCGGCCAGACCGATCAACCCGTCCCTCGTTTCCACGGCGCCTGTGAACGCCCCCTTGGCGTAGCCGAACAGTTCACTGCGAAGCAGGTCCTTTTGAAGTGCGGCGCAGTTTTTGACCACGAAGGGACGATCGGAACGGCGGCTGAGGGCATGGATGGTGCGGGCCACCACGTCCTTTCCCGTGCCGGACTCACCGGTGATCAGTACGGACGTGTCATGAGGGGCCACTTTCTCGGCAAGACGGGCCACCTGCCGCATGGCGGCCGATCGGCCCACAAGGCGAGGGGCTTGGGAACCCGT
Source organism: Desulfacinum sp. (assembly GCA_014359885.1). Lineage (GTDB taxonomy): Bacteria > Desulfobacterota > Syntrophobacteria > Syntrophobacterales > DSM-9756 > Desulfacinum. The sequence goes on from JACIYN010000028.1 coordinate 125,527, forward strand.
TCGCCCGTGCTGCAGGCGTCGGTTTTCCCGCTTGAGGCACACCCTCTCGAAGGCCTTGTCCAGAACCACTTCCAGCCGCTCCAGCTCGAACGGCTTGGTGATGTAGTCATAGGCTCCCAGCTTCATGGCCTTGAGAGCGCTCTCCACGGTTCCGTAGCCTGTGATCAGAATGACCTCCACGTCCGGGAGAGTTTGCCGAAAAAGGCTCAAAAGGTCCAACCCGTCTCCGTCGGGCAGTCGGATGTCGGCGACGATAACGTCGAAGCTTTCCTCACTCACCAGCTTTTCGGCAGCGGCCACGCTTTCGGCTGTTGTAACGGTGCGGTGAGGAGCGGTCAGTTCCCGTTCCGCCAGCTTTCGGATCGACACCTCGTCGTCAATGACCAAGACACGCATGGGCTTCATGACATCTTCCTGAAAACCACCCGAAACACGGACCCTTGGCCGGGTTCGCTCTCCACTTCCATGGAGGCTTGATGAGCTTCAGCGATGGAGTAGCACATGGAAAGGCCCATGCCGGTCCCCCTGCCCACGGGCTTGGTACTGTAGAAGGGTGCGAAAATCTTATCGAGATTTTCCGGCTGGATTCCGCATCCGGTGTCTCGAACTTCAAGACATACCGTCTGATCATCCCGTACATAAGTGCGCACGAGCACGGTTCCTCCCGCGTCGTGGAGCGCATCCAAGGCGTTGAGCAGGAGGTTGAGGAACAGTTGTTTGAGTTCCGAAGGAGTTCCACGTATGGCGGGTAAGTCTTCGGCGAGTTCCTCTTGGAGGCGAACCTTGGGGGTTTCTTTGATGCGGTGGCGGACCAGCTTTAGCGTCTCCTCGACACATTGGTTCAGATTCACGGCCGACAAGGTTCCGGAATACGGCCGGCTGAAGCTGAGCAATCCTTGTACGATTTCCCGGCAGCGGGCGCATTCCTCCACGATGATCTCCGTGTACTCTTCCAGGCTGGCACGGAAATCATCGGGCAATCGGTCTCGAACTTCCGGAAGACGTTTCCGGATAGCCTGCGCAAATCCCAGGATGGCCGTTAATGGATTGTTGATTTCGTGGGCCACTCCGGCGGCCAGAAGCCCCACCGTGGACATCTTTTCTGCGTGGTTCAGCTTGGCCTGATATTGGCGTTCCTTGGTCACGTCTCTTTTGAGCAGGAGTACGTGACAGGGGCGTCCCCGAGGGTCCCGTAAGGGGGAAGCCGTGATTTCGAAATGGCGTGTCACGCCGGCGATGGTCACCATGTGTTCTTGACGACACAGCCGATTGCTTTCAAGAGCAATGTGCGCCGGGCAGGGGGCGCATGGAGAGCCGGCACCTCGAAAGACGCGGTGGCAGATACGTCCCACCGGGGAACTGCCTCCGAATACGTCGTAAAAGGCGCGATTGACTGAAGTGATCCGCCCTTCGGGGGTTATGACCGCCATGACGTCCGTGATGCCGTCGAGAATGGCTTGGATCTGTTGGCGTCGTCGTTCCAACTCCCGGGTGGAAGCATGGAGCTGGGCGATCTTTTCCTGTGCTTCACGGAAAAAGCCCAGCTTGGAATACTCAATGCCGATTAGATCGTCAAGGGACGGGGGAACCTTCATCACCAAGCCTCTTCGCAAATGCCCAGAAGGTCCGACCAGGCGGCGGGTCTGGGGTTGGTCAACAGGCAGGCATCATGGGCGGCCATACGGCATAGATCGGGCAATTGGGACGATTCCGGCACCAAATCCCGAAGTCGGCGTTTCATCCCTAAAGACGCGAAAAGGGTTTCCAGCCTGTCGATGCCTGCACGAGCCGCATTCCGGTCGTTTCTGATGTCCTTTCCGGTCAGGATTCTTCCTATTTGGGCCATCTTTGGCAAGACGGCTTCCAAATTGTATTTCATAACGGTGGGAAGCAAGATGGGATGAACTTCCCCATGGAGCACATCAAACATACCGCCCAGGGAATGGGCCAAGGCATGGTCTGCGCCCAGGCTGGCATTGCTGAAGGCCATGCCAGCGGCGGTGCTGGCGATGCTTAGAGCTTCCAAGACTTCCGGTGAGGGATCCCGAGCGGCTGAAGGCAGTTGCTTGCCGATGATCTCGATGGCCTTCAAGGACTGGAGTTCCGTAAAAGGCGAAGCGATCACGGACACGTAGGATTCGATGGCATGGGCCAAAGCGTCCACGGCGGCGGCCAGAATTAAATGGTGTGGTTTTGTGGTCAGCACGCTGGGGTCGATGATGGAAATATTGGGGACCAGGGTGCGGCTCACAATGGTCATCTTGAGACGGCGGCGGGTGTCGGTGATGATGGCGAATTGGGAAATATCCGATCCGCTGCCGGCGGTGGAAGGAAGGAAGACCATGGGAGGGAGCGGGCGATGGATCCGATTGGCTCCCTCGTAATCATGGATCGTTCCGCCGTTTGAGGCCACGACGGCGATGCCCTTGGCGGCGTCCATGGGGCTGCCGCCACCGAGGGCGATGATCACGTCCGCTTTGTGCTCGGAATAAAAGAGGGCCCCATGGGCCACCTGGGTGTCGCGGGGATTGCTGACCACGTCTTCAAAGTAGCACCATTCCAGTCCCTCCCCGGCCAGCACATCAAAAAGGGTGGACACCCAACCGGCCTCTCGGAGTCCCGGGTCGCTCACCACCATGGGCTTTTCCGCTCCCAGGCGCTTGGCGCAGAGTCCGGCGTATCTGAGGGCGCCCCGCCCGAAGATGATTTCCGGGATGGAAAACTTCGTGATCTCCATGGCTATTTCCTTTTCTGAGAAGCGGTTGCGGCAAGTACGGCTCGGCCCCGGTAGTAGCGCCGGTAGAGGGTGGCGTTGGAAAGGCCCAGGAAGTGGGCGAAGAGCGTCAGGTGGTTGTTGAGCGATGTGCGCAGGATCCCGCGGTCCAGGTAGCGGCGGGGGGAAGTGAAAAGCGTTTCCGGCAAAAGGAGAAGACGCCCGTGGCGCCGGCAGGCCCTCACGAAGTCCACGTCTTCCATAAGAAAGGGGCGGGCGAAGCCCCCGGCGGCCTCGAAGACGTCTCTTCGGCAGAAAAGCCCCTGATCTCCATAGGGCAACCGAAAGATCCGGGTCCTTCCATTGGCCCAAGCGGCGATGGCGTCGAGCGCCCGGTTGGTGGGAGAAAAACCCAAACGGAAACATCCCAGGGAAAACCGAACATCCCGCAGGATCTTGCGCACCTGGTAGGCGGCGGAAGGGCCGGGAAGGCAGTCGTCGTGCAGGAACCACAGGATATTCCCCGACGTGGAACGGGCGCCGTGATTCATCTGCCGACCCCGCCCGGGAGGACTTTCCAGCCAGAGAACCCCGTCGCTTCGTTGGGGCGGCGCCTGCTCTCCCAAAACGCCGCGGACCACGCACAGATCGTCTCCCGGCCAAAGGAGGTTTTGCAGGTGCTGGATCCACGGAAGGAGCCTGCGGCGGGGGGCCAGGGTGGGAACGATCACGGAGATGTTCGAGGAAAGGGTCCAATGGCGTTGCAGAGCGGAGAGATCTTCCGGGCGATCCACATCCCGGCGTACGGGAAGGAGCCTTATGGAGAAACCTTCCGCCTTCAGGGCCGCCAAGGTTCTTTCAAACACCTCGGGCGTGCCCCATTGCGGGTCCTGGAAGGCCGTGGGGCAGGGGCGCCGCAGTCCCACGGCATAGAACCCGCCGTCCTGGGCCGGCCCCAGCACCGCATCGGCATCATCCAGCGCTCGAAAGGCGCTTTGCAGTCCTTGCGCACTCAGATCCGGAAGATCCGATCCCACAAGGAGAACCCGGTCGTAGCCTCGGCGGAAAAGATCCAGGAAGGCGAAGGCCATGCGTTCTCCCAGGTGTCGGCCTTTCTGGGAAAACACGGTCCAGGGGATGGCAAAACGGTCTCGAAAAGCCGACAGGCTCTCGGCGGGCGTTACCGCCACGAAGACGTCCGTTGGGGGGGCAAGCCGACGAAAGTCCCCGAGCACGCCCAAGGAGAGGCGAAGGAGCTTTTCGTAAAGATCACAGGCGGCCTGATCTCCCATATGCTTGGCCAGCCTCGTTTTGACCCGACCCGGTTCGGGGTGGCGCGCGAAGAGAATGAGAGCGTTTCGGTTCATCAGTAGGCGAGGCTTCCCAGAGACCGCATGATGAGAGTGAACCCCATGGCGAGCATGCCCATGAGACCCATGCCGCAGGAGAATCCCGCCAGGAGCACCGGGGCGTACTGGCGCCAGGCCAATCCGTATTTCTTCACGAAATAGTAGCGTCCCAGCAGGGCCCCGATCACTTCCAGAAAGATGCCGTGGGGCGTGGATTGACCCAGCCCCCGCACCACGCCGTAGATGAGAAGGATCGGCCAGCCGAGGAGGCTGAGAACCCAGTAGGCCAGGGTTCCCAGCCCCAGGCCCCACAGGACGTAGTCGGCCTTGAGGGCTTCGAAGAAGGGGGAGTAGCCTTCCAGGGTGGCGCTCTGCAACAGCAGGGTGTTCAACGCCTGCAGGTGCCACAGCTCCTGGGCGTAGGGGTATTGGCTGGAGGGGATGGGGGCGAGCCTCCAGATGTATTGGGAAAAAAGGAGGCTTGCGATCATCACCACGGGAAAAACGAGGATTTCCGCCTTGATGATGCTCCGAAAGCTGGTTCCCGTCAGCTCGATTTCACGCCAGCGCACCGTGGCCTTGCCGTAGTTGTGGAAGGGAATGGGGGCGTACCAGATGCCGATCCCGTGGTAGCCGAAGAACTTGGAAGCCGCGATGAAGCTTGCTTCCCGCACCATGGGAAGGCTGACGAACTGGCCGGCGATCCCTTCCATGCGGGCGGACACGTAGCTGATGAAGGGCGTGTAGACAAACCCGTAGGCGACCAGAAAGATCCACGGGAACCCGGGTACCAGGATGGACGAGACGACCACGTAGGCCGTGGTGGAGGCCACGTAGATGCCGAGGGCGATCCAGATGTTGAAGTCCCCGCGGCCCGGCGGCGGGGTGAAGAGCTTCTTTACGCGCTCACGAAAGGGAGCCATTTCGGAGCTGCGAAGGCTTTGCACCACCTGGAAGATCCCGATGAGGGCGATGGCCAGACCGATGCCGATGCCGAAGCTCATGTAGAAGTCGAAATTGTTGGCAAAGACCGTATCCACGGTTCCCATGCCCTTGTGCCACCGGTGGAGGATCCCGGCGCGGTAGAGCAGGGGATTGGCCACCAGGGTGATGAAAAAGCCCACCAGGCCCCCGATGACGGCCCAGAAGGGCAGGACCATGCCCACGAACAGAAGCCCCAGATCCAGCTGGATGCCCGTGGCCACGGCCGGCAGGATGTCCTCGGTCACCGGCGTCAGCTCGATCCAGGGAATGGGAAGAATCCTCAGCGGCTCCGACAAGAAGACCCCGGATGCCGCAGGAACCAGCACATAGACGGCCCCGAAGGCCAAGCCGACCATCCCTCCGATGGAAAAGAGGCGCCACTTCCACCCCGTTTCCTTCTTTTCGGCCGATTCCGCCAGGGCCATGTTTCCCAAGGCGCCCACGGGGGCCATAGGAAAGGGCAACTTTTCCACATCCGAGGTGAGCCGGTAGAGGGCATAGCCCAAGCCGAAATGGTCCACCGCCTGGATCAGCTCGAAGCCCACCATGAGCAGGATGGGGATGAGCCAGTCCCGGTGGAAAAAGGTTCGTTCCACCAGGGATTCGGACCCCGGCTGGGGGGCCACCCAAGTGGGGATGTATTGGGTGAGGCCCAGCATGCGGGCGGCTTCCGATTGAACCAAGTATTGGTTCCAGAGGAGCCCCGAGAAAGGGGAGGCCATGGCGGCGCCGGCCATGTAATAGAGGACGAAGATTTCCTGCTGGCTCAGCCTGGTGTAGGCCCGCTTGGCCACTTCGGCAAAGAGGATGATGGTGACCCATCGGGCCGCCGGGCCGATGCCCGTGCCGATGACCAGCCCCAGGTACATGGATCCGGGCATCATCAGAAAGCCGATGAAGATGGCGCCTAGGACCGATTTCCAGCCGAACCCGTCTTCGAATTTTTCGGGGGGCTGCAAGAGATCTCGGTATTCTTTGAGTTCCTTGTCGTCAACCATCGGCATCCTCGCCTTGGGCCCTCCTGACCGAGGGATATTGCCAGCGGGTTTCTCTCCGCCCGTGCGCTGCCCGGGCGGTGATAGGCCCCGCCCTTCTTTCACAATAATCTCCTCACGGACGGCCCGTGACAACGAAGGATGAAACGCACCTTTGGCAAGCAGCCCCCTGTAGGGGCGAATGATTATTCGCCCATACAGGCCGAGCGCACGAGCGGAACGAGGTCGCGTTTCCTATTAAGTCCGTCAAAGCGGCAGAACGTGGTAGCTGAACGGCGTAAAAAGCCCGGCCACCATCCAGACCACGGCCATGAGCATATCGCCCACGATCAAACCGAGAAAGAACCGTCGCACTTCCTTGAACTGGCGCACACCCCCGTAACGGAGCACCAGCGTGTTGCAGAGCCAGCCGATGAGAAAGCTGAACCACAGGATGCGCATGGCGGAGCTGTAGGTGGTCAGATACCCGATGGGATGAAGCGGCCACCAGATGAACCGCCGAAATCCCAGGACCAGAAGGCCCATGACCACCGCTCCGCTCAGCGCGAACACCAGGCTCCATCTCTTGGGCGCTTCCGGGTAGTTGATGAGCTGGAAGACGTTTTCATGAACCCGCCGGGCCGTCTCCACCGCCCAGTCGTCGGGGAGCAGGTTGAGCCCCGTCTTGTAGGCGAGGATGAGCATGGCCAGGCAGGAGACCACCACGCCGATGACCAGGGCGGCCACCACTCCCGCCAGAAAGCGGCCTCGGGGGGAAGCGTCCTCCGAGAGTTTGGAGGCATGGAACAGGCTGGGCGTCAGCGATTCACGCATGTCCACGAAGGTGACCTTCTGAACGACCATGGCCAGGTAGAGGGTGAGTGGGGCGATGGTCTTGGTGTGAAGAGCGGCCAGGAACCCGTCGGAAGGGGCGGCGGTGAGGGTGAAGTAGGGAAGCCCGCCCTGGCAGATGAGGCGGGCCGACACCAGCTGGAGCATGAAGCACGCCCCCAGAAAGAGGAACGCGGGCAGGAGGTCCATGCCGAAAAAACGCATCCACGCCAGGGTGCCCGCGAAGCCTCCCAAAAAGAGATACAAGGCCTTTTTCGGGTCCACCAGTCCACGGTGGGGTTCGTCGGGCAGTGCGGACCGGCCCAGCGCCTTCCGGACGATCTCCATCAGGTGATTCCTGGAAAGCCACACGATGAAGAAAAAGAAGACTCCGAAGGCCCCCACCATCTGCATCTCTTCCACATTGGCCAGTACGGGTCCGAACGTCGTGCCGAGAGCGGCCGAAGGCAGGCGCCAACCGAAGAGCTGCAAAAGGCCGGGGAGCAGGCCCCCCAGGACGAAAAAGAACCACAGGCTGAAGGATACCTGCTTGGAGGTCAGATAGGCGAAGCCGATGAAAGCCGGATAGAAGTAGATCTTGGCCTTGTGGAATCCCGAAAGGAGCCCTTCCTTGGGAACGTAGGGCTGGGCCAGGAAGAGGGTCGGGATCTGGGGCACATGAGGGTAGAAGGTGTGGAGGCCGTTCAGGAGGTGCAGAAAGACGGGAACCGCCAGCCCCAAGAGGAAGTACTTGTGCCCCAGGAAATTCCGGAGCGTTCCCTTTTCCGATTCCGTGCTCAGGACCTGAGGCACGCGAAGGAGGGGGAAGTTCATCTTTTCGTTTTCGATCCATTGGTGGCTGAAAAGGCCCACCATGCCGAAGAGGGCCGCATAGACAAACAGGATGAAAAGGGCCCAGCAGGCCAGCGGCATGACCCAGGCCGCCCAGGGAATGTGGAACGGGACCTGCCACCACGCCAGTTGCCGGCCGTTTTCCAGTCCGCGGTAGAGCGTCTGGACGGCGTCGGGATCCAAGGGAAAGAGCCGGGGGGAGACCAGGGGAAGCAAAGTCTTGGCCTGGGGGGAACCCACGGATTCCAGCCAGGCGGGTGTGGTGATATTGACGAGAAACGTACGAAAAAGACCCGTATAGGCGATGCCCGTGGAGATACTGATCATGGCCCAGACAAGAAAAAGTTCCTGGGCGTTCAGCGCCGCCCCGGGGTGGAGCTTCCGGGCCAGGGGGTTGTAGAGGACGGCGAAGACGAAAAGGGCGGCGAAGGCGACCACCGGGAAATGGCCGCCCGCCAGGGGGCTGTTTTGAAGCTGCACGTTGTTGTAGGGGGTCACGGCGCAAAAGAAAGCGGCCAGAAGGGCCCCCAGCCCCAGTGCTGTGAGTCGAACCTTTCCCACGCTCTGATCCGATCCTTTGTCAAATGGCCGAAGTCACAGGAACGGTCTCCGCTTCCTCACCGGCGTCCGAATCCGGATCCGCCTGCGAATACCGGCGTTTGGCCTCGTCGTCCAACAGGCGCCACAGGAGCATCTGCTTTCGCAACACCCGAATAAAGTTCTTGTTGGCCCTTTCCCAGGCCGATCTTTCCCCGGAAAGGCGAATCATCTGAACGGCCACCTCCATGTAGCCCGGGTTCTCTTCGGACGGGCAGCAGTGGAGTTGAAGCCTTTGCTTGATGCCGAAGTCGAAGGGGGCGAGCCACACATTGGCGCGCAGGGTGAGACACACCGGATAAGGCATGCGGGCCGGCCGCGCGATGGTGTCGTCCGGCACCAGGCTGGCTTCGTCCACGATGAAGGCTCCGTGGGCCACATCCTGATGATCCCGGATGAAGGCTTCCAGAAAACGAATGATGCCCAATTCCTCTTCCGGCTTCAGAAGGAACGGAAGGCGCAGTTCCAGGAGATCCCCCCGGGCTTCGGGAAGCGTCCAGCTGCGGGTCACGTCCGGCATGGCCATTTCGGCGGCCATGCGGGCCGGGTAGAGGGAGGCCAGGAGCACCACGGAAAAGACGAGGACCATGCAGGCCACGCTGGCCAGGGAGGAATAGTTGAACGTGAGTTCGGCGAACATGGGCCAGGTGCCCACCCGTTTGGCCGTGATCTGGGCCAGGATGTAGCCGATCACGGTGGAGAGGACCGCCAGCGAGAGCGCTTCCACGATGAAAAGAAAGCCCACGTGGGTCGGCGCCAGCCCCACGGAAGTGTAGACGCCGATCTCCGTCTTTCGCTCATGTACGTGCCCGATCATGGTGTTCAGGCAGATGAAGACCACGATGAGAATGGGCACCAGAAGGTTGGCCACGCCCTGGTAGCGGATGGCCTTGGCCGCCGTGTGGTACCAGGTCTGTTGGGCTCCCACGAAAAGCGGATAGGAAAACCATCGGGACAGGTCCTCGGCGATTCCGCGGGCCGTATCGGGGCTTTCCGTGACCAGGGAGATGGCCCGAAGACTTCCCCCCAGCGCTCGGCACGTTTCGAAGGGCATGAGGACCAGGGAGTCGGCGCGGGCGAACCGAAACCGCTGGGTCATGGGCAGGATTTCCTCGCCCGATTCCACGGCCTCCACCTCCACCTCGCTGATTTCCTCGTCCGGAGCGATTTCCAGGTAGGCCGGCTGGACCCGATGGCCGTCCAGATCCCGGTAGGTTTCCAGGCGCTTGGGATCGAAAAAGCCGACGACCCGGTAGGACTGTTCCCAGATTTTCACGGTGGCGGCGCCGTCCGGGGCGGCGCCCAGTCCCAGCTCTTCCGCCAGGTTCAGCGGCAGCAGCACGGCCTTCTCATCCTCCGCCTGGAACCACCGGCCTTGCACCACGATCTCACGAAAGCTCCGGGGCGCTTGGACGCCCACGCCCAGAACTCCTTCCACGGCCGCTTCCCGGAGATCCCCCGAAACGGCGGCCACCGATCGCTGGGCCGGATGGGGTGGATCGATCCAGGCTCGGGGCCAGATGCGGGCTTCATGGGCGTAACGGCCCTTCATGTCCGAAAGGGTGAGGGAGGTGAGGGTGCGCCAGATGGTGTGGTGGATCAGCACGCCGCTGTAGGGAGCCGAATCGGCGATCCGGGACAGGGTGGTCTTGGTGAGACTCTTCACGTTGGTAAAAGACATCACCGTGAAGGTGAGGATGATCAGGGTCACGCAGGTGAGCGCCGTTCGGAGTCTTCTGCGATGCAGGTTGGACGCCCCGATGGCGAAGCCGGCTCCGAAGGCCTGCCATTTGTTGACCCCTTCGCGGCCCGCCGCCAAGCCTTCCGGCCCCTTCTGGACCGCCTCCATTTCCCGTTCGAAGCGGACGAAAATGATCCAGGAGACCAGCACCGAAAGGCCAACGATGAAAAAGGCGATGATGACCACCATGGGGCTGTAGGTGAGCTGAAAGGCGGGATGAAGCGCCTTGATGGTGAAGATGGTGGCGAGCAGGATGACGAAAAACGCCGTGATTTGCTTGTAGATGTTTCGGAAGCAGAACAGATAGCGTTCCAGGCAGTAGGCGAAGGGGACGAAGAGCGCCACGAAGAACATGACCCCGCCCAGGATGTCCCTCTGGGTGTTTTCGATTTCGGCGTACACCACGTCCAGTTTGGCCCACGCCGAGACGGTCTTTTCCCACATGCGGGCGTATCGGTTCGCCCCGGCCGCCTCGTCCGCGGCCTTCAAGTCCCTGTCGGCTTCCCGGTACAAGTCCTCCAGGTACTTGTTGCTGATCCCTCTGCGATCCAGGTTGTCCAGACGATGGGCCACCAGGGTGCGAAGATCGTGGGCCACCCGGGAGAAGGTGCGGGAGAGGATGGGCGGAGATCCGATGAGGTATCCCTGTCCCAAAGGATTCCGGGGGTTGGCGTTGATAAGGAGGAATTCCTTTCGGAGCAGGGTGTCGGCCAGGATCAATTTGAACCGGGTGCCTTTTTCCAGAAAGAGCGAGATGCCGAAGGTGTCCCGTCCGTCCACCCGGCTGTACCAATACTTGAGGGGGCGGGCGCCCGTGACGCCGTCCAGGAGAGTGACCTTGGTCAGGTGGCTCAGCTGTTGGGGATCGAAGACTCCGATCACGTCCGTCTGGTCACAGTGGAACATGATGAGGGTGGTGCTGCCCACCTGTCCCTTGATCTTGAGCCGGTAGTTGTCCTTGCCCGTCTGCACCTTGTCGGCCGTCCAGGCGATTCGGCCCGTGGCTGGATCGATCCCGTAGGGTTCCAGGATGACCTTCTGGAAGGCCACGCGATTGTTGGCCACACCGGGCAGAAAAAAGGTGCCGTCCCGAAAGGACATGGCCCGGAAGACGGTATCGCCCTGGATGGCGCAGACGATGGTTCCCGGAGCCGGCTGGTCGGGAAAGAGTTCCCCCTGACGGATGAATAGGGTCTTGCCCTTGATGGCCGCGAGGCCCTGGATGCCCGTGCGACAGCTGGCTTGCAGATCCGGATGGGACAGCACGCGATTGAGGAAGGGGGGGAGGAACTTCTGGAGGATGTCGAGATTCTCCCAATGGATACGTTCCTCCGTGTCGTTGGGAGTGCCCCACGCCAGGCGCCGGTTGTGGAGGGTGGTGAGCGTCACCGCCGAACAGTCCGAAAGGGCTCCGATGTCGCACGCCAGGCAGTGCAGGCCGGGATTTTCCACCGCACCGGAAGCCAACCCCGCTCCGTAGCGGTCTGTCTTCTTGAAGATCTGCGGTGTGCCCGACGCATTGGCCGCTTCCCTCGCCGCTTCCTCCATGATCTCCGCCAGCCGGAGGCTCCGCACCACGCGCCGCACCTGCTCCCGGAGCGGAAAGGTGCCGCCCCATTCGCTGAGGGAGATGGGCAGGGATTGGGAAGACAAGTTAAGACTCAGGTGGAGGATGGTTTCGTGATCATCCAGCAGGTTACGCAGGGTTCTCCACGATCGGATGACGCGCCACCTCCTGTCCAGTTCCCGCTCTTGCTCCTCCAGCAACCTTCGGGCTCCGGCCAAGAGCTCCAGCGCCAGTCGCTGTTGTTCCGGATCCAGCTTGGTCGGCTCGTCCTGCCAGCTCAACCGTCGGCACCGGCGGGCCTTGGCGGCCATGGCATCGATGTCGGTGACGCTCGCATCCTCCGCTTTTCCCGCCGCGTTTCGATATTGGATGAGACGGGTAAGGCGGTCCGCTTCGTCCTTGGCCCGTTCCACCGCTTCCCGCCAGACCAGTCGGTCCCGTTGCGGATCTCCCGTGTTCCACGGTACGGGGTGCCGGAAGGAAGAGAGCAGGGCCTTCAGGTCTTTCCTGCGGTCCCGGATGGTTCGGTGTTCTTCACGGATGTCCTTCTTTCGGCCCCGGGCGATCCAGGTGAAGTGCCTGGATCCCGCCAGGCCCTGGCCGTACCCGGAGGTGGCCAGGAGGAGGACGGAACGTTCCGGCGGTCGGGCCGCCAGGTCCTCGGCCAGTTTGAGGAGCATGGCCGCGGAGACGGCCTGATCCGCTCCCGGCGCCAGTCCCACCACGTGGGTGGAGGCATCGAAGGATGCTTCGATCACCACCAGTTCCTGGGAGAGATCTTCGGAGCGGCCGGGAATCAAACCGTAAACGTTCTGGGCCACGCGGTTTTCCCAGTGGGCTTGTGCCCGAAGGACCCCTTCAGGTCGGGCCTTCGCCAGGGCCTTGAGATGTTCGGCCGTTTGAGCCGGCGC
>JACIYN010000029.1 GCA_014359885.1 Desulfacinum sp.
CGCCCGTGTGGGGTAGTGCAGCGGTCATCTCCGCAATGCTGAAACAAAGCCCCAAGTACATGAGGGTAATGATCACATTGGCCAGTAAAAGCCCTCCAAATCCCCCCGCCGCCAATCCGAAGTTCCATCCGAAGAAATCTCCCGAAATAACCGCCCCCACGCCCAGGGCCCACAGATGCCAGACGCGGGCATACCTCTTCAGCCCGCGCCTTTCGAAATAGGAAGGGTCCACGCATGAATACTCCACACCGCCGATCTTCTTCTTTTCCATCCCCATCTTCCTCCGCAACTTGTCATCTCAAACGAAATCCCACGTGCAACCGGTTGCGCCCCCTCTCCATGGCAATCCCCGTACCAGAAGACCAGCCTCCGTTTAACCTCCTGGAATATCAAGACATGTTCCATGAAGACCCTCCTTGGCCGGGTCTGTTCGGCGGGTTCAAATTTGTCTTCATCGACCTTTGTGGGCACAATTTTGTGCCGACAAAGGGCGAAAGAGCCTCTCCTGTCCCGGCTTGGATGGCGGTCCGAGGGGACGAGGTGCAGGTGGTGCGAAGATTGATAATTGTGGTAGAAGCCTCTATCAGGGCAGGGGGATGAAAGGAGCGCCGAAGGGTTTGAAGAGGCCTTCAGCGCTTCGTTTCCGACCGATGCAACCATGAAAGCTTGCCACGAGAGAAAGGACGGCTTCTTCCATCATGGAGACATCTTGTTCGCCAAGGCTTTCGTTCCGCTGGGATCCCAGCCAGGCACTCTACCCCGCCGCCGGGTTTCTGCTCGGAACGGCCGCCGGAGGAGGCGCCTGGACAACGCAGGCCCATGGTCTTGCCGTCGCCCTCTGGTTCGTCTCCCTTCCCTGGCTCCTTTTCGTCCTATGGATTCTCCATGCGCCTTATGCGGTGATTTCAGGCGGTTGGCTGGCTTTCAGCCCCCTTCCCCTGTTCGTCAGAACCTTCCGAAGCCGGGACGTTTGTGCCGTTCATGCGGCCGGCCCCTGTCACCTGATTCTGGAACTGCGGTCCGGAGGACGTTACACGATCCCCCTCATGCCCCTGCCGGGCGAACAGCGACTGCTGCTGTCGGCGGTTCTGAAAAGGTGGGCTGGCGGCACCTTTCCCGCTACGGGGGACACCGAGTCGGGCAATGGCCTGCCTGCCGCTTTGGACCGGGTGGAAGAGCTCCTTCGGCGGGGCAAAGACGAGGAGGCGGGAAAGTTGCTGGAAGAGGTGGTTCGAAAGCACCAAGCGGTCGAGCCCCGGCTTTTTCTGCTCCGGGGCTTTCTTGATTCACGGCGAGGCGCCTTCGTCCAGGCGGTTCAAGCCTATGAAGCCGCCCTGGAAATCGACCCGAACCTTCACGAGGCCTACTACTACAAGGCTCTGGCCCTGGACCGCGCCGGAAGGTCAAAGGAAGCACTGGCCGCCTACCGGGCGTTTGCGGCCGTTGCGGACGAGGCCGCGGATCGAAAGCTTCTGGACGTGATCGCGGAGCGCACCCGCCAACTGGAAGACGGCGTTTTCTTACCCCCCACACCCTTGCCGCCGAAGGCGGGGGGCGACAAGGGGCAAGGGAGCGGGTAGACAACGGCCCATTGTCCCCCGACAGATCTTCTCACGCAGGGCCGGTGCCGGCTTGGCGCGCCAGGTCCCGGATGCGGGTTCGGTGGGCCTCCAGAGCGGCGTTGCCCGGATAGATCTTGAGGGCCCTGTCCAGTGTTTGAACGGCCCGGGCCCAGTCTTTTCGCACCTCGTAGAGGCGCGCCAGCACGAGCCAGGCCCCCGGATCCAGGCCCTTCTTGCGGAGCCTGCGGTTGATGAGAAAAATGGCCAGCCGGCTGCCGTATTCGTAGTAGAGCTGCTTGGGATAATCCAAAAGACCCATGGATAGAGGTCCCTCCATCACTTTTTGAGGTTTCCGCCTCGGCGGGAAGCGGCCGCGTGCTTCAGCTCCCAGCCCCGGGCCTTGGCTTCCATCCAGAGACGCCGGCTCTCCTGCTTCCTTTCCTCATCGTCCAAGGGCACAAAGTGCATGATGCTGGGATAGCGCCCCAGAGCGTCCAGATCCGGAAAGGCGTCACAAAGGACCACGTCCGCCGGAAGGGAAAGCCTCGGGTCCACTGCGATGAGCACCGGCTCGGGAAAGGACGCGTTCGGTTCCGCCTCCACCACGATGCGATGGGGCACGAAACTGGGCTGGGAAAAGCTCCACAGGAGCTGATCCAGGTGCTGGGCCCCCAGGGTGGAATCGGTAAGAACCAGCACCTTTTTTCCCTGTTCGGCAAAATACTCCGCCCAGCGGCACAGGTCCTTGCGCTGTTCCCGCGCCGTGGTTTCCACAAAGATCATTTCCTGCGCCATGGATTCCTCGTCAAAACGATTGATCGTACCCTTTTCTTGCTCCACCCCCATGGAGGAAAAGCCCGCACCGGGAAGGTGTCTTCCTGGGAGAGAGTCGCGAAGCGGCTGGAGCCGCTCCCACACAGAGGGCCCTTCGAGCTTCCGCAATGGCCCCATCTGTAGGGGCGAAAGATGTTTCGCCCCTACACGGGACGGGCAGGCGCCGTGCCGAGACGGCCGCGGCGGTCTCCCGCCTTCAGCAGGTCAGGTGAAAGGCCGCGGCGGCGTCTTCGCCCGAGGCCACCAGTTCGTTGAAGGTGCGCACGGCCGATTCCGTGGGCTCGTCCACCAGTCGGATACCCATCTCGGAACAGACCCGCCGCACATCGCTTCCGGGCTTCATGAACCCGGGCTTTCCGCGGCCGATGACCAGAACCTTGGGGCGGGCTTCCAGGATATCCCGGATGTCGTCCACACACACCTTGTGCCCTTCCCGGCGCCACCAGTGGGCCACCACCTGCCCTCTCACGATCTTGAGATCCGCCTGATAGGTGGTTCCCCCGATATCCATGGCTCCGAAGCGATACCCGTCGATCATGGCATCCACCTCCCCGAAACGGCTCGCCCTTCCAAGTCCGAAGACTTGGCCGAGAATTCCCCACTTCGTCACGCCCGCGCTAGGTGGGATCCCATAATCTGGATCCCTGCTCCCCGTTCAAGCCGGGGACAAGCTTCACGGGGATGACGGGTCGATACCGAACGAGACCCCCTTCGCCCTTGTGCGGAAAATGGGCCATCCGTACCCAAGAAAGCGGCAGACACTACCCGATGGTCCATTGGACGTCCGGAGATTCCTCCGCAGCCCTAAAGGGCTGCGCTACGAGAAAAGCAGGCATCCCTAACAGTCATGGCTCCCCTCGCGCCACCCTGCATGGATGAAAGAGCGCGCCGGAGCAAGGGCCTTTGTCGGAACGCCGCAATATGCCCTTCTCTATGAGTCACTGCGCGCCCATTGCATGGCCGGGCACCCTCATTGCGGCCTTCGCAGTTCCTACAACTAAAAACATTTGCGTCTATTCGCGTTCATTCGCGGTTCTCTTTCACATTAACGTTTTCAACAGGCTCCCGGGCGCGGTTCGCGCCCTCTTTTGCCTTTGCCCTTTTACCTTTCGCCTTTGACCTTTCCCCTTGTCCCTCTCTCCTCCCCCTCCTACGCCCGACACACCTTCATGGCCAGATCCACGCAATCCTCCCCGAAATGCTGCGCCATGTCCTCCAGAAAGGACGTGGTCGGACTCACCTGGAGTTTCGGATTGAGGGCGATGACCGCTTCGGCCTGCCCTTCCACGTCGATGTGGAGCACGGCGTCGCACTGGCCCGGATGGGTCACCAGCAGATGGCGGAGACGCTCCAGGGCGTCCCGGTCCAGCCGGTCCGCGCTCAGGTGGATGTGCACGGCCTCCACCGTCTGGGTCTGGGCATCGTCCAGGGAAAGGATGTGGTCGGCCAGGACCTTGGACCCCTTTTCGTCGTGCTGAATGGTTCCCAGGACCACCAGCGGGTCGTCGCCCTGGAGCAGTTCCCGGGCGCGCCCGTAGACCTCCGGGAAGGCCACCACTTCCAGGGTGCCTTCCTTGTCTTCCAGGCTCAGGAAGGCCATTCGCTCGCCCTTCTTGGTGGTGAGTTCCTTGGTCACGGAAATCAACCCGCACAGGATGGCCTTGGTCCCGTCCTTTCTTTCCCGCACTTTTTGGGTGTCCGCCGTGCAGAGCTTGGCGATCTGATCGCGGTAGTGATCCAGGGGATGCCCGGAGATGTAGAAACCCAGGGCCTCCTTCTCGAACTGCAGGGCGGTCCGGGTGTCCCAGGACGGAACGTCGGGCAGCTTGGGTTCGGTCCGCTTTCCCTTGGATTTGGCCCGAAGCAGGTCGAACATGTTGATCTGGCCGCTCTGGCGGTCCCGCTGGCGCGCCTGGGCCTTTTCCAGGGCCTCGTCCAGAGCGGCCAAGGTTCGGGCCCGATCCGGATGGATGGAATCGAAGGCACCGCATTTGATGAGCTGTTCCAGGACGCGCCGGTTCACCCGGGAGGTGTCCACGCGGTCGCAGAAGTCATGGATGGAGCGGAACGGACCGTCCTTGGTCCGCACGGCCAGAATCCCCTCGATGGCGGCTTCTCCCACGTTTTTCACCGCGCCCAGTCCGAAGCGGATCTTTCCTTCCACCACGGTGAAGTCCCGCTCGCTCACGTTCACGTCCGGAGGCAGCACGGCGATGCCCTTTTCGCGGCATTCGTTGATGAGCTTCACCACCTGGTCGGTGCTGCTCAGGAAGCTGTTGAGCAGGGCCGCCATGAATTCCACCGGATAGTGGGCCTTGAGATAGGCGGTCTGATAGGCGATGAGGGCGTAGGCGGCGCTGTGGGACTTGTTGAAGCCGTACCCGGCGAACTTTTCCATGAGATCGAAGATGTGGTTGGCCTTGGCCAGGTCGATCCCGTTTTCCTTGGCTCCGGCCAGAAACCGTTCCCGCTGGGCCGCCATGACCTCCGGGATCTTCTTGCCCATGGCCCGGCGCAGGATGTCCGCCTCTCCCAGGCTGTAGTTGGCCAGCACGCTGGCGATCTTCATCACCTGTTCCTGGTAGAGGATCACGCCGTAGGTGGGTTCCAGGATCGGCCGGAGCTGTTCCAGTTCGTAGGTGATGGGGATGCGGCCGTGCTTGCCGTCGATGTAGTTGTCCACCATGCCGCTTTCGATGGGCCCCGGCCGGTAGAGGGCCACCAGGGCCACGATGTCGGCGAAGTTTTCCGGGCGGAGCCGCACCAGGATGTCGCGCATGCCCGAGCTTTCCAGCTGGAAGACCCCCGTGGTGTCCGCGCGGCAGAGCAGTTCGTAGGTCTTGGGATCGTCCAGGGGCAGGCGCTGCATGTCCAGTTCCACGCCGTGGTTCTTTCGGATGAGATCCACGGCGTTGTGGATCACCGTGAGGTTTCGAAGGCCCAGGAAGTCGAACTTGATGAGGCCCGCCTTTTCCACGTACTTCATGGAAAATTGGGTGACCACCTCCCCTTCCTGGTCCCGGTAGAGGGGCATGTATTCCACGATGGGCTTGTCGCCGATCACCACCCCCGCCGCATGGGTGGACGCATGCCGGGTGAGGCCCTCCAGGGCGAAGGCGATCTCGAAGAGCTCCTTCATCTGGGGATCGTCCCGCTGAAGCTCCGCCAGGCGCGGTTCCAGCTCGAAGGCCTTCTTCAGGGTCATTCCGGGAGAGGCGGGGATGAGCTTGGCGATCTTGTCCACCTCGTTGTAGGGAAGAGCCAGGGCGCGGCCCACGTCCCGAATGACGGCCTTGGCCTGCATGGTCCCGAAGGTGGTGATGTGAGCCACCTGCTCCTTGCCGTACTTTTCCGCCACGTAGCGGAAGACCTCGTCGCGGCCCAGGACGCAGAAGTCCACGTCGATATCCGGCATGCTGATGCGCTCCTTGTTGAGGAAGCGCTCGAAGATGAGGCCGTGCTCGATGGGATCCAGGTCCGTGATCCCCATGACGTAGGCCACCAGGCTGCCGGCGGCGGACCCGCGCCCCGGCCCCACGGGAATGCCCTTGTTCTTGGCGTAGCCGATGAAATCCGCCACGATAAGAAAATAGGCGGCGAAGCCCATCTCCTTGATCACGTCCATCTCGTAGCGAAGCCGTTTTTCGTATTCCTCCCGGTCCGTGTCGGAAAAGTCGGGACGTCGATACCGGATTTCCTCCAAGCGCCGTCGGAACCCTTCCGCCACCGTCCGCTCGAACCGGTCCTCGATGGACTCGCCGTTCTGCAGGGGAAAGACGGGAAAGTGGTACTCGCCCAGGGGGATCTCCAGGGAGCACATGTCGGCGATGCGCCCGGTGTTTTCCAGAGCCTCGGGCACATGGGCGAATTCCCGGGCCATCTCGTCGGGAGACTTGAAATAGAGCTGGTCCGTGCTGAACTTCATGCGTTTGTCATCCAGCACGTTCTTGCCCGTCTGGATGCAGAGCAGGATTTCGTGCGCCCGCGCGTCGCTCTTTCTCAGGTAGTGGCAGTCGTTGGTGGCCACCAGGGGGATGTTCAGTTCTCTACCCAAGGCGATGAGTTTTTCGTTCACAATGGCCTGTTCGGGAATCCCGTTGGCCTGGATTTCCAGATAGTAATTCCCCGGCCCGAAGATCTCCTGGTACTCCAGGGCCGCCTTGGCCGCCGATTCGGGACGGTTGCGGCTCAGATGAAAGGCCACTTCCCCCTTGAGGCAGGCGGAAAGGGCCACCAGCCCTTCGTTGTATCGGCGAAGCAGCTCCTTGTCGGCCCGGGGCTTGTAATAAAAGCCTTCCAGATGAGCCAGACTGACCAGCTTCATGAGATTCTTGTAACCGGTGAGATCCTTGGCCAGGAGCACCAGGTGGTAGTTGCGATCCTCATCCCCGGCGTTGCCCGTGGCCGGCTGGCGTTCGTGCCGACTCCGGGGGGCCAGGTAGATCTCGCAGCCGATGATCGGCTTGATCCCGGCCTTCTTGGCCTTTTCGTAGAATTCCAGGGCCCCGAACATGTTTCCGTGGTCGGTCACGGCCACGGCGGGCATTCCGAAGCCCTTGGCCGTCTCGATCAGATCCCCCAGGCGGATGGCCCCGTCCAGGAGGCTGTATTGGCTGTGCACGTGAAGATGGACAAACGGCGGCATCGATCAATCCTTTGAAGGTGAAAGGTTAAAGGGCAAAGGTAAAAGGCCAAAGGCGAAAGGCACAAGGGTACAGGAGTACTGAAAACCCGGAACGTTTCCTTGCCGGGCCGGAAGGGCGTCGGATTCCTGTGCGACTCCACAGGCACCCGGAACCATGAAGGCCTGGACCGATCAAGCCCCATCCCAGCCCCCTTTTCCCCTTCCCCTTCCCCCTTCCCCTTTCACCTTTCCCCTTTTACCTTTTACCTTTCACCTTTTACCTCTACCCCCTTCCGGTACGGCCCGGCGCTCGTAGTTGAAAAGGGAATAGGGCGCATCGGCCCGGTGGCGTTTAAAGCCGCTCAAGAGCCGCTGCCAGTCCTTGTCTTCCAGTCGGGAGCCCCCTTCGCTCAGGTCCATGAGGAAAAGGCGGTAGCCCATGGCACGAAGTTCCGGAAGTTTTTCAAACCAGCAAAAGGGATGATCGGCGAAGACGGCCGTCAAGGGTCCCTGGCGTTCCACGATGTATTGATCCCCCCGGGACGTCCGCACCGGCACTCCGGTCAGGACCGAAGGCTGCAGTCGGGAGAGGAAGAGAAACGGATGGCCATAAACCGTGACCACCGGGAAGGCCGGCAGGGGGTCCGTCACGAGCTCCCGGAGTTCCTCGCCGGTCACTTCCTGGGAAAGCACCGTGTAGGTGCATCCCGCCTCGGCCAGGGCCGCCATGGCCGCCTTGTTGCGGACATTCATGCGGGATCCGGCCCAAAGCCGCACCCCGTCCGAGCCGGCCAGCCAGTCCAGATGCCCCCAGTTGTTGACTTCCCAGGTGCGGAATCCGCGGGCCGCGAACCAGGCCGTCGCCTTGCGATAATAGTCTTCATCCTTTTCCAGGACCACCGGGGGAAGGGACCAGCCGAAACGTTTTTTCTGCGCCGGATGCAATCTCCCCTTGGCCAGGCGCTCCAGGTTCTCCTTGGTGGCGACACAAAAGATCCATTGGGCGGGCGACTGCAGAGCGCGGCTCAAGTCGGCGTGATGCCGGATCTTGACCACCAGGCTTTCGGGCAGGCGCCGTGCCTTCGGCCCCACATCGGCCGTTTCTTCCGGAATCCAGCCGTCCCCCCGGAACTTCTTGGAGAAGCCCATCGGTTGGAGTCCCTCCCGCTGGATCCTCTTCCAGATTTCCCGGGAGGCGGTGGGCTTTCTTCCAATGCGGAAGAGGCGTTCTCCCTCGGCCGCCGTGGTCCCGGGAGTCACCAGCACCGCCGGTCCCTTGGCAGGCGTCCGGTCCAGAGGTTCCCCCGCAACCGATTGCACGGCGCGGACCACAAAGGGACCCTTTTCCCGGCCTTCGGCCGATTCCGGTCGGAGTCGATCGCCGGCCTGTACAGAACGTCGAAGATCCGCCACCAGCGCGCCGTCTTCCACCCGGGTGACGGTCCCCACCCACAGCCCGCTGGACCCGGACCGGTGGGGGGTGAGCACGGTTTCGCTGGGAGACGGTCCCAGAAACCCGTCCGTCAGGCGTCGGGCCGGAGAAAGGGCCAGTTGTTCCGTGGCTTCCCGGATCGCTTCGCGGGCCGCTTGCGGTGGAGCGTCCAGCACCCGGCGGTAGGCCTGGACCACCGTTGCGATGTATTCGGCGTCCTTCATGCGCCCTTCGATCTTGAAGGAGGTGATGCCCAGCTCTCTCAGTTCCGGAATCCGGGGAAGGGCGGAAAAATCACTGCACGAAAAGAAGTAGCCTTCCTTTCGGCCCTGGCGGAAGCGCAGACGGCACGTTTGGACGCACCGCCCCTGGAGACCGCTGTGGCCCCCGCGGAAACTGCTGGCCAGGCACAGTCCCGAGATGGAAAAGCAGAGGGCCCCGTGGACAAACATCTCCAGTTCCACGTCCGCCGACCGGCAGATGGCCCGAAGCTCCTCCATGCCCAGCTCCCGGGCCAGCACCACCCGGCGCGCTCCCAGCCTTTCCAGCACACGCACGCCGGAGCTGTTGTGAACCGCCGCCAGGGTGCTGGCATGCAGCTTCAGGTGCGGGAAGAACCGCCGGCAGAGAAAGAAAAGAGCGGGATCCTGCACGATGAGCGCGTCCACTTCCAGATCCGAAAGGGCCTGGAGGGTGTCCAGCAGCTCCGGCACTTCCGACGCCGTCACGGCGCTGTTGAGCGCCGTATAAACCGCCACCTTCCGAGACCTGGCAAAGGGAAGCAGCCGGCTCAGGTCCTCCAGGGAAAAGTTGGCGGCGTGGGCCCGCGCACTCAGCCGCTTCAGCCCCAGATAGACGGCGTCCGCCCCGCTTTCCACGGCCGCCCAGAAGGCCTCCAGGTGTCCGGCGGGTGCCAGCAGCTCGGGCTTGCGGAGTTGTCCGAGGGTTTGGGCTTTCGGCCGCTTCGGGCCGCTCTTGTGTTGCTTCGATGCTCTTGTCATGAATCGGTCGGCTCTTCCCACGCGTTCAGTTTTTCAATGAGCTCGATCAAGGCTGCGATGGAGGCCTCCATGAGCCGTTTTCCCTTGTCCTTGCTCGCCGCCTTGGGATTGCCCCACACCCCCGAATGCCAATAGGCCCGTTTGTTGCGAACCAGGATGTGGGCCGGGAAGGTGGGATAGGCCTCCTCGGCCGTCCCCTGCACCCAGTGGGGATACAGGTGCAGCATGAGCGAGGTTTCCACTTCTCCCGCATGGGAATCCGTGGGCGTTTCCTGGATGGCGGCCCAGGCGGCCTTTCCCAGGTCCAGCACGGACAGGACGGCCATGCGAAGGTGGGGGCACCGCTCCAGGAGATCCTCTCCGGCGTCCACCAGCGCGGCCATGTGGGTGCCTCCCGCATGGCCGCTCAGGACCACCACCGAGCGCATCCCCTGACGGACGAATCCTTCCACCACGTCCATGAGCAGGGCGCGGAGGGTGGCGCTTCGGATCCCCACCGTGCCGGGATGGCCGCTGGAGCTGCGGCACAGCCCGTACCACAAGGGGGGAGCCGACCAGACCGGGTATCGTTCCGCCACGGCGTCGGCCAAGGCCTCGGCGTGCAGGGTGTCCGTCCCCAGCGGCAGGTGCGGCCCGTGCTCTTCCAGGGACCCGCAGGGCACAATGACTGTGTGGATACGATCCCGCTCTTTTTCGAAGTAATCCATGGTGCATTGTTTGAGAATCGGCACGCGCTCCTCCCGAGACCTGACGGGCGGGCCTAAAGCCCGCCCCTACGAAAACGGATTGCCCGCTTGGCCCGCTCCTTCCGGCATTCCTTCCTTATCCCGATTGGCCGCCGCGAGCAAGGCTCGATCCCTTCTTGACGAGAATTCCCGCCCGGGCTAAGGATGGCCGAAAAGGGATTCTATCACGGGTCTCCAGCACATTGAATCCGGCCGAACGACGGAGGATCGGCGTTCCCATGTCCCTTCCGAACCTGCATCTGAGCCTCACGGCGGTGGCGGCCATCGTTGTGTGCCTCAATCTCCCCTTCGGTTACTGGCGCGCTCAGGTGCAACGCTTTTCCACGGCGTGGTTTCTGGCCATCCACCTTCCCGTGCCCCTGGTGGTGGGCCTGCGGATCCTGTCCGGCATGGGCTGGCGTCTGGCCACCTTCCCGGTGCTCATCGGGGCGTTTTTCGCCGGACAGCTCCTGGGCGGCTTCTTTTGCAAGATGACAGGCAAATGTCGAAACGGGTCCCTCAGGGCGGGGCAGACTCCCGACAAGCGGACGTGAGGCTCACCCCCAGAAAAACGAATGAACCTTTCGGATAGGGGTGGGGTTCATACACGCCCGCCGACCACGCGGCGATGGACGAGCTCCGCAGGCCGCGATAAGCTTTTGGGTACATCCCGCCTACTGCGATTGGTGTTTATTCGCGTTCCTTCGCGGTTCTCATTCAGATTTTTGATTAAGAAAGGAGGAGGTACCATGGCAGCCAAGAAGATCCTCATGCTCGTGGGTGACTTCGTGGAAGACTACGAAGTGATGGTCCCGTTTCAGATGCTTCTCATGGTGGGCCATACGGTCCATGCCGTCTGCCCGGGCAAGAAGGCCGGCGAGACGGTGCGAACGGCGGTGCACGATTTCGAGGGGGACCAGACCTACAGCGAAAAACCCGGCCACAACTTCCTTTTGAACGCCACCTTCGACGAGGTGAAGGCCGAAGACTACGACGCCCTGGTGATCCCCGGAGGCCGGGCGCCGGAATACATCCGGTTGAACGAACGGGTGCTGGAGATGGTCCGCCACTTCGCCCACGCCGAAAAGCCCATCGCCTCTATCTGTCACGGCCAACAGGTGCTGGTGGCCGCCGGGGTGGTGGAAGGGAAGGCTTGCACGGCCTATCCGGCGGTCAAGCCGGACCTGGTGCGTTCGGGCGCCACGTGGGTGGACGTGAACGAAACCTTCACCAACGCCCATGTGGACGGGAACCTGGTGACGGCACCCGCCTGGCCCGCCCATCCCCAATGGATGCGAAAGTTCCTGGAACTCCTGGGAAGCCGCATCGAACCTTAGAAAGGCCCCAAAGCCATGATGGAACTTCTGGCCGTGGGCGCCGGCTCCTTCACCGTGGCCCTTTCGGGGGCCCTCATGCCGGGCCCGCTCTTTACCATCACCATTACCGAATCGGCCCGGAGAGGGTTTCGAGCCGGACCGCTGCTCATGACCGGCCACTCCCTGCTGGAACTGGTCGTGGTGGCGGCGGTGGTCCTGGGCCTGGGTCCTTACCTCAAGATGCCCTCGGTCATGGGGTTGATCGCCCTCTTCGGCGGCGGCTTTCTCGTTTTCATGGGCGTGGACATGGTGCGGAGCGCGGCCGGACTTTCCCTCACCCTGGATCCCCGGGATCCGGAGGCATCCTCAAAAGGCCGTCACCCCGTGGTGCTGGGGGTTTTGGCAAGCCTTTCGAACCCCTACTGGACCCTGTGGTGGGCTACCATCGGGCTGGGCTACCTGGTGGCGTCCATGAAACTGGGGACCTGGGGTGTCGTCGCCTTCTTTCTTGGCCACATCGCCGCGGACTATGCGTGGTACAGCCTGTTGTCTCTGGGCGTGAGCAAGGGAACCCGCTTCATGGGCGACCGAGGCTACCGGTGGATGATCCGCTGCTGCGGTGTTTTCCTGCTCTTTTTCGGTGCCTGGTTTCTGTGGGCGGCCAAGGGGTTCCTGACCCGCTGGCTTGCCTGAGCCTGTAAGGAGAAAGGTCCGGCATGGAGGCGCCTGCATCCCGATTTCACGCCCAGCGCCTGGAGCGGTGCGGGGAAGCCCTGGAACGCAACCATTTCCGGGTTTCCATCGTTTCCGACCCGGAGGAGGCCCATCGGATCGTGATAGATCGCGTCGCGGCGGAGATTCGGCCCCGCAGCGTGTCCTGGGGGGATTCCATGACCCTGCACGCCTGCGGCATCCTGGAATCCATCGCCCGCATCGATCACATCCGGCTGATCCGGACCTTCGAGCCCGGAGTGCCCCGGCCGGAGATCATCGAGAGAAGGCGCCAAGCTCTTCTGGTGGACCTTTTCCTGACCGGCACCAACGCCGTGACGGAAACCGGCCAACTGGTGAACCTGGACATGGTGGGCAACCGGGTGGCGGGGCTCACCTTCGGCCCCCGACAGGTGGTGGTCGTGGCGGGCCGAAACAAGATCGTTCCGGACCTGGCAGCCGCCCGGGAACGAATTCGAACCCGCGCCGCACCCCTGAATGCCATGCGACACGAAGGTTTCAGAACGCCATGCCGGAAGACCGGTACCTGCATGGACTGCAACAGCCCGGATCGAATTTGCAACACGTGGGCCATCACGGAAAAGTCCTTTCCCAAGGGGCGTATCCACGTGGTGCTCATCCATCAGGACCTGGGGCTCTGAAGGGCCGCAGCGTTCGGCCGAGGGAGCTTGCTCCCCTCTTGGGGATGGTATCTTCGCTGTTTTTTAGGGGCGGTTCCCGAACCGCCCCTCCTTCCAGCGTCCATCGGAGGCGCATGTCCCGGCGAAAACAACGATAATAGAAAAAATATTAACCCACATCACGGGGGATTCCGTCACAACGAAGGATGAAACACGCCGTTTGGAAGCAGGCCCCCGTAGAGGCGAACGATGCTTCGCCCCCACGGTCCGGGTGCTTGGCCGGTGCAAGGACCCTTCTCACCAAAAACCGGCCGTTGCCGCGCACCCTTCCAGCCCCTGGGCCGGGCAGCAGGAAAAAGCCGAAGCCCCGAAAAGAATGGGAGACGCCCCTATGACCGATGCCGTGGAAAAGCTCATCTCGGCCACCCGCGCCCTTTTGGACTACATGGATAAGGAGTTCGTCTTCGACAAGATGGGGGACGCGGGCTGCGGCGGTGTGGATCCTTACCGGTCGGAGACGTTCGACAACCTCATCCGGGCCGCCCGGGCCGCCCTCAAGGACGTGGACGGCGCTTCTCCCTGAGTGAGCGGCCGCGAGGCCATCCACGAACGCCGTTGCCCCCGTGGAAGACGCCTGTCCGTTATGGCGTAGGGGCGGTTCGCGAACCGCCCCTACCTGGTATCATCAGCCCCAGCGATGACCCTGCTCCCCGTTTGGGAACGGACTTCCCACAGTCTTTCTCAGGCCGGTGTCGGCAGGGCCTCGCCGGCGAAGCCCCTCCGCTGGTGAAAATAGCGGCCGCTGATGCACAGCGCCGAGGCGGCCCCCACGAAGTGAATCATTTCGGGAAGGGAGATGCGGTCGTTGAAGGCTCCCAGGTGGGGGCCGGTGCGAAGAACGATCTCCTCCCGACCTCTGCGGTATCGGCCGGCCTCATCAGGCGGAAAGCCCCGGTCCGTCAGGAACCGGATGAACTCCCCGTCCGTCATCTGTTCCTGATCGGGCACCCTCAGGATCTCCTCCATGTGCCGGTCCACCCCCATCTCCTCGATCATCCGCCGGGCCAGGTGTTCCAGATCCCATCCGGGTTCCGGGGCCGGCAGTCCCTCCGTAAAGCCTTCGTAGTACTTTTCGAAGACGCTTCGGACGGCCTTGGCCAGAAACGCCCGATCAAAGAGATCCCGAGCGTCCACGGGCGATCCGTCCGCTTGAAGCCCGCGCCGGCCGGGATCCCGATTACGGAAGTAGCTTCCCGTTACCAGAAGAAAACTCAACAGATGCATGCCCACCTGTTCGTAGAGCGACACGCCCGCCCCCCCAGCGGGCTCCAGGTGCTCCAGGTCCCGGATACCGGAACGGCCGAAATTGGGAAAGTCGCACGACTCCAGCCACCGGTCCAGGCGCCCGCCCCGCGGCCACCGATAGACTCCCCCGTCATTTCGGCGGTGTTGCTGCACCCGGTTGTGGAAAAGGGGAATGGGGGCCGTGTGCACCACGCCCCGGGATGTCAGCCTCCCCAGGTACAGCGCGTTCCGGCACAGGGTCTCCAAAAAGACCGCCTTGGACGGCAGCCTCCCCCCACAGGGCTGGTTGGGATAACAGAAATAGCCTCGGGGAGCCCGAAAGGCCACGGCCCACTCCGCCTTCGCCGGACCGCAAACGTCCGACGGGCGGCATTTGGTCAGTCGGAAAAGCCATCGGCCGTCCAGCTTCAAGGGCAGGGGGATTTCGCCCAGGCGGCCCAAGCGGGTGTCTTCCCAGCGCCACAAAAGCCGCATCCAGCCGATTTCCCGAAGGAGGAGTTTCGCCCCCTGCTCCTCGGAGGCCGTTTTCACCACCAGGATGCCGGCGTCGGCGCCCCGATCCAGGATCAGGCTCCGCCCCCGCGAAAACCAGCCCTCGGGGCGGCTTGCGGCCGAAGGGCCCCGTTCCCGGGGAGCAGCCAGGTCCTCCAGGCGCCTCAAAAGCTCCGGGAGGGAAATGGGAAGGGCCTCGGACAAATCTCCCGAGGGCATGCCCGGAGGACTCAAGGCCAGCGGGAGCCCCCCCAGCACCTCGGAAGACGCCCGCTGACAGGGCTCCTCCCCCTTCAGGGCCAGCGACTCCAGAACCCGGCGGGCATGCTCCACCACGTCCCGTCCCGGGCAGTTCTCCATGATGAGGCGAAGCCCCGTGGCCGCCTCTTTACAGAAAAAGAGGGCCTGGCGCTGCCTGAGATAAGGCCGGTGGGTCAGGAATCGCCGAACCAGGCGAACCGTTTCGTGGTCGGCGAATCTGGGATTCTCCAGAAGGAATCGGTTCAGCTCCTGGACCTTGAGATAGGCCCCCGCGAAATCGGACGGCAGCCGGCGCATCTCGCCCTTGAGGCGCTCCAAGGGCCGAAAACCGGCCGGATCCCTGCCGTGCCGGATCATGCCCGGCCCTCCGGCGAGGCCCCGGGGAACTCCTTCCCCTCCAGTCCCCGGCAGAAGGCCAAGACGGCTTTCCCCAGCTCATGGGCCGTGTAGCCCCCTTCCAGGAGGGCGAAAAGGCGGCCGCGGGCCTTCCGGCGTGCCGTCTCGCCCAGAGCCCGCCCGATGCGGTGGTAGTCCCGGTTGGTCAATAGATTTCCCCAATCCTGCACGTGAAGATCGAATCCGGCCGACACGCCGATCACATCCACGTCCGGAAGAAGCGCCAGTCGAGTCATGAGCCGGTCCACGAATTGGGCTCCGTCGGCCAAGGTCATGTCCACCAGCTGCACGCGCGGATCCGCCCCCAGGATTTCCGCCGTGCCGTCGCCCCGGTGCATGTCGATGTCCACCACGGCGGCGCTTTGTATCGCCCCCTTTTCCAGGAGCGAAAGAATCGCCACGGCCATGTTGTTGAAAAAACAGAAACCGCCGTAGCGGTTGCGGCCTGCGTGGTGGCCGGGAGGACGAACGACGGCGAAGGCGGTCCGCCCGGACAGGGCCCATTCCGCCGAACAAAGGGCTCCCCCTGCCGCCAGAAAGGCCGCCTCCAGAACGTCCATGCCTTCCAGTTGGACACGCACCAGATGCTCCGGGTCGTGGGCCCTCAGGATGTCCTCCTTACGGGCCGGCTCCGGGGTGAGGATCGGGTAGTGGTTCTTGAGTTTGGTGAAGACGGCGCGGGCCCGCGCCGGGGTTTCCACGGCGCCGGTGGGATAACGCCTGAGATAGCCTTCGTGAAAGACAACCGTCAGCACGAGGGTTCATCCGTCGTCTGAGCCGCCACAGTCTCACTCTCGTAGGGACTTCGAGATGTTACCACTTCTTTGAGCTTTTCCGCAATGGCATGGTACAGGGCCAGGGTTTCCGGGGACCCGTAGCCCTTGTCGGCGTGAATGAAGA
The DNA here is from genome assembly GCA_014359885.1 of Desulfacinum sp. Classification (GTDB taxonomy): domain Bacteria; phylum Desulfobacterota; class Syntrophobacteria; order Syntrophobacterales; family DSM-9756; genus Desulfacinum. The sequence goes on from JACIYN010000029.1 coordinate 16,201, forward strand.
CGGGCTGGCCGTTTCCGTACTTGAGCTTGGATGAGACCACCACGTAGGGGATATGCCGCTCCTTGTCGCACTCGTGGACCAGCTGGATGAAGTGACCGCGGATGAGGATGAGATCCGGCGTCTGAAACTCCGGGTGCATGTGGTAGGCGAAGGCCTGCTCCCGGGGAAATTGGCGGATCTCCACGTTCAGGCCGTGCCGGGCGCAGATCTTTTGAAGCAGCTTTCCTTCCAGGCCGCAGTGGAGCATGTAGAGCAGAAGCGGCCTCTGGAGCGGACCCGCCGGTTGGGCATTTTTGTCTTTTTCTTCTTCCTTCATGGCTTCCCACACCCCCATCTCCATGTCTTTTTCGATTCTATCACCAATGAGTGACGAGTGGCGAGTGGCGAGTGACGAGTGGCGAGTGACGAGTGATGGGTGATGGGTGACGAGTGATGGGTGATGGGTGATGGGTGATGGGTGATGGGTGATGGGTGATGGGTGAGGAGTGGGGAGTGGGGAGTGGGGGAGAGGAGAAAGAGGACCGGGAATGGATTCCAATGGGCACAGAAGGGCTCGGACGGCTGCGGAGAAAAATTATCCGCCCCGGCACTCTTCACTTCTTGCCCGTCACCCGTCACGCGTCACTTTTTCCCTTGACAGGGGCCTGGGGAAAAGTTTATTCAGCTTTCTGAATGATGGTTCATTCAGAAGGAGGCACGGCCATCTCTCGCAACAACCACAAGAACTCCGACAAACGACGCCGCATTCTGGACGCGGCGGTGAGCGTCTTTGCCGAAAAGGGCTTCTTCCAGTCCAAGGTGTCCGAGATCGCCCGCATGGCCGGCGTGGCCGACGGCACCATCTACCTCTATTTCAAGAACAAGGACGACCTTCTCATCTCCATCTTCGAAGAGAAGATGCAGGAGATCAACATCAGCTTCCGCAAGGCCTTGGAAGAAGAAAAAGGCGCTCGATCCCGCTTCCGCAAGCTCATCCACATGCACCTGGCCGGCTTCCAGGCGTACCCGGAACTGGCCGCGGTCCTGCAAGTGGAGCTGCGGCAGAGCAGCCGTTTCATGCGCGGCTACAAGAAGGTGGAGCTGAAGAACTACCTGGATCTCATTGGGGAGGTCATCGAGCAGGGTCAAAAGGAGGGGGTTTTCCGCCCGGACATCCCGCTGGGCCTGGCCAAACGGCTGGTCTTCGGCACGTTGGACGAGGTGGTGTCCACGTGGGTGTTGGCCGGTCGGCCCTACGATCTGGAGACGTTGGCGGATCCCATCGTGGATCTTTTCCTCAAGGGCATCCAGCAGGATCCCCAAGGGGAGCGGAAGGAAAACGAAGCTCCGTGACGGCCCGGACGGACCGGACACGGACAGAGCGACCAACAAGGGGAGGACACGGTCATGAAGCTGCTGGTGGATGAAAGGGACCTCAAGTTCGTTCTTTACGAACAGCTGAACGTGGAGGATCTGTGCAAGTATCCCAGGTGGGAAGAGTATTCCAAGGAAATGTTCGACATGGCCTTGGAGCAGGCCGAGAAGCTGGCCGAGCAGGAATTCTACCCCACCAACAAGAAGGGGGACCAGGAAGGATGCCGGTTTGAGAACGGCCTGGTGAAGGTCCCCGAATGTTTCCACCAGCCCTATCGGCTCTACTGCGAGGGCGGCTGGCTGGCCATGGCCGACGATCCGGAAGTGGGCGGTCAGGGTTTTCCCGCCACCGTGGCCAACGGCTGCGTGGAATTCTTCGCCGCCGCCAACTGGGCCCTGCTCATGTACCCGGGCCTGACCCACGGCGCCGCCCGGCTGCTCCAGCGCTACGGCACCCCGGAACTCCAGGAAAAGTACATGTACAAGATGTTTTCCGGCGAATGGGGCGGCACCATGTGCCTGACGGAAGCCGGCGCCGGAAGCGACGTGGGCAATCTGCGCACCAAGGCCATCCCGGTGGGCGACGGGACCTACAAGATCGAAGGCCAGAAGATCTTCATCTCCTCGGGCATGCACGATCTCACCGAGAACATCGTGCACATGGTGCTGGCCCGCATCGAAGGGGCCCCCAAGGGAACCAAGGGCATCTCCATCTTCCTGGTGCCGCGGCTTCTGGTGGACGACAACGGCAACCTGGTGGACAACGACGTGCACTGCGCCGGCATCGAACACAAGATGGGCATCCACGGCTCGTCCACCTCCGTTCTCAACTTCGGTGAAAACGGCAAGTGCATCGGCTATTTGATGGGCCAGGAAAACAAGGGCATGCGCATCATGTTCGACATGATGAACGAAGCCCGCCTCTTCGTGGGGATGCAGGGCCTGGGCCATGCCAGCGCCGCCTACCTCCACGCCCTCCAGTACGCCAAGGAGCGCATCCAGGGTACGCCTGTGGAACGCATGAAGGACCCGGGGGCGGAACGGGTGGCCATCATCAACCATCCCGACGTGCGCCGCATGCTCATGTTCATGAAGGCCAGCACGGAAGGCATCCGCGGGCTGCTCCACTTGACCGCCTATTGCATCGACCGGACCGAGGTGGCCGAAAGCGAAGAGGAAAGAGAGCTTTACCAGGGCTACGTGGATCTTCTCATCCCCATCGTCAAGTCCGTGGGAAGCGATCTGGGCTTCCGGGTCTGCGAGACGGCCGTGCAGGTTTACGGCGGATACGGTTACACCTCCGAGTACCCGGTGGAACAGTTCCTGCGCGATTGCAAGATCGCCTCCATCTACGAAGGCACCAACGGCATCCAGGCCCTGGACCTGGTGGGCCGCAAGATCGCCATGAAGCGCGGACGGCTCTTCATGAACGCCGTCAAGTTCAGCCGCGAAATGGTGGCCAGGTTCAAGAAGAACTACCGCATGCGGGAAATGATCGAGATCTACGAAGAGGCCGCCGAGAGCCTGGTGCAGGTCACCAAGTTCTTCGGCCTGAAGGGCATGACCGACGAGTTCCACGTGCCCATCCTCTACGCCAAGCCGTACCTGGATCTGTTCGGCGACGTGGCCATCGGCCTCAATTTCCTGTGGCAGGCCTACATCGCCGACCGCAAGCTCCAGGAAATCTTCGCCGACCACAATGCCAAGGACGAAAAGGCTCAAAGGGCTCTGCTGGAATCCAACCGCAGCGCCGCCTTCTACGCCGGCAAGATCGCCTCGGCCAAGTTCTGGATGACCCAGGTGCTCACCCAGGCTTCGGGCAAGGCGCGCGCCATCATGCTGAGCGACAAGTCGCCCCTTGAAATTCCGGAAACCGGCTTCGCGCTGGTCTAATCCTTTGATCCCGTGAAACGGGGGAGGCCCCGGCCTCCCCCCGCCCCTTACGCTCAAAAGGAGGAAGTCTCATGAAACCGAGAGACGTGGTACTGGTGGACGGCATTCGCACGGCATTCGGCAAGGCCGGTGAAAAGGGCATTTTCTGGATGACCCGGGCCGACGACATGGTGGTGAAGGTCATTCGCGAGCTCATGCGCCGAAACCCCCAGGTGAAGCCCGAGATGGTGGAAGAAAACGTCTGGGGGGCCACCACCCAGGAAGGCGACCAGGGCCTCACCATGGGCCGCACCACGGCCATCCTGGCCGGGCTCCCCGAATCCACGGCGGGATTTTCCGTGGACCGCATGTGCGCCGGCGGCATGACGGCTGTCACCTGCGCCGCCTCGGAAATCGCCATGGGCGCCTGCGATGTGGCCATCGCCGGCGGCGTGGAGCACATGGGCCACCATCCCATGGGCGCCACGGCGGACCCCAATCCCCGATTCCTCACCGAGAAGCTGGTTTCCGAGGACGCCCTGGTGATGGGAAAGACCGCCGAGAACCTGCATGACATGTTCCCCGAGATCACCAAGGAAATGGCGGACGAATACGCGCTGCTCTGCCAGAAGAAGGCCGCCAAGGCCTACCAGGAAGGCAAGATCCAGAAGATGATCGTCCCCATGACCGTCTACACCAAGAACGGCTGGGTCGTGGCCGACCGGGACGAACAGCCCCGCCCGGACACCACTCTGGAAGGTCTCGCGGGCTTGCGCACGCCGTTCCGCGTCCAGGGCAAGGTGACCCCCGGCAACGCCTCGGGTTTGAACGACGGCGCCTGCGGCGTTCTGCTCATGACGGCGGAAAAGGCCAAGGAACTGGGCCTGAAGCCCAAGATGCGCCTGGTGGGCTACGCCTTTGCCGGCGTGAAGCCGGAGATCATGGGCTACGGCCCCATTCCCTCCACCAAGAAGGTGCTGGCCCGCACCGGCCTCAAATTCGACGACCTGGATGTGATCGAGCTCAACGAAGCCTTCGCCGTGCAGGCCATCGCCTTCATGAGGGAATTCGGCATGAAGTTTCCCGATGACAAGCGCCTCAACCCCTACGGCGGGGCCATCGCCTTCGGGCATCCTCTGGCCTCCTCCGGTCCCCGCCTGATGGTGCACCTCATGCATTACTTCGAGGAACATCCGGAGGCCCGCTACGGTCTGGCCACCATGTGCGTGGGTCTGGGCCAGGGCGGTTCGGTCATCTGGGAAAACCTGCAGAACACCAAATCCGAATAGGGTGAGGCAAGGAGGGAATGTCATGGGCGAACCGGTAACCCAATTTCTGGTCAACTTTTGGAACTCCCCCGTGGGCAAGATCGCCATCGTGACCATGGACAACGGTCACGACTACAAGAAGCCCAACGTCTTCAGCGAAGCGGCCCTTCAGTCGCTCAACGAGGCCATCAACAAGGTGCTGGCCGAGGGCGACGTGAAAGGCCTCATGCTCACGGGAAAACCTTACATCTTCGCCGCCGGCGCGGATCTCACCCAGGTGCCCTTCGTGACCACCTTCGAGCAGGGCTACCAGATCGGCAAGGCCGGCCACACCATCATGAAGCGCCTCATGGACCTGCCCTTCCCCACGGTGGCCGCCTACAACGGCGTGGCCCTGGGCGGAGGCCTGGAAATCGGTCTGTATTGCGACTACCGCACGGTGGCCAAGAGCGTTCCGGCCATGGGATTCCCGGAGTGCTTCATCGGTCTCATCCCCGGCTGGGGCGGCTGCACCCTGGCCACCAAGCTTCTGGGGCCAGAAAAGGCCTTGGAGCTCATCGTCTTCAACGCCTTGAACCAGAACCGCATGATCAACGGCCCCCAGGCCTTTGAGATCGGCATCGCCGACCGATTGTTCGACGGCGCCGAATTCTTCGACGAGTCCCTCCAGTTCCTCGTGAACATCATCTCCGGCAAGGAGAAGGTGGAGCGCCCGGAGCCCAAGACCGCCAACCTGAAGGCCGCCGTGAGCAAGGCCAAGGCCTTCGTGGACAGCAAGGTCCACGGGGCGGCTCCGGCCCCCTACCGGGCCATCGAGCTCATCGAAGGCGCCGTGAAATGGGACATCGACCAGGGATTCGAGGAAGAAAACAAGGCCCTGGGCGACCTGGTCAAGAGCCGCCAGTGCAAGTGCTCCATCTACGCCTTCGACCTGGTGAACCGCTATGCCAAGAAGGTCAAGGGCATCCCGGACGTGAAGCCCAAGCCGGTCAAGAAGGTGGGCATCATCGGCGCCGGCCTCATGGCGTCCCAGCTGGCCCAGGTCTTCATCTATCGGCTGGGGGTTCCGGTGGTGATGAAGGACATCAAGCAGGAGTTCGTGGACAAGGGCGTGGCCTACGTGCGGGGCGAATTCCAGAAGATGGTGGAAAAGGGCCGCATGCCCGAGGCCCGGGCCCGCTATCTTTCCAGCCTGGTCCACGGCACCCTGAGCTACGATGATTTCGCCGACTGCGACTTCGTCATCGAAGCCGTCTTCGAGCGGATGGACATCAAGAAACAGGTCTTCGCCGAGGTCGAGGCGGTGGTCAGTCCCGAGTGCATCCTGGCGACCAACACCTCCTCGCTCAGCGTCACCGAAATGGGATCGGATCTGAAACACCCGCAGCGGGTGATTGGCTTCCACTTCTTCAATCCCGTTGCCGTGCTGCCGCTGGTGGAAGTCATCAAGACGCCCCAGACCGACGACCAGACGCTGGCCACCGCCTTCGACCTGGCGAAAAAACTCAAGAAGACGGGTGTGCTGGTCAAGGACGCCCCGGCCTTCCTGGTGAACCGGCTGCTCACCAAGATGCTCTCCGACTGCCTGACCATGGTGGACGAAGGGGCCGACTTCATCCAGGTGGACGAGGCCCTGCTGGCTCTGGGCATGCCCATGGCTCCGTTCGACCTGCTGGCCCTGGTGGGCTTCCCGGTGGCCTATCACGTGTGCGAGACGTTGAACCGGGCCTTCGGCCCCGAGCGGTTCCCGCTCAACGCCAACTTCAAGAAGCTCATCGACGCCGGCATCAACAGCATCTACGTGCCCGGCTCCAAGGTGAAGAAGGTCAACCCGGAAGTGGAAAAGCTCTGGGAAAAGAAGGGCGACAAGGAGTTCCACCCCGACGAGATCCGCGACCGGGTGCTGAGCAACCTGGCCAAGGAAATCGACCTCATCCTCAAGGAGAAGGTGGTGGACAGCTCCCGGGATGTGGACCTGGCCATGATCATGGGGGCCGGCTGGCCGTTCTTCATGGGCGGCATCACCATGTATCTGGACATGGCGGGCATCACGCCCAAGGTGCTCCAGAAGGTGTTTTTCAGCTTCTGAGGGGAAAAGCACAAGGTCAAAGAAACAAGGGGAAAGGCGAAAGGGATGGGATCGAGGTCCCGAGCCCTTTCCCCAAAGCCATAAGGGGAAGTACCCGCAGGGTGCTTCCACGGTTTGCGGGCGGTGCCGAACTGAAAGGGGAAGGCGGTGCGGCACCGTCCGGATCCCGACGGCCTTCGGGCCGTCGGGACTCTTCCCAAAGCGGGTTCTGCCCGACCCGGTTGGAGGGGCTGGGAGAGGGCGTCACGAGGCGGCCGCCGGAAGGCGGCCGCTTCCTTTTTCCATTCGGCATCTCTCCGTCTTATCCCAATTGCTTCAGACTCACATCCCTGCCTCTTTGGGGAAGGCCCAGCCCTTCGGGCCCGGCGCGCCACCTGTCGTATTTTTGCTCTTTTTTTTCAAGGGCCAACTTGGCTATGAATAAACCATCCTTTAAGTGCCTTTGCCCTGAAACACCCAAACCGCCCATGCATGCGGAGGTGCGGTCGGATCGCACCCGCATTGTGAAAAGAGGGTTTATGTGCAAGAAGCCCCGGACGCCGGCTCCTTCCGAAGCTCCGCCTCCAAGCGACATTTCCTCCGGCCCGTTGGATTTCATTTCCCAGGAGTGGGTGGTCGAAACCATTTCCGGGCTCCTCAATGTGGGGGTGGCCGTCGTATCCAAGGAGTATAAAGTCCTGTGGAGCAACCGTGTCCTGAAGGACCTCTTCGGCGAACCCGGGACCATGCCCTGCCACCTTTTTTACAACCAGGCGACGTCCCCGTGCCCGGGATGCGGAGTCAAGGAAATCTTCGAGAGGGGTGGGGGCAATGTGGTCCACAAACAGACGGGGCTGGACGCTCAAGGAGACCCCGTCTATTCAGAGATCATCGCAACGCCTATCCGGGACAAAAATGGAGAGATTTCGGCCGTTCTGGAACTGGTGATCCCCATCACCGAAAAGGTGCTTGCCCAGGAACGGAACAAGCGGCTTCACGAAAGGCTGGAGCGGGCCCAGAAGATGGACGCGGTGGCCACCCTGGCCGGCGGGATCGCCCACAAGTTCAACAACCTGCTCACCATCCTGCTGGGCCATCTGGAGCTCATGGGCTTTCGAAGCCCGCCGGATGAGATGCAGGCGCACAGTATGGACCAAATGCGAGACGCCTGTCTGCAGATGCGGGACCTCACGGCCCAGCTTCTCGCCTATGCCCGAGGCGGCAAGTATCAGGTGGAAAAACGCTGTCTTGGTGAGTTCCTGGAAGAAGTCCTTCCCAAACTCCGCTACCATGTAGCCCCTACCGTCCGTCTGGACCTGCAGGTGGAGCCGGGGGGCTGGAAGGTGGAGGGGGATTTTTCCCAACTGCAGATGGTGCTGTCCGCCCTGCTGGCCAACGCCGGGGAAGCGGTGTCCGACCATGGAAATATCCTGGTGCGGTGCCGGAACGAAAACTTCGGCCCTGCCGAAGCCTCCGCAGCGGGTAACCTGCCTCCGGGCCCCTACGTCCACGTTTCCGTGCAGGACGACGGGGAGGGAATGGACGAGACCACGCGCCGACGCGCCTTTGAGCCGTTCTTTTCCACGCGGTTCCAAGGCCGGGGCCTGGGACTGGCAGCGGCTTACGGCATCGTTCGCAACCACAAAGGGGCCATTTCGCTGGAATCCTCCCCCGGTGAAGGCACCACGGTCCACGTCTATCTGCCCGCCGTGGATGCCCCTGTCGGGGCGGGGAAAGTGCCGCAAGCGAACGGGGCTGTGGTGCTTTTCATCGAAGATGAGCCCCTGGTCCGCCAGATAGCGGAGTCCATCCTGGAGGAGCTGGGGTACGAGGCGGTGTTTGCAGACGGTGCCGCCCAGGCCCTGGAAATCCTGGCTCAAAGCCGGACCCGCTTTGATTGGATCTTCATGGACGTGATCTTGCCCGACATGCACGGCCGGGAGCTTTTCCGTCGCATCCGGGCCCTCCTTCCCGAAAGCCGTATCATCGTGTGCAGCGGTTTCTCTTCCAGAGAAGAAGTTCGGGAGTTGCTGGACGCAGGGGCCTTGGCCTATCTCCCAAAGCCCTTCACGCCCACGGATCTGCAAAAGGCCGTATCGGAAGCCATGAAGAAACTCTCCCCGTAACGCATCACCGTCGCCTGTCCCCCGCCACTCCTCACGACTCACTCCTCACGACTCACGCCTCACGACTCACGGCCTGCGGTTCACAGCCTCCACGATCCGGGTCACGCGCCGATGGCGGCTCAGGTCCTCCAGAAAAAGAGAGAGCTTTCGGCGCCAGTTGGGGTGTTCCGTCACGGTCCCGGGGAGGTTCACCTGCTCCGTCTCGCCGCAGAGATCCTCCAGGGAAACCGCCACCATCTTGGCCAGGGTGGCCGCCAGGTAGCGGTAGAGGGCGGCGGCCCGATTCGCAGCCTCGTCTTCGGATGCGCGCTCCGGAACTTTGTCCGATCCCTCGCTGCTGTCGACCCAATAGGGATCCAATCTTTCCAGAAGCAGATCCTTGTCCCTTTCGCGGGCGGCCCGCATCTTTTGCAGAAGCTCCTCCGAAGGGAAGAGTCCCAGCTGCTCCCTCACGTCCAGATCCCGGGCGCTCCAGAACCCTTCCAGCGTGGGAAGATCGTGGGTGGCGAAGGAGGCCAGCGAAAGGGCTGGATATTCGGAGGGATCCCGAAAACGGCCCGCGTCGTCTTTTTCGAAGAGACACAGGCGGCACCCGAAGATCTTCTTGCGGCTCATGGTCTCGCGCACGCCTTCCGGGACCGTTCCCAGATCTTCCCCCACCACCAGGCACCGGTTCCTGCGGCTTTCCAGCGCCACGATTCGGATCAGGTCGTGGAACGGATAGTGAACATAGGCTCCTTCCCTGGGAGAGGCCCCCTCGGGGATCCAATAGAGGCGCATGAGCCCCATGACGTGATCCAGGCGCAGGGCCCCCGTCACCTGCATGTTGGCTCTTAAGATCTCGATGAACGGTTTATAAGCGCTTTTTTTGAGCGCTTGTGGGGAAAAGGGGACCACGCCCCATTCCTGGCCGTTGACGTTGAAATCGTCGGGCGGCGCGCCCACCCGCACCCGCCGGTTGTAGAGGCGGGGATCCATCCACACGTCCAGTCCGGCGGGATCCACCCCCACGGGCAGATCCCCGTAAAGGCCCACCGCCAGCCCTCGGTCCATGGAACATTGCCCGCAAGCCGCCCACTGTTCCCAGGCATTCCAAGCGCAATATTGGTGGAAGGCCAACCCTTCGGCATGGTCTTCGGCAAACTGCCGCACTTCCGATGATCGGCGATTTCGATAGGGTTCGGGCCACAAGGGCCAGCCCCATACCGACGGGTCCCGGGCGCGAAAATGGTCATCCAGGGCATGGAATACGCCGTAGTGGAAGAGGTCTTCGTCCTTTTCCCGGCAGAAGGCCCGGAAGGCGCGCGCCCGCTGCGTATCCTTCGCCCCATGGTGATCACGGAAATGGCGGAAGAGCTCTTCCAGGATCCGCCTTTTGAGGGCCCAGACTTTGGAGTAGGCAACCAAGGGCTCGCTTCGCAGGCGCTCCGCTTCCTGAAGAATCTCGGAGCCGCCCGCCTGCCGGATTTCCCCAAATTCCGGCACGGCGGTCACGTCCAGGTACCAGGGCTGAAGGTGCCTCCGGCTGGAAGGCGCGTAGGGGCTGCATTTTTCCGGATCGTTGGGAAAGAGCAGATGGAGGGGGTTGATCCCCACGAACCCGGCTCCCCGGTCGGCCGCCCAGTGGATGAGCGCCTTCAGGTCGGAAAAATCGCCGATGCCCCAGTTGGTCCCGGAGCGCAGTGCATAGAGCTGGGCCGTTACCCCCCAAGCACGGCCCTCACCCGTCAGGGCTTCGGGCACGTAGGCGTGGCGGGGAGCTATGATGATACTCTGCGCGTAGGTTTCTTCGGAACCCGAACGGAACAGAAAAAGGTCCAGGTGGTGATAACCCGGTGGCAGCGGGGCGCTCACCAGGAAGAGGCGTCGTTCGTAGCGCACCCCTTCCACCAGAGCCCCTTCCACCGGGATACCGGCATCCACGCGGCCTTCCCCCCACAGTTCTCGGCCGTCTTCGCGTCGGAGCCGATAACGGTAAAAGGCGTCGCTTCGTCCTTCGGGAAGGGTCACCAGCAGAGGCACGGCGGGATGGTCTTCCTGGAGCACTTGAACCGGTTCGACCACGGAAGACCATTTTTCCATCATCACGGTCCGTAGGGAAGCTTCCAGGTCCTTTGGATTTTCCGCGGGGTATCCCAGGCTGTGGAGAATCGCCACCAGCGAATCGCGGCCTACCTTACGCTCACGGCCCCAAGCATCCCGATAGGTCGCTTGCACCCCCGCCAGGTCACAGAGCGCCCGCAACAAAGTTTGGTTCCGATTTTCCCCCTCCACCCCGCAACCTCCTTCAGCGTCGGAAAGCCCTTCCATGCGTCCTTCCCCATGGGCGGGAAAGCATAAATGGATACTGGATAAAAGCTACAGGATTCCCACGAGCCGGGCAAGGGAAGGGGGACTTTGCCTCCGAGAACGGGTTCCTTCCACCAACCCACAAGGAATCCGTCCTCTTCCTCGCCGGGGTGCTTCAGATTCCTCCGCAGCCCTAAAGGGCTGCGCACCGAGAAAAGCGGTGATCTGCAGTGTCTTCAGACAGCCTCTTAGGAGGGTGCACGACAATGGCTCTCCGACTCAGAAGACCGAAGGATTTTGGTCCTCCTCGTAGCCGCGGGGCTTCAGCCCCGCGGAAAGAGCCATTGTAACCCCTTGAAGTCGCAGGCCGTAGGCGATGGCCTATCCCTACGGCAGGGGGTTCCTCCGCAGCCCTAAAGGGCTGCGCTACGAGAAAAGAGGCCGTCCGCGGCGTTCTCGGACAAGCTCTTAGGAAGGCTGTCCAACCATGGCCTTTTCCTGTGAGCGCGGGCGTCTCGTCCGCTTCCCGTGCGGGCCGGAGGCCCGCGCTTGCAGGGGAAAGGGCTTTCGCACCCATGGTCGGGCAACCTCCTGGAGCTGCCCAGCAAGTTGTTGACAAGCCCGGAAAGCCCTGTTATGGATCTTTTAACGTAGAGAGGAACACTAGGCTTGGATGTGCTGCTGTTTCGTGTTCCTGCGGATAGCTGATCCGGACTCGACTTCACAAGCGGTTTTTACTCACTTTCAGAACGACCATTCTTTTCGCACCTTCGGTTTCACCATCCCATCTCAAGTGGACGCTGGGCTGGGCGAGTGCGGTTGTCTTTGGAAGACCCGCCGAATTACCCTTCTGCCCGCTCCACGACAGAATGAATCGCGATCCCTTTTCGGGCCGCGCGGCTGCGAACGCACAACACTTGTGCGATTTGCGTAACGATAGCCGTGTGCCCAATCCCCGACTCGTTCGCCCTCCATCCCACCTGCCCCAGGGCAGGGCCGACAGGGTGAGGGGGGACTTTGACGCACCCAACCGGAGGGCCAACCATGAAACGATGTGGGCTTCGTTCTTCCCGGGCTCCCCCGATGCGCGCAGACCCGCAAACCGCTGATTTCCGAGGTGATGATATCGGCCCGGTTGGCTGCTCCAGCAACCCAAGGACGGCACAAGACAGGTGGGGAGGATTTGAATGAGCGGCAATCTCGTTTTTCCCGTTCCCGAAGAGTGGAAAAAAAACGCTTGGTGCGACAACGAAAAATACCTCCAGATGTACGAGTGGTCCGTGAAGGATCCGGAAGGATTCTGGGCGGAACAGGCCAAGCGCATCGACTGGTTCGAGCCCTGGCACACGGTCAAGGACGTCTCTTACGAAGGCGACGTGCACATCCGATGGTTCGACGGCGGGAAGCTCAACGCCAGCTACAACTGCCTGGACCGGCACCTGGAAAAGCGGGGCGACCAGGTGGCCATCATCTGGGAAGGGGACGACCCGGGAGAGGACCGAAGGATCACCTACCGCCAACTGCACCAGGAAGTGTGCAAGTTCGCCAATGTACTCAAAGCCCAGGGGGTGAAGAAGGGCGACCGGGTGACCATCTACATGCCCATGATCCCCGAGCTGGCCGTGGCCGTCCTGGCCTGCGCCCGCATCGGCGCCATCCATTCGGTGGTCTTCGGCGGCTTTTCGCCGGAATCGCTGGCCGACCGCATCCAGGACTGCCAAGGAACGCTCCTCATCACTGCCGATGAAGGACTTCGCGGCGGAAAGAAGGTACCGCTCAAAGCCAACGCGGACGAGGCCCTGCAAAAGTGCCCGGAAGTGAAGACGGTCATTGTGGTCCGCCGCACCGGGGCACCCGTCAACATGGTGGCGGGGAGGGATTTTTACTACCATGAGCTGATGGAAGGCGCTTCGGCCGATTGCCCCGCCGAGGTGATGGACGCGGAAGATCCCCTCTTCATCCTCTACACGTCCGGATCGACTGGAAAGCCCAAGGGGGTCCTCCACACCACGGGCGGCTACATGGTCTATACCAGCCTGACCCACCAGTATGTGTTCGACTATAAGGACGGGGATGTTTACTGGTGCACGGCCGACATCGGCTGGATCACCGGCCACAGCTACATCATCTACGGTCCCCTGGCCAACGGCGCCATTTCCGTCATGTTCGAAGGCGTGCCCAACTACCCGGATTATTCCCGGTTCTGGCGCGTGGTGGACAAGCACCAGGTAAACATCTTCTACACCGCCCCCACGGCCATCCGGGCCCTCATGCGCCAAGGGGACGACCCGGTGAAGGCCACCTCCCGCAAGTCCTTGAAACTTCTGGGGACCGTGGGTGAACCCATCAACCCCGAAGCCTGGCTCTGGTACTACAACGTGGTGGGCGAAAAGCGGTGCCCCATCGTGGACACCTGGTGGCAGACGGAAACCGGCGGCATCCTGATCACGCCTCTGCCCGGAGCCACCGACCTCAAGCCCGGATCGGCCACGCGTCCCTTCTTCGGCGTCCAGCCGGCCATCATCAACCAGGAAGGCGAGATCCTGGAAGGCGCCTGCGAAGGCTACCTGGTCATGCTCGATTCGTGGCCGGGCCAGATGCGCACCGTCTTCGGAGATCACCAGCGCTTCATCAACACGTACTTCGTTCAATACCCGGGGAAATATTTTACCGGCGACGGTGCCAGGCGCGATGAGGACGGCTACTACTGGATCACCGGGCGCGTGGACGACGTGATCAACGTCTCCGGCCATCGCCTGGGAACGGCCGAGATCGAAAGCGCTCTGGTGGCCCACGAGGCCGTGGCGGAAGCCGCCGTGGTGGGATGCCCCCACGACATCAAGGGCCAAGGCATCTATGCCTACGTGACCCTGGTCCAGGGCGTGGAACCCACCGAAGAGCTGCGCAAGGCCCTGGTGCAGTGGGTGAGAAAGGAGATCGGCCCCATCGCCACGCCCGATTTCATCCAATGGGCCCCGGCGCTCCCCAAGACGCGATCGGGCAAGATCATGCGCCGCATCCTCCGAAAGGTGGCCGCCAACGAAATCGAAAACCTGGGCGACACCTCCACGCTGGCGGAGCCCCACGTGGTGGAAGATCTGGTCAGGAACCGCTTGGTGCAGTAGGGTGCTCGGCTGTAGACGCCTCTTACCCGTAGGGAATTAAGTTTCCGTTTTTTGTGTAGGGGCGGTTCGCGAACCGCCCCTACATGGATCAACCACCCCCGGCCAACACCTCCGCTACCCGTTCAAGAACGAAGCAGCCCTCGCCATGACTGGTCAAGGGGGCCTCAAAGGCGGATCTGCACCACTTCGGCCGGCCCCTTGGGGTCGCCCTCCTCCAGATCCGGAAAGATCTCCTCCAGGGAAGCCGACCGGACCCGCTTCAGGCAGTCCCGCAGCGCCTCTTTTTCCGTGTTTCCCTTGCCGAAATAACGGCGCCGCCCCTTGACGAAGATCAGATTGGGAAAGGCCCAGTAGCGAAAAGGGGTGTCCCCGCCCGCAACAATCTCGTAGACATCGATGAGAAACCTCTCCTTGCCCCGATTCAACTCATAGGTTTGGACCTTGGCCAGCATTTCACCGTCTTCCACCGTGATCATGGCCGTCCTCCCGTGCTTGTTGGATGCCGCCCGTAAAAGATCGGACGAACCTTCCCGGGCCGTCATGGCTCTGTGGGTGCGGCGACCCAGCGCCGGAAGTTCCTATTGCCTGGGGCAAGCGGAACGGAAATCTTCAGGAGGAGGGATAGGAAGGGGGCAAGGCCTTAAAATGGCTGCAATCCAGCTTCACCGTCCCGGCAAACCGCGGATCCGAGGGGCCGCACCTGTCAGGCTCGCCGCGTTTCATATCGTATCACGGAGTACTTGGACGGAAAAGGGGGCTGGACCGGATGTGGTGTCCGAGAAGGGTCAAGGACTCTTTTTCAGCGCGGGGGGCGGGGCGCCGACCGCCCTTTTCAGTCTATGCCATATTTTTTCATGCGTTTCCAAAGAGTTACGCGACTGATGCCGAGAAGCTCGGCAGCCCGGGTGCGATTTCCCCGAGCCTCCTCCAAGGCCCGGATCACCGCCCGCCTCTCCCCATCCTCCCGGGACGCCTTGAGACCCGCCGCCCTCAGGGACGGGCCCGGAGACCATTCACACGCCTGGGCCAAGCCCCCCACGATGCGCGCCGGCAGGTGCTCGGGACCGATGAGATCCCCTCGGCACAAGACAAAGGCATATTCCATGGCATTCAGAAGCTCCCGGACGTTGCCCGGCCATGCATATCGAACCAGGCAATCCAACGCCTCCCGGGTGAGGCCCTGGATGCTCTTGCCGCTCCTTGCCGCAATGCGTTCGATGAAGGCCTGCGCCAACAGGGGAATGTCCTCCGGGCGCTCCCGAAGGGGAGGCACCACGATGGGGACCACGTTGATGCGGTAGTAGAGATCCTCGCGGAAAAGTCCCTGCCGGACCAGCTCTTCCAGGCTTTTGTTGGTGGCGGTGATGATCCGTGCATCCACGGGAATGGTGCGATGATCTCCCACCCGCTCGATCTCCCGAGCCTCCAGGACCCGCAGCAGCTTTACCTGGATCACCGGTGAGATGTCGCCGATCTCGTCCAGGAAGATACTTCCCCCGGAAGCCGCTTCAAACCGGCCGATCCGAGACTGAATGGCCCCCGTAAAGGCCCCTTTCACATGTCCGAAAAGTTCGCTTTCCAGGAGGCTCTCGTTGAGCGAAGCGCAATTGACCTTGATGAAGGGTCCCTTGGAGCGTAAACCCGCCTCGTGAATGGCCCGCGCCACCAGTTCCTTGCCCACGCCCGATTCGCCGTAGATGAGCACCGGCGCTTCCGAGGAAGCCACCTGATCAATGAGCTCCCCCAGCCTTCGAATCGGCTCCGAAAGGCCCACCATGCCGTGGGCATATCCGCCCCGCGCCAAGCGCACCCGCAGCCCCCGGATCTCCTCCTCCTTGGCCACCACGTCCGAGATGTCGTTCAGGGTCTCCACCGCCCCGGCCACACGCCCGTGGGCGTCATGGAGCACCGTGGCGTCCTTGACCACGTGCAGGGTGCGCCCATCCTTGGCCTTGATCTCGCAACGGCGGCGTCGGATCGTTTTCCGCCGAAACAGGGTGCACCAATGGCCGTTTTCCAGATGCGAAGTGATCTCACAACCGGTGCAGTTGAGCACCTGGCACGATCGACCCACCAGCTCCGAGCTGCTGTAACCCGTCATGGCTTCGAAGGCCGGATTCACCGCCAGAATCCGCCCTCCCGTGTCCACCACCAAGAGGCCGTCGTGCATGGTTTCCACCACGGCGCGGTACAAGCTGTTATCCATGGCGTTTCCTTTGCGTTAAGGACCGTTTCCCCCAACCGTAAACATGTGTTAACAGGAAGACCCCCCAGGGGCAATCCCTTTTCATTTCATTCCTTTCTTTCAACAGGTTACCAGCACCAGCCCCTTGGCACGCCTTTTGTTTTTCATGGTGCGAACGCTCATCGGATTGCCTAGGAATCAAGCAGAAAGAGAGGTAGGAGACGGTATGCACCCCCATGGAACCCGCTGGAGACTCACGAGATTCCCTGCATTGGCGCTTGCTTTCTGGGTCCTGTTCACACCCCATTGGGTTGGGGCGGCCGCGGAAGCGGATCCCGAAAAGCAGTTTCCCTACGGCATCCCCTATTCCCCCAACAATACGGCGGACCATTCCAAATTCAAGGAGCTGCAAAAAGAGTTTTCCTCGCCCGAGGAAGTCACCCGGGCCTGTTTGGGATGCCACACGGAAGCCGCCGCCCAGATCCACAAGACCATCCACTGGACGTGGCTTTGTCCGGCGGCCAAGCCGGAAGCCAAGCTGGGCAAGGGAGGCGACGTGATCAACAACTTCTGCATCAGCATCCACTCCAACGAACCCCGGTGCACCTCATGCCATATCGGATATGGATGGAAGGACAAGAATTTCGATTTTTCCCGCCAAGACAAGGTGGACTGTCTCGTGTGCCATGAGCAGACGGGCACGTACAAGAAATTCCCCACGGCGGCGGGCTATCCGGTGGCCGAGCCCACCGAGTTCGGGGGCAAGACGTTCCTGCCGCCGGAATGGAACAAGGTGGCCCAGTCCGTCGGTCGTCCCACCCGGAAGAACTGTGGCACGTGTCACTTCTTCGGCGGCGGAGGCGAGGGTGTGAAGCACGGCGATCTGGACGCCAGCCTCTTCAGCCCCAAGAAGGCCTTGGACGTGCACATGGATGCCGAGGGCCTCAACTTCACCTGCACCCGGTGCCACACCACGGAGCAGCACGCCGTTTCCGGGCGCTGCTACAAGTCCAGTGAGATCGTGGACCGGCGAAGCCTCCTGGACTACGACCAGATCAAGAGGATCACTTGCTACGCATGCCATTCCGAAACACCGCACAAGAACCATGCCAAGGCCAACGATCACACGGACAAGGTGGCCTGCCAGACGTGCCACATCCCCGCCATCGCCCGGGAGCATTCCACCAAGATGTATTGGGACTGGTCCCAGGCCGGCGAGCGGAACGAAAAAGGCAAGCCCGTGGTGAAGAAAAAGGATGGGCGCATCGTCTATGACGGCAAGAAAGGTGCCTTCCGGTGGGAAAAGAACGTGGTGCCCGAATACTTTTGGTTCAATGGAAGGATCCAGTATTTGACCCTGACAGAAAAGGTGGACCCCTCCCAAAACCCGGTGCAGCTCAACCGGCCCATGGGATCCTATGACGACCCCAACGCCCGGATCTATCCCTTCAAGGTGCATCGGGGCAAGCAACCCTACGACCCGGTCCACAAGACCCTCATCGTGCCCCACCTTTTCGGCAAGGACCCCGCCGCCTACTGGAAGAGCTACGACTGGCAGAAGGCGGCCGAGGCGGGCATGGAGTATGTGGGCCTGCCCTTCAGCGGCCAGGTGGATTTCATCGAAACCCAATTCGTCTTCCAGTCCACCCACATGGTGGCTCCCAAAGAACAGGCCCTTTCGTGCGTGGAATGCCACAGCCCCAACGGTCGGCTGAAGAACTTGAAGGGGTTCTATGTGCCCGGCCGCGATTCCCATCCCGCCGTGGATGCCCTGGGCTGGGGCGGGATGCTGGCGGCCCTGGTGGCGGTGTTGGCCCACGGCGGCGCACGCTTTTTCAGCAACGGCCGTAGGAAAGGCAGGTAATCGTTTCCGGTAGGAAGGAGCTTCCCATGAGCGAAAATGGTATGGAACGGATCTATCTTTACACCCGCTTCGAGCGGTTCTGGCACTGGGCCCAGGCCGCCCTCATCATCTTCCTGGCCCTCACGGGCCTGGAAGTGCACGGGGCCTACGAGATATTCGGCTTCCAGAAGGCCGTGGAACTTCACAACACGGCGGGCATCACCTGGCTGGTGCTCTATGTTTTCATCCTCTTCTGGAATCTCACCACGGGGGAATGGAAGCAGTACATCCCCACCACCCGAAAGCTCCTCAGCGTGGCGCGTTACTACGCCTACGGCATCTTTCGGGGAGAACCCCATCCGGTTCCCAAGAGCGAAAGACAAAAACACAATCCCCTGCAGCGTCTCACCTATCTGGGGATCTCCTTGGCCCTCATTCCGGTCCAGATCGTCACCGGGCTTCTTTACTACCTGTACAATTCCTGGGCGGGGCCGGAAGCCCCCTTTTCCCTGGCGGCAGTGGCCATTGTGCACACCATCGGAGCCTTCTCGCTGCTCATCTTCCTCATCGTGCACGTCTACATGACCACCACGGGCCACACGCTGGGCGCCCACATCCGGGCCATGATCACCGGCTGGGAGGAAGTGCCGGCCCGGGGGGCCGAAAGCGGTTCCTGAAGCCTTTGAGATTCAGACCGGAACGTGTTCCCCCCTTGGACCGGTGTTCCCCACTTGGACCGGACAGCCGGACACACTTGGATTAACGGGCGGGGAGAAAACCCGCCCCTGCAGCCGGCGCCAACCTCCGGTAGACCCTCCTCGCGGCATTCTCAGACGTTCCGAAGTTGCAGGCTCCCGGTTGGGCGGGAGCGACGGTTTGAGCAGAGCCCGAGAGCTTGCCTAAAAACGCCAGGGATGACCTCTTCTTTCGTAGCGCAGCCCTTTAGGGCTGCGGAGGAATCCCCGAACGTGGGACGGACCGATCGGGTATTGCCTGTCATTTCGTTGGGTTACGATGGCCCCGTTCCGCGGGGCTGAAGCCCCGCGGCTACGAAAGAGGTCGTGTCCCTTGGCGATGGATGAAGGAAACACGTTCTCGAGCAAGCTCCCGAGGGGGCTTTCGGGCCGGAGGTTCAAGAGGAGGAATCCGGGGCCGGTTTGAAAAGGACGGCCGCCAGAGGCGGCAACGTGATGGACAGGGAATAGGGTCGTCCGTGGAACGGGACCGGCTCGGCCTCCACGCCACCCAGATTCCCCAGGCCGCTCCCTCCGTAGAGGTCCGCATCGCTGTTGAGCACTTCCTTCCAGTAGCCCCCGAAGGGCACGCCCACCCGGTAGGGTTGGCGCGGCACCGGGGTGAAGTTGAACGCACAGACCAGGACGTCCTCTTCCCGCTTCGACCGGCGCAGAAAGACGAGCGTGCTCTGCTCGCTGTCGTTGCAGTCGATCCATTCGAACCCATGGGGGTCGTGGTCCAGTTGGTGGAGGGCCGGCTCCCGTCGAAGAAGACCGTTCAGGTCCCGGACCCAGGACTGAAGGCCCCGGTGGGAATCGTATTCCAGCAGGTGCCATTCCAGGGCCGCGTCGTGGTTCCATTCGGACCACTGGCCGAATTCGTTTCCCATGAAGAGAAGCTTCTTGCCCGGGTGGGTGAACATGTAGCCGTAGAGAAGCCGCAGGTTGGCGAACTTCTGCCACAGGTCCCCCGGCATCTTGGCCAGCATGGACCCCTTCCCGTGGACCACCTCGTCGTGGGAAAAGGGCAGGACGAAATTTTCCGTGAAGGCATACAGGATGCTGAAGGTCAGGTTGTTGTGGTGGAACTTGCGGTGGATGGGATCCTTGGATAGGTAGAGAAGGGTGTCGTGCATCCACCCCATGTTCCACTTGAACCCGAAGCCCAGGCCGCCCAGGTAGGTGGGCCGGGACACCATGGGCCAGGCGGTGGATTCCTCGGCGATGGTCATGGTGTCGGGGAATTCCCGATAGACGGTCTCGTTGAAGCGCTTCAGGAAGGCGATGGCTTCCAGGTTTTCGTTTCCGCCGTACTTATTGGGGATCCATTCGCCTTCCTTCCGGGAATAATCCAGGTAGAGCATGGACGCCACGGCATCCACCCTCAGTCCGTCCACGTGGTAGACGTCCAGCCAGAAGAGGGCGCTGGAGATGAGGAAATTGATCACCTCGTTGCGGCCGAAGTTGAAGATGAAGGACTTCCAGTCGTTGTGGAAACCCAGGCGGGGATCGGCGTGTTCGTAGAGGTGGGTTCCGTCGAAGAACCCCAGGCCGTGCTCATCCGTGGGGAAGTGGGCGGGAACCCAGTCCAGGATGACGCCGATGCCGTTCTGGTGCAGGATGTCCACGAAGGCCATGAAATCCTGGGGCGTGCCGAAGCGGCTGGTGGGGGCGAAGTAGCCCACCGTCTGGTAGCCCCAGGATCCGTCGAAGGGGTGCTCCGTCACGGGAAGGAGTTCCACGTGGGTGAAGCCCATTTCGGTCACGTATCGGGCCAGGCGGGGGGCCAGCTCGCGGTAGGTGAGCCAGCGGTTTCCCTCTTCCGCGTTGCGCATCCAGGATCCCAGGTGCACCTCGTAGATGGAAAGGGGAGCCTCCCGGCTGTTGGCCCGTGCCCGTGAGCGCATCCACTGGGAATCGTTCCACCGGTAGCCCGAAAGGTCCCACACGATGGATGCCGTGCGGGGGCGGATCTCGCAGAAAAACCCGTAGGGATCCGCCTTTTGGACCTTGTAACCTTCGTAGCGGGACGTGATGGCGTATTTGTAGAGGGCCCCGTGGCCGATCCCGGGGACAAATCCCCGCCAGATCCCCGTGTCTTCCAGGGGCTCCAGGGCATGGACCCCTTCGCGCCAGTCGTTGAAATCGCCCACCACACAGACCCTCTCGGCGTTGGGCGCCCAGACGGCGAAGTGGACGCCGTCCCGGCCGTTCATGCGGCAAGGGTGTGCCCCCATCTTTTCCCAGGCACGATAAAAGGTGCCCTGCTTCCAGAGATAGATGTCAAAATCGGTGAAAAAACGCGTTTCCTCGGAAGTCATGCCATCCATCGCTCCAGTAGGCTCTTGGGGTGGTATCTATCGGCTAGGAGGCTGTCCGATAATGACATATCTGCCTCGTTCAACGCCCATTCGTCATCCCCGCGAAGCTTGTCCCCGGCTTGAACGGGGAGCGGGGATCCAGGATTTCCATCAAGTTATGGACTCCCGCTTGCGCGGGAGTGACGGGTGGCGGAGTTTTCGGACGGGCTCCTAGGAGGTTGTCTGACAATGGCTCTCCGACTTACAAGGCCCAGGAATTTTGGTCCTCCTCGTAGCCGCGGGGCTTTAGCCCCGCGGAAAGGGTCATCGTAAGTTCATGAAGCGACAGGAAATACGCGATGGCCCATCGACGGCTGCGGGTTCCTCCGCAGCCCTAAAGGGCTGCGCTACAACCAGGCCGCCTATCCCCCGTGTTCCCGGACAGCCTCCCGGGAGGCTGTCTGAGAATGGGTGCTTTGCCTCGTTTTGTCTCCATCCGTCATCCCCGCGAAGCTTGTCCCCGGCTTGAACGGAGAGCAGGGATCCAGAGCTTCCAGTAAATTATGGACTCCCGCTTACGCGGCAGTGACGGGTGGCGGAGTTCCCGGACGGCCTCCCAGGGGCGGTTTGCGAAGCGCCCTTCGCGGGAAATGGCTCACGTCGGGAGCGATCCAGGCCGGGAACCCGTTACGACTCGCCCTCGAATTCGTCGTGGGCCCAACTGAGGGCGGCCGAAACAGCCGGAAAACCGATGGTGCTCACCAGGAGCAGCAGTGCGTGCACGATCTCGTCCTGGGACGCTCCGGCCTTCAACGCCCGGCGCGTGTGGCTGTGGACGGCCCCTTCGGAACGAATGGCCGCGGCCGCCGCCAGCTGGATGAGATGGGAAGTCTTCTCATCCAGGGGGCCTTCCGAACGCACGGCCTTTCCCAGTTCGTCCAGGGCGTCCATGACCCGGGCGTGCTTTTGGCGAAGCGATGCATACCAAGCGGGAATCTTGTTTTCCACCATGACCGTCCCTCCATGGAAGTCCGTAAAGAACAGGCCGAACGGCGCCCTTCGCGCCACTCTAACGTCTACCCTAGCGCGGCCGACGGCCCGTGACAACAGGGAAGAGGCGGTCGGGTGCGGTTTGAACGGCAAGCCGGAATGGCGGACCAAGGGAAGAAAGACGAGCATTCCTCCCCATCGTGTGGTTCTTCCGGGCGGGCGTAAAGCCCGCCCCTACAAAGGCACAGGGGCCCTTCGGGTAAAGATTGGAGTTACTTCCTCTGGGGGTGGGGGATTTCGGGTGGTGCGTCGGGTGGTTGGGTTTCGTCGCTGGTTCAGCACGCCTTCGCCCGGGCCGCCCCGCATGTCCGACTGGAGAGCACGCGAGAGGTCTGGCGGGCGATCTCCAGCTCTTCGTTGGTGGGAATCACCAGCACCCGAACCCGACTGTCGGGACGGCTGATGCATTCCGGTCTGCCTTCCCACTGGAGATTTTTCGTGGGATCGAGACGGATTCCCAGGTTTTCCATGTCCCGACAGACCAGCTCGCGAACGACCGCATCGTTTTCTCCGATTCCCCCCGTGAACACAACGGCATCCGTTCGTCCCAGCACCGCCAGGTAGGCTCCCACATATTTCCGGTAACTGTGGACGAGCATCTTCAGGGCCAGCTGGGCCCGCGCATCACCCCGAAGGCGCCGACGGTGGATGTCCCGAAGATCATTGTGCCCGCAAATTCCCAGAAGACCGCTTTCCCGCGTGAGCAGGTTCATGATCTCATCCACTTCCATGCCGGCCCGCCGGTGCAGGTAGCCCACCACGGCCGGATCCAGACTGCCGGATCGGGTGCCCATGATCACGCCCTCCAGAGGGGTCAGCCCCATGGAGGTATCCACGCTGCGCCCGCCCTTCACGGCCGTGATGGAGGCTCCGTTGCCCAGGTGGAGGGTGATGAGGTTGAGTTGCTCCAACGGGACGTTGAGCAACCGCGAGGCTTCTCCAGTCACATAGGCGTGGGAGATGCCGTGGAAGCCGTAACGCCGCACGCCCAGCTCCTCGTACAATCGGTAGGGCACCGCATAGAGGTGCGCTTCCGGCGGAATCGTCTGATGGAACGCCGTGTCGAAAACGGCCACCTGGGGCGCCCGTGGAAAAAGTTCCAACGCCGTTTCAATGCCCGCCAGGTGCCCGGGATTGTGGAGCGGCGCCAGCGGGATGTGCTCCCGGATGCCTTCCACCACATCCGCATCGATCCGGACCGGATGGCGAAATCTTTCCCCCCCGTGCACCACGCGGTGTCCGATGGCGTCGATGTGCTCCGGGTCGTCGATCACGCCGCCGCCTTCCGTTGTCAGCAGGCGCACCACCCGTTCCATGGCCTCACGGTGATCCCGAATGGGGTGCTCCTCCGTGATTTGATGGACCCCATGGGGCGTCCGGCCCTGATGGAGAACCCGGCTGCACGGTTCACCGATCTTTTCCACCACTCCCCAGGAGAGGGCCTCTTCGTCGGCCATGTCCAGCAGGCGGTACTTGATGGAGGAACTGCCTGCGTTGATAACCAAAATCAGCATGTCTGGTCACTCCGTTCTTCTCGTATCTTCTCGGCCGCTGGGCTGCGGCCCCACGGAATCGTTTGCAGACTAAAAGGCGGATGGTTTATAGAGTCTTTCGAAAAAAGATTTGAGAGGACTTCACATGCTCCCCAACGGGATGTTTCCACAGGAAACGGACTCCGCCTTGCAACCCCACTTCCATAGTATTCTCAACCTCTTGAAAGACGGGGTCTACATCTCCGACCGGCAGGGCATAACGCTCTACGTCAACGATTCCTGGCAGCGGCTGACCGGCGTCTCTTCGGACCGCGTGCTGGGACACCGGGTCACGGAACTGCTGGAGACGGGCGTCTTCGATGTCATCGTCAACCCCGATGTGGTGCGAACACGGAAGGTGGTCACCCGGGTCCAGAAGATCAACGGACGGAGCGTCGTCCTGCATGGCCATCCGGTCTTCGACGGCGACGGCCAGGTGGAGCTGGTGGTCACCTTTGTTCGAGACATCACCACCTTCAACAGGATGAAGGAGGAGATCGCCATCCAGAAAAGCCTCATTCAGCAGTATCAGAGGCAGGTTTCCAGCCTGAATCCCGAGGAGGTCTTTCTGGACGAGGGCATGGTGGCGGTGAGCCGTGAATCTGCGGAATTGCTCCACGCTCTCGACACCATCGCGCCCACCGAAGCTTCCGTACTCATTCTCGGTGAAACCGGGGTCGGCAAGGACATGGTGGCCCGCAGGCTTCACAAGAAAAGCCATCGCGCCGCAAAACCCTTCATTAAGGTGGACTGCACCACCATCCCCGAGTCCCTGGTGGAATCGGAGCTTTTCGGCTACGAATCGGGGGCCTTCTCCGGAGCCAAGGCCAAGGGCAAGCGAGGCCTGTTTGAAGACGCCAACGGCGGCACCCTTTTCCTGGACGAGATCGGGGAACTCAACCCCCACATGCAGACCAAGCTTCTGCGCGCTCTTCAGGACCAGGAGATCATCCGGGTCGGTTCCACCAAGGTCACGCCCATCAACGTGCGCATCCTGGCGGCCACCAACCGGGATTTGGAAAAGAGCGTGGCCGAAGGCACGTTCCGAAGCGATCTCTACTACCGGCTCAAGGTGGCCGTGCTCCATGTGTTGCCCCTGCGGCAAAGGAGGGACGACATCCTGCCTTTGGCCAAGGTCTTTCTCCATCGATTCAACGCCAAGTACGGAAAGGACGTCCGGCTTACCAGCAAGGCCGAAAACGCTCTGCTCCGCTACAACTGGCCGGGAAACATCCGGGAGTTGGAAAACATGATCCACGGCCTGGTGGTTTCGTCGGAAAAACCCCAGATCTGCTGCGCCGATCTTCCCGTGGAAATCGGCGGGCCCCAGGGTTGTGCCACCTTCTCCAGCGGCGATTTCCTGATGGAGATCGGCTCGCGGCCCCTCAAGGAAATCATGCGAAAGCTGGAGCGCGCCGTCATCGAAGAGGCCCTGGCCCTCTACGGGTCGGTTTCCAAGGCCGCCGAAGCCCTTCAGGTCAACCGCACCACCATCTTCCGCAAGACCAAGGGCGACTAGGATCAGGGCCTTCCGCCGCTTACCCGAAAGGACGGTCCTAGCGAGGCTCACCGCCCCGCATGGATTAAAGATCGAACCAGGAAGGATGAAACGCACCTCGGGGACCAAGGCCCCTGTAGGGGCGAATGATTATTCGCCCCTACAGGCTATGCGCACGAACGGAACAAGGTCGCGTTTCACATGAGCTGAGTGGTTTTTTCAGGGCTTTCGCCATCACCACGCCAGTCGTGGACGGGGTTAAACCCCGCCCCTACCCATGAGGTCCATGCGTTTGTGTAGGGGCGGTCCGCTCCACCGGGAAGGCGACCAGTATCTGCACAGGATGCTAGACCCTGCCGAGACGACTCAGCACTTCCTTGACGATCTCCCCCACCATGTCCTGGACCTGTGATGGATCCATTCCCGTGGCACGCGCTTGGGGTTTGAGTCCCAGCACTTTGGCGGCGTTTTCGTACATGATCTTTCGCCGAACCTCCGGGGTGAACTCCAGGGATTCGTAGGTCTTGAGCGCCCGGCGAAAATCCACGAAGGGATGGGCGCTGGCGTACAGGATCTTGTCGCCGATCATGGTGTTGGCCGCCTGCACGTAGGCCTCCGCCTGGGGAGACCGTTCGTATTCGGACAGGTCGATGTAGACGTTGGCGTTCCTTTCCGCCACGATGATGGCCTCGTTGACCCACGGATACCCGCCGTGGCTGATGATGATCTTCAGCTCCGGAAAGTCCCTGGCCACGATGTCGATGTAGCGGGGGGCCACATGGTCGATGATGGCGTCGGGCACCAGGGTGGCCGGCCCCGTGGTCATGATGATGGGGATATCCAACTCACAGCACTTGCTGTAGATGGGATAATACTTGGCGTCGTGGGGATAGATCTTGGCCAGATAGGGGTCGATGGCCGCCCCTCGAAGTCCCAGGTGCTCCACCGCATGGGACAATTCGCGAACGGCCTTCATGCCCTTGTGGGGGTCCAGCCCCACGAACCCGATGAACTTGTTGGGAAACTGGCGAACGAATTCCACAACGCTCTCGTTGTTGGATTTCCCGCCGTAGGTGGTTTCGCAGTCCCTTCCCGTGATCACCGCCCATTCCACGCCGTGGGCATCCAGATCGGCCACCACCTCCGGTACGGACTGGGGCTTCATTTGCGGAAAGTTGATATATCGGCACAGCTCCTTGAACATGGCGCTGTTCTGAATGCCCGTTAACGTTTCGGGCGTGTTGGGGCGAAATCGAAAGTCGATGATCTTCATCTTGTGTCCTTTGTTGCCGCTTTTTTCCATTCCCAATTGGAAGGAGAGAACTCCCTTTCTGCTCGATGACCGTCCCATTAGACGCCATTGCGGACGGTTCGTGACAATCCCCGGATGAAAGGCGACTCCCAGAGGCAGCCCCCTGTAGGGACGAATGATCATTCGCCCCTACAGCTCCCGCACCCGGACGGTGCAAGGTCACGGCCCGAAAGGATCCCAGGGCCACTGCAGGCCGGCCCTGCCCCCCTGCCTCTAACCGGTCAAAGACACAGGCCTGCCAGGTTCAGGCGCACAGGCCTCGAGGCGCCGCTTCGCCATCCTCTAAAACCCGCTTTGCCAGAGCCCTCAGCTCTTCCAGTCGCCCTTCGGGCAAATTCGGCTCGGTCAGCTCGTAGGCGCGTCCCAAGTAAACGTACTTGGGCGTTCCCATTCGGTGATAGCCCAGAAGCTCGTAATGAACGCCTCCCAGCTCTTTAACGATTTGCGCAATGGCGCGGATGTCTTCCGGCTTGTCGTTGATCCCCGGGATGACGGGAGTGCGCACGGTGATCGGCAAATTCGGAAATTCCCGCCTCAGGCGGTGCAGGTTTTCCAGAATCACCTCGTTGCCCGCTCCGGTGGCGGCACGGTGCCGTTCGGAATCGGCCAGTTTCACGTCGTAGAGCACGTGATCCAGGCATTGTGCAGCCTCCCGGAGAACTTTCCAGGGAACCATTCCGCAGGTTTCCACGCAGGTATGGATCCGGCGGCGCTTCGCCTCCCGGAGAAGGGCAAGGGCGAACTCTGCCTGCACCAGGGGCTCCCCGCCGCTCAGGGTCAGCCCCCCACCGGATCGGGAATAGAACGCCTCGTCTTCCTCGACCCGTCGGAGCGCCTGGTCGACGGTCATTTCATACCCGTAGACGATCAGGGCCTTGTTGGGACACGCCTCCGCGCAGGCGTGGCATTGCCGACAGTTATCCGGATTCCACACCATCTTACCGTCCTGGGCCACACCCAGGGCCTGGTTGCGGCACACATGGTGACACCGCTGGCAATGCTCCTCACCCAGGCACTTGTCCCGGTTGAAAGCCAGCTCCGGGACGGCGGATTGGGATTCCGGATTGCTGCACCAACGGCACCTCAGGCTGCAGCCCTTCAGGAACAGGATGGTGCGGATTCCCGGACCGTCATGGACCGAGTATTTCTGGATGTTGAATAGAATGCCCTTGGTGTTCCGATCGGTTTGTGCACTCACCGTTTTCGTCCTTTATCGGCCCGAACTTTCGAAAAACCCGGGGGCCCGTGGCCAAGCCCCCGGGTCCTCTCCGTCCCCTCTTAGATCTGCGTATGGCCTGTCCGGGCGATGAGATCGTCCTGGAGATCCTTGGACAGATCGCAGAAGTAGGCGCTGTAGCCGGCGATCCGAACGATCAGGTTCCGATAGCGTTCCGGATTCTTCTGGGCCGCCAGCAAAGTTTCCTTGTTGATGATGTTGAACTGGATATGCCACAGGCGAAGGTCGCACCACGTCTTGATGAAGGAGACGAGTTTTTCCGTTCCTTCGTCCCCCGCCACGCAGCCGGGGGTGAACTTGATGTTGAGAAGCCGTGCGGCCCTCTCCCTGTAGTTGTAGTTCTTGGACATGAAGTTGGACATGAGGATGGCCGTGGGGCCGTTCACGTCCGCTCCCTGGGAGGCCGACGAGCCGTCACTCAGCGGGGTGTAGGCCAGGCGTCCGTTGGGCGTGGCGCTCACCACCTTGCCGAAGGGTACGTGGCTCGTGAAAGGCACATACCGCAGATCCAGGTGCACGCCCACTTCCTTGGCGTACTTCTTGGTGAACTCCACCGACTGCCGATCGATCTCCTTGGCGATCTCATCGGCGTACGGGTCGTTGTTGCCGTAGCTCGGGCAGTTGCGGAGCATGGCGCGCAGATCCTCGCGGCCCTGGAAGTTGTTGCGCAGGGCCTCCAGCAGTTCCGCCATGCCCACCTTCTTCTCCTCGAAGACCAGCTTCTTGATGGCGGCCAGCGAATCCACCACCGTGGCGTATCCGATGCACTCGAAGTAGCCCAGGTCAATCCCGCCCTCGATCTTGGGCTGGTGCAGATCGATGCAGTTTTCCATGCACAGGTCGTGGAGGGCGGACCCGAAAGGAGTCGCAAAGTGCCGCGCCCGAAGATCGATGATGATCTTCTGCTGGATGAAGGCATGCTTGATGAGGTTGAGCTGCTGGGCCAGATAGGCGCTCCAGAACTCGTCCCAAGTGGCGAACCGGGTGGGATCCGCCGTGGGCAGCCCGATGACCTCGTCGCCGTACTTGAGCATCCGCCCGCCGTAGAGGGCCATTTCCAGGGCGGCGGCGAAGTTGATGTAGGCGCAGCCGCTGGTGTAGGTGTCCCGGTTGGGCATGCGCACCTCGGCGCAGCCGCTCACGGCGTAGTCGTAGATCTCCTCGAAGGTGGCCCCCTTGGAAAGATGCAGCGGGATCACTTCCTCATCGTTGATCAGCTTGGGAAAGCCGGATCCCTCCTTGATGGTTTCCGCCACTTCCCACAGGTACCGCTTGGGTGAGCGGGCATGGATCCGGGCCGCCAGATCGGGATAGTGCAGCGGGAACTCCCGCTTGGATCGGAGAAGCAGATAGGTCAGATCGTTGGTGGCGTCGCGACCGTCCTTGGTCTGCCCGCCGATGGTCACCGCTTCCCAGTGGGCGTAGCCTTCGTTGAAGGCCCCGCCGGTGGGAGAGAGGTAAAGGTCGATGAACTGGGCCATGCCCACCCACATGCACTCAAAAAGCTCAATGGCCTGCTCTTCGTCCAGCACCCCGGCTTCTACGTCGGCCTTGTAGTAGGGGTACAGGTACTGGTCCATGCGGCCGTTGGAGATGATGGTGCCGGTCTTCTGTTCCAGACGGCTGAACATCTGGGTGAACCACTGGGACTGCATGGCTTCCCGGAAATTGCGGGCCGGATGCTCCGGCACGTGCCGGCAGATTTCCGCGATCTGTTCCAGCTCCCTCTTCCTTTCCGGGTTGGTCTCCGTCTGGGCCATGCGCGCCGCCAGATCCGCGTGGCGATTGGCCCACAGAATGATGGCGTCGCACACCAAGATGACGGCTTCCAGGAAGGGTTTCTTGCGAACGTTGTCGTCCGGGCTGAAGGGGTCCAGGGCCGCCAGCCTTTCCTGGGCTTCCTTCTTGATGCCTCCGAACCCCCGCTTCAAGACCTTCTCGTAGTCGTGTACCCACTGGAGCGAGGATCGGAAGGAGGAGGTTTCGTTCACGATGTACCGGGATTCCAGAACGTTTTCCGGCTTGTACGTCAGCGGCAACGTCTCTTCAGGAAGGGCCTTGGCCAAGGCCTCATGGTAGGTCTTTCCCTTCCAATAGGGAGCGATCTCTTCCGCGATGACCCGGGCGTCCTCCGGGTCCACGATGAACGGGGACACCTCCCGCTGGGAGAGCTGTTCGATGGCCACATCGAGAAAATCCCCGTCCAGTTCCGGATAGAGGATCCCGTAGCGGCCCTGGGCACCGGCCCGCCCGGCCAGCAGCTGGTCGTCGTCGATGTAGACCTCGATGTTCTTGGCGATGTGCATCATGGCCTTGGCCCAGCGCAATACCAGAGGCTGCCCTTCGGTTTCTCGCATGGATTCGGTGAAAAGCCGACCGCGTTGCACATCCACCTTGGGCGTCAAGCCGCTGATGCGATCCAGGATTCGAAACGCCCGGGCATGGGCCCGCTGCTTCCTGAGATGATTTTCCTTACCTTCCAGTTGGTCCTGAATGAACTGTTCTTGGGGCGACAGGCAACATTCCAACATTTTAGGCTCCTTTCCTGGCTCAGTTTCCATGCAACCGATGCCATTTGAAACACGCCGTCCGGGTACACTTCGGAGAGGGAGGTCCTCTACAGCAGGGCCTTTGGGCAGGCTCTTCACACTCGGACGAATGCCTGCTTTCATGGACGCACCTGGAGTGTTTCAGGTCCCCGGTGCGCGCATCCGGTCCTGTTGGGATCCTCCCGGGCGGGGCGGCCTGGGCCGCCGCACCCGACCTTACGATTCTTTCTGAGACGTCACGCGGTGCGCTTGTGCCGTTCCAAGACCTCGATCGCCCACTCCTACTTACCGATAATACTGGGGAGCCAGGTGACGATGCTCGGGAACATGAGGATCAAGGCGATACCCGCTGCCTGACAGGCGATGTACTGGAACATTCCACGATAGATGTCAGAGAGCTGCCAATGGGGCAGACAGCCCTTGATGAAGTAGCAACTGAGAGCCACCGGCGGAGTCAGCCACGACGTTTGCAGGGTTACCGCATAGACGATGGCGAACCACAGCGGATCGATGCCCAGGGCCTTCACGGTGGGCATCATGATGGGAAGGATGATGAGCACGATGGGTACCCATTCCATGGCCCAGCCCAGCAGGAAGACCAGACCCATGATCAGGATCACCATGCCCATGGGCGGGAGGCTCATGCTGACCAGCTGATTGGAAAGCCACCCCGCGCCACCCAGTCGGGAAAAGACGGAACCGTAGAAATTGGAGGCGGCGATCATGACGAGGATCATGGCCGACAACTTGGCCGTGGAGTACATGGCACCTTTCAGGTTTTCCCATTTGAACTTGCCGTAGCAGACCACCAGCAGGAACGCGCCGAGGGCTCCGCAGGCCGACGCTTCCGTGGGTGTGGCCAGTCCGGCCAGGATGCTTCCCAGGGTGGCTCCGATGAGCAAAATGAGGGGCACCACGCCCTTGATCAGGTCCACCACCAGAGCCCCCATGGATTCCGCGCGCAGTTCCTTGGCCAAAGGCGGCCCGTACTGGGGCTGAAAGAAGCATCGGATGAGAGAGTAGGCCACGTAGATACCCGAAAGCAGGAGACCCGGGATGACGGCGCCGGCAAAGAGATCCGTTACCGGAACGCCCATGAGCGGCCCCATGACCACCAGCATGATGGACGGCGGGATCAGGATCCCCAGGGTGCCGCCCGCGGCGATGGCTCCCGCTCCCATGCGGATGTCGTAGTTGCTGCGAGCCATGGCGGGCCCGGCCATCATGCAAAGGAGCGTGATGGACGATCCCACGATGCCGGTGGCCGCCGCGAAGATGGTGGCCGTGATGATGATGGCCAGATAGAGGGAACCGGGCACCGGGGCCAGCAGCTTTTGGATGGAGTGAAAGAGGTTGTCCATCAACCCGGCGCTCTCCAGGATGTAGCCCATGAAGAGGAAGAAGGGGATGGCACCCAGGACCGGGTCGCTCATAACCTGGTAGAATTGGATGTTCATCAGATGAAACACCAGCTTGCCGATCCCCAGGTACCCGAAGGCCAAGCCGATGAACATCATGGTGAAGGAGATGGGAAATCCGCTGACAAACGCGAGCAAAAGCCCCACCAGGGACAGCATCCCCAGCATTTCGTTGAAGGTCATTTCCATGGTGATTCTCCCTAAGCCTGCGCCTCACAGGCGTCGCCCTCTTCGGACGGGCCGCCGTGCGGGTTGCTTTCCCAGTAGAAGACGCCGTGACGCCATGCGTAGTAGCTCTTGATGGTCTCCGACAGGCCCTGCAGGATCATGAGGAAGACGCTCAGGGGAATGGCGAACTTCATGGGCCAGATGATGGGCATCCACGGGCTGGAGACGATGGATTCGTTCTGCTTGAAGGATTTGTAAAAATACTTCCAGCCGATCTCCAGAAAGACCACATGGGTGGGCAGGTAGAGGAAGACGTAGATGATGGTGTCCACCAGGCCCTTGGTTTTCGTGGACCATCGGTTGTAGAGAAAATCGGTCCGAATGTGCATGCCGTCCTTGAGACAGAAGGGAGACGCCACCATGAAGTAGATCCCGTAGAGGATGAGGGCCAGGTCGCCCGCCCAGATGGTGGGGGCGTTGAAGAAGTACCTGGAGACCACCTCGTAGACCAGGATACACATCATGGGCAGCACGAGGACGGAGGAGGCCTTTCCGGTGACGACACTGATCCCATCCAGGATTTCAACCAGGCGCCGGGCCGCCGGGGCAGGTCCCCTCATGGTTGTGGTCGATGCGTGAGACACGAGATCACCTATCTGTTTGCTATCGTTTTTCGATGTCCGGGCGGGGCAGGCCCCGCCCGGCTTCCATCTCTTCCCTACACCTTGGGTGGCGTCCGTTACTTGACGGCACCGGCCTCCAGAGCGGTCTTGCCCATCTTGTAGTAGGCACCGTTCACCTGAACCTGGTAGGGGACGGTCAGATCCGCCCAGTCTTCCAAGGAGGCGCGCACCTCCTTGAAGAAGGGATCCTTTTCGGAATACTTGTCCAGGATCTTGGTGGTGGCCTTCATGTAGGCCTTGTAATAGTCTTCCGGCGTTTCATGGAGCTGCACGCCCTTTTCGTCCACCAGCTTCTTGATGGCCGCGCTGTTGACGCTCACATTCATGTTGATCTGATCGGCCACCGCCGCCTTCATGGATTCCTGGATGACCACCTGGAGCCGTTCCGGAAGGCTCTCGAACCATTCCTTGTTGATGTACACGTCGCCGATGGAATCCACCTGGTGCAGGCCCTGGATGTAGTAGTGCTTCCACACGTCCGCCAGGCCCAGGTACAGGTCGTCGCCGGGGCTGATCCATTCGGCCGCGTCGATCACGCCGCGCTGGGCCGCGGGGACAATTTCGCTACCAGGCATGGACACGACCGGCATCCCGATTTCACGGAAACTTTCGGACGGAATTCCCGGAGGTGAACGGAACTTCATCTTGGTCAGCTCTTCCATGGACTCGAACTTTTTGGGAAACCAACCGAAGGGCTCCGGACCCATGGGCATGCACATCCAGGCCACAATGTCCGCACCCAGAACCTTCTGATAATATTCATTTAACAACTTGTGGCCGTCCCCTTCCCAAGCCCAGGAAAGCAGAGCCGCCTGGTCCAGCCCCTTACCCAAACCGGCCGTGGGAGCGGCGAACAGAAGGCCGGTGGGATTCTTGCCCGACCAGTAATGGGTCCACGCCTGGCCTCCGTTGACGATGCCGTCGCTCACCGCGTCCAGGATTTCGAAGGCCTTGACGATGGCCCCGTCGGCAAACACTTCCACCTTGATTTCGCCGCCGGAAAGTTTTTCGATCCGCTCACCCAGCCGTTCCATGGTCTTGAAGTACATGCTGGAGCTGGGAACGGCCGTCTGGATCTTCAGTTCATACTGGGCCGCAGCCGCCAGGCCGCACCCCATGAGGATAAAAAGACAACTTGCCAGAGACACAACACGCCTGAACATAAAGACTCCTCCTCTCAACCTTTCCAACATTCCTACCTCTTGACTCACTTCCACCACTTGCCTCTTCTCCCAAACCCATAAAGGGGACCGCTCGAATCATCCCCAGTTCCCCGATGCCTTCGGGGTTGCCGGCGTTGTGCGGTGCCCGTGGAATGAGCAATACCCGTGCCACCCATTCCCCCACCCGGTCGTTCGGAGTGGGGGACCATAGCAGACAAGCGAGAAAAAGGAGCATTTTTTTGTGAAACGCGACCTCGTATCGTTCGAGCGCCCGGCTTGTAGGGGCGAATAATCATTGGCCCCTAAAGGGGTCTCGATTCCCAAGGTGCGTTTCATCCTTCGTTGTCCCGGGCCGACCGTGATGGGGCCTAATGGGAAGAGCAACCGCCAACGAACGCGAATCTTTTGCCTGAGTGTGACGATTCTTTCTCATGGGCAGGTCTTGAAGGGCGGGCGTAAAGCCCGTCCCTACAAAACTCACGGACCCAATGGGTAGGGGCGGGGCTTATCCCCGCCCGCTAATCACGCGGTGAAAGAGACACCCGAAGACAAATCGCTCGGTTGAGGCTTTGAATAGCAGGAGCGGCCTTGGCCCACGCCTGGGAGAAGCCCCCAACGGACGGGTTCCTCCCTCGCCGTCGCGCCTGACGTTGCCGCTCTGCAACGTGCGCTTTTGTGACCGGTTGCACTTGTGCAACCCTCACAGGGTGCCTTTCCACGCCCCGGTCTCCCCGCCCCTTCAAGTGCATGTCCGCACAAGCACGATCTCGCCGCCCTCCCTATGGTTGCACACCTGCAACATCTAAAAAGACATCCCCTATGCCGAGCGGACAAGCGCGCCCGTCTTGCCTGGATCCCGCATGAGCGGAGAACGTTCGAGACCCTTGTATGAGGGGTAGCGTGAAGGCCTATGGTTTCCGACCCGCCCACGCCCCTGCATGTTGGCCCGCTATTTGCTCAGGCCCTCGGCGACGCCCGCAAGGGGGCCCTGCCGTCGCCGAAGGGAAGGGGCGCCTTAGAAGCCTGTCCGACAATGGCTCTCCGAGTTAAGAGCCCGAGCTATGGCCCCTCTTTTCGTAGCCGCGGGGCTTTAGCCCCACGGGAAGGGCCATCGCAACTTCATGAATTACAGGAAATATGCGATGGCCTATCCAACCTTCGGGGGTTCTTCCGCAGCCCTGGAGGGCTGCGCTACGAGAAAAGAGGCCATCTGCGGCGTTCTCGGACAGGCGCCTAGGGGCGCTCAACCTCTAGGCGCACCAGGAAATGAAACCGGGCGAAGGACGATCCGGTTGCAAATCGCTGTAGAGAGGGGAGGAAGAAGATGGGAAAGGAGCTGGTTACCGTCTCCGACGTGCAGGCGGCTGCCGACGCGGGTAAGGATCACATCGTCGCACCGCGGGATCGCTTCATCGTCACGCCCGCCGCCCTGGATCTGGCCGAAAGGCTGGAAATCCGCATCCTGGAAGACGGCTCCCCCGCCCCCCTCCCGGCCGCATGCCCCCTGGCCAAAGGCGAAAACGCCCCCGAGACCGAAGCCCCCGCCGACGATCGGCACTTGGTGGAAGAAGTGATCCGTCGCGTTTGCGAACGTCTGGAGGGCCACGTGGACCCGGAGCGATTGAAGGACGTGGTGGCCCGACTGGTCGGCAGCCGGATGACCGATGGGGAGCCGGCCCCGACAGCCGAACCGGACTCCCGCCTGGGCGGCGTGGTTTTCGTGGACGCGTCCCACGCCTTGGCCCACGAAGCCGATGCCCCGCCCATCGGGGAAAAGGTCCTGGTCACGGGGGTCCTGGGCGGGGATGAACAGAAACTGGCCGGCGCCTACATGGCCTGGGAGCAGGCCTCTTTTCGCCGGACCGTGGAGAGCCCGGAAATCCAGGTGGTGCTCGAGGGAGAACTCCACCTGACCGTGGGCGGACGTACTCTCAAAGCCAAGCCCGGTGATATGCTCTACCTCCCGGAAGGCGTAAAGGTCCTCTACAGCGCGCCCTCCCGGGTCCGCCTGGCATGCATCAACGCGCTCTAGGAAGGGGAAGCCGCACGCCATGACACCTTCCATCGACCGGAACACCGTCTCCCGAGCGGACATCCTGGAAGAATGTCGCGATCAGTGCCGGCGGAACCCCGGCCTGGTGGCTTTCCCCGACTCCTTGGACCGCCGCGTTTGGGAAGCGGCCGCCCGGCTTGAAAAGGAACGGCTGGCCCATCCGGTATTGGTGCAGTCTCCCTTTGCCTTGCGCACCAAGATGAACGCCGAAGGCTTTTTTCGGTCGGCCTTCACCGTGGTGGACCCCGCCAGTCCCGCTCGATTGGCGGAAAACGTGGAGGAGTTCCTGGCTCTTCGCAAGGCCAAGGGAAAGGAAATCACCGAAGAGCAGGCCGCGAAGGCCATGCGGTGCCCCCTGGCGGCGGCGGCCATGCTGGTACGACGAAAGGACGTGCACGCAGGACTGGCCGGCAATCTTTCCGCCACCGCCGACGTGCTGCGGGCCGGGCTGGCGGTCCTCGATCGGAAGCCGGGCATCCGGACGGTCTCCAGTTTCTTTCTCATGATCTCGCCCGACGGCAAGCGCCGTTTCATCTTTGCGGACTGTGCCGTTGTGCCCGAGCCCACGGCGCCCGTCCTGGCCGACATCGCCATGGCCTCGGCGGAACAGGCGCGACGGCTTCTCAAGGAAGAACCGCGCGTAGCCCTCTTGTCCTTTTCCACCAAGGGCAGCGCCCTGCACCCGCGGGCGCGATTGATCGCCGACGCCACCCGTCTGCTCCAGGAGCGGGCTCCGGACCTGATGGTGGACGGAGAGCTCCAGTTCGATGCGGCCACCGTCCCGGACGTTTCGGCCCTCAAGGCCCCCGGCAGCACCCTCCAGGGGCGGGCCAACGTCCTCATTTTCCCGTCCTTGGAAGCAGGAAACATCGGCTACAAGATGGTGCAGCGTCTGGCCGGCTACCGGGCCATCGGTCCCTTTCTGCAGGGGTTCGAAGGCGGATGGCACGATCTTTCCCGGGGCTGCAGCGCGGAAGATATATACCAATTGGCCATCATCGCCCTGTGCCTGGAGCGGGGGGCCATGGTGACCCAGCACGCCGCCTAGGCGTGCCCACCTGTGAGGAAACATCCCAACTAACTTACTCAAGGAGGCTGATCATGGATGCTTTGGGCATGATCGAAACCAAGGGGCTCACCGCCCTGATTGAAGCGGCCGACGCGATGGTCAAGGCCGCCCGCGTGAAACTCGTGGGCTACAAGGCCATCGGCGCCGGGCTCGTGACCGCCATCGTTCGCGGGGACGTGGCCGCCTGCAAGGCAGCCACCGATGCGGGGGCCGCGGCGGCGCAGCGAGTCGGGGAAGTGGTGGCCGTCCACGTCATTCCTCGGCCCCACGGTGACCTGGGCGAAGTGTTCCCCATCGAACTTCCCAAGAAGTAGCAGAGCGAGAAACGTCGGGAACGTTCCGAAGAGGGATTTCCCGGGAAGATGGAAACGAGAGGCGACATGGACAAGTCGCAACTGGTGGAGTGCGTCCGCACCGCCGGCATCGTGGGCCAGGGAGGCGCCGGCTTCCCGGCCCATGTGAAGTACGACACCGAAGTGGAAACGGTGATCGCCAATGGGTGCGAGTGCGAACCGCTGCTCCATTCGGACAAGCATCTGATGGAGGCCCGGGCCGAGGATTTGGTGCGGGCCCTGAGGACCCTGAAGACGGCCGTGGGCGCGCGTCGAGGTGTCATCGCCATCAAGGGAAAGTACGTGCGCGTAGCGGAACGGCTCCAAAGGGCCATGGCGGGGACCGACCTGGAACTGGCTCTTCTGGATGATTTCTACCCGGCCGGGGACGAGCAGGTTCTCATCTACGAGGTAACCGGTCGATCCGTTCCGCCCTTGGGTCTTCCCAAGGATGTGGGGGCTCTGGTGGCCAATGTGGGAACCCTGGTGTCCTTGACCGACGCCCTGGACGGCAAACCCGTGACCCATCGGCTGGTCACCGTCACCGGTGAGGTGGCCCGGCCGGCCATCTGGAACGTGCCGTTGGGAACGCCCTTGTCGGATCTGGTGGAGGCCTGCGGCGGGGCGGCCGTCGAAGATCCCGTCTATATTCTGGGCGGTCCCATGATGGGCCGTGTCGTGGACGACCCCAAGCAGGCGGCTTCCACCGTGGTCACCAAGACCCTGGGGGGAGTGATCCTGATCCCCCGGGACCACTATCTCCACCGACGGGCCACCCTGTCGCTGGAGGTCATGGCACGACGGGCCGCCACAGCCTGCATCCAGTGCCGCTATTGCACGGACCTGTGCCCACGGTATCTCATCGGGCACGACTTCCAGACCCACAAGGTCATGCGGGCTTTGGGAGGTGGCGGACCCGAGGCCGCACCGGGATCGCTCCAGGCCCTTCTCTGCAGCGAGTGCGGACTTTGCGAGCTGTTCAGCTGCCCCATGCATTTGTCCCCGCGGCGCCTGAACGCAGCCCTCAAGGTGCGTTTCCGGGAAAACCGCGTGGCCTTTCCCGAACCCCGCCGCGTGAAACCGTCCCAGGCCGCGCTGCGGGGC
The DNA here is from genome assembly GCA_014359885.1 of Desulfacinum sp. Classification (GTDB taxonomy): domain Bacteria; phylum Desulfobacterota; class Syntrophobacteria; order Syntrophobacterales; family DSM-9756; genus Desulfacinum. The sequence continues at coordinate 54,532 of JACIYN010000029.1, forward strand.
TACCGCAAGATCCCCGTTACGCGGCTGGCCATCAAGCTGGACATCGCCCGCTACATGGACCTGCATCCGGAATTTCTCGGAGAACTGAAGCCCGCCCGGGTGCGCGTGCCCTTGCGACAGCACATCGGCGCTCCGGCGCAGCCGCTCGTGAAGCCGGGAGATCGGGTTTCGGTCGGCGAGCCTGTGGGAGCCATTCCGCCGGGCGCCTTGGGGGCTTGCGTCCATGCGTCCCTGTCGGGTGTGGTCACCGCCGTGGACGACGCCGTTACCATTACGGGAGAGCCATCATGACAATCGAATTGCAGGCCGTCGGCATGGTGGAATTCAACAGCATCGCCGCCGGCATCGACGCTTCCGACCACATGGTCAAGGCCGCCTCGGTCCAGGTCCTTTTCATGAAGACCATCTGCCCGGGCAAATTCGTGTCCGCCGTCCACGGCGAGGTGGCGGCCGTCCAGGCTTCCGTGGATGCCGGCCTTCAGGCGGGCGCCGACTCGGTGGTGGACCATTTCCTCATCCCCCGGATTCACCCTGCGGTGGTGGCCGCACTTTCCTGCGCCGTGGATCTCCAGGACAGCCGGGGCGCCCTGGGCGTTCTGGAAACCTTCTCGGCGGCCAGTGCCGTGGCGGCCGCCGACCAGGCGGTCAAGGCCGCGGACGTCCATCTTCTGGAAGTCCGCATGGCCATGGGCCTGGGAGGCAAGGCGTACGTGCTCCTTCACGGGGATGTGGCCGCCGTGGAGGCGTCGGTGGAGGCGGGAGCGGCGGAAGCGGCTCGAAGCGGCCTTCTGGTGCGCCGGACGGTCATTCCCAGCCTCGACCCGCAAGTCTTTCAGCACATCCTTTGACCCGGGAATGCAACGGGTTCATGGAACAGGAGAAGAAGATGGCCGGTAATGATTCACTGGGATTCGTGGAAACCATCGGGCTGGTGACGGCGGTGGAAGTGGCGGACGCCATGAGCAAGGCCGCCTCCGTTCGCATCAAGACCGTGGCCAATGCCGACGCGGGATTGATCTCCGTCATCTGCGAAGGGGATCTGGCGTCCTGCATGGCGGCCGTGGACGCGGGCAAGGCAGCGGCGGCCCGCCTGGGCCAGGTGGTGGCCACCAATCTGATCGCACGTCCCGACAACAGCCTGGAAGGCTACCTGTCCCAACAGGTTCCTTCCATCGTGGAAAAAGGTGCATCGCACCGGACCAAACCGGAAAAGAAAGCCGCCAAGGCGGATAAATAGGCCGGGCGGGAAAAGAAGGAGTCACACGCATGGACGCATTGGGAATCATTGAAACCAAAGGCATGACGGCCCTTATCGAGGCGGCGGATGCCATGACAAAGGCCGCCCGGGTGGATCTGGTGGGCTTTGAGCGGGTCGGTGCGGGACTGGTGACCGTCATGGTTCGCGGCGATGTGGCGGCCTGCAAGGCCGCCGTGGATGCCGGGGTCGCGGCGGCCAAGCGAGTGGGCGAGGTGGTGGCGGCTCACGTGATCCCGCGGCCCCATGCCGACCTGGAAGCCGTCTTTCCCATCCGGCGCCCCTAGCCGCACGATTTGCCCAGGAGTTGTCAAGCCCCGAAAAAAAGGACCCGCACGTGCCGGGCCCGGATGCGCGGAGATTGAACAATGGAATTGGGGAAGGTGGTGGGACAGGTGGTGGCCACGGTCCGTGATCCCTCCATGCCGCACCTGACGCTTCTTCTGGTGGACGTGGTGGACGGGCAGGGCCGCGTCTTGTACTCGGGCCAGGTGGCTGCGGATACGCTGGGAGCCGGAGAGGGCGAAATCGTCCTGCTGGCCCGGGGCTCTTCGGCCCGGAAGATCCTGGAGAAACCCGTTCCGGTGGACCTGAGCGTCATCGGCATCGTGGACCAGGTTTCCTCCCAAGGCCGATCGCTTTACCAAAAATAGCATCTGACCATGTGAAGGGATGTCATCATGGCTCTTCGACAGGAAGACATAGAGAACATTGTCCAGCAGGTGATCCTGCAACTGACCCATGAGGCCCCTGCAGCCCCAACCCAACGCCCCGGGAGCGCCCAAGGGGACTGGGGGGTCTTTGAAAGGCTGGAAGACGCGGTGGCGGCGGCCCGGGAGGCCTACCCGCGTATCGGCACGGTGGCCATGAGGGAACGGGTGGTAGCGGTCATCCGCCGGGCCGCACGGGCCAACGCCCGCAGGCTGGCGGAAATGGCTGTGGAAGAAACCGGCATGGGCCGCGTGGAGGACAAGGTCAAAAAGAACCTGCTGGTGGCCGAGCGCACCCCGGGCCCGGAAATCCTCCATCCCAGCGCCATCACGGGGGACGCGGGCCTCACCCTCATCGAAAACGCCCCTTGGGGGGTGATCGCCTCCGTGACACCGTCCACCAACCCGGCGGCCACGGTCATCAACAACGCCATCAGCATGCTCTCGGGCGGCAACGCGGTGGTCTTCGCCCCGCATCCGTCCGCCAAGAGGGTGAGCCAGGAGACCATCCGCATGCTGAACCAGGCCATCCACGAGGAAACCGGGATCTCCAACCTGCTCACCTGTGTGCGGGAACCCAGCATCCAAGTGGCCCAGCAGCTCTTCACCTTTCCCGGGATTCATCTGCTGGTGGTCACCGGTGGGGAGGCCGTGGTGGAGGCGGCCAGGAAAGCCACCAACAAGCGGCTCATAGCCGCCGGGGCCGGCAACCCGCCGGTGGTGGTGGACGAGACGGCCGACCTGGCACGAGCGGCTCAAAGCATCTATGACGGCGCCTCCTTCGACAACAACATCATCTGCTGCGACGAGAAGGAAATCATCGCCGTGGAATCCATCGCCGACCCGTTCAAGGCCGAACTGAAGCGATGCGGGGCGGTGGAGATCACGCCTCAGCAGGCCGAAGCCGTTGCGCGCGCGGTCTTGCTCGACTATCCGGGCCCCAACGCCCGCCCCAACCCCCAATGGGTCGGCCGGGATGCTTACAAGCTCGCCGAAGCGGGCGGATTTTCCGTGCCCCGGGAAACCCGGCTTCTCTTTGTGGACGTGGGCCGGGACCTGGACCACGTGTTTGCCCGCGTGGAACAGATGATGCCCCTGCTCCCTTTGCTTCGAGCCAGGGATTTCGAGGAAGCCCTGGAATGGGCCCAGATCCTGGAGCGTGGCCTGCGCCACACGGCGGGGCTCCATTCCCGCAACATCGACCACATGGACATCATGGCCACCCGGGTCAACACCAGTCTGTTCGTCAAGAACGGACCGCACCTGGCGGGGCTGGGAGCCGGCGGAGAAGGCTGGACGTCCATGACCATCAGTACCCCCACGGGCGAAGGCGTCACCAACGCACGCACCTTCGTGCGGCTGCGCCGATGCACCCTGGTGGGAAGCTTCCGGATTGTGTGATTCCATGGGCAGAAGCTGGCAAGAGGTCAACATCCTGTTGGAGGAGGCCGACCGAGTCCTCAACTGCGAGGAGTCGGCACCTTATGACGGGCCCTTCCACGTGGGCGTGGATCTGGGAACGGCCGACGTGGTCCTGATGGTGGTGGACGATCGCGGCCGACCCGTGGCGGCCTTCCTGGAATGGGCCCAGGTGGTCCGGGACGGCGTGGTGGTGGATTTCGTCGGCGCGGTGGACATCGTGCGGCGGCTGGTTCAGAAGGCCGAGGCCCGTTTGGGCGTGGCCATCACAAGCGCGTCCACCTCCTTTCCCCCGGGAACCGACGCCAGGCTTTCCACCAACATTTTGGAAACAGCCGGTTTGGATGTGGTTCGGGTCATGGATGAGCCCAGTTGTGTGGGACGTCTCCTCAGCCTCGACAAGGCAGCCGTGGTGGATATCGGCGGAGGCACCACCGGTACGGCCGTCCTGAGCCGGGGCCGGGTGATCTTCAGCGGCGACGAGCCCACCGGCGGCACCCACATCACCCTGGTGATCGCCGGCCGGTACGGGCTGTCTTTCCATGAGGCGGAAGAAAAGAAGCGCGTGGCGGGCGACCCGACCATCCTGGATCTGGCCCGCCCCACGCTCCAACGCATCTGCGACATCGTCTCGGGCCACATCGCGGGCCATGGCGTCCAGGAAATCATCCTCTCGGGCGGTACGTGCTGCCTGGAAGGAATCGAGACCGTTTTTGCCCGCGAACTGGGTTTGCCGGTGAAGGTGCCGAGCCGGCCTCTCCTGCTCACTCCCCTGGCCATCGCTTCCCTGGCCGTAGAATAAATCTACGATCAGCGGCCTTCACTCGCTCCCGTCACGCACCTTTCCCGGCGATCTGGGCGATGACGGCCACCGCCCGGTCGATGTCTTCCCCGGACACATCCAGGTGGGTCACGGCCCGGATGCCGGAACCGATGCCCACCAGGGAAACGCCCCGCCTTTTGGCTTCCGCCGTGAAGGCCGGAACGTCCAGGGCAAGCCCCGGGATTTCGAAGAAGACCATGTTGGTTTCCGGCTCGGGGGTGAGCACCCGGATGCCCGGGATCTTTGAAAGGCCGCGGGCCAGGCGCCGGGCGTTTTCGTGGTCTTGGGCCAGCCGCTCCACGTGGTGGTCCAGGGCGTGCAAGCACCCGGCGGCCACGATCCCCGCCTGGCGCATGGCGCCGCCGAACATGTGCTTGTAGAGGCGCGCCCGGGCGATGAAGTCGGCCGATCCGGCCAGCACGGCTCCCACGGGAGCGCCCAGCCCCTTGGTGAAATCGATCCAGACCGAATCCACGCAGGCCGCAAATTCCCGGGCCGACACGCCGGAGGCCACCACGGCGTTCAGAAGGCGCGCGCCGTCCATGTGAAGCGCCAGGCCCAACTCACGGGCCTTGTCGTGCACCGCCCTCAGCTCGTCCAGCCGCCACACCGTACCGCCCCCGAAGTTATGGGTCTGTTCCACGCACACCAGCCGGGGCGTGGGCGCATAGGGCCAGGGAGCCGTACGCACCTTGTTGTAGGCCTCTTCCAGGGCCTCGGGCGTGAAGATTCCGCGCTCGCTGGGGATGGGCTCCATCAACACCCCGGAGGCGAAGGGCGAACCTCCCGATTCGGCCCGGAGGATGTGGGCCATGTGGTCGGCCAGCACCGCGTCGCCGGGTTGGGTGTGGGTCTTGAGGGCCACCAGGTTGCACATGGTGCCGCCGGGAAGAAAGAGCGCGGCTTCCTTTCCCAGAAGATCACAGACGCGCTCCAGCAGGCGGTTCACCGTGGGGTCTTCGCCCTTCTGCTCGTCGCCCACCTCCGCCGCCGCCATGGCCCGGCGCATGGCTTCCGTGGGTTTGGTTTCCGTATCGCTCGCCAAAGGAATCATGGCCTCTTCTCCGTCTTTTCGTGATCCGTAATCCGTAATCCGTGATCCGTGGTCCGTAATCCGTGGTCCGGGAGCCGTGGTCCGGGAGCCGGGGTTCGGGAGCCGGGGTTCGGGAGCCGGGGTTCGGGAGCCGGGGGACATTACCCCCGGTTCCACCAGAAGACCAGGGCGGGAGCCGCTCCGATCCAAAGGAGCACCAAAAGCCACAGGCGGCCGCGACACAAATTGTAGTCCGCCCAAAGACGCTCCCACGAATGGCCCGCCCCATAATGCCCGAACCCGAACTCAAAGGCCACCGTCATGACGATCCACGCCGTTCCCACCCGGACGGCCTGGGAAAGGGACGCCAAGGGCCGCACATGGCCGGCGGTGGCGATGATGAGGCCGAAGAGCACCATGGCCAGGACCGAGGAGATCTGATGGGACCGAAGTTCGCCCAGCCGTCTCCCGTAGGTGAATTCCCGGAGCAGTCCATTTGCCACGGCCGCCCCCGCCAGCAGCACCCAAACGATCAGGTATTCCCATGGCATGAGGATTCTCCCCTTCATATGAAAGAGAACCGCGAAGGAATTCGAAGAAGCGTCAATGGAAACTAGAAGGATGCGGCAAATTCTTGGGGGAATTGGGAAGGCCAAGGGATGCCCGCGCGGCCTCCCAGCCGGGTGGCCACCCGGGCCGCGGCCCAGGACGCGAAACGCACCCGGCGCTCCAGGGGCCAGCCCCGCAAAAGTCCGTACACATAGGCCCCGTGGAACACGTCGCCGCACCCGGTGGTGTCCACGGCCTCCACCGGAAAGGCGGGCTCCCGGAAAAAGAGTCCATCGGCATGGAAGACCGATCCCCGCGGCCCCAGGGTCACGCCCACCACCTGAGGGCCCAGTTCGGCCAGTTTCCGGCACGCTTCCTCGGGGTTCGATTCCCCCACGAGAGACCGGGCGAAGGTCTCGGACGCGATGAAATGATCGCTTCTCCGGGCCAGTTCCAGCATGCCGTCCCGGAGGCTTCCCGCGTCCACCACCACGGGGACGGACGCCTTCCGGGCCGCCTCCGCCGCCCGAAGGGCCGCATCCATGAAAAGGCCGTCCGTGAGGAGCACCCGGGCCGCCCGCACCTCATCCAGCGGGACCTCTTCCGGCCGCAGCGGCTCCCCCGTGGGCCGCTGCCAGAAGATGGTGCGGCGCCCGTTTTCCGGTTCCGCCACGATGAAGGCGAACTGGGACGTCCTTCCCTCTCGGACCAGCACATGGCGGGTGTCCACGCCCTCCCGGCAAAGGGATGCCAGGATTTCGTCCCCGAAGGCGTCGTCCCCCACCACGCCGCACAGAACCGCCCGCAGGCCCCATCGGGCCAAAGCGACCAGGGCGGTGGCCGTGGGCCCTCCGCCCTGGATGGTCAGATCCCGAAACTCGCATTTCACGTCCGGAGGGGGGTAGGCCTCGATCCGCCCCAGGTAGTCCAGGGAACATTGGCCCACCCCGATCACGTCCCAGCGTTTTCCCTCCATGGGCGACATTCCTTCGACCTGAATTGCCGGATTCTTTCTCATGGACAGGTCCTGAAGGGCGGGCATAAAGCCCGCCCCTACAAAAAGGGGACCCATTGGGCAGGGGCGGACGGCTTCTCAGTGAAGGATCTGGCTCAGAAAGAGCTTGGTGCGCTCGTGCTGCGGGTTGTTGAAGAATTCTTCCGGCGTGTTTTCCTCCACCACCTGGCCGCCGTCCATGAAGAGCACCCGGTGGGCCACGCTCCGGGCGAATCCCATCTCGTGGGTCACCACGATCATGGTCATCCCCTCCTGGGCCAGCTCGATCATGACGTCCAGAACCTCCTTGATCATCTCGGGGTCCAGGGCCGAAGTGGGTTCGTCGAAAAGCATCACCTTGGGCGACATGCACAGGCTCCGGGCGATGGCCACCCGCTGTTGCTGCCCACCGGAAAGCTGCCCCGGATACTTGTGGGCCTGCTCGGCGATGTGCACCTTTTCCAGGTAGTACATGGCCGTCTCTTCCGCTTCCCTGCGCGGCACCTTCCGGACCCAGATGGGCCCCAGGGTGAGGTTTTCCAAAACGGTCAGGTGGGGAAAGAGGTTGAAGTGCTGGAACACCATGCCCACCTCGGAGCGGATCTTTTCGATGTTCTTGATGTTGTTGGTCAGTTCGATGCCGTCCACGATGATCCGCCCTCTCTGGTGTTCCTCCAGCCGGTTGATGCACCGGATGAGGGTGGACTTGCCCGATCCCGACGGGCCGCAGATGACGATCCGCTCCTGCTTGTTCACCTTCAGGTTGATTCCCTTGAGCACGTGGAATTCACCGAACCACTTGTGCAGGTCGATGATCTCCACCATCACTTCGGAATCGGGTCTGGGACGGCTTTCGGTCTTTTCAGTCATGGATCCCTGTTCCTCTCAATAAGTTGCACCGGCTTTCGGGACTTGCCCATCAAGCACATTTTCTTGGATATCACCACAGAGACGCAGAGGCCTCAGAGGTTCTTCCTTTGATCCGCGCCGCTGAGAAGGGCGGCGCGGATCAAAACCGGCCCTTCGGGATGTCCGGTGCCGTTCCCCCGAAGGGGGCGGACCGCGTGCCGGGGCGGCGTCTCAGCGCCCCGGCACGCATCCTCCCAAAGCCTTTTCCTCTGCGCTCTCTGTGTCTCTGCGGTGCAATTCTTTTCAAACACTCCCGTGCCGTCGGTTTCCCGCCGCGACCTCCCCCTTCGGCCGCATCCTAATGATTGTCCGTGGACAGCTCTTGCTCCAGCCTGCGGCTGTAGTGGGACATGGAAAAACAGCCCAGGAAATAGAGGATGGCCAGGAAGATGTAGGCCTCCCGGCTGAATCCCATCCATTCCGGATTGGAAAGGACCGTCTGGGTGGTCTTCAAGACGTCGTAGAGGGCGATGATCACCACCAGGGAGGTGTCCTTGAAGGCCGAGATGAGGATGCTCACCGTGGGCGGAATGACGATCTTCAGCGCCTGGGGAAGGATCACCAGCCGCATGGTGAGGTAGTAGTTGAGCCCCAGGGATTCGGCCGCCTCGTATTGACCCCGCGGGATGGCCTGGAGGCCGCCGCGCACCACCTCGGCGATGTAGGCCGCCGTGAAGAGAATGATGGCCACCTGAGCCCGCAGGATCTTGTTGATGGTGATCCCCTCGGGAAGAAAGAGCGGAAAGATGATGGAGCCCATGAAGAGGAGACTGATGAGGGGAACGCCCCGGATCATCTCGATGTAGACCACGCTGAGCACTTTGATGGCGGGCATCTTGGACTGGCGCCCCAAGGCCAGGATCACCCCCAGGGGATAGGCCGCCGTGAGGCCGAACACGGAAAGAAGGAGGGTCAAGGGCAGGCCGCCCCACTTGGTGCTTTCCACGGCGGGAAGGCCCGGCACGCCGCCCGCCATGAGGATGCCCATGGCGGGAAGGCCGGCCAGCCACCCATAGGCCAGCCACTTGTTCCAGTTCTTTCGGTGCCGGGAAAAGAAGAGGAGGCCCAGGAGCAGCAACACCGCCACCGTGGGCCGCCACTGCTGATCGTAGGGATAGAAACCAAAAAGGATGAAGCGGATGTTCTGAGTGATGACCGACCAGCAGGCGCCCGCTCCGTCCCGGCACACCTGAGACGGCGAAAACCAGGACGCATCCAGGAAGGCCCAGCGCGCAAAGGGCGGCAGGATCGTCCACAGGAAATAGAGGGTCGTCAGGGTCAGCAGGGAATTGAGCGGCGTGTTGAAAAGATTCTGCCGAAGCCATCCCACCACTCCCACGGAAGTGACGGGCGGCCTCACCACTTGCACCTGTTCGGACATGGAAACCGTCTCCTCATTCGACGCTTGTCCGCCGGTTGGCTAGCGCTCCACCAGTTTCACCTTCTTGTTGTACCAGTTCATGAAGGCGGACGTGGACAGGCTGAAGAAGAGATAGACCACCATGATGAGCGCCACGCCTTCGATGGACTGCCCCGTCTGGTTGATGGTGGTGTTGGCCACGGATACGAAATCCGGATACCCGATGGCCACGGCCAGGGAGCTGTTCTTGGTCAGGTTGAGCATCTGGCTGGTGAGCGGCGGGATGATGACCCGAAGGGCCTGGGGAAGGATGACCAGCCGGAGCACCTGGGCCGGGCGAAGCCCCAACGACATGGCCGCCTCCCGCTGGCCCTTGCTCACGGACTGGATGCCGGCCCGGACCACTTCCGCCACGAAGGCGGCCGTGTAAAGGATGAGGCCCAGCAGGAGCGCCATGAATTCGGGGCTCAGGGTGGTCCCGCCCCGGAAGTTGAAGCCCCGGAGCTCGGGAACGTTCAGGGAAAAGGGCGCCCCGAGGGCGACCCACACCGCCAGCGGAAGGCCCAGCAAGAGGGCCAGGGACACGCGGAAGACGGGGAAGGTCTTTCCGGTTTCGTCCTGGCGCTTGCGGGCCCAGCGCCGCAGACCCCACACCAGAAGGCACGCCGCCAGGAGGGCCAGAACAACGTAGCGGTAGGCCGGATGGAATTCGGGTGTGGGCATGATGAGCCCCCGGTTGCACAAAAAGACGCCGTGCAGGGGGTTCAGGGCCTGTCGGGGACTGGGGAGCGTTTCGTAGAAGATGGCGTACCAGAAAAAGAGCTGTATCAGGACGGGAATGTCCTGCATCACCTCGATGTAGATGGCCGCGAGCCGGGAAATGAGCCAGTTGCTGGAAAGACGGGCGATGCCGATGAAGGTTCCCAGGAGGACGGTGATGACGATGCCGATGAAGGAGACCTTGACGGTATTGAGGGCTCCCACCAGCAGGGCCCGGGCGTAGGTGTTGGAGGCGTCGTAGGCAATGAGGGACTCGCCGATCTCGAAGGCCGCCTCCTTGCCCAGAAAGTCGAATCCGGTGGCGATCTTCTGGCGCTGCAGGTTGGCCACGGTGTTGGAAATGAGGTACCAGGCGATGAGTCCCACGACGCCCAGCACCAATATCTGAAAGAGAACGGCGCGCTTTTTCGGGTCGAGCCAGAACGGCTCGGGCTTTTCATGCAGCGCGGCGGCATCAGTTGGGGATGTGTTCAAGGCCATTCTGTCCTCTCAAGTTCCCAAATCCGTCTCCGGGATCGCGGCACGACACGGGATATGGATGCTCTTTCAGGATCCCGGGAGCCAACGGGCGAACGGGTGAACCGGGCGGGGAAGAACATGGGGCAGCGTGAGAGGGCACGGCACCCGGGATCAAGGGGCAAAAAAAGTGCCCCACGAAGGGGGCACAGTCAACCTATTAATCCCCTATCAACGGAAGGGGGCCGCGTACATGAGGCCTCCCTGGGTCCACAGGGCGTTCAGGCCGCGCTCCATGGCCAGCGGAGTGTTGGGACCCACGTTGCGTTCAAAGATCTCGCCGTAGTTGCCCACCTGCTTGATGATGTTGTAGGCCCATTTCTCGTCCAGCCCGAGGGCCGCGCCCATGCCCGGGGTCACTCCCAGGAACCGCTGGATTTCCGGATCGTTGCTCTTGAGCATCTCGTCCACGTTCTGGGACGTGATGCCGAATTCCTCCGCCTGGATCAGGGCCATGACCGTCCAGTTGACGATGTCGTACCACTGGTCGTCGCCGTGCCGGACCACCGGAGCCAGGGGTTCCTTGGAGATCACTTCCGGCAGGATCACGTATTCGTTGGGATCCGGGGCCACGGCGCGATGGCCGGCAAGCTGAGACACATCGGAAGTGAGCACGTCGCAGCGGCCGGCGAAGAAGGCCTTGTTGAGCTCCGCGGCCTGCTCGATCACCACGGGCTTCCACTGCATGTTGTTCTTACGGAAGAAGTCGGCCGCATTGAGCTCGGTGGTGGTGCCGGGAAGGACGCACACCGTGGCACCGTCCAGCTCCTTGGCGCTCTTGACACCCAGCTTCTTGGGCACCATGAAGCCCTGCCCGTCGTAGAAATTCACATGGACGAAGTTGAGCCCGTTGGTGGTTTCCCGGGTGAGGGTCTGGGTGGTGTTTCGACACAACACGTCGATTTCCTTGGACTGAAGGGCAGGCAGGCGCTGAACGGCGGTCAGGGGAACGAACTTGATCTTATTGGCATCTCCAAAAACAGCCGCGGCGATGGCCCGGGCCGTGTCCACGTCCAGGCCCTTCCACACGCCCTTTTCATCGGGCATGCTGAAGCCGAACACGCTGCCGTTGACTCCCGCGATGAGATATCCGCGGGCTTTCACCTCGTCGAGGGTGCCGGCGGATGCGGGTAAAGCCAAAGCCAAAACGGCCAAAAGGACGACAAAGATGCGGATCCCTTTCATGGATTTTCCCTCCTCATTCGATGCCTGTTAGCGGACGCGGCTTCACGTTCCTGACAGCCGTCACAAGAAAGCGCTTTCTGCCTACCACCTCCCTTCGGCCCGGATCTATTAAAGTTTGCCAAACATCTTGTGGGATTATGGAACAGGATGCGCAATCATATGGATTTCCTAGGATTTAATCAAGCCGAAAAAGCCCTCACCCTTCACGCACGGACCACGAACTACGGATTACGGTTCACGGTTCACGAACACCGCTTCCCCGGGGACAACGCGCGCCCTCTGTGCTATAGGAAAGGGCCGAAGCGGGAAGACCGAACACGACCCCATCCACGCGATTGTCTGGAGGTTGGACACACCATGGGACGGATCCTTATGGACGGAAACGAGGCGGTGGTCCGGGGTGCTTTGTACGCCGGATGCCGCTTTTTTGCGGGGTACCCCATCACCCCCGCCAGCTCCATCCTGTCGGGCATGCTGGAAGCGCTGCCTCCGGCGGGAGGCATCGTGATGCAGGGAGAAGACGAAATCGCTTCCATCGGGTACTGCCTGGGGGCTTCCATGGCCGGCTTGAAGGCCATGACGGCCACCTCCGGCCCCGGCATCAGCCTCTACAGCGAAAACATCTCCTTTGCCATCGGAAGCGAGATTCCGCTGGTGATCGTGAACGTCATGCGCCAGGGGCCGTCCACCGGGGCGGCCACCCGCGGCGCCGACGGAGATGTGCATTTCATGCGCTGGGGCCATTCCGGGGGGCTTCCCGTGATCGTGCTGGCTCCCACCTGCGCCGCCGACTGCTTTTCCCTCACGGTCCATGCCTTCAATCTGGCGGAACGGTTCCGCTGCCCCGTTTTCGTGGCCAGCAACAAGGAAATCGCCATGACCCGGGAAACCGTGGATCCGGAAGCTTTGGAGCGGCCTCCGGTGATCGAAAGGACGATTCACCAGGATGGGGACTACCTTCCCTTCGCGGCCCAAGGTCCCGACGGGGTCCCGGCCTTTCTTCCCATCGGCGGCGACGTTCCGGTGCGCCAGACCTCGTCCATGCACGGCCCGGACGGCTACATCACCACCGATCCCCAGGTCATGCAGGCCCTGGTGGAGCGCCTCCAAAACAAGGTGGAAGCCCACGCGGACGCATTCAGCTTCCATGAACTGGACGTGCAAGAGGGGGCCCGCACGCTCATCGTATCCTACGGCGTGACCGCCCGGGCCGCCCGGGCCGCCGTGGCTCGCCTTCGGAATCAAGGCACCCGGGTCTCCCTTCTGGTGCTCAAGACCCTCTGGCCGGTGCCGGAACGGGTGATCCGGGAGGCGGCCGAGGAGGCGGACCGGGTCTTGGTGGTTGAGATGAATCTGGGCCAAATGCTCCATGAAGTCCGAAGGGTGGTCTGCACCAAGCGGGTGGACTTTTTCGGCCTCATGTGCGGGAGACTCATCCGTCCCAGCGAGATCGTCCAGGAGGTGTGCCGTGGCTAGCCTGCTCAACCCTTCCCGACCGCCGGTCTTCTGCCCGGGCTGTTCCCATGAACGAAGCCTGCACGTTCTGGACAAGGCCTTTCAGGATCTCGCGCTAGGCCCCAAGGACGTGGTGATCGTCAGCGACATCGGCTGTTCGGGCCTTTTCGACGTCTTCTTCCACACACACGCCTTCCACGGCCTGCACGGAAGAGCCCTCACCTACGCGGCCGGTATCAAGATGGCCCGCCCCCACCTCAAGGTGGTGGTCACCATGGGCGATGGAGGTCTGGGGATCGGGGGCGCCCACCTTCTGGCCGCCTGCCGCCGGAACGTGGACCTGACGCTTCTGGTACTCAACAACTTCAACTTCGGCATGACCGGCGGCCAGTTTTCCTGCACCACCCCGCCGTCCGCCCGGGTGGGATCGGGGTTTCTCAATGAACTGGAACACCCCATGGACGTGTGCCGGGTGGCGGCCGCAGCGGGAGCCCCCTTCGTGGTGCGCCGTTCCGTTTTTGCCCCGGATCTCCAACAGAAGCTGGTGGAGGCTCTGGAGTACCCGGGCTTTTCCATCGTGGACGTTTGGGGCGGCTGCCCGGGCCGCTACATGAAGAAAAACCCTCTGCCTCCCAAGGAACTGGAAGGACGGGTGCAGGCCGCAGGCCGTTGGGACGGCGTCGTTGGGGAAAATGTCCGGGAAGAATACCGAAGCGCCTACGGCCTCAGGATGGGGGACGGCGCCCCGCCCCCGGTGCCCGAGGGAGTGGAACCCTCCTTTGAGGCCGCCCTTTCGGAACCCTTCGGAGTGGTGCTCCTGGGTGCCGCGGGGGAGCGGGTCATCTCGGCCGGAAACCTCCTGGCCGAAGCGGCCTTACGGGGAGGGCTTCATGTGACGCAGAAAAACGACTACAACATCACGGTCATGCGAGGCCCTTCCATCACGGAGGTGCTTCTTTCACCCCAACCCATCGTCTTTCCGGGCATCGAGGATCCGGCCGTGATCGCGGCCCTGGCCCGGGACGGCGTGGTCCGGCGAAAGGATCTGTTTGCAGCGGCCGGGGAACGGACCCTGGTCATCCGGGCGACGGATGTGGACATCCCATCCTGCAAAGCCCGCTGCCTGGACGTGGACTTCCAGGCGGCGGGGATCGGAAGGAAGGACCGGGCCCTGGCGTCCCTGGCCCTGATCGCGCAGACGACGGGGATCTTTTCCGTGGATCAAATCCTGCAAGCCCTAAGGCAAACGGTCCCGGAAAAACTGCAGGCGTCCATGGAAGAGGTGCTCCAAAAGGCCGCCTCCCTTGCGGAGGCTTGCCGGGGATAGGATGCTTTCCAACCGGATGGGACGATTTTCCTTCATGGTGCGGCCCTGGAGGGCGGGCCCAAAGCCCCGCCTCAACAAGAGCGCATTGATCGCCTGGATGGTGGCGGAATTTATCCCCGCCTGCGCATGGCGTGGCGGTAGAGAAACCCGGTGGAAGAATCGCTCCGGTAGGCTCCACTCAGTCTCGGGGGGAAATCGGATACCGCGGGATGCTCACGTAGGGGCGGTTCGCGAACCGCCCCTACGGCAGACGCGAATCGGCAACCATCGCCCCGGAAACGGCGCACCCTCCGGCCCGGGGCGACAAGAGCGCGCCTTCCGCTTCTCGGATGGAGTCATGACAACCAAAAGGATCCAAACACTGCTCTTCGCCCCCGCGATTTTCCTCCTGATCGGCCTTCCGGCGCCTTGGGCCCCGGCCCTGACCCTGGAAGAGGCCGTGCGGGAGGGACTGGAAGTCCATCCGGCAGTGACGGCCGCACGCCGGGAAGTGGAAGCGGCGGAAGCCCAATGGCGATCCACGCTCTCGCCCTATCTGCCGTCCCTGGATCTTGCAGCCTCCGCCGACGAGGTCCATACGGGGGGAGAAAGCGACCACGTGGAACGGTCGTCCCTTTCCATGTCCTACACCCTCTTCGACGGCGGACGCCGGCGCACGGACAGGGACGTGGCCGGGACACGGTTGGACCAGGCCCGGCTGGAGCTGCAGAGAATCCGGCTGGACGTGGCCCGGGACATTTCCCTGGCCTTCGTCCGGGCGCTGGCCGGAAAAAGGATCCTGGAAGAACGCACCCTGCAGGTCCAAGACGCCCGAACGGACCTGGAGGTGGCCCAGGGTCGCCATCGGCTGGGAGTGGCGCTGAAGTCGGACGTGCTGCAGGCGTCCGTTCGCCTGGAAGAGGCGCGCTTCGAGAAAGTCCGCGCCGAAGGCAATTGGACCAAGGCCGCCGCCGAGCTGTGGTCCTTGCTGGGCCGGCCCCTGACGGGCGAAGCGGAACTCGCGGGCTCATTGGAACCGCTTCCTCCCCTGGAGGACCGGGACCATTTCCTGGCCATGTCCGAAAAGAGACCCGTGGTCCTGAGCGCCGAGCAGGACGTGCGGGCGGCGGAATCCCGAAAGAAGGGGACCGCAGCGCCCTTTCTTCCCACCCTGAGCGCCGAAGCGTCCTACGCCGCCACCGAGGGAAGCGGGCTCTATGACAACGTGGATGATCAACGCCAGGTGGGACTGACCGCCACATGGAACCTTTTCCGCCTGGACAAGTTCTACGACCGACGGGCGGCATCCTACCAGGTCCACGCCGCCCGTGCCCAACGGGCCGACATCCTGCGCCGGGTCCGTCTGGAATGCCACAACCGCTACGAAGACGTGGTGACGGCGGCTCGCAGCGTGGCGGCGGCACGGGAGGCCCTCCGGCAGGCGCTCCACAACTATCGCCAGGCCTTGGGCGAATACCGCGTGGGAAAGGGCGGCATCCTGGCCCTGGTGCAGGCGGAAAGCGCTCTGGCCTCCGCCCGGATCCGACGGATCCAGTCCCTGCAAGACTATTGGACCGCCCGCATCGAGCTGGAACGGGCCGCCGGGTCGGAGCGGATCGTGGTTTTGCCTATCCCCGCACGCTATAGCGGGCGGGGATAAACCCCGCCCCTACCCAAAGGGTTCATCCCTTTTCGTAGGGGCGCCCTTTACGCCCGGCCATCGGAACCGCTCCGTGAGAAGGAATCGTCCGATTTTGGTCCATGCGTGGAGAAGCACGGTGAAACGACTTATCATCCTCGTTCTGCTGGTTTGTGTGGCCCTGGGAGGCACCCTGGCCTATCGCAAATGGAAGGCGCCCAAGGGGTTCGAGATCCTGGAGACGGCCAAGGCCGAGAAGGCTTCCATCCGGGATGTGCTCGTGGCCACGGGCATGATCAAGCCCCAGGTGGGCGCCCAGATCAAGATCGGGGCGCGGGCCACCGGAACGATCCTGGACATGCGGGTCCGGGTGGGAGACACGGTCCGCAAGGGGGATCTCATCGCCGTGATCGATGACCGGGAGATCCAGAAGGCCCTGGCATCAGACCGGGCGGCCCTGGAGGCCGCCCGCAAGGCCTTGGAAGAGGTGGAACGCACCTATCCGGAAAGAATCCGGGAAGCCGAGGCCCGCCGACGCCTGGCCCGGATCACGTGGGAAAGAGAGGCCGCCCTCATCCGGGAAGACTACACCACCCGGGACGCCGTGGACCGCGCCCGGTCGGAACTGGACGCTGCGGAAGCGGTGCTCCAGCGCCTGCGCGACGAGTTCGAAACCCAGAAGGCCATCGCCCTCGCCCGGATCCAGGAAGCTGAAGCCCGCCTGAAGCAGGACGAAATCCGGTGGAGCTACACCCGGATCACCGCCCCCATCGACGGAGTGGTCATGGAGGTGACGGGACAGGAAGGTGAAACGGTGGTCACCGGCCTCCAGGTGGCCAACCTGGTCACGGTCATGGATCCCACCCGGCTGGAAATGCAGATCTACGTGGACGAAACGGATGTGGGCCGCATCGCACCGGGCCTTTCCGTGGAATATTCCGTGGACACCTACCCCGAACGCACCTTTATGGGAACCGTCGAAAAAATCTACCCCCAGCCGGTGGTGCGCGACAACATCGTGTATTATCTGGCCATTGTGAAGATCCCCGAAAAGGACGCGCTCCAGCTTCGCCCCGAGATGACCACCTACTGCCGCGTGGTGCTGACCCGCAAGGACGGGGTGCTGAGCGTGCCCAATTCGGCGGTGAAATTCGAAAACGGCCAACAGGTGGTCTATGTGGTGGGGGAGGCGGGCGCCGTAACCAAGACGGTGGTCCAGGTGGGAATCCGGGGGGAAGACCGAACGGAGATCCTTTCCGGGCTTCGGGAGGGCCAGGTGGTGGCCATCAAGTTCGTCCCGCCGGCCAAGGGCCAGCGGTGATCCCTTGGGTAGGGGCGAATAATGATTCGCCCCTACAGCCCCCAATGGTGATCCGGAAGGACACGGTGCTGCTTTGGACGAGCGGAAAGGGGAGGCCATGAGCCTCTGTGTGTTGGAAAAGGTGAGCAAGACCTACACCACGGGCGACATGAAGGTCTGGGCCCTGCGCCAAGTGGATCTCGCCATCGATCCGGGGGAGTTCGTGGCCGTCATGGGGCCTTCCGGATCCGGCAAGACGACCCTCATGAACATCCTGGGCTGCCTGGATGTTCCCTCCTCCGGCCGCTACCTGCTGGCGGGCAAGGACGTGACGGCCATGGACGACGATGAACTTTCCCGCATGCGAAGCGAACACATCGGGTTCATCTTCCAGAGCTTCCATCTGCTCCCCTACGCCACGGCCCTGGAAAACGTGCTGCTGCCCACCCTGTACCTGGACCGCCCCCCGGACGGACGAAAGAAGCGGGCCCTGGAGCTCCTGAGCCTGGTGGGACTGGAAGACCGGGCCAACTTCCGGCCGAGCCAGCTTTCCGGGGGTCAGCAGCAGCGGGTGGCCATCGCCCGGGCCCTCATGAACGATCCGGAACTGGTCCTGGCCGACGAACCCACGGGCGCCCTGGACACCGCCACGGCCGCCGGAATCATGGGCCTCCTGACATCGCTCAACGAACGGGGAAAGACCATCGTGGTGGTGACCCACGACCCGGAGGTGGCGGCCTACGCCCGGCGGGTGATCCGCATGCGGGACGGCGTGCCCACGGAGGATGCCCTCCGCCGCGATCCCCATCCCCTCACTGCCCAAGCCCCCGTGACGCCATGAGACGGTTCGTTTTTGCCATCCTCCAGGCCCTCCAAGCGGTCCGGGCGTTCAAGCTCCGCGCCGCTTTCTGCATCTCCAGCGTGGCCCTGGGCATCAGCGCCATCACCGTGATCGTGGCGGCCACCGAAGGCGCTTACCGCAAGGCCTACGAGATGGTGGACCGGTTCGGCCCCGACGCCATGCTGGTTCTGGGCGGAAGCGAAGAGGCCCGGGCCATCGGTCGCCGGGACAAAACCATCACGGTGGACGACGTGGAGGCCCTTCGCCAGGCATTTCCCACGGCGTACCTGCTGGTGCCCATGAGTTCCGTGCGGGACGTGAATATTTCTTACGGCAACCGCCGGCACCAGACCCGGGTGACGGGCACCACCGAGGGCTACAGCCGAAGCTGGTCCTGGCCCGTGGCGGACGGCCGCGACCTCACGGAAGCCGACGTGAAGGGCGTGCGCAACGTGGCCCTCATCGGCACCCAGGTGGTGCGGGAGCTCTTCCCCGCTACGGACCCCATCGGCAAGTTCTTTTTCGTCCGCAACCTGGCCGTGCGCGTGGTGGGGGTTCTGGAGGAACGGGGGGCCACCGGGCCCGGCCACAACCTGGACGACCGGATCGTCATGCCCATCACCACGGTCATGAAAAAGCTCATGAACGAAAAAACGTACGTGAACGCCGTACGCATCCGGTTCCTAGACGCGCGGAACATGGCCCGATACCGGGAAGAGGTCCGGGCCTTTCTCCGGGATCGCCACCAGCTCAAGCCGGGCCAGCCCGACGACTTCCGCCTGCTTTCGTCGGAAGAGATCATCCGCTTTCTGGTGGCCCTCACGGGATCCCTGGTGATCTTCATCGGGATCACGGGCGTCATGAGCCTGGTGGTGGCCGGATTCGTGCTGGCCAATCTCTTTCTCCTTTCGGTCAACGAGCGAGTTCCCGAAATCGGCATCCGCAGGGCCGTGGGGGCCCGGCGGCGCGACATCCTATTCCAGTTTCTCCTGGAAGCCGTGGCTCTCACGGTGGTGGGCGGCGTTCTGGGATTCGTTCTGGGGGTGGCGGCGGGGCCCCTGCTCAAGTTCGTGGCGGATTTTCCCATCTATTTTTCCTGGAAGGCCTTTGCGGTGGGACTGGCGCTCTCGTCGCTGGTGGGCCTGATCTTCGGCCTGCAGCCGGCCCGGCGCGCCGCCGCCATCCATCCCATCCAGGCCATCCGCAACGGATAGCGGCAAAGAACACCCCCAACGGGCCCAAACGATGGGAGGTTTTCCGATGCACCCCAGAGGCGCGAAGAACCCATGGGCATCTTCGGCCCGCAGGGCTGCAGAGAGCGTGCCGGGGGGCGTCTCAGCGCCCCGGCACGCATCCTCCTCCCGAGCCTTTCCTCTGCGTGCCCTGCGCCTCTGTGGTGAAAAAACAAAGAAACCGGTGGTCCCATGAACCTGATGCGCATCCTCCTGAATCTTCGCATCGCCCAGCGATCCCTGGCCACCTTCAAGCTTCGGACGGCGCTGGCCATTCTGGGTGTCTTTCTGGGCACCTTCTCGCTGGTGGTGGTTTCCGGTCTCACCCGTTCCATGGCCCTGAAGACCCGACAGGAAGTGGCCGCGCTGGGGGAAAACCTCCTCATCGTCCAGAGCGGCATCGTCCGAACCTTCGGAAACCGCGCGCGGCTCATGAACCAGGCCACCACCCTGACCCTGCAGGACGCCCGGGCCATCCTGGAAGGCACCCCTTCCGTCACCCACATTTCCCCCTCGTCGGGAAGGACCTTCCCGGTGCGCTTCGGAGCCGTTCTCCTGAACGACGTCATGGTCACGGGGGCCGCGCCCAACTATCCGCAGGTGCGGAACTTTTTCCCGGATCAGGGGCGTTTTCTGTCCCCGGACGACGAAAAGAACCTTCGCCGGGTGGCGGTCCTGGGCCGGAAGATCGCCGACAAGCTCTTTCCCCAAGAGGACCCGCTGGGGAAGACCATCCTCATCCGGCGCGTGCCCTGCCGGGTGGTGGGAGTCATGGAACCCAAGGGTGCCGACGTTTCGGGATTCGATCAGGACAACCAGATCTTCGTCCCCTTGTCCACCTTCCTCAAGCGCTTCGTGAACAAGACCTATGTCTCCACCGTCTATGTGAAGGTGGTGCGGGAGGAAGCCCTGGGCCGGGCCAAAAGATCCATCGAGGAACTCCTGCGGGCCCGCCATGGGATCCAGGCGGGGGAACGGGACGATTTCACCGTGGTGGATCTGCGGGACGTGATGTCGCTCAAGAGCCAGGCCATGGACATGATCGCCCTGTTGGGACGCATCGCTGCGGCCGTCTCCTTCGCCATCGGAGGCCTGGGAATCCTTTCCATCATGATCCTCATGGTCAACGAGCGCCGCCTGGAGATCGGCCTTCGCCGGGCGGTGGGATCCCGGCGCCGGGATATCGTGACCCAGTTTCTGTTGGAATCTTCCGTGATCGCCCTGGCCGGAGGGATCCTGGGGGCGATCTTCGGCCTGGGGGCCAGCCTTGCCGTTTTCCATCTCCTGGGCTACCCCCTGGTGGCCTCGTGGCCCGGTTTCGGGTTGGGCTTCACGGCGTCCGTCGCCGTGGGGATCCTGGCGGGCATCTACCCGTCCCGGCGGGCCCTGGCCATTCAGCCCGTGGATGTGATGCGAACGTAGTTGTCCGACGACACCGCAGATGACCGTTTTTCCTGTAGCGCGGCCCTTTAGGGCTGCGGAAGAAACCCGGGACGTTGGATAGGTCATGGCGTATTTCCCGTCGCTTCATGGAGTTGCCATGGCCCTTTCCGCGGGGCAGAAGCCCCGCGGCTGCGTAGCGAAGGGAAATTCCTTCGCCTCTTGCGCCGGAAAAACATTTCCGGACAATCTCCTTGGGCGGAGGGGGCCACGGAATCCGGCGCACCGCCTCCACGTCATCCTTTACGGACCGGCGGCGGCTCTGCTAAAAGGCCCCCGCCGGGCCCAAAGCCCCGGCAAGGTTCGCCCAGGCGCTGCGCCCACACCTTATGGTCCCAATCGCGGGAGGAACCGCTCATTTCATGAAACGATGGCTCGCTTGGATCATCTTGGCCGCCCTGGTGGCGGCAGGAATTTTGTTCATCCAGGGAAAACACCCCGTCCGGGAATGGGAAAGCCGGGGGAATCGACTGGTGAAGCGCTTTTCGGACGCAAAGAACACGGTCCGGAAGGCCTTGGAACGTCTTCTCGATTCCCCCACGGGCGGATCGAAACCCAGTCCCGAAAACCCCGCCGCTGCGCCCCCCGACGGCGAAGAGCCCACAGCGGCCATGGTGTGGACCGAACCGCTGACGGGCATGCGCTTCGTTCGCATTCCCGCCGGGTGCTTCCGCATGGGTAGCGACGCGGGAGAGGCCGGCCGGGACCGGGACGAAGGACCCATGCATGAGGTCTGCCTGGACGGATTCTGGATGAGCCAATACGAGGTCACCCGGGGCCAGTTCCGCACCTTCGTGGAACAGACGGGGTATGTGACCGATGCGGAGCGGGAAGGCTTTTCCTGGGTCTACGACGGCAGGTGGGAAAAGAAGCCGGGATATTCCTGGCACAGGCCTGGATTCGCCCAGGACGATCGCCACCCGGTGGTGCATGTCTCCCTGAACGACGCCCAAGCCATGGCCCGCTGGCTTACGGAACGATCCAAGGGGGAATTCCGGCTCCCCACCGAAGCGGAATGGGAATATGCGTGCCGGGCGGGAACCCTGTCCGCGCGGTTCTGGGGGGAAGACCCCAAGGACGCCTGCACCTTCGCCAATGTGGCGGACGAAACGGCCCGAAAGCGTTACCCGGTCTGGGAAACGCACCCGTGTGCGGACGGCTTCGTCTTCACGGCCCCGGTGGGTTCCTTCCGGCCCAATGGTTTCGGGCTCCACGACATGCTGGGAAACGTCTGGGAATGGTGCGCCGACATCTACGATCCCGACGCTTACAGGAAGCATTCCGGGAAAAACCCCGTGGTGGAAAAGGGCGGTACGGCCCGGGTGGTGCGGGGCGGCAGCTGGTACAGCCGGCCCCGCTACGTGCGTTCGGCCGGACGCGATCAATTGAGCCGCCCCGATCGCCGAAGCCAGGACCAAGGCTTCCGTCTCATCCGCCGCTGACACCCATCCTTGCGCGCGACTTGGATCGCTCCCCCGGCCGGCGGGGCCGTTACTTCCTCCCGGCTTTCCACCACCTCCACCACCTGGATGGCCCCGGTTTCCGGGTGGATGTCGCAGACCCGGTTCTTAGCCCATTGATAGGCTTTGTCGTGGTGGTCCACCCACAAGAGTACATCAACCGGACTGACGTCGGGCTTCAACACGATGCCCCGGTAGGTCTGGTCGATGCGCACCGATCGATGGCGGGAATCCTTGGCCTCCCGGATCTTTTCGTAATGGATTCCGGGATGGGCGGGATTGGCCCGGAACTTGATAATAGCCGGGTATGATTCCCGTTGTTAATCCGTGTAGACTTTCAGGAACTCTTCCCTGGAAATACCTGCTTGGTTCAGGATCGTACGGAGGGTGGAAATCTTGATCGTGCGATGATTGGGCATGGTCAACGGTGTCCGACTCCCGTCAGGGTTCTCCCGGACCATCGCGATATGATTGCCTTCCCTGGCAAGATGAAATCCGAGCCGCTCCAGCGCCTTGACGACTTCCCGGATGGGTGCATCCACAGGGAATTTCGACATTAGACGGGCACTCCGGCCTCTGCGATGAAGGCTTCCAAAATAGGCGGGTCGATCTCAGCGGCTTCGGCGCCGAAGGTCTCCACGTGGAATCGTATGGCCGATTTCACGTCAGCCAATGCTTCCTCGTACGTCTCCCCTTGGCCGACCACAACTCCCTTTAGACCCAGCGGATACGCCACATACGCATCCGGATGTTTCTCCACGACAATTTTGAATTGTCTCATGGCGAATTCCTCTACCGGTTACGGTTTCCGATCTTTATGCGCACAATACCACGTTCTCCCCAACGGGTAAACGCACGGCCTCCCCTCCTGCCATCACCGGACAGCGGTGAGATGGGTTGCGCATAACCGGTTATCCAACCAGCCGCGCCAGGTGTTCTTCCGGCTAGGCCGCAACGTCCGCAAGGCAAGCCGTTTGCCAGCCGGCGTCGGCAAACACGGGGCGAATCCCATCTCGTCGTCCCGGAGCCAAGCCAGCCGGACGTTCTCCCAGGCCGCTTCGGCCGCGGGGTCAGGAGGCCGCCGTAAAGGCCCTTTTCCAACCACGAGCGGCTCACCTCCAAGGTGCACGGCGGGCGGGGATAAACCCAGCCCCTGCGCCATCTGACAGGTGGTCACACTTAGCATCGCGTTTCGCACAATTTATTCCGTCTGGGCGCGGGGCAGCGTCCCGACCCGCTCTTTCATCCACGAGGGGTGGCGCCAGGGGCCATGACTGTTGCGAGGAACCAAGAAGAACAATGGGTGTGGAGGCCACTTAGAGTCTAGAAAGGATCAGGTCGTAGTCCGAGTGGGACCCAATCCAGAACCAGATGAAACGATCTTCGTGCTTTACGCAGATAGCCCGCCAACCATCACCCACGCGCACAGAGTAAATGGGCCGCGTGGCATGGACTTTCTTGAAATGAAGGGAGGGATGCTGCGGATCATTCAGCCAGAGGCGAAAGACTCTTTCGGCTTTAGCCCTGACGCTCGGGGGAAGTTCTCGATAGGCCTTCCAAAAACCTTTGGTCGCATGGGAAATCATAGAATTTCTTCAAGGGGAAGTGTTTTTTTGGCTTCGACCTCCGCAACAGCCTCATCGGCCATCTGAGCCAGCTTGTCTTGGGACTTGGCAAAGGCTTCATCCCAGCGCCTTTCATCCTCCAGCTCCATCAGGATTCTTGCGGCAATGGCATCCTGGGTTTCGGGGGGAAGCTTTGACGCTGCCTCAAAGGCCTTCTTGAGCAGTTCGGTCATAGGAGCCTCCTTATTATCCTTATGCGTAATTAGATAACTTTCATATCATACAAACCCAACCGCGCCAACGGAACGGCAACAGACGAGCGGGGCGGGCCTTTCTTTTCCGTTGAGCCCCGGTGTGATAGCCTGGATCACCGAAGGGTTTCAAGGGAGGGTCGGATTCCGCATGAAGGAAGGATGGAGGCGGATCATGGGATACTCACGAGGGAAATGCATGCGGAAGAGCGGGTGGCGGCTTCTCGCTTTTTTGGCGCTTTTCATGGCCCTGGCGGCCTGCGCCGTGAATCCGGTCACCCACCAGAGTCAGCTGTCGCTCATGAGCGAGCAACAGGAGATCGCCACGGGCCAAAAGCTCTATCC
The DNA here is from genome assembly GCA_014359885.1 of Desulfacinum sp. Classification (GTDB taxonomy): domain Bacteria; phylum Desulfobacterota; class Syntrophobacteria; order Syntrophobacterales; family DSM-9756; genus Desulfacinum. The sequence goes on from JACIYN010000029.1 coordinate 78,899, forward strand.
CCTCTACACCCAGATGTCCTACGGCCTTTTCCAGGACGGGGAGCTGCAGGCCTACGTGCAGGAGATCGGGCAGCGCCTGGCTTCCGTGAGTCACCGTCCCCACATGGCCTACGAATTCAACGTGGTGAACAGCTCGGAACTGAACGCCTACGCTCTTCCGGGAGGCAAGATTTCCATCACGCGCGGTCTGGTGGCCAAGATGGAAAACGAAGCCCAGCTGGCTTCCGTCCTGGGCCATGAGATCGCTCACGTGGCGGCCCTCCATCCCACCAGCACCTACACCCGGCAGGTGCTGGGAGGCCTCCTCACCTCCGTGGGGTCCCTGGTGCTCCAGACGGCGGGGGTGCCCGGCGGGGACCTCATCTCCCAGGCGGGCCTCCTGGCCACCAACCTGACCCTCATGAAGTACAGCCGGGACCAGGAACGGGAAGCGGACGAGCTGGGCATGGAATACCTGGTGCGGGCGGGATACAACCCGGCCGGCTTCGTGCAATCCATGGCCCTGCTCCTGGACGAAAAGGACCGGGAGCCGTCCCAGCTGGAAAGCTTCTTTTCCAGCCACCCGCTCACCACCGAACGGGTGGCGGAAGCCAACCGGCGCCTGGCGCGCTACGGTCCGGAACTGCGCACCCCCGAAGCGCTCAAAAGGGAGACCTTTCTTCAGAAAACAGCCTACCTGAGGCGGGTGCAGCCGGCCTATGAGCTCATGGACCGGGCCAAAAAGGCCCTTTCGGAAAAGCAATCGGAGGAAGCCCTGCGGCTGCTTCGCCAAGCCACGTCCCGGGCTCCCCGCGAGGCCCTTCTGTGGGTCTATCGGGCGGTGGCCGAAGACCTGGAAGACAACGAACGGCAGGCCCTTTCGGCCGCCCGAAAGGCCGTGGAGCTCTATCCGGACCTCTACCACGCCCGCTACGTGGCGGGGGTCATCACCTTCGACAACGGAGCCCACCGGGAAAGCCTGCAGCACCTGCAGGCGGCGGACCGGCTCGTTCCCGAGCAGCCGCCGGTGCTCTTCTACATGGGGCGAAACTGGGAAGCGCTGGGCCGGCGGGACCAGGCCGCCCGCGCCTACTACGCAGTGCTCCAGAAGGTGAAGAAGGGCCCCATGGCCCAATACTGCTACCGGAGGCTGGTCCAGTGGGGCTACATCCGCTAGGAGGGAACCCCGAAGAAAACCGCTCGATTTAGAGGAGACGCGCCCTCGTTCCGTTCGTGCGGGCGGCCTGTAGGGGCGAATCATCATTGGCCCCTACAGGGGCCTGCTTTCCAAGGATGCTTTTCATCCTTCGTTGTCACGGGCGCCCCGTGATGAGGGCCCATGCGGCGGGGTGGCGAGCCTGGGCGTGACCGTTGGTCCACTGGGTTGCCGCAGATCAGTGGGCGATGACCTTGCCCAGGAAATCTCTCAGGCGCGGATTTTTGGGATTGGAGAAGAATTCCTCCGGCGGCCCTTCTTCCTGGATCCGGCCGCCGTCGATGAAGATCACCCGGTCGGCCACTTCCTTGGCGAACCCCATTTCATGGGTCACCACCACCATGGTCATGCCTTCCCGGGCCAGCTGCTTCATGACCTCCAGCACCTCCCCCACCAGCTCGGGATCCAGGGCGGAAGTGGGCTCATCGAAGAGAATCACCTTGGGCTGCAGGGCCAGGGCCCGGGCGATGGCCACCCGCTGCTTCTGGCCGCCGGACAGCTGGTCCGGGTAGTTTTGGGCCTTTTCGGCCAGGCCCACCTTGGCCAGCAGTTCCAGGCCCCGCTTTTCCGCTTCCGCCTTGCTCAGGCCCCGCACCTTCACCGGACCCAAAGTCACGTTGTGGAGAACCGTCATGTGCGGAAAGAGGTTGAACTGCTGAAAGACCATGGTGGCTTCCGCCCGCACCAGGTTCATGTTGGTTCGGGGATCGGTGATGTCCTTTCCGTCCACGATGATCCGCCCCGACGTGGGCTGTTCCAGCCGGTTGATACAGCGTAGCACCGTGGATTTTCCCGACCCGGAAGGCCCGATGATGCACACCACCTCGGCGGGCCGCACGTGCAGGTCGATCCCCTTGATCACTTCCAGACTGCCGAAAGATTTGTGAAGGTTCTCGATGCGTATCATAGGTCTACTTTTCCGGAAGGACGCGCAAGTGCTGTTCCAGCGCCCGCAGGGCCTTGGCGATCCCCAGGGTCATGATGAGGTAGACGATCCCCACGGCCATGTAGACCTCGAAGGCCCGGAAGTTCACGGCCACGATTTCCTGCCCGGTGCGCAGCAGCTCCCCCACGCCGATGACCATGAGAAGCGAGGTGTCCTTGAGGCTGATGATGAACTGGTTTCCCAGCGGGGGGATCATGCGCCGGAACGCCTGGGGCCAGATGATGTAGCGCATGGTCTGGGACCGGGTGAGTCCGATGGAGCGGCCGGCTTCCATCTGGCCCGGGTCGATGGACTGGATGGCGCCCCGGACGATCTCCGCGATGTAAGCCCCGGAATTGACCGCGATGACGATAATGCCGGCCACGATGGGCGGAATGCGGACTCCCGAGGCCATGGGAACCCCGTAGTAGAGGAACATGGCCTGGACCAGCATGGGCGTGCCGCGGATGGTTTCGATGTAGATTCCGGCCAGTTTGCGGAGAAACAGGCTTCGGGAGATCTTCATGAGTCCGGCCACGGAGCCCAGGATGAAGCCGAAGAAGAGCCCGCCGATGGTGATGACCACGGTGAGCTTCAATCCCCGAAGGAGCATGGGGAAGGTTTCCACCACAACGCTGGGTTCGAACTGAAAAGCCATGGCTGCGTCTTCCTTGCCCGCCTGAAACCGCCCAAAGGGCCGCCACGTAGCGCAGCCCTTCCGGGCTGCGAAAAGATCCCCGGGTGACGGACGGGCGTTCGGATATGCCCCGTACGATCAGGCCTTACGGGGATCTCTTTCCGCGGGGCACAAAGCCCCGCGGCTACGAAAAGAGCCTAAAACTTTCGATACTCGGGAATAGAGAGCCATTGCCGGACCAGCTCCCCGGTTCCCTTGGAAGGACAGGGCCTTACTTGGGTTCCGTGTTGAACCACTTGAGGTAGAGTTCCCGGTAGGTGCCGTTGTCCTTGAGCTTCTTGAGGGCGGCGTTCACCTGGGGGACCAGCGGGCTTCCCTTGGGAAAGGCGATCCCGTAGGACTGGCCCATGTAGAGCGGGCCCACCACCTTGACCACGCCCTTGCCGCGCTTGTTCATGAAGTCGGCGATCACCGGAGAATCGAAGACCACCGCATCGGCCCCGCCGCTCAGAAGCTCCATGAACATGGCGTCGTTGTTGGGATAGAGCTTCACTTCCTTGGCCTGGGCGTTCTTCTTGACGAAGTCTTCCGAGGTGGTGCCCAGCTTGGTGGCCACGATCTTGCCCTTCAGGTCCTCCACCTTCTGGATGTCCTTGTTGTCCGCCCGCACCAGGATGAGGAGTCCCGCGTTGTAGTAGGGGTCGCTAAAGTCCACCACTTCGGCGCGTTCGGGCTTGATGGTGATGCCAGCGATGCCCACGTCCAACTGGCCCGACTGAAGGCCCGGAATGATGCCGTTGAAATCCATGGGCTGCAGATCGTATTCCACGCCGATTTCCTTGGCGATGGCCGCCCAGAGCTCCACATCGAAGCCGGTGTGGACGCCCGTCTTGGGGTCTTTGAACTCAAAAGGCGGGAAGTTGGTGTCCGTGGCCACCGTGAGTTTTCCCGCATGGGCCGTTCCCATGAAGAAGAGGCCCGCCGCCACGACCATCAGCAAAGCAACCAGTCTTTTCATGATCCCTCCTTGCTTTCAAAGGTTTTCCCCCGGGGCGGCCGTCCCCATGGACGACCGCCCCGTCCACACTTTTGGCGCCGCTCCCTTGTGCCTCAAAACGAAGCGTGTTTCAAGAAATTAAACACCGTTATATCTACATGCCGCGGAGCGGTTAGAGCGGAGAAAATACCATGTGGTTACACAAAGTGTTGCCAGGATGGTCTTTTCACGGCATTCTAGGACCAGTCTACGACGGCTCATTTCCACCCCGGGATCCGTGACACGAAGGAAAGGAGACACCCCCGCGCGTGTTTCCGCCGCAGCGAAGCACGAACGGGGGCTACGGAAAAAAGGGAGGAATCACCATGTGGCCCTTCACTGACCGGCGCAAGAAGAGAAGGTACGAAGTCTCCTGGCAAGCCGTGTTACACGCCGATTTCAATGAAGAAAAAACGGCCATGGATGTTTCCGTCGTGGAAGTGAGCCTGGCGGGTGCACGCCTGGAGATGCCTTCGCTTCTGACGGGTTCCAAGCATGTGCTGGCGGGTCAGCCGACCCGGCTCGTCCTTGAAATCCTCCTTTCGGAAGGCCTCTTCGCCGCCCCCATACGGTTTCAATGGGCTCGATACGAGGAAGATATCCGCAAGTTCCACGTGGGGGTATCCTTTGAGGATCCTTCCCGTGAATCTCTATCCGTACTGGAGGCGGAGTTCCGTACCATCCGCAGGGCAACCGCCTGACAGCTTCCCCCGCCGCCCGCGCACGCCCGCCCCCACCATCAACCCGGCTCGATCCCGTTGAGCACCTCCACGGCCCGGTCCACTTCCTCGTCGGTGGTGCACCAATGGGGCGCCACCCTCAGATAGCCGCACCGGGACGACACGAAGACGCCTTCTTCCGCCGCGCGCTTCATGATCTCGTCCGGATCCCGACGGGTGACGAAGGAAAGGATGCCGGATCGGTGGGCCTCCGAAAAGAGAACGGGCTTGTAGCGGTCCCGGTCGATGCCGGCAAGAATCCGGTCCTGCAGGCGAAAGACCTCGGCGGCCACCGCTTCCGGCGGGTAGGGAAGAACGGCGGAAGTAAGACTCGCTTCCAGGGCGACGGCCAGCAGGGTGGGGGTGGTGCTGTATTCGAACCGGCGGGCCGTGGCATGGGGCCGCCAGGTGTGGTTCAGGTAGTCGTCTCCCTGGACCATGCATTCGGCTCCCACCAGGACGTCGGCGAGCTTTTGGCGGAATTCGGGAGCCGTATAGAAAAGACCGGTGCCGGTGGGACCGAAAAGCCACTTCCAGCCCGAAGCCGCCACGGCCGCGATGTTCCACTCCTCCGGCCTCACGGGAAGGCAGCCCAGGCTTTGAGCCGCGTCCACCACCAGATCGATCCCCCGCTCCTTACAGAAAGCCCCCAGTTCCTTGAGATCCGCGGCGAACCCGCTGGTGAACTGCACGTGGCTCACGGCGATGATCCGCGTTCGGTCCGTCGCAAGGCGCTCCACGTCCTCCATGGACCACCCGCAGGGACGCCCCCCCGTGTCGGCGTCCGCCAGGTGGCGGTCGGGAAGCAGCACCAGTTCCACGCCCCTCTTTTCCTGAAGCCTCCAGGGATAGTGATTGGCGGGATACTCGTGCACGTAGCTGATGATCCGGTCCCCGGGCCGGAAGGGATAGCCGTTGGCGATCATTCCCATGGCCTCGGAGGTATTCTTGACAAAGGCCAGGTTGTCGGAGTCGGTGTCCAGAAGCCGGGCGGCGGCGGCGCGCAGCTTCTCCACAGATTGGAAATACCCGGAAAGACCCGACATCCCCCGACGCATCTGGTCCCGCACGGCCGCCGTCATGGCCCTGCAGGCCGGCTCGGGGACGGGAGAGATGGCACAATGGGCCAGAAAGACCCCCTCCTCCTTTATGGGAAAAAGTTCCCCTGTTTTCTGAAACATTCCTTCACTTCCTCCACAAGAAAAAGGTTCGACCAATGGTCCGAGACACCGCCCCTGCGGTGCGCCCCCTCTTCATGCCACGCCCGGCTGATTTCTTCCAGCCCGAAAGCACGCCCGCACCCGGCCGTCGTCGCCGACCGTGGGTGGCGCCGGGGAAAAGGGAGATACCGGTTCGCTATGTCTTTCTTGACATAGCGAAGGCCCTCCGCTAGACTCCCGCTCACGTGAAACATGGTGCACAAACCCTGCCTCCGGGAAGGCGACCCCAAACGGAAGGGAACCCACATGAGACGGACCCGCGCTCTTTTTTTCGCTCTCCTTGTTTGGCTCAGCACATCGGCGGCCGCAGCGGCTCCGCCCTGCACGGCGGTCTACGGAAACGGGCAACATCTCCTTCGCCTGGCCACGGGAAGTCCGGGGGAGCTGGGCCTTCTGGAAGAACTGGCCGCCGCATTCAACGCCGACCATGACTCGCGCTTGTGCTGGATCAAGGCGGGCTCGGGCAAGTCCTTGCATCTGCTTCGAAACGGCCGGGTGGACATGGTCATGGTCCATGCGCCGGAGGCGGAAAAGAAGGCGGTGTCGGAAGGCTGGGCAACCCAGAGAACCCTTCTCGCCTCCAATGAATTTTACGTGGTCGGCCCGGCTTCCGATCCCGCATCCGTTCGGGGGGCAACCGACGTGGTGGACGCCTACCGACGCATCGCCGAAGCCGAAGCCGTCTTCCTTTCCCGGGGGGACAATTCGGGCACCCACAAGAAGGAAAGGATGATCTGGTCCAAGGCGGGCATCCAGCCTCGGGGCCGCTGGTACATGGTGACGGGGACCTTCATGTGGGCGACGCTCAAAAAGGCCGACGAAGTGGGCGGCTATTTCATGACGGACAGCAGTACGTGGGTGGCCGCCAAGAAGGATCTCCGGAGCCTGAAGGTTCTTTTCCGCGGCGACCCGCTCCTTGTCAACGTCTATCACGCACTGTGCGCTCCACCCCAAACGACGGAAGGCGCCCGACTGGCCCGGCGGTTCATTGAATTTCTGGCTTCCGACCAAGGCCAGCAGATCATCCGTCATTACGGGGTCGAGCAATACGGTGAGCCCCTGTACAACGACGCGGCCTATGCCGCCCAATTCGCCCATTGAGCGCGGATGAATGGGCGGCGTTGTTCGGCATGAACCTTTCATGCATGGCATGGACACCCCGAAGGAGGCTGAAGATGAAAGGAAAACTCCGAAACACGCTTCTTGTCCCGGTCCTGTTCCTGGCCCTTTTCGCCTGCGCGGGAGGCCCGGCGCAGGCGGCGGACAAGGTCCTGCAGATGGCCACCACCACCAGCACGGACAACACGGGGCTCTTGGACTATCTGGCGCCCATGTTCCAGGAAGCGACCGGCATCGAGCTTCGCTGGGTGGCCGTGGGCACGGGAAAGGCGCTGGAATTGGGGAAAAACTGCGACGTGGATGTGCTCCTGGTCCACGCGCCAGCGGCGGAAGAAAAGTACGTGGCGGAAGGCTACGGGGTGGAGCGCACCCGGATCATGTACAATGACTTCGTCATCATCGGCCCCAAGGACGACCCGGCTGGCATCCGGGGAATGAACGCCTCGGCGGCGCTCAAGACGCTGGCCATGGAGAAGATTCCCTTCGTCAGTCGCGGGGACAATTCGGGCACCCACAAGAAGGAGCTGTCCTTGTGGAAGGCGGCCGGAATCCCCGTGGAGGACAAGGCCGATTGGTACATTCAGACCGGCCAGGGCATGCTGGCCACCATCAACGTGGCGGCGGAACGCCGGGGATACACCCTCACCGACCGGGGCACCTACATCAAGTACGAGCACACCCTGAAGGGCGATCCCCCCCTGGTCATCTTGGTGGAGGGCGACCGGAATCTTTTCAACCAATACAGCGCCCTGATCGTGAACCCCCAGCGATGCCCCCAGGTGAAGGCGGATCTGGCCAAAGCCTTCATCGACTGGTTGACCTCCCCCGCGACCCAGAAGGCCATCGCGGAGTACAAGATGCTGGGAAAGAGCCTCTTTACCCCCAACGCGGAAAGGTAGAGACGGGGAAATCCCCTGGAATCAGCAAAACTCCTGGAAGTTGTTTCCCCGCCGGGGCAATCCATGCTATAAGCCCCGGCGGCCGGACGCAAGGCCCGCCATTACAGGAAAGACCTTGGCCTGTCGGGTAGAGGCGGGGTTTATCCCCGCCCGCCGAGCGCCTGGACGCAGAAACCGGGTAAGATTCTGAACACGGCCCATGGACTATTTGACCGAAGGTTTCATCAAGGCCCTGCACCTCTTGGTCGGAGGCCACCCGGAAACGTTTTCCGCCATCGAGACCACGCTCATGGTGACGAGCTGGTCCATGGCGGCCAGCCTCATCCTGGGCATCCCCTCGGGGTTTCTTCTCGGCTATCACGATTTCCGGGGGAAACGGGCCGTACGAACGGTGGTGGACACGTGTCTGGCCTTTCCCACCGTGCTCATCGGCCTGTTGGTCTATGCCTTCGTTTCCCGCCGCGGTCCCCTGGGGGAGCTGGGCCTCTTGTTCACCCCGGCGGCCATCGCCGTGGGCCAGACCATCTTGGCCCTCCCTGTGGTGATCGCCCTCACGGCCACCGCCATCGAAAGCCTGGACCGCCAGCTCCGCATCAGCCTCCTCAGCCTGGGAGCCCGCGGCCGCCAGGTGCTCTTGACCAGCATCTGGGAAGCGCGCCACGGGGTCATCGCGGCGGCCCTGACCGCCTACGGCCGGGTCCTCACGGAGGTGGGCATCTCCATGATGGTGGGCGGGAACATCAAGTGGCACACCCGCACCATGACCACCGCCATCGCCCTGGAGACGGGCAAGGGGGAGTTCGCCATGGGCGTGGCCCTGGGCCTGGTGCTCATGGCCATCGCCTTCGTGGTCAACGTATCCCTGGCTATCCTGAGAAAAAGAGCGTGAGTCCGCCGCGATGATCTACCTTGTGAAAGGGCTGCGGCATCGCTACGGCACCCAGACGGTCCTGCGCCTGGATCGTTTGACCATCGAGCGCCACAAGATCGTGGGCCTCATCGGCCCCAACGGAAGCGGCAAAAGCACCCTGCTCCGGCTGCTGGCCTTCGTGGAACCTCCCAGCCGCGGGCGGATCGTCTACTATCCCGAGGAAGGCAACGCGGGAAACGAAGACGCCCGGTTCCAGGTAACCCTTCTGGGCCAGGAGCCCTATCTCCTCAAACGGACGGTTCTGGCCAACGTGGCCTATGGCCTCAAGGTCCGGGGAGATACCGAGAGCCTGGAAAAGCGGGCCGCCGAGGCCCTGGAATGGGTGGGACTTCCCCCCCGGGCCTTTCTTCGGCGCCGCTGGTTTGAGCTTTCGGGTGGCGAAGCCCAGCGCGTGGCTCTCGCGGCCCGCCTGGTCCTTCGGCCCAAGGTGCTTTTGCTGGACGAGCCCACGGCCAGCGTGGACATGGAAAGCGCGCAAAGGATCCGGGAGGCGGCTCTGCGGGCCCAGCGGGAATGGGGCACCACCATCGTGGTGGCCAGCCACGACCGCCACTGGCTCTTCGAAGTCTGCGACGGCATGCTTCACCTTCTCAAGGGCCGCCTGGCGGGCACCGGAGCGGAAAACATCATCCTGGGCCCCTGGCGGCAGTGCGGTCAGGACCTTTGGGCAAAGCGCCTGGAAGACGGCCAGGAGCTCGTCCTGCCCGGAGCCCCCGGGCCCAATGCCATGGCCCTCATTCCCCCCGACCGCCTCGCATTGGAACATGTCTTGGAAGACTCTTGGGACTCCTCGCCCGCCTCCGCTCCGTACGGCGGGGCCTGCCGCATTGCTGGAACCCTGCTCCGACTCACCCTGGAACGGGCCGGCGGGCACATCCTGGCCACCGTGGCCGTGGGCCGAAGTCTCTTCACGGCCACACTCCCCCCCTCCCGGGGATTGCGCCCCGCCCCGTTCTATCCCGGTCAGCGCGTGGAACTTATCTTCCCGGCCCATGACGTGGCGTGGTTCTCCTGAGGCGCCCTATCCGGAATCGACCTCGGCGGTTCCCGGCTCCGAAGATCTCTCGGGATCCCTCCCGAAGCCCTCGATGGGCCAAGGGAAAAGAGTCCGAGCCCTCTCCAGCGCCATCCGCTCCACTTCGCCGTACCAGACGTCAAATGCCTCCAGCAGCGCCTTGCCCAGATCCGTCAACTCGTAGCCGTCCCTTCGAGGCCCGCTGCGAACAATCAACTTGGAACCGATGACGTCCTCCGTCTTCTTGATCTTGCCCCAAGCGGCCCGATAGGACATGCCCAAATCTTCCGCTGCCCTTTTCAGGGAACCGTAGGCGGCGATCTTCGCCAGGAGTTGCGCCCGGCCGAGCCCGAAAATCTGCCCCTCTTCGGTCTCCAGCCACAGGTGGAGCCGCATGCGCGGTCTCCACTCCCTGCTCCCTCCATCCTGCACAGACACCTCCCGGTAAGCCCCGCGTTTCGCCCCATGCCGACCCGCCCGGCCGCGCCCCCCACCAGGGAGGATTACCGGAGCGGCGACGGTTTTGTCCCCATCCACATAACTGCTAGCATCGCGGTTGCGCACCGTCAATGGAAAGGCCCTTGCCCTGGCGCCTTTCCAGGCGGCCGGAGGCTTTAAGGGTGCGTGGATTTCCGTTGACAGGGGCAGGGCCCGATGGTATGTGCTCTATGTGACATATATCCTAATTGTGCATGTCCATGGACATCTGTGTGTAAATGTCGGAAGGAGGCGGCCTGAGGCCTTTCAGGCAAGGGATGTGTCAACGGTTCCAAGGCGGCCAATACTCGAACAAGGAGGCGTAGACCATGAGAAGGCTCGAAAACCCGATTCAATGGAGGGCATTGCTCCTGGCGATCCTGCTCGCCGCAATGCCTTCCCACGCGGCGGCCGAACTGGAAGGAAAGGTGATCATCTTTCACGCCGGCAGCCTTTCCGTTCCCTTCGAAGCCATGGAAAAGGCCTTTGAAGCGAAGCACCCGAAGGTGGACATCCTTCGAGAAGCCAGTGGAAGCTCAAAGGCGGCCCGGAAGATCTCGGAGTTGCACAAGCCCTGTGACATCATGGCCTCGGCCGACTACCAGGTGATCGACAAGATCCTCTTCCCCCGATATGCCGATTGGAACATCCGGTTCGCTTCCAACCAGCTCGTGCTCTGCTACACGGACAAAAGCCGCTTCGCCGGGGAAGTGAACGCCCAGAACTGGTATCGGATTCTCCAGCGCGAGGACGTCGTCTGGGGCCATTCGGACCCCGATCTGGACCCCTGCGGCTATCGCGCCCTCATGGTCCTGCAACTGGCTGAGAAGCATTACGGCGTCCCCGGTCTCTACGACAAGTTACTCGCCAACCGTCCCCGGGAAAACATCCGGCCCAAGTCCGTCGAACTCATCAGCCTGCTCCAGACCGGCAACATGGACTACGCCTGGGAGTATCTCTCCGTGGCCGTCCAACACCGCCTGAAGTACGTCACCCTGCCCGATCGCATCAACCTGGGAAACTACGCCCACGATTCCTTTTATTCCCAGGCCGTGGTCAGGGTCGCCGGCAGGGAGCCCGGTGCTTTCATGGAGATGCGGGGCAAGTCCTGTACGTACGGAGTCACTCTGGTCAAATCCTCCCCCAACCGGGAAGCGGCCGTGGCCTTTCTGGCGTACATGCTGGATCCCGAAGGGGGATTGAAGATCCTGAAAACCATGGGCCAGCCCCCCTTCGTCCCTTGCCGGGTCCCGTCCGAGGAGATGTGGGACCGGCTGCCCCAAGTCCTCAAACCCCTGGTGGAGGTCAGAGAGTAGGGATCCGCCATGCGCTACAAGGGCCCCTTTCACCACCTGACCCTGTGCTGCGGGGGCCTCGTCTTGGCCTTCATCCTGCTTCCCTTGTGGGAACTGATGACATCCTCGCCGCCCGCCGCCCTTGCCCGGACCTTGAAAGACGGCGAGGTGGTCCGTGCCATCCGCCTGAGCCTCCTCGCCTCGGGCGCCTCCGCCGCCATCGCCTTCATCCTGGGAACACCGTTGGCCTACCTGCTGGCCCGGTTCGATTTCAGGGGGAAGCGATGGCTGGAGGCCATCGTCGACCTGCCCGTGGTCATCCCCCATCCCGTCGTGGGAATCGCCGTGCTGGGCGTGGCGGGTCGGGACCATGCCCTGGGCCGAATCCTCCTCCAGGCTGGCGTGAGGATCCTGGGCAGCGTGACGGGGATCATCGTGGTGCTCACCTTTGTGGGGCTGCCCTTCTACATCAATACGGTGCGGGACGGCTTCGAGGCGGTTTCTCCGAGGCTGGAAAATGTGTCGCGGAGCCTGGGGGCCTCCATGGCCGAAACCTTCCTGCGCATCACCCTGCCCTTGAGCTGGCGCAGCGTGGTGGCGGGCCTGATCATGAGCAGCGCCCGGGCCATCAGCGAATTCGGCGCCGTGGTGATCGTGGCCTACCACCCCATGACCGCCCCCGTGCTGATCTACGAGCGTTTCGAGGGCTACGGCCTGCGCTATTCCCAGCCCGTGGCGGTCTGGCTGGTGGGCGTGTGTCTTGTACTGTTCGCGGCGCTGCGCGCGCTCACCCTCCGGCAACGGAAGGAAGAATGATCCGCCTCGACAATCTGAGCCTTTCGGTTTCGTCCTTCCCAATGGGCCCACTCTGTCTCACGGTGGGCGAGGGGGATTTCTTCGTCCTCATGGGCCCCACCGGCGCCGGCAAGACGCTGCTCCTGGAGGCCATCGCGGGATTGGTGCCCGTCGCCGACGGTCGTATCTTCATCGGCGCCCGGGACGTGACCCGGCTGCCCCCTGAACGACGGGAGGTCGGTATCGTCTACCAGGACCAATCCCTTTTCCCGCACCTTACGGTCCGTGAAAACATCCGGTATGGCCTCAGGTTCAAGAATCGGACGGGTCCGGGGACCGAGGCCCTTCTGGACCGCCTGGTGGAAGAGCTTCGCATCGGGCATCTGCTGGAAAGACGCCCCCTTCACCTGAGCGGCGGCGAAAGGCAGCGCGTGGCCCTGGTCCGGGCCCTGGCCGTTCAGCCTTCGTTGCTTCTTTTGGATGAACCCCTTTCCGCCCTGGATCCGGCCTTTCGCGAGGAGATGGGGGGGTTGCTCAGGAGAATCCGCAACTCCACGGGCGCCACGTTCTTCATGGTCACCCACGACTTCACCGAAGCCCTGGACCTGGGCAATCGGGGGGCGGTCATGAACCGGGGGCGCCTGGAACAGGTGGGTGAGGTCCGGGACATCTTCCTACGGCCCGCCTCCCCCTTCGTGGCCCGTTTCGTGGGCATGAAAAACCTGTTCCGGGCTCGCTTTCAAGGCCCCCACGCCCTGGTGGGGAATCTGCGGATGCGACTCCCGCGGCCCCAGGGCCGGGAGTCGGGAAAGGTGGCGTTCCGGCCCGAACATGTGGAGATATGGCCGGAATCCGCCCGGGCACCCCACCCCAATCTGTTTTCGGGCACCATCGCGGAATGCGTGGACCACGGCTTCACCTGCCGACTCACCGTGTCCGTCGACTCCGTGCGCCTCACAGCCCACCTGCCGGCAAGGGAAGCCCACCGGATGGGGCTCTGTGAAGGAAGGCGGGTGACCGTGGCCGTTCCCCCCGAAGCGATCCACGTCATCTGAAGACCAAGAGGGTTCACCGCGCGTCCTGCGGGGGTTCGGGACCCCGAGAAAGGGAATGCCCCTGGACAAAGGGGGCGGAAATCCGCTATCTATTATGTCGTGTATGACATATGGAAAGCGGGCGATTCCACGCGAAGGAAGATCCCCCCGGTGAACAGCCTTGAGACGGACCGAACAGGACGATCAACGGGAGACCATGATGGCAGGCGGGAAGATCTACAGCATCTGCGGCATGTGTTCCGTGCGCTGCCCCATCCAGGCATGCGTCGAAGACGGGATGTGCACGGATATTCAAGGCAATCCACACGCCTCCGGCATCGAGGGGGCCCTGTGCGCCCGGGGGGCGGCCGGGCTTGCCCTGGTCAACGACGATGAACGCCCCCAGGCGCCCATGATCCGGACCGGGGAAAGGGGCCAGGGCAGGTGGCGCCGTGTTTCTTGGGAGGAGGCCCTGGACTATACGGCGCATCGGCTTCAGCAGGTCATGGAACAATACGGCCCCCGAACCGTTCTCTTTTCCGACCGGGGCGGTCCCTTCCGGGACCTTCACCAGGCCTTCGTCCGCGGCCTGGGGTCCCCCAACTACTCCAACCATGACGCTTCGTGCGCCCGCAACGTCCAGCACGCCGCCCAGTCCCTGTTCGGCTTCGGACGCAAGGGTCTCGTCTATGACCTCAGAAACGCTCGACATGTGGTGCTCCAGACGAGAAACATCCTGGAAGCCGTCAACGTCAAAGAAGTCAACGACCTGATGACCGCCCTGGACCACGGCGCCAAACTCACGGTGATCGACATCCGGGCCACCCGAACGGCCGCCAAGGCGGATCACTTCTTCCTGGTCCGACCGGGTTCCGACTATGCTTTCAATCTGGCGGTGATCCATGTGCTTCTGACCCGCGGCCTCTACGACAAGAAGTTCGCCAGGCGCTGGATCAAGGACCTGGACCGCCTGCAGGAGTTCGTCCGCCCCTATACACCCGAATGGGCTGAAGGCGAGACGGGGATCGCCGCCCACCGGATCACCGCCCTGGCCCGGGAGCTCGCCGATGCCCGGCCGGCCGTCCTGTGGCACCCGGGTTGGATGACGGCGCGTTACTCCGATTCCTTCTACGTCTGCCGCTCGGCTTACATCATCAACGCGCTCCTGGGTTCCATCGGCGCCAAGGGCGGACTCCCCTTGGCCAACACCCCCGCGGACGTAGGCCGAAAGGGTCTCAGAAAGCTCGCCGACCTGTTTCCCAAACCGCAAGAAAAGAGGGCCGACGGGGTGGGATGGCGCTACGGACACTTCGACTCCGGCCCCGGCTTGTTGCATCTGGCTTTCCAGGCCATCGAAACGGAAGATCCCTATCCCGTGAAAGCTTATATCGCTTATCGCCACGACCCCCTGATGGGCTTCCCGGACCAGGACGCGCTCAAGAGAATCTGGCGGAAGCTGGACTTTCTGGTCTCGGTCACCTTCAGCTGGAGCGACACCGCTTGGTTTTCTGACGTGGTGCTCCCCCTGTCTCCCTACCTGGAACGGGAATCCATCCTGGCGTGTAAGAATGGGCTCAAACCCTATTTCTTCCTTCGCCAGCGGGTCCAGGAACCCCGGTACGACACCAAGGCCGATTGGGAGATCCTTTGTTCTCTGGCTGAAAGACTCGATCTGAAGCCGCTCGCCTTCCAATCCGTCGAAGACATCTGGAAATTTCAACTGGAGGGCACAGGGGTGAGCATGGAGGACTTCCGTGCCACCGGCATGGTGGCCCTGGCGGACAAACCGGTGTACCGAAGCATGGAGGAGCTTCGGTTCAAGACGCCCAGCGGGAAGATCGAAATCCTGTGCGAGCGGCTGGAAGCGCAGGGCCTTCCCTCGCTCAAGCCCTACACCCCGCCCGCCAGGCCGCCCGAGGGGATGTTCCGCATCACCTTCGGGCGATGCCCGGTGCACACCCAGGGCCACACGGTGAACAACCCCTTGCTGCACGAGCAGATGCCGGAAAACCGCCTGTGGCTGAACAGGGAGGCGGCCGCCGCCATGGGGATCGCCGACGGCGAAGAGGTGGAGATAGGGAACAATGGCCGCACGGCCCGCATCAAGGTGAACATCACCGACTTCATCCACCCGGAAGCCGTCTTCCTGGTCCACGGATTCGGCCATACGCTTCCCGTGGAATCCCGCGCCTTCGGCAAGGGTGCGGCCGACAACCTCTTGATGCCCGGGGGGTTGCGTCTCTGGGATCCGGCGGGCGGGGCCCTGGCCATGCAGGAGCATTTCGTCCGTGTGCGAAAGATCCCCGACGCCTAGCGGCCCCGCCCAGCCTTCCCGATGGGGAGGGCGATTGCCCGCGCTTACCGCCGCTGCAGAGAAGGCGGCCAGTCTCGCCGCAGACCCATTGGATCAGCCGGTTTCAATGGGACCAAGGAGATGGGCAAATGGGATCCATGCGCTCTCTTCTCTTGTCCGTGGTGGCCGATGTGCTTCGAATCGCGGAGGAATCTGAAGATCCGCGCCTGGTCAGTCAGGAAGTACTGGATTCTCTGTGGCGCAGCATCCCGGCGGAGGGGGCCGTATTCTTTCTTCCCGGTGAAATGTCGGCGTGGGAGACCGAAAGACGGCTTTCTCCAGTGATCCTGAGGAACCTTGAGGAGAAATATAATCAAGACTATCAACGCTGTTACTGGAAACTCGATCCTTTACAGCTGGGCCGCCGGGGCGTCGATGAGCTCACGGTCAGACGCCCCGTGCAGGCCGTTGACTACAAACTTATCGAATCCAGCCGATATTATAAAGAATTCCTGGAGCCCCAGGGAATCCACTATAAGCTTGTCGTGAACTTGACCCACGGCCGCCGCCTGATGGGAAGGATTGTGCTGACCCGCCCCAAGAAATCTCGAAGTTTCGCCGATGGAGAGGTGACGACGGCCCGGAGGCTGTCTCCCTATCTCTCCCATGCGCTTGCCCATAGCGAACTTCGACGACTCATCAGACTAAAGGACACGATCCTGCAATTTGTCGAGAGTCGGTCGGACATCGGCATCCTGCTGGTTGATCCTTCCCTGCGCGTGATCCACAGGAACGCCAAAGCCACGAAAACGATGCGCCGCCTGTGCGGGCCCGCTTGTAACAATGACGAGCACGAGGCCTATTCGAGACTATTGCAGGATTGTCGAGAAATGGCGGCAAGCCCGGCAACGGGACCCCATCACAAAACCGCTCCCCCACGCAGACGAATCATTCTGGACACCGAACATCACCGTTATCTTGTCAAATCCCAGATGGTCACCCTTGCCACCCTCCAGGGAGAGCTGCCCTTCTTTGTTGTCAGCATTGAAGAAATGGCCCCACAACCCTTGGATTTCAACCAGTTGAGCGAGGCATTTCAACTAAGCAGGCGAGAATTGGAGGTGGCGATCCATGTATATAAGGGAATGAAGAATGCGGAGATTGCCGAGAAACTGTTCATCTCCGAGGTAACAGTCAAGAAACATCTACAAAATATATATTCCAAAGTTGGAGTCAAAAGCCGCACGGCCCTGATACACTCCATGTTGACAAAATAGAGATCTCCCCATTGGCTCGGCCAGACCTGCCCCATCCTAAAAATTCCACTTTCGGATAATAGACACGCTCGACAAGGAACTGGCATTTAAAATTGGTCCAGATTCCCAATTTTTTCTCCATCTGCAGAAACGGTACAAGGAGGAAAAGATGAAACGTTATCCGATGTTCATTGGCGGCAAATGGGTTGACGCCCGGTCCGGGGAGTATTTTGACGACATCAATCCCTACACGGGCGAGGTTTACGCACATGTGGCAAAAGGGGATGAAAGAGATGCGGACTCGGCCATGGCTGCCGCGTATGAAGCGAGAAAAGCTTGGTCTTCAACCCCTCCCGCACAAAGGGCGGCGGTACTCTCCAGAGCAGCAGCCATTCTCGAGGCGGAGAGGCGGGAATTCGCCGAGGTGCTCACCTCGGAAGGAGGCGGAACTTCTAACAAGGTCCTGTTCGAGATTTCCCAAACCATGGATCTCCTTCATACGGCTGCTGCAGACTGCAAGGCGATTCTGGGCAGTACGTACCAAACCGATCCGGAAAAACTTTCCATCACCGTCCGCAGTCCCAAAGGGACGGTGGTCGCCATCAGTCCATGGAACTTTCCATTGATTCTTTCCATGTACAAAGTGGCCTACGCCTTGGGAACAGGCAACACCGTCGTGCTCAAGCCGTCGAGCGAAACGCCCGTAATAGGACTGAAAATCGGAGAATTGTTCCAGAAGGCCGGTCTGACGCCGGGTGCGCTCAATGTGGTGACCGGGCCCGGAAGACAACTGGGAGACGCCTTGATAGCCGACGAGCGCTGCTCTCTTGTGACCCTGACAGGATCCACAGAGACCGGCCGGCATGTGGCGAAAAAGGCGGCCGAAAGGATGAAGGAAACGGTCTTGGAGCTGGGCGGCAAGAATCCATTGATCATTCTATCCGATGCCGACTTGGACTTGGCGGTAAGCACAGCCGCCTTTGGGACGTTTCTGCACCAGGGTCAGATTTGCATGTCTGTGGGCAGAATCATTATCGAGGCCAAAGCGGCTCAGGCCTTCGCCGAAAAGCTGGCGAAAAAGGCCGCCCGCCTTGCCAAAGGCGACCCTGCCCTTCCCCAGACTGTGGTGGGACCTTTGATCAACGATGAACAGGTACGGAAAGTCGACCAATTGGTGAGGGATGCCGTGGACAAGGGAGCGGAGCTGCTTCATGGAGGCCGTTTCGAAGGACGCGTCTATGATCCCACCGTCCTACTGGGGATCAATCCCGGGATGAGAATCTATCATGAGGAAGCATTCGGCCCCGTGGCTTCAATAATCCCCGTCCAAGATGAAATAGAGGCCCTGCGCGTGGCGAATGACAACGAATATGGGCTATCCGCGGCTGTGCTGACAAGAGACATTCACAAGGCGCTCCATTTGGCCGAAGGATTGGAAGCCGGAATGGTGCACGTCAACGACAGCACCATCCACGCGGAAGCGTGCTGCCCGTTCGGCGGGTTCAAAGGAAGCGGCCACGGCCGGGAAGGTGGTCGTTTCTCGATTGAAGCCTATACGGACCTGAAGTGGCTCACCATTCAAAAGGGGGTCAAGCAATATCCATTCTAACCCTCAGCATCCGCTTATCCGAAACCGGGGATGGAGATCTCCGCCCCCGTTCACGCAACCTCCTCACGCGGCACCGCCCAGCTCCCCCCATCGGTGGTAAACGAGCCGGACGGTGCCGGTTCGTGCGGGCGCCTCGCGGAGCTGGCACTGAAACAACTCACCGCCCGAAGGAACACTTGGGATAGGTGCACCTCTTGCACTCGAGACACAGAGCGCCATGGCCAAGCCGGGCCAGGTCCCGTCGGGTGACCGGCACCCCCGCGAGAAGCCGCGGCAGCAGCAGATCGAAGCTGGTCGTCTTGAAGTACAGGGCGCAGGCGGGAACTCCCATCACCGACACCGGGCCGATACGAGCCACCAGTGTCATGGCCCCCGGCAGGATGGGAGCGCCGTAGAGGATATCCCGGGCTCCGGCATCGATCAGGCCCTGGCGGGTCACGTCGTCCGGATCCACCGACAGCCCGGCGGTGGTCACGATCAGATCCGATCCCGCCGCCATGAGATCCCCAACCCCCGAGCAGATCGCCGTCCGGTCGTCGGGAACGATGCGCCGGCCCACCACCCGGCACCCCAAACCTTCCACCTTGGCGGTCACAACGGGGATGAACCGATCCCGGATCAACCCCTGGAACACCTCGGTTCCGGTGACCAGGATCCCGACCCGGGCACGGCGCAGGGGCAGCACCCGGAAGAGCGGGCCCCTGTCCAGCACCGCCATGGCCCGATCAAACTGTTGCCGGGGGAGAAACAAGGGGATGGCGCGGGTGCCGGCCACGACCTTCTGACGGCCGACCAAGGAATAGCTTTTGCGACTCGCACACATGACCCCCGCCACCATGTTGAACTGCTCCAAGCGCTCCTCTTCCACCACCAGCAGCCCCTCTTGCTCGGCCACCAGGTTGACCCTGCCTTCCCGGGGCGGCAGCCGCAAACCCACCCCCCGGCCCGCCATCGCCTGGGCAAAGGCACGGGCGGCTTCGTCCTCGTGCAGGAACCCATCGGAAGGCACACCCCGGTCCGCCACGTAGATGGTGCGGCGGCCCATCTGCTGGAGCCGGCACACGTCTCCGGCACCGATCCTTTGACCGTGGGTGATCGCGGGCGCCTTGAGCACGCCCGGGACGATCCGGGTCATGTCGTGGAGGGCCGCCCGTCCGACCGCCTGCTCCACGGGGATCGCCCGAAGAAACGGAGGGGGCATGGGATTTTCCGTAGCGTTGGGATCCGATTCATAGGGGGAATCGCCCTGGCAGCCTCGACAGATCCGGCCGTGTTCTTGGGGATAGGCCTCGCCGCACAGGGGGCACACCCGGATCTCGCCGCCCCCCTTGCGCTGGAGGAAACGGCCGCGCAGGCGCACAGCCGTCCTCCGGTAGAGGGCGGAACCGGCCTCCCGGATCTGCTCCAACAGCAGGCGGATGTCCTGTTCGGCCTTGGGTTTGAGCTTCAGGAGCCAGGCCTTGACCTCACTCCATCCGTCCAGGGCCTCCACGTCGACGGATACCCGCACCCCGTGGCCCCGGTCCTTGTCGTAGAGGCTCACGGCGAATCGGCCCAGGTCCACCACCCGGAGCCAGCCGTTGCCCAGGGTGCAGGGCGTCAGCAACTGGACGGCATCCGGCAGGCACTTGCGGGTCTCGGCCACGGCGTCGTAAAGAACATCTGGGGGCATGGATTGGAGGGCCGTCTCCACCATGCAGCCGCCCATCACCACCCCCGGAGCGGCGTAGCCGTGGAAACGGCGCACCAGGTCCAGGAACTGATCAAAATCATAGGGCCCTATTTTCATCGGATTCCTTCTCCTGTATATGTCACAGTTAGCATATATAAAAACAAAAAAAACTTCCGTCAACCCAAAGAAGACGTGAGGACCCGCCGGTTGCGGCCGTGGGCCTGCACACGCCTCGAGGCCCTTCCGCACCCGACCGCCAACGCGCACGCCCCCCTTGCCCTCGCACCGGGCCGAAGGCCGCCGGATCATGCCCCGCAAAGGCTCAATGGACGCGGCTCGAAGCGGGCCCGTCGCAAGGGCCCACCCCGTTCCAGGGCGTCCACATCAAAGGGTGATAGCCCTTCAGGCAGGCCCACATGTCCAGATGCAGCATGGCGACCACCGCCAAATCCACCGGCAGCCCTTCCCATGCCTCCCGGTAATCGATGCACGGCAGATACCCCCCGCAGTTGCCGCACACATCCACCCGCTCCGCCGGCTCACCTTCCACCTGAAAATAGACATACACGTCCTTGTCCTCCGTGCCGCACGCCGGGCACATCCTTCGCGGGAAACGCCAGTCATGGCCGCACACGGCACAATGCAGATACCTCTGGCCGCCGCCCCCCGAGAGGAACCGGGAACCCGGATCGGCGCCTTCCGCCAGGTAAGCGGCGACGGGGAGGGCGCCGCACAGAGGGCAGTAGCCGCGCCACCAATCCGCGTCCGGAAGCCTTTGCCCCACCAATCGGTCAAGGGATTTCAGAGCCGCTGAAAGGGTCTCGTGCAACACCAGAAGGACCGAGCCGGGCTCCACTCCCGCAGCACGAAACGCACGCCCGATTCCTGAAAGATCCCCTTCCAGGTAGGCACGACAGACGGAAGCGAGATCCACCCCTCGGCCATCGTGAAGCGACGCCATACGGTCCAAGTCGTTTCTCAGGTGCGGGAACGTATCCCCCAGAACCGGGATGAGCCCCCGAAAGGCCCCCTCGAGCGCCCCTTCGGCCGCTTGCAGGGAATGCCCGACCAGCACGGGCACCCCTTCCCGCAGTCGGCGGGCATCCACCTCGATGAATTCCGGGCGCCATCGATCCTCCAGGGCGCGCGCCAACGCCAGAGAGGCTTCGTGCACGCTCCAGAACGCTCGAAGGATCGGCTCCAAGACCGGCCGCCGGCTCACGGCCTTGTCCAACACAGGGTCCATGGGGATCCCCCCGGATATGCTACAAGAAACACATGTCGCAGGCTGCGGTGAAATCCCGGATACGCCCCGGGTGCGTATAGAGAGTGAGGCTCCGATGGCGCAGAAACCCGATGAGAGTCACGCCCGCCTCTTCGGCCAGGGAAACCGCTCCACTGGTGGGCGCCGACAGGCCGCACAGGATCCGGACGCGCAACCGCACGGCCCTGGCGACCAATTCACGGTTCACCCTGGAGGAGACGATCACCCGATGGCTCCTTTCCAGGGACCTCCGAAGGAGCAGTCGGCCCACGGCCTTGTCGAAGGCATTCCGGCGCCCCACGTCCTCGCCGAAGGCGAGAAGGATTCCCCGCCGGTCGAAGATCGAAGCCGAATGGGTGCAGCCGGTCGTCTCGAAGAGCGCCTGCCTCGCGTCGAATTCCTCCTTGCTGTGCCACAAATCGTCCAGAGTGATGGTTTGCTCTCCGTTCGGTGCGCCCCGGCACCCCCACCCCGAAAAGGATCCTTGCGAAAGGAGGCTGTTCGGGCCGGCGCCGGGGGGAACGCTCCCCGCCCCCCTGATCCTTTCCCCGGCGAGCCGGACCATGATCCGGCTCCCGCCCCCCTGTGGGGGCAACGGATGAATGGCGCGGAAATCGTCCCAGGACCCCGCAAGCCCCCGGCTGAAGCAAAAGCCGGCCGCCAGATGAATGTCATCGCCCGGAAGCCGCATGAGGACCGTGACGGGGCGGCCGTCCACATGGACCTCCAGCGGTTCCTCCACGGCCAGCACGCTGGCGCAGGAGCGGATCTCACCGCCCGACACCCTGGCCGCCTTGCGACGGCACGTGGCCGGCCCCCGCTCCTCACCCGCTCTGCGCACCCTGCTCACGCCGCCTCCACCCCTCCACCGTCTTCCGACACCTTGTCGATACGCACCGCACAAGCCTTATACTCAGCCGTCTTGGTCACCGGGTCGAAGACGGGGTTCGTCAGCCAATTGGCATTGCCGTTTCGAAAATGAAAAGCCATCCACACCAGCCCGCGGGGCACCTGGGAAGTCACCCTGGCGCGGACCACCACCTCGCCCCGGCGGGACCGGACCCTCACCCGATCCCCGTCCTGGATCCCCAGGCTCTGCGCGTCCGCAGGGGAGATGTCGGCCGTCTCCTCGGGCAGCAGTTCATCCAGTCCCCCGCAACGGCCCGTTTGCGTGCGGGTGTGATAGTGGTACAGGCGTCGGCCGGTGCTGAGCACAAACGGATACTCCTCATCGGGGGATTCCGCGGGCGGGGTCCAATCCACGGCGTGGAACCGGCCCAACCCACGAACAAAGAGCCCGTCCTTGTGAAGGTACGGGGTTCCGGGATGGTCCTCCCGGGGTACCGGCCACTGGAGCCCGTCGTGCTCCAGCCTTGCATAGGTGATTCCTGCCAGCTGGGGAGCCAGGAGGCGGATTTCCCGGTCCCAGATGTCGCGGGCGCTGTCCGAATCCCAGCGGTGCCCGAACCGGCGGGCCAGCTCTTTGAAGATCCACCAGTTGGGCATGGCCGAACCCGGCGGTCGGCTCGCCGCACGGACCCTGCTGACACGGCGCTCGCTGTTGGTGAAGGTCCCGTCGGTCTCACTCCAGGCTGCCGCAGGAAACACCACGTGGGCAAACCGGGTGGTTTCGGTGGGGAAGATATCCTGGCAGACGAGAAATTCCGCCGCCTGCAGGCACCGCTCCACATGGCGGATGTGGGGTTCCGTGTTGGCAAGGTTTTCCCCGAAAACGTAGAAGCCCCTCACCGTGCCGTCCACCAGCCCGTCCAGCATCTCGGGAATGGTCAACCCCGGACGGGAGGGCAGGGAGGTCCCCCAGAAGGATTCGAACTTCTTTCGAATCTCGGGCACATCCACCCGCTGGTAACCGGGATAGACGTTGGGCAGGGCCCCCATGTCGCAGGCCCCCTGCACGTTATTCTGACCGCGCAAAGGATTCACCCCTCCGCACTGGAAGCCCACATTGCCGAGCAGCATCTGCAGGTTCGCGCAGCTGAGCACGTTGTTGACGCCGCACGTATGCTCCGTGATCCCCAGGGTGTAGATGAGCATGGCCGGTTTGACCGAGGCCAGCAATCTGGCCACTTCCCGGATGGTTTGCGCGTCGATGCCGCAGATCCCCGCCGCCCGCTCCGGCGGATACTCCCGCACCTTCCGCTCCAGGTCTTCGAACCCCTCCGTGCGCCGTTCCACATACTCGCGATCGTAGAGGCCCTCCTGGATGAGAACATGCATGAGGGCATTGAGCAGCGCCACGTCCGTTCCCACCCGAAGGGGAAGGTGGATGGTGGCGTGTTCCGCGATGCCCGTTTTCCTCGGGTCCACGACGATCAGCCGAGCCCCCTTTTTCACGGCCTGTTTGACGAAGGTGGCCGCCACAGGATGGGCCTCGGTCATGTTGGACCCGATCACAAGGAAAAGTTTCGCCTGCGAGAAATGGGCGAAAGAATTGGTCATCGCCCCCGAACCGAAAGCTGCCGCCAGACCGGCGACGGTGGGAGCGTGTCAGGTCCGGGCGCAGTGATCGATGTTGTTGGTTCCGATCACCGCCCGGAAGAATTTCTGCATCTGGTAAGAATCCTCATTGATACTGCGGGCGCAGCTCACCCCTGCCACGGCGTCGGGCCCGTGGGCCCGGAGGATCTCCTGGAAGCGCCCCGCCACCAGGTCCAGCGCTTCGTCCCAGGATGCCTCCCGGAACCCCGTCCCATTTCTGATCAGGGGGGTCTTCAGGCGCTCTTCGGAGTAGATGAACTCATAGCCGAAACGTCCCTTGACGCACAGGCGCCCCTGGTTGGGCTGGGCCCCGTCCACACCCGTCACCCTGACGATCCTACCCTCCTTCACGTGGAGCCACTGCTGGCAGCCCACTCCGCAGTAGGGACATGTGGTGCGGATTCTTTCCGTCTCATACGGCCAGGCCTTCCCGTAAGATTTCTTCTCGAAAAGCGCCCCGACCGGGCACGCCTGGACACACTCTCCACAATGGACGCACTTGTCATAGTCCGCCACGGGAAACCACGTCTTTTCCTTCCCGCCGCCCGTTTCCGGGACTGCCGCGGCAAGGGCTCCCTGGACCTGCACCTCGTTGCAGGCCTTGACACACCGGCCGCAGCCGATGCACCGGGAAAAATCCCTCACGAACATGGGATGTTGGTCGTCCAGGGGGATGTGTGCGGGCGGCCGGGGGACATGCCCCTGTGTCCTGACGCCGTAAGCCACCGCCAGGTCCTGCAGCCGGCAGTCGCCGTAGGACGGGCACAGGGTACCGTGCCAGGGTCTACGGAGTGTCTCCAGCTGAAAATCGGTCCATCGGTCCACATCAAGATCGTTAACGAAGCAGTTGTGATGCCCGGAAAGGAGAAGCCTTCGGATGGCCGCCTGCCGGTCCAGACGGACCTTGGGGGTGTCGGTCCACACCTCCATGCCCTCGCGGATCGGGGTGGCACAAGCCGGCTGCGTCTCCTGGAGGCCTTTCACCTCCACCACACACACCCCGCACGTCCCGGTGGGGGTGGTGCCCGCCAGATGGCACAGGGTGGGGATCTGGACCTGGAGGGATATGGCGGCATCGAGAATCGTCTGGCCCGGTTCGAAAGCCACCTGCCTGCCGTTGAGTCGAAAGGTTCCGTTCATGGGTATCTCCCCTTAAGAGCGTTGAGCCCCGGCGCGGCCCGCGGGCCGCCGCACCATATATGTCATGCATGACATAATATCCGAAATCCTCCGGCCGTCAAGCCTCCGGATCCACAGGGGCACCGGTACGGGCGTCGAAGGAAAAGGGGTGGCGCCGGTCTTGTCAATCGGCGGGCGATGATCTACGGTGCTGGGCGCCGGGCCCGGGAGGGGCGGTCCGGCGGATACCCAAGTCCTGTCTTCACACACCGGCACATTCCAAGGAGGGGAAGATGATGAAGGATCCCTTGTTCCAACCCATTCGCATCAATCGGCTGGAAATTCCCAACCGCATCGTCATGCCGGCCATGCACCTCAACATGGCCAAAAACTTCCAGGTGACCGACCGGCTGGTGGACTTCTACGCCGAACGGGCCCGGGGCGGCCCGGGGCTCATCTGCGTGGGCTACGCCACCGTGGACGAGCAGTCGGGAAGCCCGGGAAACATCGGCGCCCACGACGACGCCTTCCTGGACGGGCTTTCGCGGCTGGCCAGGGCCATCCGGGAAAACGGATCGCTCGCCGCCGTGCAGCTCAATCACGCCGGGCGCTACAACCCCAGCGTCTTCATGGGCGGAAAGCAGCCGGTGGCTCCCTCCCCGGTGCCGTCGCGCCTCACCGGCGAGACCCCCCGGGAACTCACGGTGGAGGAAATCCAGGCCGTTGTGGACCGGTTCGCCCAGGCCGCCCGCCGGGTGAAGGAAGCCGGCTTCGACGCCGTGGAGATCCTGTGCGGCACGGGCTACCTCATCAGCGAGTTCCTGTCGCCTCTCACCAACCGGAGAACCGACGAATACGGCGGGGACCTGAACGGGCGCATGCGCTTCGGCCTGGAAGTGATCTGCGCGGTCCGAAACGCCGTGGGCCCGGACTATCCCATTCTAGTGCGCACCAACGGAAACGACTTCATGCCGGGAGGGGTGGGCCGGAAGGATCTGGCGACCTTCGCCGAGGCCCTGGTGGGCCACGGCGCCGATGCGCTCAACATCAACGTGGGCTGGCACGAAGCCCGGGTGCCCCAGATCGTAGCGGATGTGCCCCGGGGCGCCTTCGCCTACCTGGCCCGGCTCATCAAGGAGCGGGTTTCGGTTCCCGTGATCGCCGGCCACCGGATCAACGATCCCCGGGTGGCCCGGGAGCTCATCGCCGACGGTATGTGCGACCTGGTGGCCATGGGCCGGAGCCTCATCGCCGATCCCCGCCTTCCCGAAAAGGCGAGAACGGGCCGGGAACACGAGATCGTCCATTGCATCGCCTGCGCCCAAGGGTGCTTCGACAACCTGTTCAAGATGAAGTCCGTGGAATGCCTGTGCAACCCGCTGGCGGGCCATGAAAGGGACCGGCGGGTGGAAAAGGCCCCGGCGAAGAGGAAGGTGCTGGTGGCGGGCGGCGGCCCGGGCGGCATGAGCGCCGCGCTGGCGGCCCACGACCGGGGCCACGACGTGGTGCTCTACGAGCGTTCCGACCGCCTGGGCGGGCAGTTGTGGCTGGCGGCGGCACCGCCGGGCCGGTCCGAATTTTCGGAACTGGCCAAGGACCTGGCGGCCCAACTGGCCGTGCGGGGCGTCCGCGTGGTGCTCAACACGGAAGTGACGGAAGCCGTGATCGAGGCGGAAACGCCCGACGAGGTGGTTCTGGCCACCGGCGCCGAACCCCTGGCCCCGCCCATCCCGGGAAGTGCTCTGCCGCACGTGGTCCAGGCCTGGGACGTGCTGGCGGGCAAGGTCTTTGCCGGACACCGGGTGATGGTCATCGGAGGCGGCGCCGTGGGCGTGGAAACGGCCCTCTACCTGGCCCAGCGGGGGACCCTTTCCGGCGAGGCCCTCAAGTTCCTGGCCCTGGCCCAGGCCGAAGATCCCCAGGAACTCTTCCGTCTGGCCGTTCGCGGCACCAAGGAAATCGCCGTGGTGGAGATGCTCGATTCGGTGGGAAAAGACATCGGGCGAAGCACCCGGTGGGCCATGTTGCAAAACATGGCCCTTCACGGGGTGAAGGTCTACAAGTCCACCAAGGCGCTGGAGATCACGCCGGAAGGGATCCGGATCGAAACGCCGGAAGGGGAAACGCGGGACGTGCCGTGCGATACGGTGGTGCTGGCCGCCGGATCCCGTCCCTTCAACCCCCTGGAAGACCGGCTCCGGCAAAAGGGCCTGTCGGTCCACGTGGTGGGCGATGCCGGCCGGGTGGGCAAGGCCTTCGACGCCGTCCACCAGGGCTTTGAGGTGGGCCGCAACCTGTAGCGTTCACGGTGCCAATCAAAATTCACCGCAGAGACACAGAGATCGCAGAGAAAGCGATGGAGGGAAAACGCGTGCCGGGGCGCTGAGACGCCGCCCCGGCACGCGCTTCGCCCCTTCGGGGGAATGCCTGGGAGGCTGTCTGAAAATGGCCTCATCGGGCGATCTTTTCATCGGGTTTCTCTATTACCGAGGCATGAGCGGGCGGGGAACATCCCGAAGGGCGGAGCTTGATCCGCGCCGCCCGTCTCAGCGGCGCGGATCCAAAAGGTTCTCCTCTGCGCTCTCTGTGTCTCTGCGGTGGATCCCACGTTCCGGCCGGCGTGTGCCCATCTACTTGCGGGCCTTTCCCGTGAGTCGGACCACGTTGATCCGGACCACCTTGGCGGCGGCGCCCTCCCGGGCGATGTAAGCCCGGCCTTCCTCCAGATAATCGGGCGAATACTTTTCCAGGAGCCACACCAGGGCGCGCTCCTTCTCCTCGCCTTCCACCTCCCGGGCTTCCCCAAAGGCCACCACGCTTTCGTATTCCGTGCTGAACTGCTCGGGCAGCACCCGGGCTTTACCCACCACGCAGAAGGACACCCGGGGATTGGCCGCCAGGTTGTCCAGCTTGTGGCCTTTCCGGGCACAGTGAAAGTAGATGCCCCCGTCCCGGAACACATAATTCAACGGAATCCCATAGGGCTCACCGCTCCCGTCCGCCGTGGAAAGCACGCCGTAGATCCCTTCCGCAAGCAACCGCTCCGCGTCCGCCGTCTCCATCGCCCGATCCTTTCGTCTCATCTTCCGCATCCGCCGTTTCCTCAATCGCTCAGTTGGGCAGTTTCGTGCCCCGACCCGTTCGGGGTTCGGGCACATATTCCACCGACGGCATCCGACGAACCGGCTGTGGGTACAGGGCCATGAGCTGATAGACCAGTTCCGGCATGTCGGTGGACACGGGAAGTCCCATCTCCCGCGCGGCATCCGGGGTGATGGGGTAGTCGTGAGTCCAATGGCCTTCCGTGAGCTGCGCCGCCAGCTGCCGGCTCTGTTCCGGTCCGAACTTTTCTTCCAGAAGGTCCGTGATGGCGTCCTGCAGCTGACGTGTGGCCTTTCCCGCCATGTCGGCCAGGATCAAGGTTTCGTCGTCCACGTGTTCGATGGGCTTTTCCCGGGCTACCCGCAGCAGAGAAGGCGCGGGATACTTGCCCAGTTGGGGATCCAGGGGACCCAGCACGGCGTGCGGCCCCATCACGATATTATCGGCGGCAAGGGCGATCAGGGTCCCGCCGCTCATGGCATAATGGGGCACATAGACGGTTACGGGTCCCTGGTGTTTCTTAAGAGCCCGGGCGATCTGAAGGGCGGCCAGGACCAGACCGCCCGGGGTGTGGACCACCAGGTCCAAAGGAACATCCGAATCGGTCATGTGGATGGCTCGAAGAATCTCTTCCGAATCGTGCACATCGATATAACGCATGACCGGAAAGCCGAGCAGGCTCATGGTTTCCTGCCGGTGAACCAGAAGGATCACCCGGGAGCCGCGTTCCGCTTCGAAACGGGCGATGGCCCTCTGGCGCGTTGCATCGATGATCCGCTGGCGCAGCAGGGGTTGCAGAGACGCCAGGACAATAAAAAGCCAAAAGAAATCCGTAGGATTCATCCCTTCTCCTTTCTTTCAATAGTCCCAAGGACTCAGATTCGATACAGATGACGCACCGGGTGCCATTCATCCGGATAATGGCGCCTGTAGTGCCTGGCCGACCTCTTGACCAGGGGACCGATCACGGCCCCCACCACAAAACCTCCGATGTGCGCCCACCAGGCGATCCCCCCGCCCACAGCCGGTGCCATGATTGAAAAAGTGCCGGAGAAAAGCTGGCTCAGGAACCAGAATCCCAGGAACACCACCGCGGGCACCTCAATGAGCCAAGGCAGGAAGAAGACAGGGATGAGGGTGATGATTCGGGACTGGGGAAACATCACGAAGTACGCGCCCATGACCCCGGCGATGGCCCCCGAGGCCCCGATGGCCGGGATGGTGGAATGGGCGTTGAACGCGACATGGGTCAGGGACGCAGCAACTCCGCACACCAGGTAGAAGATCGCATATCGCACGTGACCGAGCCGGTCTTCCACGTTGTCGCCGAATATCCAAAGCGTCCACATGTTGCCGATGAAGTGGAGCCAACCGCCATGGAGAAACATGTTGGTGAGAAACGGCCAATAGCTCAGCCCTTCGGAAGGCCATGCCGGATGCGTGTACCGGGCGGGGACGATCCCCAGATAAAAAATGAGTCGCTCCAGGGCGGGTTCCGGCAGGGTGATTTCCACCATGAAAAAGAGGAGATTGATAAAAATGATGATCCACGTGACGAACGGACTCCTGCGCCGGGGAATCGTATCCTGCAGAGGAATCATGCTCGCTTCCGCCCCCTTTCAATGGATTTCAGACTTCCTCGTCAAAGAAGAGATCGGCTTTGATCTCGGCTTCTTCCTCGATGTTTCCCCCCACGGCGCCGGCGACGATACCCAAGACGGCCATGAAGGCAGCATAGCGAAAGGCATCGGCCGTGTCGAGCCGCACGTCACCACCCAGCCAACCGCCCACAATTTCCCTGGGGAATCCCAGAGCCACTGCACTCATGACAATGAAAAGCATGAGCCATAGAGAAAAGAGACCCAGGAAGAGAGTCAGAAACGTCACCATCCGGGTTCGGGCCACCTGTTCGCGAAATCCCAGCTCCCGCGTCACTTGCCCCAGATTCTGTCCGGCAAAGATAAAGACCGTGGCACATACGATGGACAAAAGAGTACCCGCGGCCAAAGCAACCCCGTCCAAATCAATCCCCAACTGCCACGGTTCAGGGCTCAGAACCATAAAAAGCATGGAGACAACCGTTGCAGCCGTCATCCGTCCCATCTTCAGCGGAAGCCTCCAGGGAGCATAGCCGATGACATCCACCACTAGGCTCCGGGGATCCGCTCGGAAGGTGTTCCAATAAAAGCGAAACATCCCCTGCCCGCTGTTCCGCTCTTCCACACGAATGTCGGAAACTTCTTCCAATCGCCTGACAACCGCCAGGCGTTCGTCGTCCGAGAAGGATTCGGGCCGAAGCTGGGAGGCATGCTCCGGAGGGACCATGACACCCTCTGCGGAATGTTCCAGCCCCCACAGATGTCCCAGAATGTGTAGAGCGAGACCCGCCAGCTTCCGGGACTTGTCCGGATCGCCGACCAGCTCGTGTCCGGAAAGAACGCCCACTTCCAGGGCGGAGGAGGGAACTCCCAGCGTCGCGATGCGGTAGCGAGCCTTCAGTTCGTTGGATACCAAGACGACGGCAAAGTCCCAATGATTCTTTATCTTTTCCTGGACCCCGGACTCCAGGAGATCCAGCGGATCCAACATGCCGTAGGCCGGATACCGCGGCTTTCGAACAATCTGCCATTGCCATTGAAACTCGGGAAACTGTCGTTTGATGTGCTGAGCCGCCAGCTCCCCCGCTTGGACGTAGGATGCCATCTCTTCACGGCTCGGGATGTCGGACAGGATGACCCAGCCGATATGAATCAGGTTGCGGTTGTTGGCGGGCTTTTCCTGCGAAGGCAAACAGCGGTGCGATATGGCCGCTGCCGTTATCCAGCCGTTCGCCAAGCTGCCATAGCGCCACCGCGGTAAAGACGACGCCCAGAAACAAAATCGCCTCGGTGCTGTAGTGCCACTGCGTCTCCCGCCGCTGGCGGCGAAAACCCCAGCCGTAGCAGACGACTGCCAGCAGCGCAGGCAGCAGGATCCGCATCAGCGCCGAGTGGCTGAACAGGCTCAGCAGCCACGCCACCAGCTCGCTGTCGGCGAACAGACTGCCCAGGGAAATCAGCACGCAGGCCAGCGCGGTCCAGAAGGCATAGCGGCTCAGGCGCCGCCAGTCGAAGGGGGAGACGCGCATCGTTTGCGCCAGCCGCTGGCTGTCCGAGGGGGTTAACTCCCCGCTGGCCTGCCAGGCATTCAGCGCGCGCTGAATAATGCGCTGCTCTTTTCGGGTTACGTTCATAGGCATTCCTTGAGACTGATGACAAACCTGTTTTCGCTAATATGCTCGCCTTTCTGCCGGGCAGCGGCTGTCGCCCTCCCCGGCCTACTTAACCATTTATATATCAGATTGTTACTCCTTACCGTAAGCCCGCGTAAGCGCAGCGCCGCCGAGCATGATATCAGGCGCGGAGCCGCTTTATTGCCGGGTGGCGGCTGGCGCCTTACCCGGCCTACGGTCCGTAGCAGCCAGCCGTTAACTTACCCACTTGTGCGACTGAAACTGCCGGTGTTGCGGCCTCAACATCGCTGAGACGTTCCCGGAAGGCCGGGGCAGCCCGCATGGATGCGGGCTGAGGGCCGTGTTTTGCACGGACGCTGCCTCGGCCCGACCCGAAGCCTGCAGGGATAAGTCGAAGGCACCGCG
>JACIYN010000003.1 GCA_014359885.1 Desulfacinum sp.
TTCCGGGCCGCGATGGTGTCGATGGTCGCCCCGCACACCCCCACCTTGGAGTAGGGATCCTTCGAGTTCAGGCGGCACGGCCCCATGGCGCAGTGCTTACAGCAGGCCGAATCCGCCCCGATGGGGCACGCCTTCATCTCGGCCGCCCGTTGAAAGGCCGTCTCCACCCCGTCCGCCGCCGCCTTCTGCAGCATCTGGATCGTGGCCTCACACGTGGAAAATTCCCTGAAATTGTATTCTTTTTTCTTTTTCTCTTCGGCCATAAGACACCTCACTTCCCCTTCCTGGGGCGATTGCTGCGCCGCGAGATCGGGCGTATTTACATCATCTTTTCAATGAAGCCCTTCACCAGCTGGATGGCCTCGGGGTGGCGCATGACCACCACATCCGCTCCGGCCAGCAGCAGGTCGATGGCCGTTACGGCTTCCATCATCACACCGCGGGTCTTCTGGTCGCCCAGCTCGGGGGCCTCTTCCGTGGTCTGGTTGGCTTCCTTGCACTTCCAGACTTCGTTGGCCACATTACAGATGATGGGCTGCTGGAGTTTGTCGTCGCCTTGAGTCAGGGCCGCCTGGGTGATGCGTTCCATCACCGAATAGGTGTACTCCAAGCCGTAGCCCAAGCCACCCGTGGTGGGGTCAATCACGATCTTGTTTTCCGGAACACCCAGGTTGTTGAGCAGGATATTGAGCTGCTTGGCAAGGTTGACGTCGATGGGAGAGGAAGCCACCACCGTGTGCTTGTAGCCGAGGCATGCGGCACCGATCTGCTTGTAGTCGCCTTCCTCCACCGGAGCGATGGCCACGTTCTTGCCGGCACACTTTTCCGCAACCGCCCGCATCACCTCGGTGTCCTTCTCGTGGTTGGCCACACCCCAAACCACCACGGGAACATCCACTGCGTCCACCACCTTCTTGACGACTTCGGCAACCTCCACCGCCGGCTTGTTTTCCGCGTTGGGATCAGCACTCTTGGTCTGGATGACCAGGATCTCGGCGCCGTATTCTTCCACGCACTTCTTGGCCCAAGCCACCGGATCGCTCACCACGTCCTTGAAGGGCTCCAGAGCCACTTCTGACCATTCCCCGTTGGGGTCCTTGTCCCAGATCTCCATGGCGACCTTGGGAGGATTGGGCATCTCCCCCTCAAAGGTGTAAAAGGGGTAGGCCGAACGGCCGCCAATCTTCACCGCCTTGTCGCCGGTTCCGAGAACCACTTCGCGGATGCTTCCAGTGTATTTTTGTTTTGCAGGTTCGAACGCCAAGGCTACTCCCTCCTTTCGAAGTTTGTGCAACGTTTCATTTAAGACACCAGCCCATTGCTCTTGTGGGGTCTCTCCTCCTCTTCCTGCTTCCAAACGATTGGCAAGAACTTCCGTAACAACAACTAAATTCCAACGGCCACAGGGCATCCTCCGGGGGGATCGAAGAGCCCCTTCACGGCAAAGCCCTGAAACCAGCAAAGAAGCTTATAAAACGATGAATTACAGTCGAGCGTCCGCGTATTTTGGACAGAGATGCAGCCCCCTTTGGGAAAGAGTGGGCTTTCTCTGATTGAAGGGTCATGCGTCCCGCCATACATATGCCTGCCGAGCGGCAATGGGCCATGGGTTTCGGGGAAGGACCGCTACCGGGGCGAAGCCGTGCGAAAAAGCGCACGTAACCGCCCAACCTATGAGACACCTATCCATATAGGATCAATGTCCGATTGTCAACTCGTTTTGGCCGGATGCACAAGCCACCCCTTTGCACGGTTTCGGCCAGAGGCCCTCCAACCCCCCAAACACACTATATCTAAAGATATTGAAGGTTTCTAGAAACAGGTGGGAACAATCTCATGGCGCTTGGCATCTTTGCGAGTGCGGATCACCGGGTCGTGCTTTGTGCTTCGTTTCACAGGGACCACCCGAACCCGTGTCCCATGCCAATCCAACCGGTAGGTATTATAAGGGCTGTTCAAAATACCGTGCTGAGTGGGCAGCCTGAACCGCAGGAAGTGTTCCCTCTGGGACCGGGACCAGCGGGGAGGAAAATAGTCGGAGGTGTCGAACTCAAAGAAATCCTCCATGAGAAGGGCCTGGACCACCACGTGCCGGGGGGGAGACGCAATGGCCCGCTCCAACCTCCTCTTGACCGCTTCCATCACACGGGGCGGGGCCTGCTCCAGGACGATCTGGGTCGGAAATTCATCCCCGGGGGGATTTTGGCCGAAGTTTCGCTTCACTGTGGCTATGTCTTTCAGGATCTTCCGCGCGTCCCAAAAATCCAGATCCGTATAAACATGGAAAGCATACCTGGTCTTCGCCGGATGACAGTAAATGATGCGAGCCATCATCGCCTCCCTTGTCGTCGGAGCATGGGGGCTCTCACCCACACCCGCAACCGCAGTCGCAGCCGCCCTCCGTATCCGACTCCAGCTCGCCAATCCAGGAAACTCCGTACCGCTCCACCAAATTTGCGATTTCTTCCACCAGAAGATACTGCACAAAGGTCTCCTGGACGGCGGCCACCTGATCGGCGTAGGCGTCCACGGCCTCCTTTACGGGCTCGTACCCTCGGCCCACGAGCATGGTGTCCAAACGCTCACTCACGCCGGGCTCCCTCAGAACACACAAGGGAATCCATCCGCCGTTGATCTTTAGAAAGCCCACGTAATAGAGGTCCTTCGACGGCTGCTCCCTCAAGAAGGTTTTCACATCGTGCAGGCGCATCCCCTTGCTCCGTTTCGTGGTTTCATCCGCACTTAGTCTTACAGGAAGAACACTAACGCCTGGGATTCGCGATTTCAAGTAGGGGCGACCGGCCGGTCGCCCCTACAACCGTATGCAAACCCCCCCAACCCC
>JACIYN010000030.1 GCA_014359885.1 Desulfacinum sp.
GCTTCCTTGTTGATGGGGCCCGTCACCACGGCGGCCACACGCCCCTCCAGGGCCAGGTGGACGGCCGCCTCGATGTAGCCGATGGTGGCTCGGCAGGCCTCGACCGAAGGACGCCCGTAGGGGATCTGGCCTTCTTCGAGCCGGGAGGGTCGAAAGACGGGGATCCCCCCTTCCCCGGGCCGGATTTCATTCACATCGCCCACCGGCCGGAAGGGAAGGGCGACATCCACCAGGCGGGCCGCACGCTCCAGAGCGGTCAGATCCCCCAGCACCAACGGGCGGCAGCACTCGCCGACCGTGGGGTCGGAAAGCGCCCGTACGAGCACCTCCGGGCCCACGCCGCTGGGGTCCCCCATGGTCAGGGCCACCAAAGGACGGGTTGCCGAGCCCCCCTTCGTCATGGTTCCTCCGAGGCTTCAAATGGCCAGCATGCGTTCCACGGCCTGCAGGGCCCGCACCCGGACCTCCTCCGGCACCTGGATGCGGGGCGAGAGGGTCTCCAGGCTTCGAAGCACATCCTCCAGGGAGGTCTTCTTCATGTCCGGACACACCATGTCTTCGGAGACGGGCAGGAAGGTCTTTCCGGGATTGTCCCGTCGCATGGGGTGCAGGATTCCCACTTCGGTCCCGATGATGAAGGTGTCGCGGTCGCTTTCCCGCACATAGCGCAGCATGCCCGAGGTGCTGGTGACCACGTCGGCCAGCTCCAGGACTTCCGGCCGGCATTCCGGGTGGGCCAGAAAGACGGCCTTCGGATACTGCTTCTTGCGCGAGCGGACCGTCTCCGCCGTCAGGTTGTGATGGACCGGGCAGTAGCCCTTCCAGTAGAGGATCTTTTTGGATGTGTGCCGGGCCGCATACAAGGCCAGGTTCTGATCCGGGATCAGGTAGAGGGTCTGCGCGTCCGTGAAGGAGGCCACCACGCCGTTCACGTTGGCTGACGTGCAGCAGATGGTGCTTTCCGCTTTCACTTCCGCCGTGGAATTGACGTAGGTGACGATGGGCACGCCCGGATGTTCTTCGGCCACACGCCCCACGTCCCGGGCGTTGATCATGTCGGCCATGGCGCATCCGGCCTGGATGTTGGGCAGCAGCACGACCTTATCGGGGTTGAGGATGGCCGCCGTCTCCGCCATGAAGTGCACGCCGCAAAAGACGATCACCTGGGCATCGGTTTCCGCCGCCTGCCGGCTCAATTCCAGCGAATCACCGGTAAGATCGGCAACTTCCTGGATCTCCGCGGGCTGGTAGTTGTGGGCCAGGATGATGGCCTTGCGGGTCTCCTTGAGCTTCCGGATGGCATCCACAAGATTTCGGGATTCCGTCATTGTGACTTCCTTTCTCTATGGGGATACGGCCCGTTGGAGGGCCGAAATTTCTTCCGGTTCCAGTTTGCGTCCCGACGGGTCGATCACCAGCGTGTTCGGCCCGACGCTGAATTGAAAGAGCGCGAAAGGCAGGGAAGCCATCTCCCGGTGATGGGTGAAGCGAAGGCGATTGACGTTCCCCAGGGCGTCCCGAACCTCCATCTGCCAAACCAGGTAATCTTCGGTGCGGATCCACAGGCGCAGGGACTGGACCTGGGGATCCTCTTCCCGGGGGCGCAGGATCAGGACGGCGTTTTCGTCGGTGGAGGCGTCGGCGTCCATGCTGACCTCGAAGGAATCCTGGAGATCGAAGGTTCCTTCCAGCAGGGTACGCATGATGGGCGAACGGCGCATCTGGTCGGCGTCGAACAGAGAGATCTGGTCCTCGTCCGGCACGTGGAGCCAGGCCACGTCCCCGACGGTGACGAACACCTGCCGGTCCGGTTCCGTATATTCCCACCGCATCCGTTGCGGTTTTTGGAAATAGAAGGTGCCGCGGGCTTCCGTTGTGATGCTGGAAGCCGCCACGGAGGTGGTCCACTGGACGAAGTCCGCCGTGTAGGCCCGGACGTTGCGATAGCGCTCTTCGGTCAGGCGCAGGAGGTCCTGCGCGGTGGCCTGGGCGGCTGTTTCCGCCGAAATGGGCGCAGGACTTGCGGCAAGGAACGCCCACAGAGCGAGAAAGGCGCAAAGTCCGATTCCGTATGTTTTCCGGTTCATGAGACCTTCCGGGTGCTTTTTACGATTCGAAGCCGTCCTTGGGGACCAGGACCTCCCGGGGCTTGCTGCCGTCCGAGGGTCCCACGATGCCCTGCTGCTCCATGATCTCGATCATGCGGGCCGCCCGGTTGTAGCCGATTCGAAGCCGGCGCTGGATCATGGAAATGGATGCCTGCCGGGTTTCCACCACCAGTCGGACGGCTTCCTCGTATTTCTCGTCCAGTTCATCGTCGGGAATGTCCTGGGCCACACCCGCATCCTCGAAATTCACCCGATCCGCCATGGGATCGTCACCCAGTTGCTGGCCCTTCCAAAAGGACGTGACCCTCTGCACTTCCGCGTCCGAGACGAAGGCGCCCTGGATCCGCTGGAGCTTGGCCGTCCCCGGCGGCATGAAGAGCATGTCGCCCGCCCCCAGAAGGGTCTCGGCCCCGTTGGTGTCCAGGATCGTCCGGGAATCCACCTTGGAAGACACCTGGAAAGAGATGCGGGTCGGGATGTTGGCCTTGATGATCCCAGTGAGTACGTCCACCGACGGGCGCTGGGTCGCCAGGATCAGGTGGATCCCCGCCGCCCGGGCCATCTGGGCCAGCCGCGTGATGTATTCTTCCACTTCCCGGGAGGCCACCATCATGAGATCCGCCAGCTCGTCGATCACCACCACGATGTAGGGCAGGTGGTGGTGGTCCAGAACGGTCCCGTTTTCCGTCTCGGCGGGTTCCGGGCTTTCCTTGCGCGGGTCCGCCTTGCTCATCAGCCGGTTGTAGCTTTCGATGTTGCGAACGTTCTTGTCCGCCAGCAGCTTGTAGCGCAGTTCCATCTCCTGCACCGCCCAGCGGAGGGCGCGGGTGGCCATCTTGGGCTCCGTCACCACGGGATGGAGCAGATGGGGGATCTTTTCGTAGCTGCTCAGTTCGATCCGCTTGGGATCGATCATGAGCAGCCGAAGCGTCTCGGGGGTATTCCGGTAGAGCAGGCTCAGGAGCATGGCGTTGATGCACACGGATTTTCCGGTTCCCGTGGCGCCGGCGATGAGCAGGTGCGGCATCCGTGTCAGGTTGGTGACCACCGGTTGGCCGGTGATGTCTTTTCCCAGAGCCAGGGTGAGTGGGAAGGTGGACGATGCGAAGGGTTTCGATTCGATGATGGAGCGCAAGGAAACGGCTGCCCGCCGTTCGTTGGGGATCTCGATCCCGATGGCCGCCTTTCCGGGGATGGGGGCCACCACCCGCACGCTCTCGGCCCGGAGGGCCATGGAGAGATCGTCGGCCAGGCCCACGATGCGGCTGATCTTGATGCCAGGCGCCGGGGCGTATTCGTACATGGTGATCACGGGGCCCGGGCTGATGCCCACCACCTGTCCCTGCACCCCGAAATCGGCCAGTTTTTCTTCCAGCACCCGGGCCTTCTCCTCCAACAGGGTGGGATCGGGCTGGGCGTCCTCGGCGTCGTAGAAGTCCAGAAGGTTGATGGCGGGAAGAGCGTACCGTCCGGAAACCGCGGCCAGCTGCACCGGCTTGTCGTCCTTGGAGGGCTGGGGACGAACGGCGGCGGGCGGCTCAGGGTTCGGGGACGTCTGCCGCTTTTTCCCGGTCGCCTGGGATTTCGCCTTCGTAATCCGCACGGCCGATCTTTCTTCCCGGGGATTCCCCGGGGATCTCAGCGGTGGCAACGAAACGATTTTGGCGCCGATCCAGCGAAAAAGATCGAGAAACTTTCTTCCGGCGGCTTTCAGGGAAAAGGGCGTGGAAAGGATCAGGGAGATGAGAAAGAGGCTTCCCAGGAGGACATGGGCACCCAGGTCATTGACCCGGTCTCGAAGAAAGGCGGCCATGAGCGCCCCGATCTGGCCGCCGGCCAGCACTTCAGTCCCCAGGAAGGTGATTCTGGAGCCGTGGAGGGCGGCCAGGCCGATGAGGCTCAAAAGGAGCAGGGCGAGGCCCAGGACCTGGAGTCGGCCGTAGGGCAAGGGGTCCTGTCCGCGAAGGAAGGCGTAGCCGAGCCACAGGCCCACGGCCGGCAGCGCATAGGCCCCCACGCCCAAAAGAAAGAAGAGACACCAGGCCAGGTTGGCTCCCAAGGCCCCCACCCAGTTGCGCGTTGAGCCATGGCCGGCGGACGATCCGAAAAAGGTGGGATCCGCCGGATCGAAGGACACCAGGCTGCACCCCACCAGGACGGTGACCGTCAGGATGACCAGGGCCCAAATCTCTCGCTTCTTGTGTTCCACGGGGGATCTTTCCTAAATTTCCACAACGATGGGATAGATGAAGGGGCGCCGTTCCAGCACCTTCTGGAAAAAACGCTTCAGTTCGCGGCGGATCTCCAGCTGAAAATCCCCGCAGTCCATCATCTCCCCCTCCGCCTGGTAGCGCTCCAGCAGATCGAGGATGAGACATCGGGCCCCTTCCAGGATCTCCGGCTTGGTTTCCTCCAGGATGAAGCCCCGGCTCACCACGTCGGGTCCGTTGAGCACCTCCCGGTGCTCCTTGTTGATCACCAGCGTAACCAGGACCATCCCGTCCTCGGACAGATGGCGCCGGTCCCGAAGGACCAGGTCGCATACGTCTCCCACGCCCTTGCCGTCCACGAAGACCCGGCCCGTTTCCGCCTGCTTGTGAACGGCCGCCCGGCCGTCCACGAAGGTGACGGCGTCGCCGTTTTCCACGATGAAGCAGTTTTCCGGCGGAAGCCCCACCTGCTGAGCCAGCTGCTTGTGCTTCACCAGATGCCGGTATTCCCCGTGGATGGGCACAAAATAGGTGGGGCGCACCAGGTTGAGCATCATCTTGAGCTCTTCCCGGTAGGCATGGCCGCTCACGTGAATGTCCTTGACCTGTTCGTGGATGACCTCCGCACCCTGCCGGTACAGGTGGTTGATGATGTTCTGGATGGCCCGCTCATTGCCGGGTATGAACTTGGAACTCAAAATGATCGTGTCCCCCGGCTTGATGGACAGCTTCCGATGCACGTTGAAGGCCATGCGGGTGAGCGCGCTCATGGGCTCGCCCTGGCTGCCCGTGGTGAGCATGAGCACACGATGGTCCGGGAGGCGCTGCAGTTCGGCCAAGGTGGCCTCGTTTTCCGGGTCGAAATCCAGATAGCCCAGCTCCCGGGCGATCCGCACATTGGTCACCATGGACTTGCCGCTGAAAAAGACCTTCCGGTCGAAGTCCCGGGCCAGATGGAGCACCTGCTGAATGCGGTGCAGGTTGCTGGCAAAGACGGCCACGATGATCCGCCCCGTACACTCCCGGAAGATCTCCCGAAAGGTGTGCCCGATGTCCTTTTCCGACAGGGTATAGCCTTCCCTTTCCACGTTGGTGGAGTCGGAAAAGAGGGCCAGGACGCCCTGCTCCCCGTAGTGGCCGAAACGAGCCACATCCAAGCGTCGCCCGTCGATGGGGGTTTGATCCAGTTTGAAATCCCCCGAATGGATGAGGACTC
The DNA here is from genome assembly GCA_014359885.1 of Desulfacinum sp. Lineage (GTDB taxonomy): Bacteria > Desulfobacterota > Syntrophobacteria > Syntrophobacterales > DSM-9756 > Desulfacinum. Next base: position 5,535 of record JACIYN010000030.1, read on the forward strand.
CCTGGGGCGTTCGGATGGCCAGGCCCACACCGTCCGGGATGCTGTGGCAGACCTGAATGCACTCGATGTCGAAGGGACCGATGGAGAAGACGTCGCGGGGACGCACCGTGTGCAGGACGGTTCTTTCCAGCAGTTTGTGCTCCCTCAGCTTTTCCTCCACGAGGGCCAGCGTGAGGCGGGTGGCGTAGATGGGGATGGGAAACTCCCGGATGAGAAAGGGAATGGCCCCGATGTGATCCTCATGGCCGTGGGTGACCACCAGGGCCCGCACCTTGTTGCGGTTCTCCCGAAGATAAGTGAAGTCTGGGATGACGATGTCGATGCCCAGCATGTCCTCTTCGGGAAACATGAGGCCCGCATCCACCACCACGATGGTGTCGCCGTATTCCACGACCATCATGTTGAGGCCGATCTCACCCAAGCCGCCCAGCGGAACGACCTTGAGGGGCAAACGGGAGGGTTCCATGGGATTCATGATGCCGCCGAGCGAACCTCCGTATCCGTGGATTCCGCCTCCAGGACGCCGCCTTCCTGAACCGTCAGATACTTGCGGATGGCTTCGCGCACCAGAAAGATCACCTCATCCCGGTCCTCCATGGTGAATCCCGCCGTTTCGATGGGATCCCCGATGGTCATGCGGATACGCCCCGGCCGAACCAGCCACCCGCCCTTGGGCAGGATCGCGTGGGAGCCGCTCAAGCTGACGGGAACAATGGGCTGGCCCGATTTGATGGCCAGGATGATGCCCCCCTTCTTGAAGGGCTGGATCACGCCGTCCCTGCTGCGGGTGCCTTCCGGAAAGATGACGATGGACGTTCCTTCCCGCACCCGCCGGGATGCTTCTTCCAGGCTCTCGAAGGCCTTTTTCCGGTCCGCCCGATCGATGGGAATATAGCCGATCATCCGCATGGCATGACCAAACAGCGGGATCCTGAAGAGCTCTTCCTTGGCCAACCACCGGAACTGGACGGGGAGTTTGCCGAGAATGGCGAAGATATCGAACCAGCTCTGATGGTTGGCGGCATAGACCGCCGGCCGGTAGGGCTTGAGCCGCTCCAAGCCCATCACCTCCACCCGGACCCCGGCGGCCCAAAGGTTGATGTTTCCCCAGATCCGGCCGCACAAATGGGCCCAGTCGCTCCGGCGGGTGGCGAGCACGATGCCGATGGCGGACAAGCCCAGGACGATCGTGGAAATCACCAGCGTGAGGTAGAAGAGAACGGTTCGCACATGGCGCATGGGCGCTCCCATCTTTTTTATAAGTGCCTAAAAAAGATTGCAAATTTTGTCCAGAGCGAGAGTGTAGCCACTTTCACCCCCCGAGTCAACGCTGTCTTGTTGGCCATCGGCGTCCTATGATATAGAGAACCAGTTCCAATGAGGACCACGAATGGACGCAAATTGGCGCCAATGTTTTCACATACCTTACACGAGGGACATCATGGCCAAAACAATGAATAAAGTCATTCTCATCGGCCGTCTGGGAGCCGATCCCGACATCCGCTACACCCAAAGCGGCACTCCCGTGGTCCGCTTCAACCTGGCGACCAACGAACGAGTACCCGTGGGTGAAGGCAACTGGGAGGACCGGACGGAATGGCACCGCATCGTGGTCTTCGGCAAGCAGGCGGAAGCCTGCGGCAATTACCTGGCCAAAGGCCGGCTGGTGTACGTGGAGGGCCGGCTCCGCACCAACCAGTGGGAGGACGCCCAGGGGGTACGCCGCTACACCACCGAGATCGTGGCATCCGACGTGGGCTTTCTGGACAGCGGGCGGGACGCCTCCGAGGGAACCCAGGCGCCCCAGGGCTCCTACCAAAGGACCCAGGGACGCCCCAAGACGAACAGCGACGCTCCGTTTCCCGACGCGCTCCCCGAGATGTCCACTCCGCCGGACGACGACATTCCCTTCTAAACAAAAACGGGGCGATTTTCCGTCGCCCCGTCCTTCCACTGAACGATCGAGGAAAAGACTCCTTTGCGTCTATTCGCGTTCATTCGCGGTTCTCTTGCACGTCAAGAACTGTGCCGGGTCGGTCCGAACACCCAATCCGCCGTCCGGTTTCGGGCTTTCAGCTCGCTTTCTTCTCCGATTCCGCCGAGGCCTGGGCGGATTCGATCTTTTCCACCGGTTCCGCCTTCTGCTCAGGCAGTTCGGCCTCTTGCGTCGCCTTCTTGAAATTTCGAATGCCCTTGCCGAGACCGGCGCCGATCTCGGGCAGCTTTCCCGCCCCGAAGATAATCAGCACGATCACCAGGATCACGAGCAGTTCAGGCATTCCGATTCCACCAATCATGGGAGGGCTCCTTCTTCTCAATTATTTTCCCAGAAGATCTTCCACTTCCTGCACTAACTGCAGGAACTCCTTGCTCCGTCGGTATTGGTCCAGCACCCGCTGGTGCTCCAGCCAGCTGTCCCACACCTGCATCCACAGGCTGTTGTGCCAGTAATACCTGGGGCGGTCCTGGACACCGTCCCGCCTGGCCCGATACTCCATGTATTCCTCTTGGCAGGTGCGGCAGAAGGGATACGGACCGGCATACTTTCCGTCCATTCGATCGCCTTCGTCCAGCTGAGTTCCGCATTTGGCGCACTTGAAGGCACACCGGGTGCACTGAAAGATCTTGCGCAGGGCCTCCACCTTGCGCCGGCGGACCTCCGCGTCCTTCTCGGATTTGAGGCTTTCGCACCGCCTGCCGAATTCAATGATGTCTGCCATGGAAACGACTTTCCCTTATGTTTCAAGCAGTTAATTTGCTCATATCACTATCCTTCTCCGGAGTCAAGGGACGGGGCGGACTGCCCCCGCTCTTCGTTCAGGTTGAAGAGCTGCTGGGTGAAGTCCACAAAGAGCCGTTTGGATTCCCGCGTGGATTTGTTCTTGAGGAAGACGATGGGGTCGTGCAGCATCTTTCGGAGGATGGAGTCCGTCAAGACGGCGATGGCCCGTCGTTCCTTTTCTCCCAAGTCGGGAAGCTGGGAAAAGGTCTTCTTGAGCTCCGCCTGGCGGATGGCTTCCGCCTTGCGGCGCAGGGCGATGATGGTGGGCACCACGTCCAGGGTCTGAAGCCACTGGTGAAACCGGAAGGTCTCCGATTCGATGATGTGCTCCGCCTTCTGGGCCTCCTGGCGCCGCTCCGTGAGGTTGAGGTCCACAATGCCCTTCAGATCGTCGATGTCGTAGAGATACACGTTGTCCAGCCGGTTCACTTCCGGATCGATGTCCCGGGGCACGGCGATGTCGATGAAAAAGAGCGGCCGGTTCTTCCTGCGGCGCATCCTGGGCTTCAGGTCCCGATAGGTCACGATGGGGTCCACCGCCCCGGTGGAGCTGACCACGATATCCACATCCAGGAGCGTCTCCGGAAGGTTCTCGAAGGGGGCCGTGGAGGCGCGGAACCGGGCGGCCAGGTCCATGGCCCGGGCCAGGGTCCGATTGACCACCACCATGTCCCGGACCCCCTGCGCCAACAGGTGTTGAGCGGCCAGTTCCGCCATTTCCCCGGCGCCGATGAGCAGGACCCGCTTGTCCTTCAGTTCGCCGAAGATCTTCCGGGCCAGTTCCACGGCGGCATAGCTGATGGAAACGGCATGGCAGCCGATGTTGGTCTCCGTGCGGACCCGTTTGGCCACGGAAAAGGTCTTGTGCAGCAGGCGGTTGAGAACCACGCCCACGGTCTTGTGGCGGGTGGCCTCCCGGTAGGCGTCCTTGATCTGGCCCAGGATCTGGGGCTCTCCCACCACCATGGAATCCAGGCTGGAGGCCACGCGGAACAGGTGGCGCACCGCCTCCAGGTTGTGGTGCACGTAGGTGTGGGCTTCCAGCTGAGGCCGGGGCAGCCCCACGTGGGCAAACATGAGCTCCCGCACCTCCTCCAGCGCCCGGCCACCGTCGGACGTGGTGAAGAGAAATTCCACCCGGTTGCAGGTGGACAGGTAGAAGAGCTCATCCACCGCCCGGCACTGGCGGACCTTTTCCAGGGGGCTTTGGTCCAGGCGACACACCTGGGCGAGACGTTCCCTCAGGGCCACGGGCGCCGTCTTATGGTTCATGCCGATGAGATAGATGTCCATGGCGCTGACCTCTTATTCGACAAAGATCGTGTGGTGCCCCTCCAAAAAGAGGTTCACCCCGAGAAAGGTGACGAGCACGGCGGAAAATCCGAAAATGGCCAGCCAGGCGGCGCGGCGCCCCCTCCAGCCCACGGCCAGCCGTTCATGGAGCAGCACGGCATAGATCAACCAGGTCAGGAGGGCGAAGATCTCCTTGGGGTCCCAGTTCCACGGCGACTTCCAGACGGTGCTGGCATAGAGGAAGCCGGCCAGCAGGCCGACGGTCATGAGCGGAAACCCGATGAGCAGGCAGATGTGGTTGATCCGATCCAGCCGTTCCAGCGACGGCAGCCGCGCGTAGAGGTGTCCCAGCCGCTTTTGCTTGATGGCCCGTTCCTGGAGCAGGTACATGATGGCCGCGGCGAAGGCCACGGCGAAAAGGGCATTGGCGGCGAAAAGGGCGGCCACGTGGACCACCACCCAGGTGCTTTTGAAAAGGGACCCTGAAGGGATGAACCGGGTGGGCAGCAGGGTGGATCCGAACATGAAGACCGCCGCCAACGGAGAGACGAAGCTCCCCAGGATGCGCAACCTCAAGCGCTGGGAAAGAATCAGGTAGGCGAGGACGAGGAACCACGCAAAAAAGGACAGGGCCTCCGAACTGGTGGTGACCGCCAGGTGCCCCTTTTCCAGGGAACGCAGGACAATGGCCGCCCCGTGGCACAGGGCTCCCGCCACAAGCACGCTCCAGGACGCCTTGTGCACCCCCTCCCGGTCCCGAACAAGAAAGATGAGATACCCCACGGTCCCCACGCAATAGAAGGTCACCGCCAGGGTCAGAAGAACGCTTTCCATGCCGCTTCCCATTCCCGCTCGATTTCAGGCTCCCCCAGCACTCCGCCGCCCACGCGGCTCACCGCCGCCGGAATCTCCCGGAAGCGCTCTTGTCGAATCCATTCCAGGATGGGCAATTGGACCACGGCTCGAAACCATTCCTGGTTCCGCTCGGAATCGGCGCTGCGCGCCTGGACCGCCCGCCGCAGCCTCCCGAGAAAGTGCAGATAGACCTCCCATTCCGGCCCGAATTCCCTTTCCAGCCTTTCCCGGACCAACCGGGCCACGGCGGGGCTCAGGCCGGCCGTGCTCACCGCCACGGTCAGCGGCCCCCGCCGGAAGGAGGCCGGCACCAGGCAGGACCCCCACCGGGGGTCGGAGGCCATGTTGCACCATATCCCCCGGTTCCGGGCATCTTCAGCCACCCGGCGATTCAAGGCGCGGTCGCTGGTGGCGGCGAAAACCAGGGCCGCTCCCTCCAGCTGATGGGGCTCGTAGCCGGTGGCGATCCAGTGCACCTTTCCCCGGGAGGCCTGCTCCCTCCACCAGACATTGAGACGTTGGGCCACCACCTCCACGCAGGCCCCGTGCTCCAGCAGTCGACGGGCCTTCCGCTCCGCCACCGTCCCGCCGCCGATCACCAGGCAACGCCGGTCCTTCAGGGACAAGAACAAAGGGCAGTAGGTCGTGAAATCCTCGTGCAGAAAAGGGTCCGCCACGCGCCTCTTCCTTTCGCAAAGAAAACCCCGCGCGCCGGGCGAGGTTATCGGCACAGATCGTGGCAACCTTTATCACGACGTGAAAGAGGAGACAAGGACGGGAACGGACGCCGAAGGTCCCTCAGGAGCGGCGGCACAGAACATAGTCGGTGATGTCCAGGAGCGTGGATTTGGCAGGGCCGTCGGCGAAAATCTCCAGGCTTTCCCGGGCTCGTTCCAGATGCCCGGCGGCCCTCTGGAAGGTGTAGTCCACGCCCCCCAAATCCAGCACCAGTCTCTGAACCGCTTCGATCTGCTCTTTTCGGATGGCCGTCTCGGACAGAAAGATCCTGCGGATGAGGTCGCGCTGGCCTTCGTCGGCCTTGGTCAGGGCGTGGATGAGCGGCAGGGTGGCCTTGCCTTCCTGCAAATCGTTTCCCACCGGCTTTCCCAGCTCACCCACCGTGCCCACATAGTCCAGCGCATCGTCCGTCAGCTGAAAGGCGATGCCCAGATTGTGCCCGAAGTCCCGCAGAGCCGTTTCCTCCTCGGGTCCGGCCCCGGCGTAGATGGCGCCGATCCGGCACGCGGCGGTCATGAGGTCCGCTGTCTTTCGGGTGATCACCTCCATGTAGGCGGCCTCGTCCGTTTCCAGGTCGTCCGAGTGGATGAGCTGCAAGACCTCGCCCTCCGCAATGCGGGTGGTGGTGGCCGAGAAAACTTCCAGTATGCGCAGATCCCCGTAACGGACGGTCGTTCGGATGGCCTGGGAATAGAGAAAGTCTCCGATGAGCACCACCGCCGGGTTTCCCCAGAGGGTGTTGGCGGCGGGCTGTTGGCGGCGCATCTCGGCATTGTCCACCACATCGTCATGGAGGAGCGTGGCGGCATGGAGCAACTCGAAAGCGACCGCCAGATCCACCTCTTCGGTTCCCTGGTAGCCGCAGAGCCGCGCGGACAGGATCATGAGAAGCGGCCGCAGACGCTTTCCCCCGCTGTTGACGATGTAGCGCCCCACCACCTCCACCAGCGGCACGGAGGAACTGAGATGGCGCTGAAGAGCCGTTTCGATTCTTTCCAGGTCCGAACGAATGTTTCCGTAGATGCGGGCCTTGAGGGCCTCGGCGCTGAGGGCATCGGCAGGGGCGGGGGATGGGTTTCCGATCACGTTCGCTTTCCCGACAAGAAGACGGAGCCTCCAAACCTCTAGGGGCCCGAACCGGTATCACCTTCCGGTTCCAGCCGCTTTCGCTTTCCAGCAGACGCTCCGGTTCATATCGAAAAAAGGCAGATGTGTCAAAGAGTTTGGCCGGACGAGACTCAACCTGGAGACACTGGCAGAAGGTCAATGCGCTTTTAAGCAGCCGTCTTTAATGGATCTGACATCTTTCGCAGCCGTGGGGCATCCGCCCCGCGGGAAGGGGCATCGCGACTGCGTGAAGTGACAGGAAATGCGCGATGGCCTATTTGACGGCCGGCGGTTCCTCCGCAGCCCTAAAGGGCTGCGCTACGAGAAAAGAGATCATCCGCGACTTTCTCGGACAGCCTCCTAAGGAACCGATCTGAAAATGGCTCACTTGCCCCTTCCAACGTCCATCCGTCATCCCCGCGAAAGCGGGGATCCAGAATTTCCAGTAAGTTATGGACTCCCGCTTGCGCGGGAGTGACGGCTGGGGGAGTTTTCGGACAAGCTCTCAGAGGACCAAACGGGCTTCCAGGTCGTAGTCGTGGGAACGCACGATCTCGGCGGAAACGATTTGCCCCACTGTCGCCTCCCCTTCCGTGATGATCACCTGCCCGTCCACCTCGGGCGCCTGGGTGGGCAGACGCCCCACCGCCAGAAGGTCCGTCTCCGGGTGCGGCCCTTCCACCAGGACGGGCAACCGGCGTCCCACCAGGGCTGCCAGCTTCCTTCGCGACACCTCCTGCTGGATCGCCATCAGGGCCTCTTTTCTTGCCTCTTTTATGGGATCGGGCACCTGGTCCGGGTAGGAGGCCGCCCCGCACCCCTTTTCCGGGGAAAAGGCGAAAACTCCCACATGGTCGAATTCCGTATCCCGGACAAAACGGCAAAGGGCCTGGAAGTCGTTTTCCGTTTCCCCCGGAAAGCCCACCATGAGGGAGGTGCGAAGCGCTGCTTGGGGGAGATGCTTCCGGATGCGTTCCACGATTTCTTCCGGACGCCGGCCCAGGTCCACGCGATGCATGGCCTGCAGGATCCGCGGCACCGAGTGCTGGAAAGGAATGTCCAGGTAGGGGACCACCTTGTCGCCGGCCGCCATGGCCTTCAACAGATCCTCGTGGATGCGGTGGGGGTAGGCGTAGAGAAGGCGCACCCAGCGCAGCCCGTCCACCGCCTCCAAGGCCTCCAGAAGCCGAATCAGAGCCCCGACCTCGCCCCGGTCGCTGCCGAACGCGGTGGTATCCTGGGCAATCAGATTGATCTCCACCACTCCTTCGTCCGCCAGCTCGCGGGCCTCCCGCACCACATCCTCCACGGTCCGACTGCGGTAAGGCCCGCGCAATTTGGGAATGATGCAAAAGGAGCAGCGGTTGCTGCAGCCTTCGGCGATCTTCACATAGGCCGTGTGGGGTGGGGTGGACCGAAGCCGGGGCATCCGGGCATCCACAAGATAGGTGGGGCGCTCCAAGAACACCTTGGGCGAGGATCCTTCCAGGAACCGCCGGAAGATTTCGGCAAACCGGTGGTACTGGGACGTTCCCAGAAAAAGGTCCACTTCGGGTAACAGGTCCGGGAGCTTCCTCCCGTAGCGTTGCACCATGCAGCCCACGGCCACCAGATGCCGGCAGCCCCCCTCTTCCTTCAACCGGGCCAGATCCAGGATGTGCTCCACGGCCTCCTGGACGGCGCTTTCCAGGAAGCCGCAGGTATTGACCACGATGAGCTCGGCCTCCTCGGCCGCCTCCGTGAGGGGGAAGCCCAGGGATCGGATCTGTGCCGCCAGAACCTCGCTGTCCACCAGGTTCTTGGCACACCCCAGGCTGATCAACGCCGCCGGGCCGGGTACTCCCGTCCCCTTGAAAGCCCTTTTCGTCATGCCGGTTGTCCTCCGCTCGTTCGGATTCCCCCGCAAGGGAGCGCCGAACCATAAAGGATCCACCCCTCCCGGTCAAGGCGTCCAGCTCCTGACGGTGAAACGGTCAATCCCCATAAAAATGAGGAAATCCCAGACGAGGCTCAGCAGGAACGCATTCAGGAGAAGGAGTCTGCGAACCGAGGGCGCAAACCGGTCCTGGAGGCGCAACCACCCAAGGCGGATGAATTCCACCATGGCGAAGCACTCCAGGGCAAACGGCGGAAAGCCGAGAAAGCCCAGGACGGGCATCTCGAAAAGTTTCACCTGCCCTACCCACGGAACCGTATAGACCCACTTGGAACCCGCCCAGTAATTCCAAAGTTCCCACAGGAGGCCGCAGATCAGGCCGGCGGCCAGGAGGCGGAATGTCTTCCCGTAGTCGCCCTTTTCCCAATCCTGCAGGAGGGATCGTCCGCCAAGGGAGGCGTTCAGAGGATCCAGCAGCGGAAAGAATCCGATCCATATCAGTGGAAAGGCAAAGCGGGGCAGGATCAAAGAGGCCAAAAGACACAAAAGGCCCAGCGCCTGAAGTTCCCTGGCCCGACGCAACGTCCACCCTTTGGGAACGGGCTTCCAACGGGGGATCCAACGCTCGCCTCCCCAACGGTCCAGCAGGCGGGCGGTCACGAAAAGTCCCGGCAGCACCGTGGCGTAGGCAATCCAGTAGCCCCACCAGCGCATGAGCCGCGACGCGGGAAGTCCCACATAATGCCAGTTTTCCAAGCGAAAATTGGCCGCCTCGAACAAAACCCAAAGGGAGACGGAAAGCGGGAGGAGAGCCAGGAACTCGCCGGGCCTTTCAAAGAGCCGGGAGCGGCCGCCGGTGCATCGAAGCAGGCCTTCCGAGGCCAGGATGTAGGGCCACCAAGCGAAGCAGTAGAACCAGACCTTCATAAAGGGATCTTCCCGGGCGAGTTCCCAGGTGGCCCAGGAGAACACAGCCACACAAAAAGCCGTCCACGCCCAAAGCAGGCCGTCCCTTTTTCCCCCAACAGAATCGATTCCTTTCCTTTTCATGTCTCCTCCCTATGGCGCATCCTTTCTTCGGCTCGGAGCGACCGATTCCGTCCTATCCCGAATGCAAAAGGGATGGGGCGGAAAGATGAAGAATTCTAAGCCGGCCGTCCCGCCGAAAAGCCCTTTCGCAAACTTGCATCCATTGTATTGGATGCCGTTGGCAAGCGTCACGCCATAAACGCTTTTCGAAAAATGGTTGAAAACGGTCCGAGACGGCCCGAAACGGCGTTTGTCAGTGCCGGTTACCGGCTGCTAATAAGCGCAAAGAAAGCGGTGGGAGCCTCGCACAGACAGGTTCCCCAACAAATCAGGCTAGATCGAGGAGAAACCATGGCGTTTCGCCTTCGGTGCCTTCGCAAGGGCACAGGGGAAAAGGCGGCATCCAGGCTGAAGATGGCCGCCACGATCCTCACTGTGATCTTGATTGTCGGGTTGGGATCGAATTGCGCACGGGCAGGTGCTCAGGAACGGCCCATTCTTCTGGTGGAGCCTCGCTCCATGGGCCCTGCGCCCAAAGAGAGCGCCCCGCTCCGGATGGCGGCGATCCCCCTGCACAAGAATCTTCCCTTCGGCAAGGCCGTCCCCTTCCCCGAGGAAACCCTGCTGGGCCGGCGCGGCTTTCACGTGCCCGACCACCCCCTGGTGGAACGGTATGTGGGTTATTTTACCGGAAAATGGAAGAAAGGATTCCAGGAATCTCTCGACCGGGCCTGGCCTTACCTGCCGTTGATGGCAGAGATCCTGGATGTAATGGGTGTCCCCACCGAGCTGGCTTACGTGGTTCTCGTGGAAAGCCACTTCAAGGGCAAGGCCCGCTCCTCGGCGGGTGCCGCCGGCTTCTGGCAGCTCATGCCGGCCACCGCCCGGTCCCTGGGACTGCGCGTGGACGCCTATGTGGACGAGCGGCTGGATCCTCTCCGGTCCACGCAGGCCGCCGCCGTCTATCTGCGAAAACTGTACGACAGGTTCGGCTCCTGGGATCTGGCCCTGGCAGCCTACAATGCAGGAGCCGGAACAGTACGCCGCGCCATTCGCCGCCACGGGACCCATGACTTTTGGGAGCTTCGGGAAAGGCGGGCCCTGCCCAAGCAGACCCGTTTCTATGTGCCCAAAATCCTGGCGGCTGTTCACATCTGCCGGGACTTGGACCGCTACGGCTTCGATCGGCCCCGCTTCCTGCCCGTGTGGGCCTTCACCACCGTATGGGTGCAACAACCGCTCAGCCTCGGCCAGGTGGCCCAATGGAGCGGCATCCCGTTGAAAGACCTCCGACGTCTCAACCCCGCCCTGAGAAAGGGCAAAATCCCTTCTGATGGCTACCGACTCCGTCTGCCGCCGGCCGTCGTGGAAAAGTTTCTGTCGGCTTACGAGACCTATCTGGCGGGACGAGGCTAGCAGGGGTGCCAGTCCCCTTGAAGAAGGAGGCCCCGCCCCGAGGACTTGTCGCCCTCATGAACAGAAAGCTCTTTTGTGATTCTCCGGCGTCCTGTCGAAACACGGCGTGTGATCGACATCTTTTTCACGAAAAGGGCTGACTTTCTTGCCCCCTTGGTGTATGAAATCACGAGATGCTGCAACCCCGCTTGGAAGGGATGGTCGATTTCCCCACACACCGAGGATGAACGATGACGCTGAGGGCACTGGCCGCCGAGCTTTACCAAAGCATTCGGCGCGTGGAGGAGCTTGAGAAAAAGATCGCAGGGCTCTCCCCCGAGGACCCGGCGAGGATCGCCCTGGAAAGGGAGCTGGCCGAAGCGAAAAAGGAGCGGGATCGCCTGAAGGGCGCTCTGGAAGGGGCCAAAGCCTAGGGCGCGGAGCCGGCTCTTTCCCATGGGATGCGCGGCGCGTAAGTGTCGTGAAGCGCGTGCACTTGCGTACATTTTCACTTGACAAGGGGTGGCCCTTCCCTATAATCACCTTGCTACAGATTGCACAAGCTGGAGTGCCGCCTCTTGCGGATGGTTCAAATACCCAACAATGAAAGAGGAGAAAAGGTCATGTCCAAACTGGTTCCTCCCCATGGAAAAGAAAGAAAGCTCAAACCGCTCCTGCTGGAAGGCGACGAGCTCAAGGCCGAAATCGAAAAGGCCAAGACCCTGAAGAAGGTTCCCATGACCAGCCGCGAGGCGTCGGACCTGGTGATGCTGGGCATCGGCGCCTTTACGCCCCTGGAAGGCTTCATGGGCTACGACGACTGGAAGGGCGTCTGTGACGAGTACAAGATGGCCGACGGCACCTTCTGGCCCATTCCCATCACCCTTTCCGCCGACAAGGACCTGGCCGACAGCATCGGCCCCAATGAAGAAGTGGCCCTGTGGGACGAGGAAAACGATCAGATCCTCGGCACCATGAAGGTGACGGAAAAGTACACCATCGACAAGGAACACGAGTGCAAGTCGGTCTTCTGGACCACCGACGCCGAAGGCCATCCGGGCGTGGCCAAGGTCATGGCCCAGAAGGAGATCAATCTGGCCGGTCCGGTGAAGGTCATCAGCGAAAGCTTCTATCCCCAAGTGTTCGCCGGCACCTACCAGAAGCCGGCGGAAGCCCGCGCTCTCTTTGATTCCAAGGGATGGTCCCGGGTGGCGGCCTTCCAGACCCGCAACCCCATGCACCGCAGCCATGAATACCTTTGCAAGATCGCCGTGGAAGTGATGGACGGCGTCTACATCCACCAGCTGCTGGGCAAACTGAAACCCGGCGACATTCCGGCCGATGTGCGCAAGAAGGCCATCGCGGCTCTGGTGGACAACTACTTCGTGAAGGACACCGTGGTGGTGGGCGGTTATCCTGCGGAAATGCGCTATGCCGGTCCCCGCGAAGCGCTTCTCCATGCCGTTTTCCGTCAAAACTACGGCTGCAGCCACCTCATCGTCGGCCGCGACCACGCCGGTGTGGGCGACTACTACGGCCCGTTCGACGCCCAGAAGATCTTCGACGAAATTCCTGAAGACGCCCTGGTCACCAAGCCGCTCAAGATCGACTGGACCTTCTGGTGCTTCAAGTGCGACGGCATGGCGTCCATGCGCACCTGCCCGCACGGCAAGGAAGACCGGCTCATCCTTTCCGGAACCATGGTCCGAAAGACCTTGAGCGAAGGCGGCGAGCTGGATCCGCACTTCTCCCGTCCGGAAGTGGTCAAGATCCTCCAGGAATACTACGCCGGGCTGGAAGAGAAGGTGGAGATCAAGCTGCACGGTGCCGCCACCGGCGACGCCGCCGCCAAGAAATAGGGTTTGCCGAGGGTTTGTGGGAGGGGCCAAGGGGCCGCTCCCACAAGAAGAAATGGCAGGGATTGCATCCGAGAAAGGAGGTGCAAGGGCTGTTTCTTGGCGCGGGCCGAAGGAGCCCGCAATCGTCAGAGGGTTATCGTGTTAACCTTTAGGAGGTGAAGAGATGCCTAGTTACGTCATCCTGGAAAAGTGCGACGGCTGCAAGGGGCAGGATAAGACGGCGTGCATGTACATCTGCCCCAACGACCTGATGGTCCTGGACAAGGAAAAGATGAAGGCCTTCAATCGCGCTCCGGAAATGTGCTGGGAGTGCTACAACTGCGTGAAGATCTGCCCGCAGCAGGCGGTGGACGTCCGCGGCTACGCCGACTTCGTGCCCATGGGCGCTTCGGTGGTGCCTCTGCGCGGTTCCGAGGACATCATGTGGACGGTCAAGTTCCGCAACGGACAGGTCAAGCGCTTCAAGTTCCCCATCCGGACCACCCCGGAAGGCCAGGCGAAGCCGTGGCCCGATGGCTGGGACACCGGCACGGAAGACATCAAGAGCCCGCTTCTCTGCACGGAACCGGCCTCTACGCTGGCTGCGGAACTCCCCACCCTTAAGAAGTAACCCCTAAGGAGGTGAACACATGAAGCCTTCCGATTTCGAAACCGTACGCGTCGATACCGATCTGCTCATCCTGGGCGGCGGCATGTCCGCTTGCGGCGCCGCTTTTGAGGCGTCCTACTGGGCCAAGAAGCACGGCCTGAAGGTCACCGTGGTGGACAAGGCCGCCATGGACCGTTCCGGCGCCGTGGCCATGGGTCTTTCCGCCATCAACCAGTACATCGGTTACGGCAAGGGCCAGAACACGGTGGAAGACTACGTCAAGTACGTACGCCAGGACCTCATGGGCATCTCCCGTGAAGACCTGGTCTACGACATCGCCCGCCACGTGGACAGCTCCGTGCATCTTTTCGAGAAGTGGGGCCTGCCCATCTGGAAAGACGAAAACGGCGAATACGTCCATGAAGGCCGCTGGCAGATCATGATCAACGGCGAGTCCTACAAGGTGGTCGTGGCCGAGGCCGCCAAGAACGCGCTGGCCACCATGGGCGACCAGGCTCAGATTTTCGAGCGCGTGTTCATCGTCGAGCCGCTCATGAACAATGGCAAGTGCGTGGGCGCCGTGGGCTTCAGCGTGCGCGAAAACAAGTTCTACGTCTTCACCGCCAAGGCCACCATCGCCTGCATGGGCGGCGCCGTGCACGTCTTCCGTCCGCGTTCCGTGGGTGAAGGTCTGGGTCGCGCCTGGTATCCGCCTTGGAACTCCGGCTCCACGGCCTATTTCACCATCCGCGCCGGCGCGGAAATGACCTGCCAGGAAGTGCGCTTCATCCCCGTGCGCTTCAAGGATGGCTACGGCCCGGTGGGTGCCTGGTTCCTCCTGTTCAAGTCCCGTGCCACCAACGCCCTGGGCGGCGAATACATGGTGGAACGCGCCGAAGAGCTCAAGAAGTGGGCTCCCTACGGCACCGGCAAGCCCATCCCGGCCAACCTGCGTAACTGGCTGGGCATGGAAGACGTCATGGAAGGCAAGGGCCCCATCTACATGAGGACGGAAGAGGCCATCGCCAACCTGGCCGCCGCCTACAAGGATGACCCCAAGGCCTTCAAGAAGAAGATGAAGGAACTGGAAAGCGAAGCCTGGGAAGACTTCCTCGACATGACCATCAGCCAGGCGATCCTCTGGGCCGGTATGAACATCCAGCCCGAAGAGAAGCCTTCGGAAATCGCCGCGGCCGAACCGTACTTCATCGGTTCCCACTCCGGCGCCTCCGGCGCCTGGGTCTGCGGTCCCGAAGACCTGATGCCGGCCGAGTACAAGAAGCAGTGGGAAGCCATCGGCGTCTACAACCACATGACCACGGTCCCGGCGCTCTTCACGGCCGGTGACGGCGCGGGCGCCAGCTCCCACAAGTTCTCCTCCGGCTCCCACGCGGAAGGCCGCATCGCCGCCAAGGGCGCCATCGCCTACATCCTGGACCACAACGAAGCGCCCCAGGTGGATGAGGCCAAGATCGCCGAGCTGCGCGACAAGATCCTGGCCCCGTTGGCCCGGTTCGAGGAGTTCAGCCCGATCTCCAGCGATCCGGACATCAACCACAACTACATCAAGCCCAAGATGTTCATGTTCCGCCTCCAGAAGATCATGGATGAATACTGCGCCGGCGTGTCGGCTCAGTTCACGACCAATAAGCACCTGCTGGAGCGCGGCCTTGAGCTGCTCACCATGCTGAAGGAAGACTCCGAGAAGCTGGCGGCCGAGGATCTGCATGAACTGATGCGGTGCTGGGAAAACGTGCAGCGCATGTGGATCGCCGAAAGCCACCTGCGCCACGTGATGTTCCGCGAGGAAAGCCGTTGGCCGGGCTACTACTACCGCGCCGACTTCCCCAACATGGACGAGGCCAACTGGAAGGTCTTCGTCAATTCCGTCTGGGATCCGGCGACCGGCGAATGGACCATGAAGAAGGTCCCCGTCGTGCACCTGGATGTCTAAGTCGCTAGCCTGACGGCATGACCCCCTGGAGCCCCCGGCTTCAGGGGGTTTTTTATTGGCACAGAAGGCGGGGATCGTGTCCTTCCGGCCACTTCTGGACTCCCGCTTGCGCGGGAGTACTGGGTGGCGGAGTTCTCGGACAGCTTCCGGGGAGGATGTCGGAAAACGTCGCGGATGATCTCTTTTCCCGCAGCGCAGCCCTCTAGGGATGTCCAAGAACCCCCGAACGTGGGATGGGCCATCGCGTATTTCCTGTTCCTTCCTGACCTTGCGATGGCCCTTCCCGCGGGGCTAAAGCCCCGCGCCTACGAAAAGAGCGGACATGGTCCGGGCTCTTCTTTCGGAGAGCCATCGTAGGGAAGGGTTTCAAGGTGCAGTGCCAGTGGGCGGGCGTAAAGCCCGCCCCTACGCAAGCAGTTGAGCCTGTTCAGTTGGGGCGTGGTGTATCCACGCCCGCAAATCCACCGGTCGCCAAAGTATTTCGGCACTTGAAACGCCCCACGAACCGCCATCCGGTGTCTTGCACCTCTTGGCCAGTTGTGCTATGCGGAGGCGTTTAGGTGAAGAGAAGCACAAATGCCCCGCGGGTTTTTACATGCGGGGCACGGTGCGATGTCCAAGGAGGGGGAGACCATTGGCAGAGGGAGAGGCACCCATTCCCAGTTGACGGAGGAGAATCCATGTCGGATGTGGTCAACGCAAATCGCAGTCTGTTGGTAGTGGGAGGCGGCATGAGCGGCCTGAGCGCGGCTCTGGAAGCCGCCGAGGCCGGCTATCAGGTCTACATCGTGGAAAAAGAACCCTATCTGGGCGGCCGGGTGGCGCGCATGAACAAGTACTTTCCCAAGCTGTGCCCGCCCAGCTGCGGCCTGGAGATCAACTTCCGCCGCATCAAGAACAATCCTCTGGTGCGCTTTTTCACCATGGCGGAAGTGACCCGGATCCAGGGCACACCGGGGGACCTGGACGTGACCATCAAGATCCGGCCCCGGTATGTGAACGAAAAGTGCACGGGGTGCGGTCTGTGCGCCGAGGCGGCGGAGACCGAAATCCCCAACCCCTTCGACTACGGCTTGAGCACCGTCAAGGCCGCCTACCTCCCCCACGAGTTCGCCTTTCCCATGCGCTATGTGATCGCACCGGAAGTCATCGGCACCGACGAGGCCCAAAGGATCCAGGCCGCCTGCCCCTACGGGGCCGTGGAGCTGGACATGGCCGAAAAGGCGTTCGACTTGAAGGTGGGCGCCGTGGTCTGGGCCACCGGCTGGAAGCCCTACGACGCCGAAAAGATCAGCTATTACGGCTTTGGAAAGCACAAGAACGTGGTGACCAATGTGATCTTCGAGCGCCTGGCGTCCATCAACGGTCCCACGGCCGGCGTGATCCAGCGCCCGTCGGACGGCCGGCCCGTCAAGAACGCCGCGTTCATCCAGTGCGCCGGATCCCGGGACGAAAACCACCTGCCCTATTGTTCCGGCGTCTGCTGTCTGGCCTCCCTCAAGCAGGCCACCTACCTCCTGGACCAGGATCCCGACGCGCGGGCCACCATTTTCTACATCGACATCCGGGCGTTGGGTAAATACGAAGATTTCTTCGCCAAGGTGCAGGCCGACGAGCGGGTTCGGCTGGTGAAGGCCAAGGCCGGTGAAATCACCGAAGATCCGCAAACGGGTCAGGTGACCGTTCAGGCCGAAGACCAGACCACGGGCGCCATCCTGAAGGAGGCCTTCGACCTGGTGGTACTGGCCACCGGCATGGTGCCTTCCACGGCCGAGGACAAGGTGCCCGCCGATGTCGCCTACGACGACAACGGCTTCCTCATGAACGGTTCGGCGGCCGGGGCCGTGATTCCGGCGGGATGCGTCAGGCGGCCCGTGGACGTGGCCACCAGTGTCCAGGATGCAACGGCGGCAGCCCTCAAGGCGATTCAGGCGACGGTGAGGAGGTAGGTTCCATGGAAAAGAAGATCGGTGCATATATCTGCACGGGTTGTGGCATAGGCGATGCCCTGGACGTGGCGGCTCTTACCAAGGTGGCCACGGGGGAATACAAGGTTCCGGTGTGCCGGGAGCACGGCTTTCTTTGCAGCGAAGAGGGCCGGGGGCTCATCCGGGCGGACGTTGAAAACGAAGGCGTGAACACGCTGGTCATCGCCGCCTGCTCGCCCCGGGTCATGGTGGACGCCTTCGACTTCGGCGCCGACAAGGCGGTGGAGCGGGTGAACCTGCGCGAACAGGTGGTCTGGTCCCATCCGGCCGGTGACGAAGACACCCAGATGATGGCCGAGGACTACCTGCGCATGGGCCTCACCAAGGCCAAGGAAATGGAGCCTCCGGTGCCCTTCCAGGGCGAAAACCTGAGCAAGCGCATCCTGGTGGTGGGCGGCGGCCTCACGGGCCTCACGGCCGCCAGGGAAGCGGCGGCGGCCGGCTACCAAGTGGTCCTGGTGGAAAAGTCCGACCAACTGGGCGGCTACGCCCGCAACGTGGTGAAGCTCCCGCCCATGGCGCCCCCCTACGAGCAGCCCCAGGAATTCGACCTGGAAGGACTCGTCGCGGAGGTCACCGGAAGCGACAAGATCACCGTCTATACCGGCGCCCAGATCCAGAAGATCAGCGGCGCGCCCTGCATGTTCGACGTCTCCATCCAGCAAAACGGCTCCCAGGCGGCCGAACGCGTGGGCGCCATCGTGCTCGCCACGGGCGCCGTCCCCTACGACGCTTCCAAGCTGGAACATCTGGGCTTCGGGAAACATCCGGACGTCATCACGGCCGATCAACTGGAAGCCATGTTCAAGGCGGGCGAAGTGAAACGGCCTTCCAACGGCCAGCCGGTGAACGGCGTGGCGTTCATCCTGTGCGCCGGATCCCGGGACCCGGAACATCTGCCCTACTGCTCCGCCGCCTGCTGCGTGGAATCCCTGAAGCAGGCCAAGTACTTCAAGGACGCCAACCCGGAAACGCCCGTCTACATCTTTTATAAGGACCTTCGGGCCCATGGGAACTACGAGTTCCTCTACAAGCAGCTCCAGAAGGACGGGGTCTTCTTCGTGCGCGGCACGGTGACCGGGGTGGACGACGACGGCTCCGGCGCCCTGGCCGTGTCGGCGGAAGACGTGCTCACCCGCTCGCCCATCCTCTCCGAGAGCGTGGATCTGGTGGTCCTGGCCACGGGCATGGTGTCCACGGCGTCGCTGGGCAAGCCCTACAAGGCCCAGCAACCCAAGGAAGGGGAGGAAGAGCTGGAGGTCCCCGCCGACACCATCCTTGTATCCAACCTGCTCAACCTGGAGTACCGCCAGGGCCCCGAAATCCCGGCCCTGAAGTACGGATTCCCCGATTCGCACTTCATCTGCTTTCCCTATGAGTCGCGCCGCACGGGCATCTATCCCGCCGGAACGGTCCGCGCACCCATGGACTACAGCCGCGCCATGGACGATGCCGCCGGAGCCGCCCTCAAGGCGATCCAATGTGTGGAGATGACCGTTCAGGGCAAGGCGGTGCATCCGCGGGCCGGCGATCTCAGCTATCCGGAATTCTTCATGCAACGCTGCACCCAGTGCAAGCGCTGCACGGAGGAATGTCCCTTCGGGGCCATCAACGAGGATGAAAAGGCCAACCCGCTTCCCAACCCCACGCGGTGCCGCCGTTGCGGGGTGTGCATGGGGGCCTGCCCGGAACGGATCATCTCCTTCAAGAACTACTCGGTGGGCATGATCGGCAACATGATCAAGAACATCGAAGTTCCCGAGGAAGACGAGGAGAAGCCCCGGATCCTGGTGCTGGCGTGCGAAAACGACGCCTATCCCGCCCTGGACATGGTGGGCATCCGCCGGGCTCAATACAATCCGTGGGTGCGCGTCATTCCGGTGCGCTGCCTGGGGTCCATGAACCTGGTGTGGATCGCGGATGCCCTTTCCAAGGGCATCGACGGCATCCTGCTGCTGGGCTGCAAGCACGGCGACGACTACCAGTGCCACTTCATCAAGGGCAGCGAGCTGGCCAACATCCGCATGAGCAAGATCAAGGAAACCCTGGACCGGTTGGTGCTGGAATCGGATCGCGTGCGCTTCGAGCAGCTTTCCATCACGGACTATGGGAAGCTTCCGGAGATCCTGGACGGCTTCGCGTCCGATCTGGAAGACCTGGGCCCCAACCCGTACAAGGATTTCTAGTCCGCCCGCCACGCCGGCGACAGGAAAAGGAGAGTGAGCATGGAACCGAAATACGTATCCGCCGAGATGCGCGACTATATCGTGAGCATGGGTGCCGAGACGGTCAATTGGTGTATGCAGTGCGGCCTGTGCACCAACCTGTGTCCGTGGCGGCTGGTTCCCGGGGAGACCAGCGAGAAGTTCAACATCCGTTACATGCAGCGCCTGGGCCAGATGGGCATGGAAGGCTTCGAGGACGAAACGGTTCTTTTCGCCTGTTCCACCTGCGGCATGTGCCAGACCAACTGCCCCCGGGGCGTGAAGATCATCGACAACGTGCGCGGCATGCGCGCCAGCATCGTGGGGGCGGGCATGGCCCCGGCCAACCTGCGGCCCATCCTGGGGAGCGCCCACGCCAACGGCAATCCCTGGTCCGGCCCCCGGGAAAAGCGCACGGCCTGGCAGGAAGGCCTGGATGTGCCCACCTTCGGCCCAGACACGGAATACTTCCTCTTCGTGTGCTGCCATTCGTGCTACGACCCTCGGAGCACCAAGGTGGCCCGTAGCATCGTGAAGCTGCTCCAGGCGGCCGGGGTGAGCTTCGGCGTCATCGGCCAGGAGGAGAGCTGCTGCGGTGAGAGCATGCGCAAGCTGGGCGACGAGGAGCTTTTCCAGAAGCTGGCCCAGTCCAACATCGAGCTTTTCAACGGTAAGGGCGTCAAAAAGATCATCACCACCTCGCCCCACTGCCTGTGGACCTTCACCAACGAATACCCGGAACTGGGCGGTGAGTGGGAAGTGATCCACTACACCGAGCTCTTGAACCGGCTGGTGGAGGAAGGGAAGCTCAGCCTCAACGCCGGGCAGGGCAAAAAGGTGGCCTTTCACGATCCGTGCTACCTGGGACGCCACAGCGGCATCTACGACGCTCCCAGGGCCCTTCTGGGAAAGGCCGCCCAGGACGGAACGGTGGAACTCAGCCGCAACCGGGAAGCAAGCCTGTGCTGTGCCGGCGGTGGTGGGCGCATCTGGGCGGAAGTTCCCATGGGTGAGCGCTTCGGCGAGCTCCGGGTGACCGACGCCCTGGAGCAGGGTGCCCAGGTGCTGGCCACGGCCTGCCCCTACTGCATGAATATGCTCATCGACGCCTGCAACAGCCTGGGCAAGCAGGAAGAACTGGAAGTGGTGGAACTGAGCGAAATCCTGGCCGCTTCCCTCTAAGAGACTGTGCGAAAACCCCGCTCCCTCCTGGAGGGAAGCGGGGGCCCGTTTTGGGCGTAGGGGCGGTTCGCGAACCGCCCCTACAGGAAATGACCGCGATGGCCCCCCTCCCCTCCAAACCGGGGACAAGGCTGGCGGATTGACGGTCCACGGACGACGGACGGCGCATCACAGATTACGGACTACGGATCACGGATCACGGATCACGAAAAAGGGGTACTGGATGGCTTTGAGGCCGGAAACACTCAAGGAACAGCAGCAGGACTACTTCGTGGCCCAGTGGGAAGACGACCAGCTCTACATGACGCCCCACTGCTTTTGCGGCAACACCCTGGACGAAAAGTATTTTTGTGAACCGTGCCAGCGCCAGTGCACCTGCCAGGTCATTGTCTGCCGCGATGCGCAGACCCTGAACGTGGTGGAAAAGTTCCTTCACGGCAACCCGGACTTCAAGCATTTCCAGGTTCATTTACTTGAGGATGCACCCTGAGGCCGGCAGAGCCACCTTCTCACGATGGGGAAGCCTCTGGGCGATTCCGAACCGTAAGGGCGAAAAATCTTTCGCCCCTGCCGTTTGCCGAAAGAAGCATCAAGGGACAGGAAGGACCGGAGATAGCTAGCTCTTGGGATTCGAGGAAACGAGGACCATGACACAAGCGGAAGACAAGAAGACCGTGCTGAGGGCGGAGGATCCCTTCAGCTTTGCCTGCCATCACGACCTGCCGTGTTTCACCCAGTGCTGCCGGGACGTGAACATCTATCTCACCCCCTACGACGTGCTGCGCCTTAGAAGGGCGCTGGGTCTGGGGTCGGCCGAATTCCTGGAACGCCACACGCGCCACTTTCTGGCCAAGATCACCCACATCCCCGTGGTGCAGCTGGCCATGGACGAAAAGACCCTGCGCTGCCCCTTCGTGGGCGAGGACGGCTGCAGGGTGTACGATCACAGGCCCTGGGCCTGCCGCATGTTTCCGCTGGACCTGGCGGACCGGGACGACGAGTACACCCTGCTGGCGGGCAAGGAAAGGTGCTACGGGCTCAAGGAAGGAGCCCGCTGGACCGTGGCCCAATGGCTCCAAACCCAGGACGTGGAGCCCTATGCGGTCATGGAACGGGCCTTCCAGACGGTCATGCCTTCGCATTTCAAGCCCGGTCAGCCCCTGGAGCCCGGCCTGGGGAAGCTACTCTTTCTCGCCTACGATCTGGACCGGTTCGCGGCCATGCTGGACGATCCCAAGCTGACCCGTCTCTACGAGATCGATCCCGAACGCCTCCGAAGGGCCCGGGAAGACGACGAGGAGATGCTGCGCCTGGCCTTCGACTACATCCGCTCCCAGCTGGCCGAACTTCTGGAACTGCTCTGAGCGGACAACTGGAAGAACCCATGGAAAACGTCAAGACGACCGCTCCCGAAAAGATTCGCCACCGCCTCACGCCCATCGAGAACGACCGATTCCGGTTCGCCTGCCACCCGGGAGTGCCCTGCTTCACCGAATGCTGCCGGGCCCTCAACCTGATGCTCACCCCCTACGATATCCTGAGGCTCTCCCGGCACCTGGGGTTGAGCACCACCCAATTCCTGGACCGCTACGCGGATGTGGTGGTCGAAGAGGGAAGCCCGCTCCCGCAGGCGGTCCTCAAGATGCAGGCAAACGAACGGCAGACCTGCCCGTTCGTGTCCGAAAAGGGCTGCCTCGTCTATCCCGACCGCCCGTCCGCATGCCGTACCTATCCCCTGGCCCGGGCGTCGCGCAAGCACCGGGTCCACGGCACCGTTCTGGAATCCTACTTTCTCCTCAAGGAAGACCACTGCCGGGGTTTCGAGGAAACGCGGGAATGGAGCGTTTCCCAATGGGTGGCGGATCAGGGGCTGGAAGACTACCACGCCATGAACAACCAATGGATGGACGTGGTGACTCACCCCAAGGCAAGGCAGGGGCTGAGCGAAAAACAGCTCCAGATGTTCTATCTGGCCTCCTACGACCTGGACCGGTTTCGATCCTTCGTCTTCGAAAGCCGATTCCTCCAGGCCTTTGACGTGGGGGACATGGATCCGGAAGAAGCGCGAACCGACGACCGGGCCCTCCTGGAATTGGCGGTCCGATGGCTTCGCTTCTTTCTGCTGGGGTTGGGACCGGTCAAGCCGAAAGGCTCCCCGGCCGGCGGGGGGAAGAGCTGAAGGCGGGGCTCGATCGCCGGAGAGGACGTCCGAAAAAGCCCGCGATGGCAACGAAGGATGAAACGCACCCCTGAAAAGCAGGCCCCTGTAGGGGCGAATGATCATTCGCCCCTACAGGCCGCGGGCCCGAACGGAACGGGGTCCGGTCGAACCTGCCTTTATCAGTCTTCGATGATGCCCGATTTGAGCGCATCCTTGGACCAGACGGGGATGGGACCGGTGTAGCCGGTAGCCGGATCGTACCGGTACCGGTAGGAAACACTGGCGGCCACCGTGGCCTGCATCTGGTTCCAACCGCGCGTGAAGTAGGGGCAGTCGTCATTGAAGCAGACGAAGAAAAATTCCGCCGACCACGTGGAAAAGTCGGGCGTTCTCCATTTCTTCATGCGGCTTCCGCAATGAGGGCAAATGGTTTTGTCTTCCATCATCCAGACTCCTTTGTTGCACCAGGTCCAAGAGGCCGAAACTCACCTTTTGAACCTAAGATCGGGGCGGCTGCGCGGCAAGGCGGCGCCCGCCCGGCACCCCGTCAATCCTGGGTTTCATTGGACACGGGGTAATCCTTGGGATCGAACTTGCGGTTCTTCATGAAGATGGCCGTGAACTGCTTCATGGTTTCCTTCATGACCTCTTCGTAGTTGGGGACGTATTTGTCGAAGATCTCCTCGATCTTCTTATAGCTCACCCTGGTCAGATCCTTGCTCAGTTCCAGGTATTCGCGGCGCTTGTCTTCCGGCAGCGCCTTGACCATATTTTGCCCGAGCATGTTTTCGAAAAGCTTGTACATGTCGTCCAGGAGCTTCTTGAGCGCCTCGGGTTCGTGTTTTTCCCCCTTCTTTTCCACCAGCGCCTTCATGAAATTGACGATGTAGGGGTTTCGGATCCCCAGGGGGACGGCGGTTTCCGGATCGTTGGTCTTGGGTTTCTGCATGGTCTTCTGCTCCTCCATTGGCTCCGATGGCTTTCAGGTTGCCCCTAATTACCATCGGCGGCATTGCTTCACCAGATCTTTTTCTTTGGGGAGAAAGCGGACGGGTGAACGGGAAGCAGGTGGCCCCGGGCCGCCGCGGCGTGGAATTCAGCCGGCGGCCGCCTTTTTCTTGGCCTCGGCATCCTTGTAGGCTTGGAGTTCTTCGTAGATCTTCTTGGAGCACTCGGGGCAAACGCTGTGGGTGAAGCTCACGTCGGCATGCTGCGCCATATAGCTTTCCAACTGGTTCCAGTAGCCCTTGTCGTCCCGGATCTTCTTGCAATAGGCGCAAATGGGAAGGAGACCCCGGAGTTTTCGAAGGTTTTCCAGGGCCTCTTTCAGTTCCTGGATCAGCCGTTCCTTGTCTTTTTCCATCTGCTGGCGCTCTTCCACCTCCGCTTCCAGCTCATTGTTCTTGCGGCGCAGTTCCGCCAGGACGGTGAGCAGTTCCCGGGATCGCGCCCGCAGCCGCACGCGCAACACCACGTAGGCACTGACCGCCCCCAACAGGAACATGCCCGCAAGCAGGATGATTTCCGTCATCCCGACACCGGAAAAGCCCTCAGACCCCGGCCGGGTTTCGGCGGCCCACGAATCCGCCGCCCCTGCCGTGAACAAAAGGGATGAGACCGCTGCCGGCAAGCGGAAAAGGACAAGGCGGATCGCGTCTTTCATGGTGGTTGCGCTCCGGGTTCGGCTCCACGCAAGACATCCCGGGCGCTTTCGGCCCAAGACCCCCGGGATGGGAAAGAGAGGCGGTGCAGATCCCTCACACTCTAGTGAAAGACGGAACGCTTGCCAAGAGGGAAAGGAAAATCTTAACGGATCCCCCATCCTGGCATGCTCGGGCGCCCTTCGGGCAACGGGGAATAGAACGCCCCTTTTTCGGACCTTGATATGGCGCCTCCCAATGTCTATAACACCCAAACTCGGCCCAAAAGGAGGAATTCCCATCAACATGTCCGTTTCCCGCCAGGAAGAGGCGCACATCCGAAAGCGACTCCAAAGGGAATACCGGCGGCTGCGCCCTCTGGAAAAGGTTCTCTTGCACCTGCATGCCCTCGTGGACGGGGCGATTTCCCCCATGCGGCTCGCTCGGGTGTTTCGGGAGGCGCCCTTCCATCTGGCCGTCCAGATTGATCCCAAGGCGGAAATCCAGGACGCGCTGCTTCGGCTGCAAATGGCCGGATTTCTGGAACGCCACTTGTTCACACCCATCTTGAGGGTGCCCCCGTTTTTTGTCGAAACGGCGGCCCGATTCGCCTTCCAGAATCCGCCTCCGGTGGCCGTGGACCGGACCCGTTACGGCCAGGCTCTCAAGGAGCAGGCCCAAGCCTTCTGGACCCCCAATCCCGTGGTCCCGGCCCGCAGGGGCGAACCGGACGAAGGGAAAGTCCTCCGCCTCCTTCGGCTGGGGCTCTGCGCAAAGGACGCGGCCCTCATCACCACCGCGAAAAAGGAGTGCCGGGACGAAGGGGCCTTTCGCCGCGCGCTGGCACGGATCTGCAACAGCCCCTTCGATCCCCGCTGGTTCGACACCCTCGACCCGGACACGCAGCTCTCGGCCCTGGAAGCCTTGTGCGAACGGGCCGTGATCCATCTGGAAGACGACCGGGCCGTTCTCGACCACGCGGCCTCCGCCGCCTGGATCAAAGGCCTGGGGCCGGAAAGGTACCCCCGGGCGGCCGGCGTTCTGGCCCCGCGCCTCATCCTGGCGGGCCGCACATCGGAGGCACAAAGACTTCTGCCGGCCCTGAAGGATTCCTTCCTCGGAGACCTCCTGCACGCCTGGATCCATTGGGTCCAGGGCCGCCCGGAAAAGGCTCTTTTTAAGCTGCAAGAGGAAGCCCCGTGGAAGGATCTGGCCACTGCGGCCATCATTCCCGGAATTTCCGGCATCTTCTACCTCCTCGCCCTCCTTTCCCGACCCGGCCTGGCCGGCCTGGAGGACGTCCAGCCTTCCGAACTCTGGCCGCTTCGGATATCCAAGAACAAAGGCATGGGTCCATGGGACGCCCCCGTGCGGGCGCTATCGGCAGCCGTCCACCTGAGCCGCTTGGAGGGGGAGGCGGCCGAAAAACTGCTTCTTATCGCTCGCGCCCTCTCCAACACTCCCTGGGGGGATTTTTTCTTCGCTCTGGGCGAGTTCTGGTGGCGGGGATTCCTCAGCGCCGGGGAGATCGAGAGAGTGAGCGAAATCTTCATCCAGGCCAAGCAGGCCGGGGTCCATTGGCTCGCCATGGAAAGCGCCGAACTCTTGTGCCGGGCGGAAAGGGTCACTCCGGTTCGGAGCAATTACCTGGCCAAGATCTCCCGAAAGTCCGGGTTTCGCAGCCTGTTTGAATCCATCTCGCTGCATGAGCCCTGGCGCCGGAGCCTGAACGGGCTGCGGCGGATCGTCCGTGAAGAGGCCGGACCGAACGCCCCAAAGAGGCTGGTCTGGCTCGTCTTCTACAACGGCACCACCCTGGATGCGGAGCCCCGGATCCAGTCGCGCCGGGCCGACGGCACCTGGAGTCCGGGGCGCCGGGCTGCCCTTAAGAGGCTCCGCGAAGAATTCCTCGCCGCACCGTTGGACCACCACGACGAGCGAATCCTTACCAGCCTGGAGGAAGTCCGCATCGGCTACCGGAACCCTTCCCTTGCCTTCCGACAGCCGGATCTGACTCTGGCCCTGGCGGGCCATCCTCGGCTTTTCGATGCCCTTCGCCCGGATCGACGGGTGGAGGTGACGGCGGAGGAGCCCCAGCTTCTGGTGGAACCCGTCCCGGAAGGATTCCGCATTTCCCTGCGGCCGCCTTCCAAGGGCCGAAGGGTGGCCGTAATCCAGGAATCCCCCACTCGCTACACGGTGGTGAGCTTTTCCAAGAAGCATCAGGAAATCGCCGCCGTGATCGGTCACGAGGGAACCTGCATCCCCGAAAGCGCCGCCGAAGAACTCCGGGAACTGCTGGGAGAGCTGTCCCGCCATGTCACCGTGCATTCCCCCTTTTCGCCCACCGACGAAGGACTTCAACACGTGGAGGCGGACCCCACGCCCCACGTGCACCTGCTTCCCGCCGGCGGAGGGCTGCGTGGGGAAATCCTCGTCAAACCCCTGGGAGAAGACGGCCCGCATCTGGAACCGGGCCGCGGGGGCGAGGTCCTCATGGCCGAACGCCGAGGCGAACGTTGCCAGGCCCGCCGGGACCTGGAGGCGGAAAGGCGGGGTGCGCAACGGGTGGCGGAAGAATGCTTCGCTCCATGGGCGACGGCCGGGGGCGATCTTTTCCAGTGGAGCGTGCCGGATCCCGCCTCGTGCCTGGAGATTCTCCAACGGCTCAAGACGTTCCAGGAACAAGGGCTGGTGGTGGTCGCCTGGCCCGAGGGGGAGCGCTTCCGCATCGCCCGCACCGTATCGGCCGACGATCTTCAGATCCTTTTGCACGGCCGTTTCAACTGGTTTGAACTGGAGGGGCGGCTGCGGGTCTCCGAGGATCAGGTGCTGGAGCTCCAGGTGGTGCTGGAACAGATACGGCGGCGAAGGGATCGATTTCTTCCCATCGGAGAGTCGGAATACGTGGCGCTGAGCCGGGAGCTCCTCAAACAGCTCCGGGACTTGGACGCCTTCGCCCAGGAGCGGGGAAAGACCCTGAGTGTGCACCCACTCGGGGTGCTGGCCCTGAAAGATTCGGGCACCCTGGACGAACACAGGCACCTGGACGAAAAGCTGCGCCGCAAGATCCGGGATCTGGAGCGGGCGATGCGAAGCACCCCGCCGGTTCCCGGAACCCTGAAGGCGGACCTTCGCGATTATCAGGTGGAAGGCTTCCAGTGGCTGGCCCGCCTTTCCGAGCTGGGCATCGGGGCATGCCTGGCCGACGACATGGGACTGGGAAAGACCCTTCAGGCGCTGGCCGTCCTCCTGCATCGATCGGCCGGAGGCCCTTCCCTGGTGGTGGCCCCCACTTCCGTGTGCATGAACTGGGTGGACGAGGCCCGGCGCTTTGCGCCCACCCTCCGGGTGCACGTCTTCGGCGGCAATCATCGCGGAGCGCTGGTGGGGAGCTTGGGCGAAGGAGATCTTCTGGTGTGCAGCTACGGGCTCATGCAGCAGGAGATCGACCTCCTGAAGGACGTGGAGTGGCAGACCGTGATTCTGGACGAGGCCCAGGCCATCAAGAACGCAGCCACCAAACGGGCCCAGGCAGCCATGAAACTCCGCGGCCGTTTCAAGATGGTGACCACCGGCACCCCCCTGGAAAACCGGTTGGACGAACTGCACAGCCTCTTTCAGTTCATCAATCCGGGCCTTTTGGGATCCCGGGCCGGGTTCCGGGAGCGTTTCGTGCTTCCCATCGAAAAACACAAGGATGGGGACGCCCGACGGCGCCTCCGGAAGCTCATCCGCCCCTTCATCCTCCGGCGCACCAAGGCGCAGGTGCTGGAAGAGCTTCCACCGAGAACGGAGATCACGCTCCAGGTGGAACTTTCTCCCCGGGAGGCCGCCTTTTACGAGGCGCTGCGACGCGATGCGCTGAACCGGCTGGAAGAGGAGCGGAAGGAACGACGGCTCAGCCATGTGCGGATCTTCGCTGAGCTCATGCGCCTTCGCCAGGCCTGCTGCCATCCCCGGCTCATCGATTCTCGCTTTACCGCCCCCAGCGCCAAGATGCGTCTCCTGGACGGGATTCTGGAGGACCTGCTCCCCAGCGGTCACAAGGCCCTGATCTTCAGCCAGTTCGTCCAATTTTTGAAGATCATCCGCGAGCACCTGGATGCCAAGGGGATCGACTACCGCTACCTGGACGGCGGCACGCCGCCCCGGGAGAGGGAACGGGAGGTGAGAGCCTTCCAGGAAGGCCGGGGCGATCTCTTTCTCATCAGCCTCAAGGCGGGCGGGTTCGGCCTGAATCTCACGGCCGCCGACTACGTGATCCACATGGACCCGTGGTGGAACCCGGCCGTGGAGGACCAGGCGTCCAACCGGGTGCACCGCATCGGGCAGGATCGGCCCGTGACCGTCTATCGCATGATCACCTCGGGAACCATTGAGGAGAAGGTGGTGAAGCTCCACAAAGAGAAGAAGGCCCTGGCCGACCTGGTGCTGGCCGGCACCGACACGACGGGGGTCGTCTCGGCCGAGGAGCTGTTGGCTCTCCTCCGGGAGGACTGACCGAAGGAGCGGGCAACACGCGCACGAACCATCCGTTTTTTGAAACATGACACTCTACGTTCACCACAGCGATGGAGAAACCCAAGGCTCAATATGAAAGAGAACCGCGAATGAACGCGAATAGACGCAAATCTTCTTAGTTGTAGAAACCGCGAAGGCTGCAATGAGGGTGCCCGGCAATGCAAGGGGCGCGCAGCGACTCATGGAGAATGGCATATTGCGGCGTTCCGACAAATGCCCTTGCTCCGGCCCGTTCTTTCATCCATGCGGGGTGGCGTAGCACGCCATGATCGTTAGTTGGACGATTCTTTATCATGAACAAGTCCTGTAGGGGCGGGCGTAAAGCCCGCCTCTACAAAAAGACACGGACCCCTTGGGTAGGGGCGGGGTTTATCCCCGCCCGCTAATCCCGCGGTGTAAGAGACACCCGAAGAAAAATCGCTCCACACAGGTGGGAATCAAGGAGACCCATGATCCAAGAGCCCGTATTGGAAATCTTTACCGATTACGTGTGACCCTGGTGCTACTTCAGTGCCGGGAGCATTGAGAGGCTGCGCCGCGAATACCCGTTGCGAATCCGGTGGGTCGCTTTCCCTCTAAGGCCGGACACGCCGGATGAAGGCACCCCCATGGCCGCGATCCTGGAAGAAAGGGGCTTGGACCCGGCCGTGGTCCAGGCCAATCTGGAGCGTGCGGCTGCTTCCTGCGGGGTTCCCTTCGGGAAACGCACCCACACCTACAACAGCCGACGGGCCAACGAACTGGGAAAGTGGGCGGAACTCAAGGGAAAGCGGGACGCCTTTGATGCGGCGGTGTTCCGCGCCTTTTTCGTGGAACGAAAGAATATCGCCCTGGAAGAGGTGCTGCGGGAGATCGCCGCCGAGGCGGGCCTGGACCCCGAAGAAGCCGCAGACGTCCTGAAAAAGGGAACCTTTCGGGACGCCGTGCTCCAGGACTGGGACTACAGCGCCCGGTGCGGCATCGTGGCCGCCCCCACCTACCGCATGGGAACGCACCGGCTGGTGGGAGCCCACCCCTACGAACGGCTGGCCGCCTTCGTGGAAAAGGCGGGCTGCCGCAAGCGCAGTCCCTAGAAACCGCCTCCAATCTCGATTCCCAGGGCAGGTGTTGGGCCCTGAGAAGACCTGAAATGGGAAGCGGACCACCCAGGCCCTTCCGGCCCCTGGAGTTCCCCGGAACCCAATTACAGCCCTTACGTTACACAGTTGCAATAGGGGGGTCACAGCAGGCGACCGAATATGGTATTAGAAACGCATCGCCAACCCCAGGTGGAAAGGATGTGCCATGGTGAAGCCACCCCCCCATGCCCCCCAAAAGAGTCTGAAGGTCGCCGTTCCCGTCCGCTTCGGCGATACCGACCCCTACGGAGTCGTCTATTTCGCATCTTACTTCCGCTACTGCCATCACGGAATCGAGGAACTGCTGCGCCACGTGGGCTGCCCTCCCCATGAATACTTCCGAAACCCGGAAAGGGGCTTCGGGCTTCCCATCGTGGGAGCTTCCTGCGACTTTCTGAGACCCGTCCGCTACGGCGACCAGCTCACCCTCTTCGTCTCCGTGCTGCGGCTGGGCGCCCGATCCGTCACTTTCGGGTTTCATTTCTATCTCGAAGGAAGCCCCGAATGCGTGGGCCGGGGCCAGGCATCCATGACGGCTATTGACAGAACCTGGCGTTCCTGCCAACTTCCCGAGGAGCTTCGAAGCGGGCTGGAACCTTACCTGGCGTCCGAGGCCGTTGACAGGTGAACAGCCGGAAGTTATGAAGCCTAGTGTTTTGGTGGGAAATAGCAGATTCTCCAGCACGCGGGACGGGAAGGACCATGGCCGAAGTGAAAAAAACCTACGAAGAGATCAACGAGCGGATCCGCAAGGGCCAGGCCGTGGTGGTGACGGCCGAGGAGATGACCCGGATCGTGAAGAAGATGGGCCCCCGTAAGGCGGCCAAGGAAGTGGACGTGGTCACCACGGGAACGTTCGCACCCATGTGTTCGTCGGGAGTCTTCATCAATTTCGGTCACACCAAGCCCCCCATCAAGGCGGCCAGGGTGTGGCTGAACGACGTTCCCGCCTATGCGGGCCTGGCGGCCGTGGACGTCTATCTGGGAGCCACCGAGCCCACCTTCGACGATCCGCTCAACAAGGTGCATCCGGGCACCTTCGAATACGGCGGCGGGCACGTGATCCACGACCTGGTGGCGCGCAAGCCCATTCGGCTGCGGGCGGAAGCCTACGGGACGGACTGTTATCCCAACAAGCGGGTGGAGATGACGGTCACTTTGGACGATCTGCCCTACGCGGTGCTGTGCAACCCGCGAAACGCCTACCAGAACTACAATTGCGCGGTAAATCTCTCCAAAAAGACCATCTACACCTACATGGGCACCCTGAAACCCAGCCTGGGCAACGCCAACTATTCCACGTCCGGGGAGCTGAGCCCCCTGCTGAACGATCCCTACTACCGGACGCTGGGGCTGGGAACGCGCATCTTTCTCGGCGGAGCCCAGGGGTACGTGGTTTGGCACGGCAGTCAGCACAACCCCAATGCTCCGCGCCTTCCCAACGGCGTGCCGCGCATGCCCGCCGGTACCCTCATGGTGTTGGGGGATCTCAAGGAAATGGATCCGCGGTGGCTCCTGGGAGTAAGCATCCAGGGATACGGCTGCTCGTTGGCCGTGGGCATCGGGGTTCCCATCCCCGTTCTGGACGAGGAAATGGCCGCCTTCACGGGCGTTTCCGATGCGGAGATCGTCACCCAGGTCAAAGACTACAGCTTCACCCAGTCCGAGCCGCTGGCGGAGGTCAACTACGAGGAGCTGCGCTCGGGAACCATCCGGGTGGGGGAAAAGGACGTGCCCACCGTGCCCCTTTCCAGCGTGGTGAGGGCCCGGGAGATCGCCGGGATTCTCAAGACGTGGATCGAGGAAGGACGCTTTGAATTGGGAGTTCCCCAAAAGCTGCTGCCTTCGCCGACCCGGCCGTAGGGAGCGGCGCAGGGGACCCTATGGATCGGATGAAGAACAACCCTGAGATGAAAAAACTGGGGGCCGTCATGGCCCCTTTCCATTCTGTGGCCGTGGCCTATTCGGGTGGCGTGGACAGCACCTTGTTGGTCCACCTGCTCCAGCGCGTCCTGGGCGTCCGGGTTCGGGCCTGCCTGGCCCGCACCCCCTTCTTGCACGCCCGGGAAGAGAAGGCCGCCCGCGCCCTGGCCCAACGCTTGGGGTTTGACTTGACCGTAGTGGACGTGGACCTCTGGGCCCTGCCCGCCGTCAAGGCCAACCCCCGGGACCGATGCTACCATTGCAAGAAGGCGATCCTGGGGAGCCTTCGGAGCGCGTCGGGGCCCGTGGACGCCTTTTTGGACGGATCCCACGCCGGGGATCTCAAGGAAGAGCGGCCGGGCCGAAGGGCCCTGGAGGAACGGGGGGTGATCAGCCCCTTTGCCCAGGCCGGCTGGACCAAGGCCCACATCCGCGAAACAGCCCGCAAGTTGGGGCTTCCCAACTGGGACAAGCCGTCCCAGTCCTGCCTGGCCACCCGGGTCCCCCATGGAACGCCCCTGGATCCCGGTATCCTGGCGAGAATCGAAAGGGCCGAAGAAACGCTTTGGGACTTGGGATGCAGGCAGGTGCGCGTGCGATGGCACGGGGGCGCCGCCCGCATTCAGGCAGCCCCGCAGGACCTCATCCTGCTCACCGGGCGGGAAATGAAAACCGAGGTACCGGAAGAATTCGCGCGACTGGGCTTTTCGGGCGTGTCCGTCGATCCGATCCCCTACGAAAGCCCTTAACGGTCCCGGCGGGACGCGCCACCCGGCATGGATGAAAAACGAATCCGGAAACATTTTCTCTGGGAGCCGCCTTGCCGACGATCCGAATCGCAGCCAAGGCCGCTCCCACAAGGCGCCGAAAGCGCTAGTCTTTCACGCCAAGTCCCATCACGGGGAGCCCGTGACAACCAAGGATGAAACGCACCTTTGAAAAGCAGGTCGCTGTAGGGGCGAATGATTATTCGCCCCTACAGGCCGCGCGCACGAACGGAACGAGGTCGCGTTTCATACAAGAGGAAACGATCCTTACTGTTTTGAGCGGAAAGAAGATGAAAGGAAGAAAAGCCAAAGGCATCGGCCTTCTTTCGGGAGGCCTGGACAGCATCCTGGCCGTCAAGGTTCTCCAGGAACAGGACCTGGAGCTTCTGGGCGTGACGTTCGTCACCCCGTTTTTCGGGCCCGAACCGGGCCTCAAGGCGGGTCGCCTCGCGGGCATTCCCGTCCGGGCCGTGGACATCGGAGCGGTGCACCTGGAGATGCTCAAGAACCCCCGCTACGGCTACGGGTCCAACATGAACCCGTGCATCGACTGCCACGGCCTCATGTTGCGGGAGGCGGCCCGAATTCTGGAAGAGGAGAACGCGGACTTTCTCTTTACCGGAGAGGTGCTGGGCCAGCGGCCCATGAGCCAGAGGCGGGACGCGCTGAATTCCGTGGAGAAGCTTTCGGGCCTTTCCGGGCGTATCCTTCGGCCCTTGAGCGCCAAGCTGCTGGAGCCCACCCTGGTGGAGCGGGAAGGGCTGGTGGACCGGGAAAAGCTCCTGGACATCCACGGTCGGGGGCGAAAGCGGCAGATGGAGCTGGCCGCCCGGTACGGCATCAAGGATTATCCCCAGCCGGGCGGAGGCTGCATGTTGACCAAGGAAGGGTTCAGCCGAAAGCTACGGGAACTGCTCACCACCCTGCCGGAAGCCGGGGTGCGGGAAGTGGAGCTTCTCAAGTGCGGCCGGCACTTCCGCCTGCCGGGCGGATCCATCCTGAGCCTGGGCCGATCCAAGGGGGACAACGACCGCCTGCTTCGCCTGGCTTCCGACCGGGATGCGGTCCTCAAGGTGCCCTCCCACCCCGGCCCGGTGGGGATCCTCTTCGGGGGCGAGGGAATCCAGAGGGATTTACAGATGGCCGCCCGTATCGTCACGGCCTACAGCGACGTGGGCGACGGCGAAAAGGTGGAGGTCCTGTGGCGCAGGGGAGGCCAGGAGGCGAGGCTTACGGTAGTCAATGCGGGCCGGGAAAGCTTCGCCCACTACCTTATCTAGGCGAAGCCTTCCTGCCACCGGATCCGCGGGCGGGACGCGTGCGGTAGTGGTCGCAAAGATCTTTCAGGGGACACGGGGCGCATTGGGGCCGGCGGGCATGGCACAGAACCCGCCCGTGGCGGATGAGCTGATGGGAGAGGCGCACCCAGGATTCCGGAGGGAAGAGCGCCGTGAGGTCCCGCTCGATGCGCACCGGGTCCTGGTGCGACGTCAGGCCCAGGCGCCTGGAAACGCGGGCCACGTGGGTATCCACCGCCAGTCCCGGCACCCCGAAGGCGTTTCCCAAGATCACGTTGGCCGTCTTGCGACCGATCCCCGGCAGGCGGACCAGTTCCTCCAGGGTTCGAGGCACTTGCCCGCCGTGCCGCTCCACGAGCAGGCGGCACGCCCCCTGAAGGTTCTTCGCCTTGCTCCGGTAGAGCCCCGCCGACCGGATGGCCTCTTCGATCTCAGGGATTTCCGCCCGGGCGAAGCTTTCCGGATCGGGAAACCGCCGGAAAAGGTCCGGTGTGATGGCGTTGACCCGCTCGTCGGTGCACTGGGCCGAAAGGATGGTGGCGATCATGAGCTGGAACGGGCTGTTGTGTGCCAGCGTGCATTGCGCGTCCGGATAGGCGGCATCCAGAAGGCGGCGAACGACTTCGGCTTTTTCTCGAAGATCCACGGCGAAAGTCCTTTCCAAAACGCCCGAGGGAGGGGAAATCCCCCGTGCCCGCATCCTTGAAATCGTGACTGTATGCCAAAGTTCCTGTTGGATTTCAAGGCGCGGAGTCCTTATAATAGCCCTCATCAATGCGTTGGATGTTCCCCTAGGATGACGAAAGGAGTGCCCCATGACGGCCATGCGTCAGATCTGCCACTGCGAAAACTGCGGCAACGAAGCGGATATGATCGTCACGTGCACCTGGGTCGAGGTGGAAGAAGAACCGGGCGTGGTGAAGAAAAAGAAGAAGGAGACCCGCACTTGCACCCAGTGCGGCAACGAGGCGGATATGATTCTGGACGAGGAAGAATAGGAAAGACAGCAAGGATGGTGGAGACCGATCTAGCGATGAGCGCGGCGTATCCCAAGCGGCCAGTGCACAGACACATCATCGTATGCCCCTTTTGTGAAAGCGGCCAACCGATTCCGCTCGACTTTGATGCCATTCACCGATGCCAGTGCGGCGCCTGCTACAAGGTGTGCGGGAACGAGGCGTTGGAAAACGGGGTCAGCGACATTGCCGAGGAGTTGTGGGGCGAAGACGAACTGGATTTTATCCGCTCTGTGCCCATCGATTTTTGCAACGTGGTGGTTGAGAAGGATTTCGACCGCCTCCTGGACCTGAGGCAGGCGGTGGATCCTTACGGCATGGAAAGATTCTGCAAGTACGACGTGGATTCTGAGCTGAGTCTGATCTGGGTGAAGCGGCTCTTTTAGGCCTTGACCCTATAGAGGGCCTCTCGGGTTACCTACAGGTTTTGGCGGTCCTGTAAGGTCTGCACCCGAAACCCAACGGGCACCCATCAACTCAGGCAGAGGCGAAAAGAGAGATCCTCGAACGTTACCCTGCCCTGCGGCCATTGACTCCGGCCGCAGGGCTGTTTAATTTTAAGGAGTTCTTGTGTCCGGAAAGATCTTTTTCACATTTCCATAGTTCCCACAAAAGAGGAGGGTAAAGAAAGGGATCGGCCGCGCAGGCTTGGCGGTGCAGTTCTTTGTTCAATGGGCAACAGGCAAGGGAAATGAGGACCCATTAGAGGAGGTTGACGATGAGAAAGGCGAAGTTCTTCCTGGCAGTGGCAGCGGTGGTGGTCACCGCCGGTTTTCTTTTGACCTTTGGGGCAAGCGCCCAGGCCAAGATGGTCCCCAAAGTGGACAATTTCATTCTCTTTCCCGATCAATCCGGTTCCATGTACATGACCCACGGCAAGCTGGGCGTGGTGAGGATGGTGGCCGCCAAGGATCTCCTGATGAAGATGAACGAGCGGATCCCGGAGCTGGGCTACCAGGGAGCCCTCGACCTTTTTGCCCCCTGGCAGGTGGTGGCCGAGCCCGCGGTCTATGACAGGACAGCCTTCGGGGAAGCCCTGGAAAAGATCCCCTCCGATCAGGGCATCTTCAACCGCCTCACCCCCATGGGCCCGGGAATCAGCTCGCTGGATTCGGTCCTGAGCGGTCTTCGCGGGAAGACGGCGGTGATCATCGTGTCCGACGGTGCCGCCAACAAGGGGCCGGACCCGGTGGCGGCGGCCCAGGCCATCCACGGCAAGTATCCGGACGTCTGTTTTCACGTGATCAGCTTCGCCGAAGAGGCCAAGGCCCAGTCCATCCTGAAGAAGATCAGTGAAATCGGCGGCTGCGGTGTCTACGCGGAAGCCACGGATCTTCTGGCCGACGAGCAGGCCCTGAACCAGTTCGTCAAGGATGTTTTCTATGCCGAGGAAGGGGAGCCGCAGCCCGAGGTGATCGTCCTGCGCGGCGTCCACTTCGATTTCGACAAGTACGACATCAAGCCGGAATGGCAGCCGGTGCTGGATGAAGGAGCCGAGATCCTCAAGCAGAACCCCCAAATCCGGATCATCATCGAAGGCCATACCGACTCCATCGGTACGGAAGCCTACAACCAGAAGCTTTCCGAACGCCGGGCCAAGGCGGTCTATGACTACTTTGAGGCCAAGGGCGTGGAGGGCTACCGGATGAAGACGGTGGGCTACGGCGAACTCAAGCCCAAGGCGGACAACGCCACCAAGGAAGGTCGGGCCATCAACCGGCGCGTGGAAATCAAGGTCGTCGAATAATTCCGAGTCAACCCCTCACAGGCCGGGTGGCATCCGCCCCCCGGCCTTTTTTGGTGTTCCAGGAATTCCCATGAAGAAGATTTGTCTTCTGCCAGCCCTGCTCCTCTTCGTGACGGTTTGGTCAATGAACGCCTGGGCCCTGAACGAGCAGGAAGCGGCCAAGGCCTTTTCCGCCTTTCAGAAGGAGTGGATGCACAAACTTTCCCGTCACGGCATCTACGGCCCCAAGCACCTGGAGATCCGAAAAAGCGAGGACGGTTCCCAGGTGGTGGCCAGCTACAAGGAGCTGGGGGCCGTCACGGGAAGCCGGGTGAAGAAGACGGATTCCGAGGCGTGCCCCTTCGTGGGGGTTCTCCATTATGAAGAAATCGTCTTCGAAAGCCGGGGCCCCGATGAGAAGGTCGCCCGCAAGGGGCCCTTCAGGAACGCCAGGAGGATCACCATCACGGAAATCTTTCGGTTCGCCGACGGCAAGTGGATCTATTGATTCCTTGCGCTGAGATGCGGGAACGGCCATACTTGCGCCGAACCCATTCTTGGCGACGGAGCGCGGCGAACGGTGATCACCGTACAGAACATCAGCAAATTCCTGGGCAACCGGGAGCTTTTTCGGGACGTTTCCTTCCACGTCCATCCGGAAGACCGCATCGGGGTCGTGGGGCCCAACGGTGCGGGGAAGACCACCCTTTTCCACGTCCTGATGGGGGAAGTGGAACCCGATACGGGGTCCGTCACTCGGGCCAGGAACACCTCCGTTGGCTACCTGCCCCAGCAGTGGGTACCCCCTGCTGAAAAGACCGTCCTTCAGCACACCCAGGAAGTTCACGCCGAAATCCATGCCGTTCGAGCCGAGGTGGAGCGCCTGGAAGCCGCCCTGCGCCGCGGCGGCGATCCGCAGCAGATGGAAGAGATGGCCGGGCGCCACGCTCACCTGATGGAACGCCTGGAGCATCTGGGCGGGTACGACCTGGAGGCGCGCGCCCGGAAGATCCTTTCGGGGCTGGGCTTTGCCCCCGACGACCTCCATCGCCCGGTGGCCACTCTGAGCGGGGGCTGGGTCATGCGGGTGGAATTGGCCCGGCTGCTGCTCGCCGAACCCGACCTCTTGCTCCTGGACGAGCCTACCAACCACCTGGACCTGGAATCCATTCTCTGGCTCGAGAACTTCCTGCAATCCACCCGTTCGGCGGTCCTGCTCATCTCCCACGACCGGGCGTTCCTCAACTCCGTGGTTCGCAGAATCCTGGAGGTGGAAAACGGCCGGGTGGAGCACTACCCCGGCAACTACGACGCCTACGTAGAGGAAAGGACCCGGCGAAGGGAGATTCTCCTGGCGGCCCATCGGAACCAGCAGGAGCGTGTCCGGCAGATCGAACGGTTCATCGCCCGCAACCGGGTGCGCAAGGACCGGGCCCGCCAGGTACAGAGCCGCCTGAAGATGCTGGAAAAGATGGAGCGCATCGAGATTCCCGAACAGGAGGCCACCATCCGGTTTCATTTTCCCGAGCCGGATCGGTGCGGCAAGCGGGTCTTCGAGCTCCAAGGGATGCACAAGGCCTACGGAGACCGGACGGTCTACGAGGGCGTGGACCTGGTGGTGGAACGAGGCGACCGCATCGCCGTCATGGGCCCCAACGGGACGGGCAAGAGCACGCTGCTCAAGATCTTGGCGGGGGAGGAGCCCCCGACTCGAGGCCGCCGCGTGGTGGGGCACGGGGTTCGCATCGGCTACTACGCGCAGCACGTCTGGGAGCATCTAAACCCGGACAACACAGTGCTTCAGGAAGTGGTTTCCATTGCCGGCCCCACGCCCCAGACCCGGGTGCGGGCCCTTTTGGGCTCCTTCCTCTTCCGCGGAGACGACGTGGAAAAGAAGGTGCGCGTGTTGAGCGGCGGAGAAAAGGCCCGCCTCACCCTCTGCAAGCTCCTCATCCAGGCCCCCAACGTTCTCTTGCTGGACGAACCCACCAACCACCTGGACATTCCCAGCCGGGAGATCCTGGAGGAAGCCCTGGACGAATATCCCGGAACGATCTGCCTGATCAGCCACGACCGGCGATTCATCAACGCCGTGGCGTCCAAGATCCTGGTGGTGGGCCCGAAGAAACTGGAGCTGCTGCCGGGAAACGCCGATGACTACGAGCGTTTCTGGAAAGAGGCCCTCACGGGGGCATCCCATGAAGCCTTGCAGGAAAAGGAAGCGGCTTCCGAGCCCGAAACAGGTGCCAGGGTGGACGCCAAGGAAAGAAAGCGCCTGGAAGCCCGCTGGCGAAACGAGCTCTACCGTCGCACCAAGCCGCTCAAGGACAAGCTGGAGCAACTGGAGGAGGCCCTGGACCGGGCCCACCGGGAACTGGACAGACTGAGTCAGCAGCTGGCGGATCCGGCCACCTACCGGGAGTCCGCGGACGTGGCGGAGTTGCAGCGGGCCTATGGGCATTGCCGGAGCGAGATTGAGCGGTTAACACAGGCGTGGGAAGAGACCGCCCTGGAACTGGAGGAGGTGGAAAGCCGGTTCCGGGAGGAAATGGAGCGCCTGCGCCGGGAGCTCTTCGGCGAGGCGGCTTGCCCGGCCAAACAAGTGAGCGCCTGAACGGGGAGGAAAAGACATGAAGAGTCTGAGCGTCCTGCTGGTTCTTGCCTTGATGGTCACGAGCCTGGGAGCCTGCGTGCCGGGCCCCACCACCCAGCAGCACCTGGAATCGGCCACCTGGCTGGGTGTGGTGGGAGCGGGCGTGGGCGCCCTGATCGACAAGGACAACCCGTGGCGCGGAGCCGTCATCGGGGCCGCCATCGGTTCGGTGGCGGGATACGGCCTGGCGGAAATCACCCAAAGGGCCGCGGAAGAAGCCGCCAGCCGCCGGCAGACGGTCACCTACCACAATCCCAACACCAATGAATGGGTGCAGGCGGACCCCGTGGCCTACGACGGCGGATACGCCACGGTGCGCACCCGCACCTGGCGGGATCGCCAGCTCACCGACGACCGCTACCTGCGCGTACCGGCTTACTGACCGCAGATCTTCCCAAGACGAACTCCGCTGGCTTGAAGCCGCAGTATCCGATCGGCGGTCTCGGCAACGACCGCCCCGGCTTCCAGCGGCGGAAGCCCCCGCCGATGAATGTTGGAAACGACCGTGCGGTCGGCATCCAGCGTGCCGGTACGTGGTCTGAAACAGATATAGGCGCTCAAACTCTCGGCAGTTTGGAGCCCAGGGCGTTCGCCGATCAGGAAAATCACAACCTCCGGCTCCAGGATGTCGCCCACATGGTCCATCGCCCCCACACGGGCGAATTGCACGAAGACCGGTGGCGGCACGTGGTGTCCCAACTGATCCAGGCTGAGCCTCAGGCTGGGGAGCAGGGCGTCCAGATTCGCCTCCACGGCGGTGGCGCTCAGACCGTCCCCCACAAGAACAAGCATGGGTTCCTTGCGTCCGTAAAGGGCCCCAAGCCGTTCCACGGCGGCCTCGTCCAGGCGCCGTCCCTTGTCCGGGCGCATCAGGTATTCCTCCTTATCGGCCGCCTGGGTGCAGACTTTCACGAGGCCATGGCGAGCGAGGAAATCGTCGCGCACGGCTTCCATCACGCTGTCCCGAGCCGCCGCATGGTCCGCCCGAAAACGGAGCACATCTCTTGTGAAGGGGCGGCATCCGCACCCTCCCAGGGCGATTCGCGCGGGGGTGAAGGACTTCAGTGCCCCGATGGCCGACGGGTTGCGGAAAACGGGTCTGTTCGGACTCATCTGTTCGAGAACGAAATCGAAATCGTGCATGACAATGCTATGATCCGTGAGCACGGCACTCCTCCTCTCCACACCATTCGGAAAAGCAGGACGGATCGGCCGCCGACTGGGTCAGGGCGCCGTTGTGCATGATCCCCGTGGAAGCGAGCCACCGTTCGAATTCCGGCAATGGCCTCAAGCCGAAGAGTTGGCGTAGGGACGCCACATCGTGATAACTGGTGGTCTGGTAATTGAGCATCACGTCATCTCCCATGGGAACCCCCATCAAATAGCAAGCCCGAGCGGCGGTGACCAGAACCGCCAGGTTCTCCAGGTCGTTTTGGTCCATCTTCATGTGGTTGGTGTAGCAGACGTCGATGCCCATGGGCAGCCCGTGGAGTTTGCCCATGAAGACATCCTCCAGGCCCGCCCGAAGGACCTGTTTGGCATCGTAGAGATATTCGGGGCCGATGAAGCCCACCACCGTGTTGACCAGGAAGGGGCGAAAGATTCTGGCAAAGCCGTAGCAACGGGCCTCCAGAGTCACCTGGTCCACCCCCTCGTGGGCGCAGGACGACAGCTCGGAACCCTGTCCGGTTTCGAAGTAGAACACATTGGGGCCGAGCCGTGGATTCCTGTGACGCAGCTGCAACCGCGCTTCCTCCAGCAGAACCGATGTGACTCCGAAGGAGCGATTGGCCTTTTCCGTCCCGGCAATGCTTTGAAAAAGAAGATCCGTCGTCCCTCCGGCCCGGAGGGCTTCCATCTGAGTCGAGATGTGGGCCAGGATGCTTATCTGGGTGGGAACTTCCAGTTCTTCGTGGGTTACCCGGAAGACGTGCTCCATCAGACGCCGGATGTTGCTCGGCGTGTCCTCCACCGGATTGATCCCGATCAGAGCGTCTCCCACGCCGTAGGCCAAGCCGTCCTTGATGGATGCCGCGATGCCGTCAGGATCGTCGGTGGGGTGATTGGGCTGGAGCCGGGAAGCCAGGGTTCCCCGGATCCCGATGGTCGTTCGGCAACGAGCGTGGTTGTAAATCTTGGAGGCGGCCACCACCAAGTCCATGTTGGACATGATCTTGGCGAGCCCCGCGATCATCTCGCTGGTCAGCCCGCGGCTGAGCCTGCGCAGGTCCTCGGGGCCCGTGGTGCGTGAAAGGACATACTCGCGCAGCTGCGCCAGGGACCACCCTCGGATCTCCCGGTAGACATCTTCATCCAGCGCGTCCTGAATCAGCCGGGTGACCTCATCGGATTCATAGGGAACCGCAGGATATTCACGAAAAGTGCGCAGTTCCATCTCCGCCAGCAGGGCCTTGGCAGCCACTCTCTCCAGTTCGGATTCGGCCCCGATCCCGGCCAGTCGATCCCCCGACTTCTCTTCATTGGCCTTGGCCATCACCTCGTAAAGGGATCGAAATGAAAAGAACCTTCCTCGAATGCGAATGTGGGAACGCATGGGCTCCTGGTCACCTCCCTTCCTCACCGTTAAAAGTGCAGGGTCTTGACCGTCACAGGCAAAAGGCCGCTTCGTGTGGGAGCGCCGATATCGACAATCTCTCCGTCTTGGAGCTCCACGGAATCGATACTCACCACTCGAAGGGCCGGGTCCCAGTCCGGCCGCGACTGCACAATACGGCCGAAAATCTTTCCCAGGTCTTGATCGAAAACCACCACCAATACGCGGGCTCCGCCCGTCAGCACCTCTCCGAGAAGACGGTCGGCCAGTTCTTTCAGGGCTTCCAGCGTCACGCCCGGACCCGCACGCACCGCGTAGGCACAGGGCGGCCTGAGGCCCGGATCCATCCGGAAGGGACGGGAATCGGCGGCTTCCCCCAGGCGCACCGAGATCGCGGGGAGGCCCCGAAGCGGAAGATCCTGTACGGCGGTCACGTGCACGGAACGCCCCGCCACCTGGACCAGATGGACGGAGGCTCCCACGGAGGTGGCACGGATGGAATCCCCGTTCGATTCGTGGAGAGGAAAGGACCCGAAACGTTCCCGCACGGCGCGAGCAAGCGAAACCCCCAAGTCGTTGAAGCGAGTCAAGGGCATGGACCGGCAGGCCTTCAGCAGCGCCCCCACTCCCCCGGTGAAGCTCACCGTGTCGAAACGCACCGGCCGTCGGGGCATCTCGTCGTATTCGACCACCACCCCTGGCAGGTCCCCGCCTTTGAGAAAATTCCAGAGCGCTTCCACCACCTTTTCGCCCATCCTCCCAAGCAGGTCGTCGTCCGCCCTCGCGGGAGGAAGGGCCGGCGGCGGCCGGAGAATCTTCCCCAACACTTCCCCATTCCAGGAAAGAACGCGACCCTCCCGGTCGAAATGGACCAGGCGGGCCCCCAATGCCAGGCACGCGCTCCCCACCAGCCGCCCGCAATCGTAGAGGGCCAGGTTCGTGGTCCCGCCCCCGATGTCCACGTTGAGAACCCGCGTGAGCCTCCGGCGCGACAGCAGGTCCGCGCCGGCGCCACGCGCCGCCAGAATGGACTCCAGCCGGGCCCCGGCCACCGTGGACACCAGCCGTGGAAAGAGAGCCGACAGGGAAGCGATGAGGCGGGGGGCGTTACGTCTGCGTGCCGCCATTCCGGTGATGATCACGGATCCCGTTTCCAGATCCTGCGGGCGAAGACCGACTTTCAACAGATCCGCTTCCACGGTCCGCCGGATCGTTTCCTCATCGAGCACATCCCCGTGGCAGAACGGCGTCAGGCGCACGGGGCTCCTCGCCACCGGCCGCCCCTCCCGGAGGACGTGGCGGGACGTCCCCCCAGCTTCCACGCCGAAAGCCAGCCGGTGGACCGTCCAGTGATAGGTGGTCGTCCCCACGTCCATTCCGATGGAAAGGTGCACTCCCCGACTCAAAGTCGTCCCCCGCGCACTTGGATTCAGAGAAGACTTGCGGATTCACCCCGGGCACTCACGGCAAACTCCTCCTCCGGGGCCAACACCAGCCGTTTTCGCCCGTAGGCAAAAAAGTAAAGGAGGCCCAAGGCGTACCAGAGAGCGGCTCCGACCACCACCTTCTGGTAGACCGGGTCCGCAAGGAAGAGGGCCACCAGCGTCACCAGTGCGATCACCAGGGCCCCCACGGCCCCCACCAACCCGAAGGGACTCACGAAAGGCCTGTGGATGTGAGGAAAACGAAGGCGCAAGAGGACATAGGAGATCATCTGAAGGCCATAGGAAATGACCGCTCCGAAGACCGCCATGTTCAGCAGGACCGCCCCCACCGGACTTTCCGGTCCCATGTAGTGGATGGCCAGAGCCACCGTGTAGCCCATCACCGCCCCTACGATCAGGGAGATGTGGGGAGTTTTTCGCGTGCCGTGGGTCAGGGAAAAGATCGGGGGAAAGTAGCCGGCCCTCGACAGGGAATAGATCTGGCGCCCGTAAGCAAAAATGATCGTATGGAAGCTGGCCACCAGACCCGCCACGGCGATCAGAGAAAGCAACCGCGTCCCCACGCCGTCCCCGAAAATGCTTCGAAATCCTTCAAAGAGCGGCTCGTTGCTGGCACTGAGACCGGCCGCCCCCGGCTCCACGCCCGTGTTGAGAAAGAGCGTTAGGAACGCCGTGAGCACCAGGGTTCCGATGCCCCAGACAATGCCCTTGGGCAGGTCCCGGACGGGGGTGTGAGACTCCTCGGCCGCCAACGGCAGTTCCTCAATGGCAAGATAAAACCAGATGGCGAAAGGCAGCGCGCCCAACACGCCGGTCCACCCCTTGGGAAGCCAGACGGATCGTCCCGGCGACGGGTCGATATTGAACAGATTATCCCAGGAAAAGAGCGGGA
Source organism: Desulfacinum sp. (assembly GCA_014359885.1). GTDB lineage: Bacteria > Desulfobacterota > Syntrophobacteria > Syntrophobacterales > DSM-9756 > Desulfacinum. Next base: position 50,103 of record JACIYN010000030.1, read on the forward strand.
CGGCCCCGATAAAGAAAACCCCGAGGATGATCAAGGCCAGCACCGTGATCACCACGGAAAACCGAAACGAAATCTCCACGCCGGCGATGTTGAGTCCCACAAAGACAACATAGGCCAGAAGCCACCAGACGGGATCGAAAGAAGCCGGCGTTCCGAAGATGGCCCCCAGGTAGCCGCCGATGCCCACCACAATCACCGCCGGCGTGAGAATGTATTCCATGTTCTCGGCAAGCCCCGTGACATAGCCGCCGATGGGGCCCATGGCGCACCGGGCGAAGGAATAGGCGCCGCCCGTGTGGGGTAGTGCAGCGGTCATCTCCGCAATGCTGAAACAAAGCCCCAAGTACA
>JACIYN010000031.1 GCA_014359885.1 Desulfacinum sp.
TCCGGCCGGCTTCCCCCGGCCTGGGCCATGTCGGGCCGGCCGCCGCCGCTTCCGCCCACCACTTGGGCCACTTCCTTGATGAGATCCCCCGCGTGCACTTTCGGGGTCAGGTCCTTGGTCACGCCCACCAGCAGGAAGACCTTGCCGTCGTGGGCGGCGCCGAGCACCACCACGCCGCTGGGAATGCGCTCCTTGAACCGGTCGTTGAGCTCCCGGAGCGCCTTGGGGCTGGTGGCTTCCACCCGGCTCACCAGGACCTTGGCTCCCCCGATCTCCTGGGCCTGGTCCAGCAGGTCGGCCGACTTCCGGGCGGTCAGGGAGGCCTTGAGGGCTTCCAGCTGCTTTTCCAGATCCTTGTTGTGGGCCAGGAGCCGCTCCACCTTTTCGGGGACCTCTTCCGGGAGGGATTTGAGGCGGCGGGCCGCAGCCGAGAGGGTCTCCCTCTGCTTTTGCCAGTAGGCCAGGGCATGGCGGCCCGTCATGGCCTCGATGCGGCGCACCCCGGCCGCCACGCTGGTTTCCTGAACGATCAAGAACGTACCGATATCCCCGGTGCGTTCCGTGTGGGTGCCGCCGCAAAGTTCCTTGCTGAAGTCCAGGATTTCCACGAGTCGCACCGTGTCCCCGTACTTTTCCTCGAACAGGGCCACCGCGCCCGCCCGGAGGGCCTCCTCGAAGCCCATGACCTGCACCTGAAGCGGCCTGTTTTCCCGGATGGCCTCGTTGACCCGGGTCTCGATTTCCAACAGTTCCTCTTCCGTCAAGGCCGCAAAGTGGGTGAAGTCGAAGCGGAAGCGTTCCGGGGCCACCAGCGAACCCGACTGCTTCACGTGGTCGCCCAGCACGTCCCGGAGCACCCGGTGCAGGATGTGGGTGGCGGTGTGGTTGAGGGCCGTATCCTTGCGGCTCTGGGCGTCCACGCTGAGAGTGACCGTCTGTGCCGGCCGCAGGGATCCCTTTTCCACCCGGGCCACATGGACCCAGATGTCGCCCGGAAGCCGCAACGTATCCGTGACGGCGGCTTCGCCTTCGGGGCCCACGAGCTGCCCCTTGTCGCCCACCTGCCCGCCGGCTTCCCCGTAGAAGGGAGTCCGGTCCGTCACCACCTCAACGGTCGATCCGCTCGGAGCGGCGTCCACCAGCTTCCCGTCCCGGACGAGCGCCACGATCCGGGCCTGGGCTTCCAGCTGCTCATAGCCCACGAATTCCGACCGCACGCCCTGGGAAGACAGGGTCCGATAGGCTTCGCTGATTTCCCTCTCTCCGCTTCCCTTCCAGTGCTTGCGGGACTGTTCCCGCTGTTTCTCCATCCGTTCTTCGAACCCGGCCTCGTCCACCCCCATGCCCATCTTACGGGCCATGTCGGTGACGATGTCGATGGGAAATCCGTAGGTGTCGTAGAGCTTGAAGATGAGGTCGCCCGGGACGGTCTGCGCCCCTTCGTCCCGGAGACGGTTCATCTCGTTTTGGAGCAGCCGGAGGCCGTGGTCCAGGGTTTCGCTGAAACGCTCCTCCTCGTGCAGGATCACCCTCGTGATGTAGTTTCTGTTTTCCAGAAGTTCCGGATAGGTGTCGGCCATGGATTCCATGACCGCCACCACCACCTGGTGGAGGAACGGGCGGTTGAGGCCGAGAAAACGCCCGTGACGGAGAGCCCGCCGGATGACGCGCCTCAGGACGTAGCCCCGTCCCTCGTTGCTGGGAAGAACGCCGTCGCCGATGAGGAAGGCGGCCGCCCGGCCGTGATCGGCGATCACCCGGAAGGAGGCGTCCTTTTCGGGATCGGTGCCGTAGGTGAGCCCTGAAAGGGCCCCGATGGCGTCCATCATGGGGGCGAACAGGTCCGTGTCGTAGTTGGATCGGACCTTTTGGATGACGGCGGCAATCCGTTCCAGGCCCATGCCGGTGTCGATGCTGGGCTTGGGCAGCGGGTGAAGGACTCCGTCCTCGGTCCGGTTGAATTGCATGAAGACCAGGTTCCACAGCTCCAGGTACCGGTCGCAGTCACATCCGGGGCGGCAGTCGGGCCGGCCGCATCCCATGGCCTCGCCCTGGTCGATGAGGATTTCGGAACAGGGACCGCAGGGACCCGTGTCCCCCATGGCCCAGAAGTTGTCCTTGGTGGAAAATTTCAGGATTCGATCCGCCGGCAGGACCTTTTTCCAGTAGCCTTCCGCCTCTTCGTCGGGGCCCAGGTTCATGGCCGCGTCGCCTTCGTGGATGGTGGCGTAGAGCTTGTCCTTGGGCAGCCCCATGTGTTCGGTCAGGAACTCCCAGGCGAATCGAATGGCATCTTCCTTGAAATAGTCACCGAAGGAAAAGTTGCCGAGCATCTCGAAGAAGGTGTGGTGGCGCGCGGTGTATCCCACGTTTTCCAGGTCGTTGTGTTTGCCTCCGGCGCGCATGCACTTCTGGCTGGTGGCGGCGCGGGTGTAAGGCCGTTTCTCCTCCCCGAGAAAGCACCTCTTGAACTGGTTCATGCCTGCGTTGGTGAAAAGAAGGGTGGGATCGTCGTGGGGGATGAGCGAGGAGCTCTTGACCACGGTGTGTCCGTGTTCCTGGAAGTATTCCAGAAATGTCTTTCGGATCTCGCGTGCTTTCATCAGGGGGTTCTCCTCTCCGGATAAGATCTTCGCGTCGTCTTCGCCGACAGCGGGATCAGGAATCGACGGATTCCACGTCGGGCAGGGTCGGCAGGAAGTGGCGTTCCCGCACCTTGTTTTCGATCTCCTGCAGCAGGTCGGCGTGTTCCCGCAGGAAGTTCTTGACGTTTTCCCGTCCCTGGCCCAGGCGTTCGCCGTCGTAGGAATACCAGGTGCCCGATTTCTCGATGATGTTGGCGGCCACGGCCAGGTCGAGCACGTCGCCTTCCCGGGAAATGCCCCGCCCGTAGACCACATCGAACTCGGCTTCCTTGAAGGGGGGAGCGATCTTGTTCTTGACCACCTTGACCCGGGTGCGGTTGCCCACCACCTCCTGGCCTTCCTTGATGGGGCCGATTCTGCGGATGTCCAGGCGCTGGGTGGCGTAGAACTTGAGCGCGTTGCCGCCCGTGGTCGTTTCGGGCGATCCGTACATGGTCCCGATCTTCATGCGGATCTGGTTGATGAAGATGACGCAGGTCCGGGACTTGCTGATGCTGGCGGTGAGCTTGCGAAGGGCCTGGCTCATGAGCCGGGCCTGCAGGCCCACGTGGGGGTCGCCCATCTCGCCTTCGATTTCCGCCTTGGGCACGAGAGCGGCCACCGAGTCGATGACGATCACGTCGATGGCGTTGCTGCGCACCAGGATCTCGGCGATCTCCAGGGCCTGTTCGCCGTAATCGGGCTGGCTGATCAGAAGATCGTCCACGTTCACGCCCAGCTTCCGGGCATAATGGACATCCAGGGCGTGCTCGGCATCGATGAATGCCGCCAGTCCGCCCTTTTTCTGCGCCTCGGCGATCACATGGAGGGCCAGCGTGGTCTTGCCGGAAGATTCCGGCCCGTAGATTTCCACGATGCGGCCTCGGGGAACGCCGCCGATGCCCAGCGCCAGGTCCAGGGACAGGCACCCGGTTGAGATGACGGGTATTTCCACGGCATGGGACCCCTCGCCCAGCCGCATGATGGATCCCTTGCCACACTGGCGCTCGATCTGCGCCATGGCGATATCGATGGCCTTCTGTCGGTCGTCGGGTGCCGTCATGGACGGTCCTCCTGATCGTCTCGGGTGTCGTCAATCATCAGGCCGGACCTCCCAGGGGGATGCGGTGGAGCGGTGTGTAACGGGCGCCGTCCGGCCTCAAATCGCTTTTATACAATACCACTTGGGACACGTCAAAAACTACGCCTTCGAAGGATCGCCCCGCCAGAAGGGCCTCCTGGAGTCCCCTCAGGTTTCGGGTTCCCTTCACCCGCCCGATGGTGAGATGGGCTCGAAACGGACGGTTTTCCGGCGGGTAACCCAGGGGTGCCAGGGCGCCTTCCACCTTTCCGTGGAGCGCTTTCAGGGCCTGCAGGTCCCCCTGTACGCCGACCCAGACGACCCGCATGTTCTTGAGGGTCGGGAAGGCGCCGCACCCCGCGGGCTGGAGTTGGAAGGGCGGCTGATCGGAAACGGCTCGGGTGAGAGCCCGGGCCATGTCCCCGATGCGCTCCGGCGGAACGTCTCCCAGGAACTTGAGGGTCAGGTGGACCCGGTCCACGGGGATCCATCGCACGGGAAGATCCCTCTGCCTGAGAGGGGCCGCAAACGTGTCCAGGGATCTCTGGACGGGTTCCGGCAGATCCAGGGCCACAAAGGTGCGAATCATGGCTTGAGCATCCTCCACAGGAGAGTCAGGGCGGCATGGGCCGACTGCTGCTGAATGCGCTCACGGCTTCCGTGGAACAGGCACCGCTTGACCCGGGTTTGCTCCCCCACGGAACATCCCACAAAGACGGTCCCCACGGGCTTTTCGGGGCTTCCGCCGGTGGGGCCGGCGATTCCGGTGACGGCGAGAGCCGCATCCACCCTCGCCCTTTCCCGGGCGCCCTCGGCCATGGCTCGGCACACCGGCTCACTCACCGCGCCGTGGGCCGCCAGGATTTCCGGAGGGACGCCCAACAGTTCCTCCTTGGCGCGATTGCTGTATGTCACGTAGCCCCGCTCGAAGTAGTGGGAAGCTCCCGCAACGCCGGTGATCTTCCGGGCGAGCAGGCCCCCGGTGCACGATTCGGCCACGGCCAGCATCCAGCCCTTTTCCCGCAGAAGACGGCCGACCACCACTTCCAGGGACTCGTCGTCCCGGCCGCTCACGTGCTCCTCGCCGAGAAGGGCCGTCACGCGGGCTTCCGCCCTGTCCAAGGCCTCGGCCACTTCCGCCTCGCTTCGCCCCACGGCCAGAAGCGTGACCCAGTTTTCCCCCACCTGGGGAAGGTAACCCAGCACCACGCCCGTTTCCACCGGGTCGAAGTCCTGGAGGCGCTGGTTGATCTCCGCTTCCATCATCTCCTGCACGCGCAGGATGCGCTTTCGGGTGACGGGACGGTGGGGAAACCGGCGCTTCAGATCCGGAAGCACGATTTCGTCCAAAAGGGTTTCCATCTCGTAGGGGACGCCGGGCAGAAAGTAGCAGGGCACGCCCCGGTGTTCCAGGAGGAACCCGGCCATGGGCCGTCCCGGGGCCATCTTGGTGGCCCCGCGGGGAAGTTCGGCAAGCCTCTGGATGCGGTGGTTCCAGGGGGTGCCCGTGGTTCGGGCGCGCTCCTTGAGGCGCTGCAGATCCCATGGGTCCACGGCCAGGGGAAGTGAAAAGGCGCGGGCCACCGCTTCCTTGGTTCGGTCGTCGTCCGTGGGGCCCAAACCTCCCGTGACGATCAGGAAGGCGGATACGGGCAAGAGCTGCTGCAGGGCCCCGGCAATGGCTTCTTCCCGGTCTTCCACGGTGATCACCCGTTGCAGGCGGAATCCATTGGTGCGGAGCGCCACGGCGATGTGGTGGGCGTTGGTGTTGAGAATATCGCCCAGAAGGATTTCATCGCCGATGGTCAGCAGGGATCCGCCCACATGCGTTGCCGTCTCCGGTGTCATCTCCCCTCCTTGCAAATCCGTTCCTCCCGGTGCCTCTCCGGACCACTTCGCCCCATCCCCCGTCACTCATCCCCCGTCACTCGTCACTCATCACCCGTCACTCATCCGGGCCAGGCGTTTCGCTTCCTCATAGACGACCACAATGGAAACGTTGTGTTCCCGAGCCGCCCGTTTGCAGTCGTCGTATTCCGGCTGGATCCGGATGGAGCCGTCCGGCGCATGGGCTTCCTTCACGGTGACGGGTCCCCACGGGGTGGTCACCCGGAAGGTTCGGCGCGGGAGCTCGGCCCGCTCCACGGCGTACCAGCGCACGCCCAGGCTGGAGGTGTCCGAGAAAATCCTTCGGAGGAGCTGGTCTTTCCTTTCCGGTTCCGCCAGAACGCGCACCAGCACGGCCGGCCGGTTCTTCTTCATGTGCATGGGGATCAGGGAGACGTCCAGGGCGCCGTCCCGGAGGCATCCTTCCAGGAGGTGGTCGTAAAATTCCGGGTTCATGTCGTCGATGTGGGTTTCCAAAACGAGCAGCGGCCGGGAGGGGAGCTCGGCCTGCGTCTCTCCCACCATGAGGCGCAGCACGTTGGGCGGGTTCTCTTCGGGGTGGCTTCCCACGCCGTAGCCCGCCTTTTCCAGGGTCATGGGAGGGATCGGGCCGAAGGCGCGGCAGACGGTGGTGAGAATGGCCGCACCCGTGGGGGTGACGAGCTCCCGCGAGGCGTCGCCGGAACGGATCGGCACCCCTTCCAGCAGCGCCACCGTGGCCGGCGCGGGCAGGGGCAGGCGGCCGTGGGAGCACTCCACGAACCCACGGCCCAGGGGAAGGGGGGAACAGGCGGCATGGCGGATGCCCAAAAGCTCCAGGCCCAGGACCGCCCCCACGATATCCACCACGGTGTCCAGGGCTCCCACCTCGTGGAAGTGGACCTCTTCCGGATCCATTCCATGCACCCGGGCTTCGGCTTCAGCCAGCCTCCTCAGGATCCCCAGGGACGTTTCCCTGACCGTCTCCGGCAGGCGGGATCGCTCCAGGAGCGATTTCAGATCCCGGTAGTGCCGGTGGGGCTGGCGGCTCTCCTCGCGCACCACCAGCCGGGTGCCCGTGATGGCTCCTCGGGCCTCTCGCCGTGTTTCCAGGCTCCAACCCGGGAGGTTCAGCGCTTTCAGGCCGCTTTCCAGTTCCTCTTGCGGAAGTCCCACATCCAGCAGGGCGCCCAGGATCATGTCGCCGCTGGCGCCGGAAAAGGCATCGAAATAGGCGATTCGCATGGGTTCAACGGGCCTCCGGTGGGAAGATTCTTTCCAGGGCTTGGTCCATGTGGTCCACGGGGACGAAGGTTGCCTTCCTCTGGATGTAGGACGGCAGTTCCCGAACGTCTCGCAGGTTTTCCCGGGGGATGAGAACCTCCTTCAGGCCGTTTCGGACCGCGGCCAGGGCCTTTTCCTTGAATCCGCCCACCGGCAGCACGTCCCCCAGCAGGGAGATTTCCCCCGTCATTCCCACGGCCTTTCTGAGAGGCCGTTCCAGCAGCGCGGAAACCATCGCCGAACAGAGGGCCATGCCCGCCGACGGTCCGTCCTTGGGGATGGCTCCCGCCGGCACATGGATGTGGATGTCCGTCTTTTCGTGGAAGTCCGGCTCCAGGCCCAGCAACCGGTATCGGGTGCGGATGAAGGTGAGCGCCGCCCGGGCGGACTCCTTCATCACCTGTCCCAGATGTCCCGTGAGGATGAGTTCGCCCTTGCCGGGCATGACCGCCGTCTCCACGCGCAGCACCTCCCCTCCGTGGGGCGTCCAGGCCAGGGCCATGGCGACTCCGGGGATGGCGGGTGCCACGCCCACGGGATTGGTCGGCTGGGGCGGTCCCAGGATCTGGGGCAGATGGGATCGGGTGATCCGGAAGGGCGGGGCCACCCCTTCCGCCAACCGGCGGGCCACCTTGCGGCAAAGCGTGGCCAGGGTCCGTTCCAGCTGGCGCACGCCGGATTCCCGCGTGTAGGATCGAACGATCTCCACCAGGGCCGGCCCGCTCAGTTCCAGATAGTCGGGTTCCAGACCGCTTTCCCGGATCTGCCGCGGGAGCAGATAGGCGGAGGCGATGGCCACCTTTTCCTTTTCCGTGTATCCGGACAGGTAGAGCACCTCCATGCGGTCCACCAGGGCCGGAGGGACGTTTTCCAGGCTGTTGGCGGTGGCGATGAAAAGAACCCCGGACAGGTCGAACGGGACGTTCAGATAGTGATCCGAAAAGGTGCTGTTCTGTTCGGGGTCCAGCACCTCCAGGAGGGCCGCGGCGGGGTCTCCCCGGGCGTCGGAGCCGATCTTGTCGATTTCGTCCAGCATGAAGACGGGATTGTTGGTTCCGGCCGTGCGGAGTCCCTGGACGATCCTCCCGGGCATGGCTCCCAGATAGGTGCGCCGGTGGCCGCGGATTTCGGCTTCGTCGCGGATGCCTCCCAGGGAAAGGCGGACAAACCGGCGGCCCATGGCCTTGGCGATGGACCGGCCGAGAGACGTCTTGCCCACGCCGGGCGGGCCCACGAGGCACAGGATGGCGCCCTTGACCCGGCCCTTGAGGCTGCACACGCCCAGGAAATCCAGAATGCGGTCTTTGACCTTTTCCATGTTGTGGTGGTCGGCGTCCAGCACGGCGGCGGCCGTCTTGAGATCCAGTCGGTCGGTGGTGCTGCGGTTCCAGGGCATCTCGATGAGCCAGTCCAGGTAGGTGCGCACCACGGCCGCTTCGGCGGCGTCCGCCTGCATCATGGCCAGCCGGTCCAGTTCGCGAAGGGCCTCCCGGCGGGCCTCCGGCGGCATCTGGGCCGCTTCGATCTTTTCCCGGTATTGGGCGATTTCCCTTTCTTCGTCCCATTCGCCCAGTTCCCGGCGGATGGCGTGGAGTTGTTCGCGCAGGTACCGCTCCCTCTGGCGGCGCAGCAGGGCGCTTTGGGCTTCCGACTCGATTTCCACCTGCACCTCGGCCTTCTGCAGCTCCTCCAGGAGCAGGGAAGCCACCCGCCGGAGTCGGGCGACAGGGTCCGGCATGGCCATGAGATCGCAACAATCCTGGGGGTTCAGGTGGAGATTGAAGGCGAGGAGGTCCGCCAGCCGGCCGGGGGTGGCGGCGCCCTGGAGGACGGCGTCGGCGTCGGCAGCGTTCATGCCGCGGAGCATGAAGAGCTTCACCCCCATGCTTCGCGCCTTTTCCATGAGTTCCAAGGTGGAGGGGTCCGGCTTCTCGTCCGCCTCCACCAGCGGTTCCACCCGCACCAGAACGCCGGTGTCGGAGCGCACCACCCGCCGCACCCGCCCCTTGGCGATGCCCTGGACCAGGATCTTGAGCCTTCCGTCCTCCAGGGAGGTGCTGTTGAGGATCAGGGCCACGCACCCCAGGGTCCCTTCGGCCACGGGTGCGTCCGCATCCAGGCAGGAGGCCTCCAGAGAACAGGTGGCCAGAAAGAGGTAGCCGCCCAGGTTCCGGGCCCGATCCACCGCCGCCCGCTCCCTGGGGTCGGTGATGAACACGGGCAGGATCATGGTGGGAAAGAGCATCATGTGGCGAAGCGGCAGCAGGGGCAGGTCTTCGGGCCAGTAGGCTGTCGTCATGGCGTGTCTTGTCACCCTCCGGCCTCCCCCATAGCAACGGGTCGATGGGTTGTCAACAAGGATGACTTGACAGCACCCGGGCGCGATGATAGTAGGACTTTCACTCAGCATCGCCCGCGCGCGGAGGGATGGCCGAGTGGTTTAAGGCGGCGGTCTTGAAAACCGTTGGCCGGTTAGCAGCCGGCCCGTGGGTTCGAATCCTACTCCCTCCGCCAAACGGTTTGTCCAGTGGAGAGATGGCCGAGTCGGCTGAAGGCGCTCGCCTGCTAAGCGAGTGTACTCCGAAAGGGGTACCGAGGGTTCGAATCCCTCTCTCTCCGCCATTGCTTCCAGGAAGGCCCCGCCGAACGGCGGGGCCTTTGTGTTCCATGCAGGAAACGGCTGATCCTATGGATCCTTCCTCCGCTTCGTGGCAGACCAAGCCCTCCGACCGCTTCATCCTCAAGTGGATCAAGGTCCATCTGTCCGCACGGATCACGCCGCATCTGGCGGCGCGGCAGGGGCTGGAACCCTGGATGGTCACGGTGGCGTCGGCCGCCCTGGGTGTTCTCGGCGGGATTCTTTTCGGTCTGGGCTGGGGATTTGCCGCGGGATGGGTGACCGCGGCGGCCCAGGTGCTGGACGGAGTGGACGGACAGCTGGCCCGCCTCCGAGGCTGCCAGAGTACGGGGGGCGCCTTTTGGGATTCCGTCCTGGATCGATACGCCGACGGAGCCATGGTGATCGGCATGACCGTCTATCTGGCCCGCCCGCCCGCTTCCCTGCCTGCGGCGTTCCTGATCTTCCTGGGAGCCGCCGCGCTCATGGGGAGCAACCTCATCAGCTACTCCACGGCGCGCGCCGCCACCCTCCGGCTTCCCATGGGGCCGCCCACTCTGGCCAGCAAGGGAACCCGGACTTCCGTCATGATCCTTTCGGCATGGGCAAGCCTGCTGTGGGCCCCTGCGCCCTTGTTGGCCCTTGCCTACCTGGCCGTGCATACCAACGGGGTCGTGTGGCTGCGCCTGCGCCGCGCCCGGGAAGCATCGCAGCCTTTGGACGTTCCGTAACAGCCGGCTCTGCTTTTGGGTTTCGGTAGGGAGTTCGGTAGGGAGTAAGGAGTAAGGAGTAAGGGGTGAGGGGCGGAGCCGAGACGGCCCGGTTGCTCTCCTCATCCCTGTATCCCTTATCCCTTTACCCCTTATCTTGCCCCTGGCAAAGGAGGTGCCCATGGAGCGCCTGGAAAGGGTGGGAGTCATCCACGGTCGATTCCAGATCCTGCACCACGACCATCTGCGCTATCTCCTGGCGGGGAAGGAAAGATGCCGGCATCTGGTGGTGGGAATCACCAACCCGGAACCGGCCCTGACACTTCACGATCCGGCCGATCCCTCCCGGAGCGACCCGTTGGCCAATCCCCTCACCTACTACGAGCGGCACATCATGGTCCGGGCGGTTCTGGTCGAAGCCGGCGTGCCCCTGGAATCTTTCACCATCGTTCCCTTTCCCGTGAACCTGCCGGATCGGTATCGGTATTACGTGCCCTTGGATGCAGTCTTTTTCCTCACCATCTACGACGACTGGGGCCGCAAGAAGCGGAGCCTCTTCGAGTCCCTGGGCCTGAAGGTCCGCGTGCTGTGGGAAAGGCCCCGGGAGCAGAAGGGGATCAGCGCCGCCGACGTGCGTCGGCGCCTGGTGCGGGGGGAGCCGTGGAGGCACCTGGTGCCCCGATCCACGGCCGTGCTGGTGGAGCGGTGGAATGTGGTGCAACGTCTGAGGAGTCTTGAGCATGGCGAGAGTTGCTGAGGTTTTCGTCCGTTCCCTGAAAGAAGCTGGTGTGGAAGTCTGTTTCGGCATTCCCGGCGGGCCCTGGATTCCTTACATGGAGGCCATGGAAAGGGAAGGCCTGGAATTCGTCCTGGTGGCCAATGAGGCCTCGGCGGGCTTCATGGCCGACGTGACGGCGCGCCTGACCGGGCGGGTGGCGGCCTGTCACGGAACCTTCGGGCCGGGGGCCGTCAACCTGGCCACCGGTGTGGGATGTGCGCTGCTGGACCGATCGCCGCTTCTGGCCTTCACGTCCGAAATGGGCGATGCCATGCTGCAGCGCGTCACCCAGATGAACATCGACCACCAGAGACTCTTTGCGCCGCTCACCAAGAAGACGTGGCGGCTGCGGCCCCGGGATGTGGCCGCCCAGGTCCGGGACGCCGTGGGGATCGCCCGTTCAGAGGTGCCGGGACCGGTCCATGTGGGGCTGCCTGCGGACCTGGCCGACGCGGAGGCGGCGGAGGAAAATCTTCCCGGACCGACGGCGGTCCGGCAGCCGACTTCTCCCGAGCCGGTCCTGCTGGAAGAGGCCGCCGCCTTCCTGGCTCGGGCGAGGCGCCCTCTGCTGGCGGTGGGGCTCACGGCCCTTCGGTTGGGAATGGAAAGGGATCTCTTGAACTTCCTTTCCGCCCACCCCATGCCGGTGGTGCTCACCCCCATGGCGAAGGGTCTCGTTCGGGAAGAACACGGATGCTACGCGGGGGTGCTCTTTCACGCCGCCAGCGACGAGCTGGCGTCTTTCATCGCCCGGGCGGACCTGGTTTTGGGCGTGGGCTATGACCCGGTGGAGTTCAACTACGAATCGTGGCTTCCCGACGTGCCGCTCGTCCACGCGGACACCCGGCCCTGCGACGTGCCGCCCGGTGTTCGAGTGGCCGTGGATGTGGTGGGGGACCCGCGCGAGACCCTGCGCTTTCTGGCCGACAGGCCGCCCGGTCCCCCTGCGTGGGAAGAAAGGGAACTGCAAGACCTTCGGGATCGACTCCACAAGCGCCTGCGGCCGGCCGGGGCGGGGTTCGGGCCGGTGGCGGCCCTTCGCGCGCTCCGAAAGGTTCTCCCCCGGGACGGAGTCCTCACCTGCGACGTGGGGGCCCACACCCACCTTTTGGGGCAGCTGTGGGAGACGCCGGCGCCGGGCCTCTTTGTCATGACCAACGGCTGGTCCTCCATGGGGTTCGGCATCCCCGCCGCCCTTGCGGCCAAGAAGTGCCTGCCGCATCGGCCCGTGGTCTGCGCCACCGGAGACGGCGGCTTTCTCATGATGGCCGGAGAAATCGTCACGGCCCGGCGCCTGGGGCTTTCCGTGGTGCTCGTGGTGCTGGCGGATCGGAGCCTGAGCCTCATTCGGGTCAAGGAGGCCTGGAGGAAGACGGCCCCCGTGGGGGTGGATCTGCACCAAGGCCCGCTGCTGGGAGCCGACACCTTCCTGGGGGCTCCCGTCTTCCGCGCGGACGGTCCCGATTCCATGCGCCGGGCCTGTGAGCGGGCGCTGGACGTGCAGGGACCGGCGATCGTGGAGGCCGTGGTGGACGGAACCGAATACGATGCCCTCATTGCCAGGAGATACAAATGACGGACAGACGGCAACGGAATCTTCTTCTTCTGGGCTTCGGCAACGTGGGGCGGGCCTTCGCGCGCCTCGTGACGGAAAAAAGGGAGGAACTGGCGGCGCGCTACGGGGTGTGCTTCGGGTTCGCCGGCATCGTGGACGTGGGCGGGACGCTGGTGGATCCGGCTGGAAACCTTCCGGTCCCGAAGATCCTGGGCCATGTGGAAGGGGGCCAGGCGCCGGAAGACTTCCCGGGCTTCGGACGGCCCGGGCTGGGCGCTCTGGAGGCGATCCGCTCCGTTCCCGCGGACTTTCTGGTGGAAGCCACCCCCACGAGCCTCCGGGATGGGGAGCCGGCCCGCACGCACGTCTTGGAGGGCCTGCGCGCCGGGTGCCATGTGCTTTCCGCCAACAAGGGCCCCTTCATCTGGGACTACCGAGGGATCATGGAAGCCGCCCGGGAAAGGGATCGGGCCGTGGGCCTGAGCGCCGCCACGGCGGCGGCTCTGCCCACCCTGGACGTGGCGGAACTCTGCCTGGCGGGAAGCCGCATCCTCTCCGTTGAGGGTATCCTGAACGGGACCACCAACTACATCCTGACCCGGATGCACCAGACGGGCTGTCCCTATGAAGAGGGACTCCGGGAGGCCCAGCGGTTGGGCATCGCCGAAACAGACCCCAGCCTGGACGTGGAAGGCTGGGACACCGCCAACAAGCTCCTTCTCCTGGCCAACCGCGTCTTCCGGGCGGGCCTCACCCCCCGGGACGTGGCGGTGGAAGGGATCACGGCCGTCACGCCGGATCGGATCCGCCGGGCCCGGGAGGCCGGCCGGGTGATCAAGCTCATCGGGCGCATCGACCCCGCCGCCGACCCGGCGCGCGTGACGGTGGGCCCCGAGGAGCTGCCCGCCGACCATCCCCTGGCGGCGGTGAGCGGCTCGGAAAAGGCCGTCTCCTTCGAGACCGATTCCATGGGCCGGATCACCGTCTCAGGCGGTCACAGCTCCCCCCTGGGCGCGGCGGCGGCCCTGCTCAAGGACGCCTTGAGGATATCGCTCTACTACGACAGGTCCTTTTCCAGGTCGTCGTAGGCGTCCTCCAGCCGATAGAGGCTCCGGTCCAGCTCGTTCAGACGCCGGCCCAGAAGGTGATCCCGGGCTTCGTCTCGGCATCGCTTCAGGCGGTCCAGGTGGAGCCCCAGGGGCCTCTTCCACCGTTCGGGCACGGCGGGATCGTTCATCAGGCGAACCAGTTCGTCCACCAGATGGAAGAGGCTGGGGCTTTCTTCCACGACCCGTTCCTTGCCCACGTCCCGAAACATGGCGGCACACCGGGGATAGGCCTTGGCGAGACCTCCCGATCCGTAGGCCGGTACCAGGCGAATGTCGATCTGCATGGTGCGGCTCACGTCGTCTCCCTCCCGGTTTTAGATTGTCTACCGTTTCAATATTGATTAAAGTGGCGCGCTCGAAATGACGAATAAACGAACAGGTTCTCCTGTTGTGCATGGGGAGAACGTCTTGTGAGACGGACGAAACCCTCGCGGGGCCGCCGGGCGTTTCGTCCATGACAAATCCTATCACGGCGGTGTGGAAGTCACCATGACGCAGCTCAAAGTTTTTGTGGCCGATGACGGGAAGGCGACTTTTGTTTGTCCGGAATGCGGTTTTGCGCGCCGTGTGGAAGCTTTCCATCTGATCAACGAGAAGAAGCCCGTTCGGGTCAGGTGCCAATGCGGGAAAACCTTTCCCGTGAGTTTCGAGATCCGGAAGGCCTACCGGAAATCCGTCTTTCTCTTCGGAGAGTATTGCCGCCGGGGCGAGGAGCACAAGATCCCCCATTCCCAGATGATCGTCGAAGACCTGTCCGCAACGGGCCTGCGATTTCGGTCGTCGCTGAATCACGGTCTCCGGAAAGGCGATCTGGTTTATGTGGAGTTCCCTCTGAATGATCCGCGCCGTTCAGTGGTCAAGGGCGTGGCGGAAGTGCGGTGGGTGGACGGCAAGAACGTGGGCGTCCAGTTTGTCGATCTCGCTTCGGGATCGCAGAAAGCCTTGGGATATTATTTGATGAACTGAAATTCCTCGTATCTTCCCATTCCCCCTTCCGGGAGTCTCTCTTTCAAGCGGCACGCTGCCGGTGGACACCGGGCGAGTCCGGGCGGCTTGACGGACTCGGACAGCGTGGACTAGAGTGCTCATAATTCCCTGATTCTTTACAGTACGGAACCCGTCCGCTGCCAACCCCTGGGAAGGGCCATCATGAAGGTGGTTGACGACAAGCGCACTTTGCCCCATGCGTGCCGCCATGGCGATCCCGATCCTTTCCTCGAACCGTCTCTTTCCCATGCGATCCATGGTCAAGCCGACCGGCTGAACGACGGGGATGCGGCGAATTTCCCTTTGTGTGATCCGGAGCGGAATCAAGGGTTTTGTGCAGGTTTCCCCCGGAGGGACGGCCTCCGGGGTTGAGGATTTCCAAGGCCGGACCTTGGGCGGCGGGGTCTTCACAGAAGGAGGACGGAAGCCATGTTGCTGAAAAGGGAAGATGTGCAGGCCAGAACCATCACGGAAGACGGGCGGATTTTCATGGAAAAGGCGGCCCGGGACGGGCTGGAGACGGTCTGGGACCGGTACCGGGCCCAGCAGCCCCAGTGCGGCTTTTGTGAGCTGGGCTTGAGCTGCCGCAACTGCTCCATGGGCCCGTGCCGGATCGACCCCTTCGGCGAGGGCCCTCAGCGGGGCGTGTGCGGTGCCGATGCGGACATCATCGTGGCGCGGAATCTGGGCCGGATGATCGCCGCCGGATCCGCGTCCCATTCCGATCACGGTCGGGATCTGGTGGAGGTGCTCCGCAAGGTGGGAGAAGGCAAGGCGCCCGGCTACGGCATCCGAAGCGAGGAGAAGCTCCGGAAGCTGGCCTCCGAGCTGGGTGTTTCCGAGGATGGACAAGGCGTGGAAGCGCTGGCCGTGGCCGTGGCGGAGGCCCTGGAGGAGGAATTCGGCACCCGCAAAAAGGCCCTGGCCTTCGTGGGCCGTGTGCCGGAAAAGCGCCGCAAAATCTGGGAAAAGCTGGGCATCACGCCCCGGGGCATCGACCGGGAGACCTCGGAGATGATGCACCGCACCCACATGGGGGTCGACAACGACTGGAAGAGCCTGCTTCTCCACGGCCTCCGCAATGCGCTGTCCGACGGCTGGGGCGGATCGCTCATCGCCACGGAAGTCTCGGACGTCCTCTTCGGGATTCCCCAGCCCGTCGCCTCGGAAGTGAACCTGCGGGTGCTCAAGGAAGACCAGGTGAACATCGTCCTCCACGGCCACAACCCCATCGTGTCCGAAATGATCTTCCAGGCGGCCCAGGACCCCGAGCTCATGGGGCTGGCGGAGGAAAAGGGCGCCCGGGGGATCAACCTGGCGGGCCTGTGCTGCACCGGGAACGAACTGCTCATGCGCCGCGGCATTCCCATGGCCGGAAACCACCTCATGACCGAACTGGCCCTGAGCACGGGCCTCATCGACATGATGCTCGTGGACTACCAGTGCATCATGCCCGCCCTGGGTGACGCCGCCCGCTGCTACCACACCCGGATGGTGTCCACCAGTGACAAGGCCAAGTATCCCTTCATGGAACACCGGGAATTCCACCCGGAAAACGCCCGGGATCTCGCTCGGGACCTGGTGCGGGAGGCGGTGGAAAACTTCGCCCGCCGCATTCCCTCCAAGGTGCTCTCGCCTCCGGGTACCCCCGTGAAGATGATGGCTGGGTTCAGCGTGGAAGCCATCCTTTCGGCCCTGGGAGGCACCGCGGGCCCGCTCATCGACGCCATCAAGTCTGGCGCGATCCAGGGAGCCGTGGGCGTGGTAGGGTGCAACAATCCCAAGATCCGCCATGATTACGGGCATGTGACCCTCACCAGGCGCCTCATCGAAAACGACGTGCTGGTGGTGGACACGGGATGCGCCGCCGTGGCCCATGCCAAGGCGGGCCTCAAGGTGCCCGAAGCGGCGGATAAGGCCGGTCCGGGCCTGCGGCAGGTCTGCCGGGCCCTGGGCATCCCGCCGGTGCTCCACATGGGAAGCTGCGTGGACAACGTGCGGATCTTCGACCTGGCCGCCGCTCTCGCCCATGCGCTGGGGACCGACATCTCCGACCTGCCTCTGGCGGCCGCCGCCCCCGAGTGGTACTCGGAAAAGGCGGTTTCCATCGCCTGTTACGCCGTGGCTTCGGGGGTGTACACCGTGCTGGGCACACCGCCGCCCATCTTCGGCAGCCAAAACATCGTGAAGCTTCTGACCGAGGACCTGGAGGGCCTCCTGGGGGCGTCGTTCGCCGTGGAGCCCGACCCCGTCAAGGCCGCCGACCTGATCCTGGAGCGCATCCGGGCCAAGCGGGCGGCGCTGGGCCTGTAGCCCTTGAATCCCCCCCGGCCCCCCTTTGAAAAAGGGGGGAGAGGGCTGCTTGGCCTTTGAAAAAGGGGGGGAGAGGGCGCCGGGCTGTTGAAGAAGGGGAGGCGAGGGGTCTGTCTTTGGAAAGGAGGAGGGCGAGGGGTCTGTCTTTAAGAAGGGGAGAGACGGGCGGTTGGTCCTCGAAAAGGGGGGAGACCCGGACCCCGAACCCCGGACCCCGACTCACGGATCACGGACGACGGATCACGGAGCTTGATGCCATGGAACGAATATTGGTGAGATGGGAACGATGCGTGGGATGCCGCTCGTGCGAGCTGGCCTGCCGGGTGGCCCATTCCGCAAGCGGAAACCTTTTTTCGGCCGTGCTGGAGCGGCCTGCGCCGAGCCGGCGGATCTTCGTGGAGCAGGTGGACAAAACCCCGTCCCCTTTCCTTTGCCGCCAGTGCGAGGACGCCCCTTGTGTGCGGTCCTGCCCCACCCGCGCCCTGGTGCACGACGAGACCACGGGGTTGGTGGCCTACGAACCCGCCCGGTGCATCGGCTGCCACGGGTGCGTCATGGCTTGTCCCTTCGGCATGATCCAGCCCGATGTCCGGGAGGGCTTCATCGCCAAGTGCGATCGGTGCAAGGGCCGGGACCGGCCGGCCTGCGTGGAGGCCTGCCCGACCCACAGCCTGGTTCTCGAAAAGGATTTTCTGGACCTGCGGCGGAAGGAAGCGGTGCGCAATCTGGTGCAGTCCGGAATGTAAGGGATAAGGATTAAAGGATTAAGGATTATTAGAGGAATACGGGGGGCAGGGAAGGTATGGGAGAGGAAGGTCGGAGCCGGGTTCGGACCGTCTGTCCCTATTGCGCGGTGGGATGCCACGTGGATCTGCTCGTGGAAGAGGGGCGGGCCGTGGGTTTGGACTATGCCGCGGACTCCCCGGTGAACGGGGGAAACCTGTGCGCCAAGGGGAACACGGTCCTGGACCTTCTGGATCATCCGGACCGGCTGCGAACGCCCCTTCGGCGCACGGCGTCCGGGTGGGAGGCCGTCGGTTGGGACGAAGCCTTGGATTGGGCGGCGGAAAGGATCGGAACCATCCGGGACCGCCACGGACCGGATGCCCTCGGTTTCCTGTCGTCGGCCAAGTGCACCAACGAGGAAAACTACCTCCTGCAGAAGCTGGCACGCCTGCTGGGAACCAACAACGTGGACCATTGCGCCAGACTCTGCCACGCCTCCACCCTCACGGGCCTGGCTCCCGTTCTGGGCATGGGAGCCGCCACCAACCCCCTGCACGACCTGGCGCAGGCCCGCTGCCTCTTTTTCGTGGGCTCCAATCCGGCGGAAAACCATCCGGTGGCCTTTCAATGGGTGCGGGAAGCCAAGGACAAGGGGGCCGTGGTGATCGTCGCCGATCCCCGGAAGACTCCCACCTCCTGGATCGCCGATCTGCACCTGCCCGTGCGCCCCGGCACGGACATCGCCCTGCTCCACGCCCTGCTCCATGTGATCGTTCGGGAGGGGTTGGAGGACAAGGCCTTCATCCGGTCCCGAACGACGGGGTTCGAGAAGGCGGTCCGCGCCGTCCGGGACGCCGCCCCTGAGTGGGCCCAATCGGTGACGGGGGTTCCGGCCCGGAACATCGTACGGGCGGCCCGCCTTTTCGCCCGGACCAGGCCGGGGGCGCTCATCTACTGCATGGGAATCACCCAGCATCACAACGGAACGCAGGCGGTGCGGGCCTGCGCCAACCTGACCCTGGCCACGGGAAACGTGGGCCGGCCCGGATCGGGCCTCATCCCCGTGAGGGGCCAGGACAACGTGCAGGGAGCCTGCGACATGGGGGCCTTGAGCGCCCTTCTGCCGGGCTACCGGCCCGTGGCGGATCCGCAAGCGCGCGCGGCAGTGGAAGCCCTGTGGGGCTGCCCTCCGGGGACGATCCCTGACCGTCCGGGCCTCACCGTGACGGAGATGGAAGCCGAAGCGGGCCGAACCCTTCGGGCCCTGGTGGCCATGGGGGAGAATCCCGCGGTGACCAGCCCGGCGGGCGGGCGGGTGGCCGAGGGGCTGGAGCGCCTCGACTTCTTCCTGGCCATCGACCTTTTTCTCACCGAATCGGCCCGGTCGGCCCATCTGGTGCTCCCCGCCGCGGCCTGGGGGGAAAAGAGCGGGTCCAAGACCAGTGCCGACCGCCGGGTGCAATGGTCGCCTCGGGCCGTCCTTCCCCCGGGGGACGCCCGTCCGGACGCGTGGATTGTCACCCAGCTGGCCCGGCGCCTGGGTCTGGAAGCCCACTTTCTTTACGAATCTCCGGAAGACGTGCTCCGGGAGATCAACCGGATGGTACCCGCCTACGGGGGCATCACGCCGGAGCGGCTCCGGAAGGCGCCCGGAGGACTCCATTGGCCGTGCCCCCGCGAGGATCATCCGGGGACGCCGGTCCTCTTCGAGAAAACCTTCGCCACGCCGGACGGCCGGGCCCGGTTCTTTCCCGTCTCCTTCGATCCGCCGCCGGAATCCCCCGATGCCGACTATCCCCTGTGCCTCACCACAGGGCGCGTGACGGCCCATTACAACAGCGGGTCCATGACCCGCAGAACCCCGGCGCTCCTGGAGCTTTCCCCGGAGCTTTTCGTGGAGGTCCATCCGGAAGACGCGGCCCGTTTGGGGCTTTCCGAGGGGAGCCGGGTTCGTGTGGTCACACGCCGGGGCGCCGTGGAGGCTTCGTCACGTCTTTCTTCCGCCGTTCCCCGCGGGGTGGTCTTCGCCCCGTTCCACTTTCCCGGGACCAACCGGCTGACCCTGGACCTGGTGGATCCGGAAGCCCGGATTCCCGCCTTCAAGGCGGCCGCCTGCCGCCTGGAACCCCTGTAGGAGGGTGCCGTGGAACCGTTCCTGTTCGTGGACTTCAGCCGCTGCATCGCCTGCCAGGCCTGCCGGACCGCCTGCCGAAGGGAACACGGCGGGGTGAGCCGACTGCACCTTCTTCGCTTCCGGGAGGCGGCGGTTCCCTTGGCCTGCCGCCAGTGCCGGAAAGCGCCCTGCGCGGGCCTTTGCCCCGAAGGAGCCTTGGTGCAGGAAGCGGGGCGCGGGGTGAAGTTTCTCGAGGAAAGATGCACCCGTTGCGGGCTGTGCGCCGCGGCCTGCCCGTTCGGAGTGCTGGAAATCGCCCCGGGTCCCGTCCCGGATCTTTCCCGCTGCGATCTGTGCCGGCGACGCTGGGAGGAGGGCCTGGCTCCGGTATGCGTGCTCACCTGTCCCACCCGGGCCCTGAGCCTCGATGCGGGCGGGGCCGTGGGCCGTCGGCGGCGGGCGCACCCGGCGGCGTTCCCGGGATCCTGATCGCTCAGGGACGGGAGCCTGCCGAAAAGCAGTTCCCGGACAGGCTTCCGGGCATTGGACGTCCGCTGTGGGCGTAGGGACGGTTCGCGAACCGGTCCTACGGGAAACAACCGCTGCCGTCGAGAATTCCCGCTACCCGTTCCAGGCGGGGACAATCTTTACGGGAGTGACGGATGGCCATGGAAGGAAACGAACGCTGAAAGGACCAGCTGCTTAGATGCTCTTGGGAGGGATTCCATGACCGTGCCGGACCTTCACCAGCAAATCCACGTGGACCCGGACCGCTGCCTGGGCTGCTTCGCCTGCGCGTCCGCCTGTCCGGAGCAGCGCATCACCTGGGAAGATCGGGAGGGGAGCCGCCGGTTCCGGGCCCCCGCCGTCTGCGCCGGGGATTGCACCCGGTGCCGCGATGCCTGTCCCGCGGACGCCGTCCGGCTGGAACCCATGGGGGAAACGGCCGGCGGGCCCTCGGAGCCCCTCTCCTGGTCCCTTCCCCTCGCCCGGTGCCGACGGTGCCGGGAGCCCTTCACGACGCAGAAGATCCTCGCCCTTTTGAGCCGGACGATGGAGGCGACGGTGGGCCTGCCCGCCGGCGAGGCGGACTGGCCCACCTGCTGCCCCGCCTGCCGACGGGATCTGGAATCCCGCCGCTTGCTTGATGCAGCCCGCTGGAACAGGTGAGATGTCCGGCCTTGGAAATGCCGGCCGTCCGCTCTGAAACGCCCCCCTCTCCACGGCAGGTTCCGAGTGAGGGACCGTGCCGGTCCCTATGAGGGTTCAAGGCAGGTGGGTCGGGAAAAATCCTTCAACGACCGCAGCCGGTCTGCCGATTGGATTTGTTAGGGGAGAAAGAGGAAGGATGCGTGTTATCGTCGAGTGGATGGGGGCTGTGTCGATCCGAACGAAGCCGCCGGGGCCCGTACTCCCCGGAATCGCGAGCCAAGGCAAAGGGGTCGCATGAATCGACATGGACAAGGTCTCATGGGTCTGGGACGGATTTTTCTGATTGCCGTGATGGCCGTTGCGACATGGGGGGGCTCGGTTTGGGCGGCGGGTTCCCTTTCTTCCGATAAGCTCCTGGAGATGAGTCTCGAAGAACTCATGGATGTGGAGATCACCTCCGTCGCTCGAAAGGTCCAAAGCCTGTCAGAGACGGCCGCCGCCGTTTACGTCATCACTTCCGAAGACATCCGCCGCTCGGGGGCTGCCAACATCGCGGATGTGCTCCGTATGGTTCCGGGGTTGCACGTGGCGCGCTTCGACGCCAACGTCTGGCCCGTGACGGCTCGCGGCTTCAACAGCACCCTTGCCAACAAGCTCCTGGTGCTCGTGGACGGCCGGAGTGTCTATACCCCGATCTTTTCGGGCGTCTATTGGGACGTGCAGGATCCCTTCCTCGAAAATATCGATCGCATCGAGGTCATTCGCGGTCCGGGCGGAAGCTCGTGGGGAGCCAACGCCTTCAACGGCGTGATCAACATCATCACCAAGAACGCTCGAGATACCCAAGGGGGACTGGTCAACGCTCTGGTCGGAAACGGGGAAGGGGTGCGCACGGGACTCCGCTATGGAGGACGGGCGGGCGACCATCTCTTTTATCGCTTCGCCGTTTCAGGTCTCGAAGTGGATTCCAGTCACAATGCGGACGGAAAAGAGGGCGCGGACGACCGGCGGCAGCTCCGGGCGGGCCTGAGGGCCGACTGGGAACCGTCGGCCGTGGACGCGTTTGTCCTCACCGGGGACATCTACGGGGGGGAAGCCGGGGTGCGGAATTTTGTGCCTCGAATGACAAGCCCTTATGTGGAGATCCTGGACTCCGAAAGGGATGTGGGAGGCGGGCATGTGCTGACCCGTTGGACCCGCCGGCTGCACGATTGGGGGGAGCTGCAGGTGCAGCTCTATTACGACAACACGCACAACGACAATGATATCCTGAGCTTCGATGTGGACACACTGGACGTGGATCTCCAGCATCGGTTCCCGCTTGGTGATCGCCATGAGATCACATGGGGCATGGGCTATCGGTGGATCGCCTCGCAAACGGAGCCCGGCCTCACCACTTCTTTCGCCCACTCGGACAGAACGGACCACTTGTGGAGCGCCTTTGTCCAGGACGAGATCAGCTTCTCCGAAGGGGTCTGGCGCCTGACACTGGGTACCAAGATCGAACACAATGACGACACGGGCTGGGAGCTTCAGCCCACGGTGCGGTTGCTTCGCAGGCTGGGATCCGACCACAGCGTGTGGGCCGCCGTGAGCCGCGCCGTGCGCACTCCCAGCCAGGGGGAGACGGAATCCCGGATCCGGTCCACGGTGCTGCCGCCGACGTCGACGGTGCCCCTGCCCACCCTGGTGGTGGTTCGGGGTTCCAAGGACATGGACTCGGAAAAGGTGTGGGCTTTCGAAGGGGGAGTGCGAACCCGCCTCCATCCCAAGGTCTTTCTGGATCTGGCCGGCTATGTCAATGTCTATGACGATTTGAGGAGCCTGGAGCCGGGAGATCCGGTCCTTGTCGGTTCCTATCTGGTTGTGGAAAACAAGGCGGACAATCACCTTCGGGGGCGCGCCTACGGGTTGGAGGCGGCGGCCGCCTGGTCGGTGCTGGAAAATTGGCAGATCAAGGCCGCCTATACGTTTCTCCATATGGATTTGGAGGCTGCCTCCCGAAGCCGGGATCAAGGGTCCACGTCCGCGGAAAGGTCGGGACCCTCCCATCAGGTGTCTCTGCGGTCGTCGTGGAATCTTCCCGGATCGGTGGAACTGGACGCCTGGGCCCGGTGGGTCGACGAGCTGGAGGCCCTCGATGTCCCCGGCTATTTCACCATGGATCTGCGCGTGAGCTGGAAGCCCCTGGAAAATATGGAAGTGGCCGTGGTGGGGCGAAACCTTCTGGACGACGGGCATCTGGAGTTCAAGCAGGAAATCCTTCAGATCGAACCCACGGAAGTGGAGCGCTCCGTATACGTCATGCTGTCTTGGAGGTTCTGAACAAGTCCATTCAGCCGGGGGATCAACCCTCGCCAGGCCGACAAGTTCTGGATTCCCATGGGCGGATGCACTGTCCACAGCCCGTTTTCTCCCGTTGATCTTGGTGGCTGGAATCCAGGGAAGGGTCGTCCTTCCCGCGCGCGGGAAGGGGGTGCAACGATCGGACTGGAGAAGAATCACGTGGCGGTTGCAACGGGGCGAGGTGTGAGGAAGTGATGGGCCGGTCCGTTTTGGGAATCCATGGGCGGCGGGGATTTTTCCGCCGCCCATGGGCTGTTTGGGTGACGGCCGTGCTCGTCCTGTGGGCCTCACCGATACGAGGGGCCTACGGGGATCACGACTCCCTTCGCGAGGAAGAGGTAAAAGCCGCCTTTGTTTTCAACTTCCTCAAATTCGTGGAGTGGCCCGAGGATCGGGATGGCCGAAGCGTGGTCATCCTCTGTGTGCTAGCCACGTCCCCGCTTGTGGACGCTCTCGTGGCCCTGGACGGCAAGGAGATCCGGGGGCGCCCCCTGCGTGTGGAGATTTCCGGAAAACCGGCCGATCTTCTTCAATGCCATGCGGTCTTTTTGGGAAGCGGTGTTCCGACCGAAAAGATCGCCGCCGTTCTTGAGAGCCTGCGGGGTCAGCCCGTGCTCACCCTGGGCGACGCACCGGGCTTTTGCGTGCAAGGCGGCATGATCGGCCTTTTCAAAGAAGGGAACAAGATGCGGTTCAACATCAACCTCAAGGAGGCCCGGGCCGTCCGGGTCAAAATCAGCTCCAAACTCCTCAAACTGGCTCGGCATGTGATTGAATAGGAGACGGAGCACACCATGCGCGCTTTTCGATCCTGGCCCATCCGAAAGAAGCTCATGGGCCTCATGGTCTTTGTCGCCGCCGCCGTCGTGGCAGCGGCTTCCCTGGGCTTTGCCCTTTTTCAGTCGTCTTTGCTGTCCTATCGGTCCATGGTTCATCTCTCCACGTTGGCCCGGGTGGTGGGAGGCAACTGCGTGGCCGCTCTGAGCTTCGACGATGCGGAGGCGGCCTCCGACACCCTGCGTTCCTTGAAGACGGTGCCCGATATCCGCATGGCCTTCGTCTTCCGGCCGGACGGAAGCGTCTTCGCCTCCTATATTCGAAGGGGAGGCAATGCCAAAGAGCTGATGCAGCAAGTCGCGCGGGAACTGGAGGAGGTGTCCCGCTACCGGCAGGGGATTGTCGAACCGCTCCTGGAGGCATTCCTTGATGGAGATTTGGATATACTGGAACCGATCGAGCTGGACGGCGAGCTCCTGGGCCGGATCTTCATCTCCCAGGACATGTCCTCGTTGGTGAAAAGCCTGTTGACGGGAACGGTCATCGGGGGCGGCCTCCTCCTATTCTCCGTCCTTTTGGCTTATGTTCTCGCTTGGCGTCTCCATCCCTCCGTTTCCGGCCCCATCCTGGGCCTTCAGAACACCATGTCACGGGTCTCACGGGAGAGGGACTACTCCCTACGGGCCAGGAAAGAAAGTGAGGACGAACTGGGGGCTCTGGTGGATGGTTTCAACGAAATGCTGGCTCAGATCCAACAGCGCGACGTGGAACTGGAAAGACACCGGATGCACCTGGAGGAACTGGTGGCCCAGCGCACCGAAGAGCTTCGGGAGGCCAATGCCGAGCTGGAAGAGATCATCCTGGAGCTTCGCACGGCCAAGGAGGAGGCCGAGGCGGCAAGCCGCGCCAAGAGCCAGTTTCTGGCCAACATGAGCCACGAGATCCGCACCCCCCTGAACGGCGTGCTGGGCATGACGGAGCTCCTGCTGCAGACCCCGCTGAACGAACGCCAGAAACACCTGGTGGAGACGGCCCGTGCGTCCGGGCAGGCGCTCCTTGCCGTCATCAACGACGTGCTCGATTTTTCCAAGATCGAGGCGGGGCGCATGGAGATCAACTCCATGGAATTCGACTTGCGCGACCTGGTCGAGGAGTCCACGGCGTTCTTTGCCGAACCGGCCCAGCGCAAGGGGCTGGAGCTGGCCTGCATGGTGAGTCCCGAGGTGCCCGCCCGGGTATGGGGGGATCCGGACCGAATCCGCCAGGTGCTCATCAACCTTATCGGGAACGCCGTGAAATTCACGGAACGGGGCGAGGTGATCTGCCGGGTCCACTGTGTGGAAAAGGGCGACGGGCAGGCGACGCTGAGCTTTGAGGTGCGGGACACGGGCATCGGCATTCCGAGGGATAAGCAGGCCCTCATCTTCGACCCGTTTTCCCAGGCCGACGGGTCCACCACCCGGCGTTTCGGCGGTACCGGGCTGGGGTTGGCCATCGCCCGCCATCTCACGGAGCTCATGGGCGGCGATATGGAATTGGAAAGCGCGCCGGGCCGGGGCTCAACCTTCCGCCTCCGGCTCACCTTGCGGGTGGTCGCCTGGAAGGCTCCGGCCGATCCGGAGGCGGCCCGCACCTTGCGCGGGCTCCGCGCCCTGGTGGTGGACGACCACCCGGTCAACCGGGAGATCCTCCGCCACACCCTCTCCGGGTGGGGCATGATCTGCGATGAAGCTGGAAGCGGACGGGAAGCGCTCCAGCGGGTGAAGGAGCTGGCCGCCCGGGGGCGCCGCTACGACGTGGTGCTGCTGGACATGGACATGCCGGGCATGAACGGCCTGGAAGTGGCCCGCCGATTGAACAGGGATCCCTCTTGTGCCGGCGTTCAGACCGTGATGCTCTCTTCCATGACCGCTCCCCTGGACGGAACGGAAGAGGACCACGGCATCCGGTTTTTCCTTACGAAACCCGTGCGGACCTCCTCCCTCTACGACTGCCTGATGAGCCTCGTCCGGGTGAGGACCGCGCCGGAGGGGCAAAGGGTCGCCGTAGAGAAAAGAAAGGACATCGGGCCGATCCCCGCCGGGAAGCGGGTGCTGGTGGTGGAAGACAACCCCGTGAATCTGGAGTTTTGTCGGGAGATCTTGGAGGATTTCGGCTGCCGGGTGGATGCCGCCGGGAACGGCCGAGAGGCCCTGGAGAAGCTGCGGCGGGAGAGCTACGACCTGGTCTTCATGGACTGCCAGATGCCGCAGATGGACGGCTACGAAGCCACGGTCGCCTTCCGGCGGCTGGAGCAGGAACGTTCGGCCGCCGGGAAGCGCACGCCGGTGGTGGCGCTCACGGCCCACGCCCTGGAAGGAGACCGGGAAAAGTGCCTGGCCGCCGGCATGGACGATTATTTGAGCAAGCCTTTCACGGTGGTGCAGATGCGGGAGCTGTTGGTGAAGTTCCTGGGACGTCCGGAGGACAAGGGTTGGGGAGGGAACGACAGCGATCCGCAAGGTCGCCATGGGCCCGAAGAAGGGAACGCGGCTGCGGGCAGCGCCGGAGATGCGCATCTTCCCGTTTTGGACATGCAGGCGATTGAGAACATACGACTTCTGGAAAGACCCGGACGAGAGGACATCCTGGAGCGCATGATCGGGATCTACCTGCAGAGAACCCCGGAAATCATCGAGGAGATGCGTCGATCCCTTCAGGATCAGGACCTCACGGGGCTCCATCGCGCGGCTCACAGCCTGAAATCCACCAGCGCCACCATGGGTCTGATGCGGGTGGCCGAGAAATCGAAACACCTGGAATTCATGGCCAAGGAGAACCGGCTGGAAGCTCCGGGTCGCCTGATCGATGAGATAGAGGAGGAATTCGTGAGGGGCCGGACGGATCTGCAAAGGCTGGTGAAGGCAGCAGCCCCGGATTCCCATGGGGGAGGACCGGCATCGACGGAGGGAAGCCATGGCTGAGCTCCCCCGTATTTTGGTGGTGGACGATGAGAGTACCATCCGCCTGCTGATCCGGGAAGTGTTGGAGCAAAGGGGCTTCCAGGTGCTGGAGGCCGAGGACGGCCCCGGTGCGCTAAAAGTGTTCGACGAAGGCAAACCGGACCTGGTCCTGTTGGATGTTTTCATGCCTGGACTGGACGGTTTCCAGGTGTGTCGCCATCTGCGTGCGCGCCCCGGAGCCGAGACGATACCCATCATCATCATCACCGGAACGGAAGATTACGACGCCATTCGGCGCGCCTACGAAGCGGGCGCCACGGATTTCATCGGGAAGCCCATCAATTGGATCATCCTGGGGGAACGGGTCCGGTACATGCTGCGGGCCAGCGCTGCGGTGAGACAGCTTGCGCAGAATCGGGAATTCCTTGCGCGTGCCCAGGCGCTTGCCCGTCTGGGCAGCTTCGAATTCCGCCCCGGCAAGGCCACCCTGGACGTGAGTCCGGAGTTTTGCGAGATCTGCGGACTGTCCTGCCCGGGTTCGGAAGTGGACTGGGAGGACGTGATAGGCGTGATCCATCCGGACGACTGGAAGGCCCTGGAACCTCTGGTGGAACAGGCGTGTACGGCGGGAATCTGCTTCCGACAGGACATCCGGCTGGTCACGGGAAACGGAATCCGCCGCTATGCCATGCTCCAGGTGGATGCCGAAACCGACGCGGACGGGGCCGTGGCGCGGCTCACGGGCATCATCCAGGACATCACCGAACGCAAACTGGCGGAGCTGCTGGAGACGGACAGCAACCGGATCCTCCAACTCATCGTGCAGAAGGAACCCCTGGAAAGAATATTCCGGGAAGTGGCCCGTCTCCTGGAACGCCAACTTCCTTTGGCCATGGGCGTCGTGTGCCTGGTGGCAGACGACAAGGTCGTGTCCGTGACGGCTCCCGGTGCGGAACAAGGCTTTTCGGAGGCCGTGTCGGGAACGGCCCTTTCCGCGGAAAGCGGAACACATGCCGCGGCGGCCTATTTGGGCCAGCCCGTGGTAGCTCCGGAAGTGTTTTCAAGCACCTTTTGGAGACGCGCCCGCCATGTGGCCCGGGCTTTCCGCATCCGGTCGTCCGCGGCGGTGCCTGTCTTTTCCGGCACGGGGCAGATACTGGGCGCGGTTTCCATGGTCTTCAGGGAAGAGTACCAGATCTCCGACGCGGATGTGGCTCTGATGGAAAAGACGGCCAATCTGGTTGCCTTGGCCGTGGAGCAGCATCAGCTTTCCCAACGTCTGATCCATCAGGCACGGCACGACCCGCTGACGGGGCTCGTCAATAGGGCTGCGCTCAATCATTGGCTGGAGCGGGTGTTGAAGGAGCGCGCGAGGCATCCGTCCCTGGGCGCCTACCTGCTCATCGACCTGGACCGTTTCAAGCACATCAACGATTCCTTGGGCCACCATGTGGGCGATCTCATGCTGAAGCAGGTGGCCGATCGGCTCCGGCAGGCCGTTCGGGACAGCGACCTGCTCTGCCGCATGGGGGGGGGACGAATTCGTCCTGATCCTGGACCGCCTCCGGGACAAGAACGATGCCGCCCGCGCGGCATCGCGAATCCTGGAGCATGTGGGCAGGCCGTTTCACGTGGAAGGCCATGAACTGCATGTGGGGGCCAGCATCGGCATCACTCTTTTTCCGGACGATGCGGTGGATACCACCACCCTGCACAAGAATGCGGACATCGCCATGTATGTGGCCAAGAACCAGGGTGGCAACCGCTATCATTTCTTCGACGGCCGCATGCACGAAGCGGTGATCCAGCGCCTGCAGGTGGAGAACGACTTGCGAAAGGCCCTGGAAAGGAACGAGTTTCAGCTCCATTATCAACCGCAGGTGGACCTGACCGACAACCGCGTGGTGGCCATGGAAGCCCTCATCCGGTGGAACCATCCGGAGCGGGGCCGTATCCCGCCGGACCGGTTCATTTCCATCGCCGAAGAATGTCGGCTCATCATTCCCATCGGACGCTGGGTTCTCCAGGAGGCCTGCCGGCAGGCCAAACTCTGGCAGGATCAGGGCCTTGAACCCATACGGGTGGCCGTGAACGTGAGCGCCGTCCAGTTCACGGAAACGGATTTCGCCGAAACGGTGCGCCAAGTGCTCCAGGAGACGGGGCTGGAAGCCCGGTGGCTGGAGGTGGAGATCACCGAAACCGTGGTCATGAAGGATCAGGAGGTGGTGCGTTCCAACCTCAAGAAGCTCAAGGATCTGGGCGTGGTCACCACCCTGGATGACTTCGGCACGGGCTATTCCTCCGTCACCTACCTGCGGCAGATGCCCCTGGACGGCATCAAGATCGACAAGAGCTTCATCCGGGACCTGGAAACCGCGGCCCCTTCGGCTGAATCCAAGAACGCCGGCCTGGTCAAGGCCTTCGTCAATCTTGCCGCCAATCTTCATCTGAGCCTGGTGGCCGAAGGCATCGAAACCGAGGACCAGCGCCGTTTCCTGCTACAACTGGGATGCTCCAGGGGGCAAGGGTTCCTCTTCAACCCTCCCGTGCCCGCCGAGGAAGCCACTGCGTTGCTGAGGGATAGGGGGTAGAGGGATAGGGGGTAGAGGGATAGGGGGTAGAGGGATAGGGGGTATGGGATAGGGGGTATGGGATAGGGGGTATGGGATAGGGAGTATGGGATAGGGGGTATGGGGTAGGGGGTATGGGGTAGGGGGTATGGGGTAGAGGGTATGGGGTAGAGGGTATGGGGTAGAGGGGGGGGTCAGTGGGGAAGGTTGGCTTTGAGAGATTTGATGAGGCCGTTGAGCATGCGGCTCACGTGCCCGCACTTTTCTTCCAGATCTCGCCACATTTCTTTTGGGAGAAAAGACAAGTCCTTGGCAAGTAGGAGAAAGTATCGGACCTCTTCCAGTGATGCCCGGGCGTTGTAGAGGAAATGAATGTATTCCCGTGTTGTCTTCCGTGAGTGGCCTTCGACGATATTGGCGGGTACGGACGAGGCGGCTCTCCGCAGCTGGCTGGTGATTCCGTATATCTCTTCTCTGGGGAAAGCGGCGGTTGCGGAATAGACGTTGAGAGCCAGGTTATGGGCATGCCGCCACACATCTAGTTTAGTCCAGTGGAGCCTCTCCTTTCGCGCTCCTTTCTCCCCCATATCCCTCTACCCCTTACCCCATACCCCTATCCCTCTAATCCTTCAATCCTTTCTTCTTTTCCTCGATTTCGCGGTGGATGGATTCCAGGGCCTGGAGGCGCTGGCGAAGTTCGCTGATTTCCTTTTCCTTTTCTTCCAGAAGCTTCGCGCAGTCGGAGGGCTGGGGACGGGTCTTGTTCTTTTCGGCGAGACGGGCCTTCTCCTGCAGGGCGGGAAGCCGCTCCAGGACGGGGGTCAGCAGGCGGGGATCCTCGCAGAGGCTGTCCGGTTGGTACTGGGTCTTCCAGAGTTCCCAGGCGTTGAGGGCGGACGTGTAGTCTTCGGGGGTCTTCGCCTCCAGAAGACGCACGCAGGCCATGGCAAAAAGGGCTCGTTGCCGCAGACGTTGATCGGTCCCTTCATGGCTCAGGCGCTCGAAGATGTTGTGAGCCGTCGTCAGGTCGCCTTCCCGAAAGGCTTTCATGGCCTGGTCCCACTGACGCAGCAAGGGGGCCTCCGCCGCGAGCGGTGCGGGAAGCTGCGAAGGTGCTTTTCCCGGCGGGGTGTGGATGCAGCCGGGGACGAGGAACAGAGCCAAGGCCAGGGCCGAAGCCGGAAGGGCGCGCAACGATGCCCGGCGGAACGTTCGCAGGAGGGTGTCCATCATGATCGACTCCCCTTGGTGGGCAATTCAAAACAGAACCGGCTCCCTCGGTTCGGCTCGCTCTGAACCCAGATGCGTCCTCCGTGGGCCTCCACGATGTGCTTGGCGATGTGCAGGCCGAGTCCGGTTCCGTCGATGCGGTCCTTCAGTATGGAGGCTCGGTAATACTTCCGAAAAACCAGGGCCTGTTCGGACTCCGGGATGCCGGGCCCCTCGTCTTCCACGATGAAGACAACGTGTCCGTTTTCCTTGTCTTCCTGGACATGCACGGTCACGACGCCACCCGACGGCGAGAACTTGATGGCGTTGGCCACCAGATTCATGAGGACCTTCTGCAGGTGATCCATGTCGCCGATGCAGGGCGCCGTGGTTTCCAGTTCCGAACGGACCTGGACCCCCTTGGCTTCGGCGGCCGGTGCGAGCCGTTGAATGGTTGCTTCCACCAGGTCGGCCGGATGGATCTCCTCCGGGAGAATTTCCAGCTGCTGGTTTTCCAGGCGGGAGGC
Source organism: Desulfacinum sp. (assembly GCA_014359885.1). Lineage (GTDB taxonomy): Bacteria > Desulfobacterota > Syntrophobacteria > Syntrophobacterales > DSM-9756 > Desulfacinum. Next base: position 31,287 of record JACIYN010000031.1, read on the forward strand.
TTGCAGGAGATCCTTGAGGAGTTCCGCGATGCGGTCCACTTCCCGCCGGGCGATGGTCAGAAAACGCTTCTGTCGGTCCGTGACCGGCCCCATGACCTCCTCTTCCAGCAGGCGGACCGATTCGCGCACCGTGGTGAGCGGGTTTCGTACCTCATGGGTCAACATGGAGATGAAATCCGAACGCATGCGTTCCTCTTCCTTCAGCCGGTGGAGCATCTCATTGAAGGCGAACGCCAGCTCCCCGAACTCATCCTTGGACAGGATGCGGATGGGCTCGGTGGATCCTTTCTGGGTGAGGGAGCGGATGCCGCGTCGAAGCTCCCGCAGGGGGCGGCTCATGGATCGGGCCACCTGCCAGACCCCCACCAGTCCGGCCAGAAGAGAAAGTCCCAGACCGGCCAGGCCCCAGCGCAGGGCCGAGCGGCCCCGCTTGTGCAAGCTCCGGGTGGCGATCTCCACCTGCCGTTCTTCCATCTGTTTGAGCAGTGCCACCCGCTGGATCCACCGGTCGAGGGTTTCTTCCGAGATCCAGAGCCTTTCCGATTCGGGATCCGCCATGCGGGCCTGCACCTCCGGATGCAGCCGGTCCACCTCCCGCTTCAATTGCTCCCAGGGTACGGCATCCTTGGTGCCGGCCAGCAAGGTGGCCGTTTCGGCCAGTTGGAAACGAAAATCCTCCATGGCCGTTCGGAAATATTCCCGGTATTCTGGGCTCTTGAGGACCAGGTATTTTTTTTCGTTTTCTTCCATGGAAAGCAGTTGATCCATCATGACCTTGGCCAGTTCGGAAATCCGATAGCTGGTATTCACGATCTGGTTGGAGATGTCCATGATGTGCTGGGTGTTCATATAAAAGAAGGCGATGGTGCCGTAGAAGATGAGGCCCAGGGCCGCGTACCAGACAAAAAGCTTTCGCATGATTCCCCATCGGGATTCCATGGCAGGTCACCTGGCTGTGTGAGTGGAATCGGTCCCCGGGATTCCACGTTTCCCGAGGGGATCCGGCTGACTTCGGATGGGCTTTCCTTACCTTCCGGGCTGTTGCGCCGGAACCCGATCTGTGTCAGTGTGGAGCTCGTCCATCATTGGCGATCGCGTCCCGGCAGTCAAGCCCGGAGAGGCGCGGTCCGGAGGCCTTCCATGCAACCAAGGCCTTCGCCGACGGTGCAAGGGGATCTTGCCCGGGTCGCATCCGCGGCGGCGGGGTCCGCCATGGACCAGGACAGCGAAGGAGTAACCGGATCTTGGCAAACGGGGAAGGCGGGGGCGAAAAACCGGTCGCCCCGTGCTCTCCTGTCTTTGGAGATCCCAGGGCCGTGTTTCGTGGACTCGGAACCGGAGGAGCGCATCGGGAGGCCGCGTCCGACAAGGAAGGAGGCGGTATGGAAACGCTTTACCGTGTTCTGGTGGTGGGGGCCGGCGCCATGGGGTGCCTGCTGGGGGCCCGGTTCGCGGAAGCGGGTGCGGACGTTTGGCTGCTGGACGTGGATGAGGCCCATGTGACGGCCATCCGGAAAAGAGGCCTGGAACTGGAGGAGCTCAACGGGGACCGGAGGACGATTCCCTTGCGGGCCCTGAGCAAGCGGGAGCCCCCGGAGGCGGCGGCCGATCTCATCCTGGTGATGGTCAAAAGCTATGCCACCGTCCGGGCTCTGGACCTGGTCCACCCCGATGCCGTGGGGTCGCAGACCCTCTTTCTCAGCCTCCAGAACGGGTTGGGGAACGCCGAGGCGTTGGCGGATCTGGCGGGGCCCGCGAAGGTCCTTGCGGGCGTCACGGCCCAGGGGGCCACAAAGGAAGGCCCCGGCCGGGTCCGCCACGGCGGCCGAGGGCCCACCTACTTCGGTGCCCTGGACGGCCCGCGGCCGTCGGGCGCGGATGGCGTGCTCACGCTTTTCCGGAGAGCTGGTCTGGAGGCGCATTACCGCCAAGACATCCGCTCGCTCATCTGGGAAAAGCTGCTGGTGAATGTGGGGATCAACGCCGTGACGGCGCTTTGCGGGATTCCCAACGGGGCGGTGGCCGGATTGGAGTCGGCCCGGGAACTCTGCGCCGCCGCGGTGCGCGAAGCCGCGGCGGTGGCCGAGGCCGAGGGGATTGCGGTTCCGGAGGATGTGGTGCAAAAGGTCCTGAACGTGGCGCGGGCCACGGCGGCCAACCGTTCGTCCATGCGCCAGGACGTGGAAAGCGGAAGGCGAACGGAAATCGACGCCATCAACGGGGCCGTGGTCCGGCTGGCCGGAAGACACGGCCTGGCTGTGCCCGTCAACTGGACATTGACCCGGCTTGTGGAGACGAAGGAGCGGAGTTATGGCGGAGAAAGCCCCAAAGCCTGACGAGAGGGTGACGGTCCCTTCCATCCTGGCCGCCAAGGGCCGGCGCAAGCTCACCATGCTCACGGCCTACGACTACCTCACGGCCCTCTGGGTGGACCGAAGCGGGGTGGACATGATTCTCGTGGGCGATTCCTTGGCCATGGTCATGCTGGGCCACGAGGACACCCTGTCCGTCACCATGGAAGAGATGCTGCACCACACCCGGGCGGTGACCCGCGGGGCGAAAAGGGCGCTGGTGATCGGCGACATGCCCTTTTTGTCCTACCAGGTGAGTGTGGAGCAGGCGGTGGAAAATGCCGGCCGGTTCCTCAAGGAGGCCCGGGCCCAGGCGGTGAAGCTGGAGGGCGGCGCGTCCGTCCTGCGCCAGGTGGAAGCCATCGTGAAGGCGGGCATCCCCGTCCAGGGGCACCTGGGGCTCACTCCCCAGAGCATCGCCCAGCTGGGGGGCTTCAAGGTGCAGGGAAAGGACGAGGAAGCGGCCCGGCGGCTTCTGGACGATGCCCTGGCCCTGAGTGACGCGGGCTGCTTCAGCCTGGTCCTGGAAGCCGTGCCCGCCCCGGTGGCGGAAAAGATCACGCAGGCTGTGCCCATCCCCACCGTCGGCATCGGCGCGGGGTCCGCCTGCGACGGCCAGGTGCTGGTGACCCACGATCTGGCGGGCCTTTTCGACCGGTTCGTGCCCCGGTTCGTCAAACAATACGACCAGCTGGGGGCGCGCCTTCTGGAAGCCGCCCGGCGGTACCGGGAAGAGGTGGAATCGGGCGCCTTCCCGGGGCCGGAACATTCCTTCGGCCTGCCCAAGAAAGGCCACTAACGGGCTTGCCCGAAAACGCCGAGGATGCCCGCTTTTCTCGTAGCGCAGCCCTTGAAGGCTGCGGAGGAATCTCCGGGAAGTGTGAGGGAGGAAAACCATGACCTTTCGTGAACTGGTGATTCAAAACCGAAGCTATCGCCGTTTCGATGAAAAGCACGCCGTCTCCCGGGATACCCTGGTGGAACTGGTGGATCTGGCGCGCATGACGGCTTCGGCCGCCAACCGCCAGCCGCTGAAATACATCCTTTCGGCGGACCCGGAAACCAACGCCCGCATCTTCCCCACCCTGGCCTGGGCGGCCTACCTCAAGGACTGGCCCGGACCGGCCGAGGGGGAGCGGCCCACGGCCTACATCGTCGTCCTGTTGGATACCACCATCACGGAAAACCCCTTTTGCGACGACGGGATCGCCGCCCAGACCATGCTCCTGGGGGCCGTGGAAAAGGGCCTGGGCGGCTGCATCATCGCCTCGGTGAGAAAAGACGAGCTGCGCAAGGCCCTGAATATCCCCGAACACCTGCAGATCCGCTTCGTCATCGCCCTGGGAAAGCCGGCGGAAACGGTCGTCCTGGAAGAACTTCCTCCCGACGGCGACATTCGCTACTGGCGCGACGGCGAAGGGCGCCATCACGTGCCCAAGCGCTCCCTGAAGGAGCTCATTGTGCGGTAGGGTTTGCCGTCGGCCGCGGCCTTGTCTCCGTTGTCACGCGCCCGAACTTCTTGTATAAAAGGGCGCCCGGGTGTCCGGGAGCCCATCGGGAAGCGAACAAGGAGATGCCATGACGGACAAGATCCCAGCGGGAACCCATCCCTTCCTGTCGTCCCTGCCCCCCCAGAGGACCCGGAAGGGGAAGATCGTGAGCGCCCAAGAGGCGGTCCAGGTGATCCGGGACGGCGATGTGGTGGCCACCGGAGGTTTCGTGGGCATCGGTTTTGCCGAGGAAGTGGCCATCGCCCTGGAGAGGCGGTTTCTGGAAACCGGGAAGCCCCGCAACCTGACCCTGCTTTACGCCGCCGGGCAAGGGGACGGGGCCGAACGCGGCCTGAACCACCTGGGGCACGAAGGCCTGGTGAAGCGCGTGGTGGGCGGCCACTGGGGACTGGTGCCGAAGCTGCAACGCCTGGCCGTGGAAAACAAGATCGAAGCCTACAACCTGCCCCAGGGCGTCATCGTCCACATGTACCGGGACATCGCCACCAAAAAGCCCCGCACCTTCACCACGGTGGGTCTGGGGACCTTCGTGGATCCTCGTAACGGGGGCGGTAAGCTGAACGAGATCACCCGGGAAGACCTGGTGGATCTCATGGTGATCGACGGCCAGGAGCTCCTGGCCTACAAGACCTTTCCCATCAACGTGGCCATCATCCGCGGCACCACGGCGGATACCGACGGCAACGTCACCATGGAACGGGAAGCCCTCACCCTGGAGTCCCTGGCGCTGGCCACCGCGGCCCGCAATTCCGGTGGGTTCGTGATCGTGCAGGTGGAGCGGATCGCGGAGCGCGGCACCCTGAACGCCCGCCAGGTCAAGATCCCCGGGATCCTGGTGGACTGCGTGGTGGTGGCCTCCCCCGAAAACCACTGGCAGACCTTCGCCGTTCCCTACAACCCGGCCTTCAGCTGCGAAATCCGGGTGCCCATGCAGTCCGTGGAGCCCATGCCGCTCAACATCCGGAAGGTGATCGCCCGCCGGGCCGCCTTTGAACTCAAGGCCAACAGCGTGGTGAACCTGGGCATCGGCATGCCGGAAGGGGTGGCCAACGTGGCCGTGGAGGAGAAAATCCTGGACTACTTGACCCTGACGGCGGAACCGGGCGTCATCGGCGGCATGCCGGCGGGGGGACTCAACTTCGGGGCGGGGGTCAATACCGATGCGGTGATCGACCAGACGTCCCAGTTCGACTTCTACGACGGGGGCGGCCTGGACATCGCCTTCCTGGGCATGGCCCAGGCGGACGCGGCGGGCAATGTGAACGTGAGCAAGTTCGGGCCCAGGATCGCCGGGGCCGGGGGGTTCATCAACATCAGCCAGAACGCCAAGAAGGTGGTCTTCCTGGGCACCTTCACCGCGGGGGGCCTCAAGGCCCGGGTGGAGGAAGGATCGCTCGTCATCGAACAGGAAGGAAAGGCCGGGAAGTTTCTGCGCCGGGTGGAGCACGTGACCTTCAGCGGCGCCTATGCCCGAAAGAAGGGGCAGCCGGTTCTCTACATCACGGAACGGTGCGTCTTTCGGCTGACCGAGGAGGGCATGGAGCTGGTGGAGATCGCCCCCGGGGTGGATCTGGAGCGGGACATCCTGGCGCACATGGATTTTCGGCCCATCATCCGAAACACGCCGCGCCTCATGGACGATCGCATCTTCTGGGACGAGCCCATGGAGCTCAAGGAGGAACTCCTGTCGCTGCCCCTGGAAGACCGTCTGGTCTATCATCCGGAAGAGAATCTCTTCTTCGTCAATTTCGAAGGCTACAGCGTGAAGACGGTGGAAGACGTGGAGAGAATCCGAGAAGCGGTGCTGCGCATCCTGGAGCCGCTGGGAAAGCGCGTCCATGCCATCGTGAACTACGACAACTTCACCATCTTCCCGGACGTGGTGGACCCCTACACGGACATGGTCAAGTTCCTCATGGACAACTACTACTCGGGGGCCACGCGCTACACCACCAGCGCGTTTCTGCGCATGAAGCTGGGAGACGCCCTGGCCCAGCGCGGTGTGGCGCCCCACATCTACGAAAAGGCCGAAGAGGCCCGGGCGGCTCTGAAAAACATCGCATCGTGAAGGCCACGAAGGGAACGCCGTGGACGCCGTGGACCGCATCGCCGAGGCCGTGAGACCCCTGGCGGAAAGGACGCCGAACCTGACGGCGGTTTACGTCTTCGGGTCCACGGCCACCGGCCGGGCCACGGACAAGAGCGATGTGGATCTGGCCGTGCTGCTGGATCCCGACCCGGGACCGGATTTCGATCTTCTGGGCTTCGGGGTGGAGGTGGAAAAGGCCCTGGGGAACGCCGTGGACGTGGTGGTGCTCAACCGGGCCGGAGAGCACCTGAAATACTTGGTTCGCCGGGACGGGATCCTGATCTATGATCGGGACCCCCGGGCGCGCAAGCGATTCGATAGGTGGAGCCGCAGGGCCTACCAGGACTTCCTCCACTACCACCGGCGCTACGTCCAAAAGATGCAGGAGCAACTCCGCCGTGGTCGATGAAGTGCTGATCCAGCGCATGTGTTCGGACATCCGCGCCAATGTGCAGCTGCTTCGGGATGCGGTCGATATCACCTGGGACGTCTATTGCCGGGACCCCCGCTCCCGCAGGTTTGTGGAAAGAACGCTTCACATTCTTGTGGAGGCTTGCATCGATATCGCCCACCACATCCTATCGGACGAGGGATTCGAGGAGCCGGGATCGTACAGCGAGGCCTTTCGGATCCTGGCCGACCATGGGATCCTGCCGCGGGATGAAGTGGCGGTCTACGAGCGAATGGCCCGCTTCCGGAACCTCCTTGTGCACTATTATGAAAAGGTGGACGATGCCGTGGTCTACGGGGTTTTCCGCAACCACTTGGACGACTTCGAGCGCTACGTCACCCACATCCTTAGCTACGTGCAAAGCGGGCGATCCGGCCGACATGCGTAAAAAGTGTGGGGGCGAAAAATCTTTCACCCCTACACCTCGGGCCCGGTCGTGGAGAAGCCTTTCTGGGCGCCTGTTCTCAGCCGCGGGATCCCAGCCGAAGCCCCCCGTGGATGAAGTAGACGTCCCCCGCCAGCGCCTCGTTCCGATAGAGTTCGCCCACCAGCGAGGCCACCTCTTCCGGTTCGATCAGACGCCCGATGGGCACCTCGTTCAGGATCTTTTCCAAGGCCTTCTGGTTCATGCCCCGCACCATGGGGGTTCCCACGTAGCCGGGAGCCACGGCCACGCAGCGGATCCGGTCCGCGATGCCGCGCCGGAAGAACTCCGCCGTAATCACCTTGGGAAAGACGGACATGGCCGCCTTGGTTGACGAGTAGTTGATCTGGCCCGCCGTGCCCAGGGATCCGGTGGAAGAGACAAGGCAGATGAGGCCCCGGCAGCCGTGGTTGATCATGCGTTCGGCGCATTCGCGGACGGTGAGAAAGACTCCGGTGAGATTGATGTCCACCACCTTCCGGAACTGTTCCAGGCTCACCTTCCGGGTGACCCTGCCGGTCTCCCGGTCCGGGGCCAGCAGAAGCCCGTCGGCGATGATCCCGGCAAAGGGAGCCACCAGGTTGATGGCGCCGAAGGCTTCCATGGCCGTATCCGCCAGCCGGGCGTTGTCCTCTTCCGAGGTGACGTTGCAGACCACCGTGACCACCTCTCCGCCGGCATCCCGCAGCTCCCGCGCCGTCTTCTCCAGGGCGTCCTCGGCGATGTCCGCCAGCACCACCCTGCCGCCGTTTCCGATCCAGTATTGGGCCAGGGCCTTGCCGATGCCGCCGCTTCCTCCCGTGATCACAGCCACCGCATTCGCGATTTCCAACATGAACGTCCGTCTCCTCTCTCGCTTTTCCTGTCCCCCCTACCCCCTACCCCCTATCCCTTACCCCTCTAATCCTTATCCCTCTAATCCTTCAATCCTTATACGCTTCCGCCACCGCTTCCCCCATGTGGCAGACCCGCACGCGGCCGCCCCGCTTGTCCATGCCGCCGCGAAGCTGCAGGACGCAGCCCGGGCAGTCGGTGACGAGAAGGTCCGCCCCCGAGGCTTCCACGTGGTCCAGCTTGCGCTTGAGAAGTTCGGCGGAGATTTCCGGGAATTCCAGGGAGTACGATCCGCCGAACCCGCAGCACACGTCCTCGTCCGGGGAGGGAACGTATTGGAGCCCGGCGATCTCCAGGAGCTTTCTGGGCTCTTCCACCACCTTGAGGCCCCGGCACAGGTGGCAGGGGGCATGGTAGGCCGCCTTGGCGCCGGTCCCGCGGAAGTCTTCGGCCCGGACCTTCAGAACGTGCACGAGGAAGGAACTGAGGTCGATCACCTTCCCGGTGAAGGATTTCAGGCGTTCCTTCCATGCCGGGGCGTCCCCCAGGAGCTTGGGGTAGTTTTCCTTGAGATGGGATCCGCAGGAGGCGCACAGGGTGAGGATCCAGTCGGCGCCGGAATCCTCGAAGGCCCGGATGTTCTGGACGGCCACGTCCCGGGCGGTCTCCTTTTCGGCGGCCATGAGGGCCGGAAGGCCGCAGCAGGTCTGGTCCAAGGGGTAGTCCACGGCCACCCGTTCTTTTTTCAGGATCGGCAGGACGGCTTCCGCCTGCTCGGGATAGACGAAATCCACCAGGCAGCCGCCGAAAAGGGCCACCCGCATCCGGGGCGCCTTCACGTCCGGGCGGACCCGGTCCCAGCGGTCCCGAAGGGGACGGGGACTCACCACGGGGAGGCTCCGGAACCCGTGGGCCTTGTCAAAAAAGAGCGGCAGGTGCCGCAGCATGGTCTCCCCGCCCGCCAGGGGCTTTTGGGCCAGGTAGGCCTTCCGGAGCAGGAAGTGGAAGAGCTTGCGGTCCTTGAGGACGGGCCTGAGGAGCACGTTCTTCAGGGGGCGCCGGCCTTCCCGATCCAGCACGTGGCGGGTGGCGTTCTTGATGAGATGCGGCAGGTCGATGCCCGCCGGGCAGACCGCCTTGCAGGCCTGGCAGTTGAGGCAGTTCAGGACCAGGGCCCGGGCGTTTTCCACGCCGTGGTAGAAGGCGGTGAGAATGAGCCCGATGGCGCCGATGTACACGTGGCCGTAGTTGTGGCCGCCCACCAGCCGGTAGATGGGGCACACATTGGCGCAGGCGCCGCAGCGGACGCACCGAAGGGCCTGGGAAAAGAGCGGGTTCTTCGCCAGGGCGCGCCGGCCGTTGTCCAGAAAGACGATGTGCAGTTCCTTCCGGCCCGAAGGGGCTGCGGCGCACTCCACGGCTCCCGTGATCCAGGTGACGTAGGTGGAGATGGCCTGCCCCGTGGCGTTTCGCGGAAGAGCCTTCAGGATGGTGAGAGCCGTCTCCAGATCGGGCACCAGCTTGTCCAGGCCCACCAGGGCCACGTGGATCCGCGGGAGCGTGGTCACCAGCCGGGCGTTTCCCTCGTTGGTCACCAGCCCCAGGGTGCCCGAATCGGCGATGGCGAAGTTGGCCCCGGAAACGCCCATGTCCGCTTCCAGGTAGGCCCGGCGGAGGGTGCGCCGGGCCACCTTCACCATCTTTTCGATGTCGTCGGGCTCCATGGGCTCTTCCGTCACCCGGGTGAAGAGCTCGGCCACCTGGTGGCGGGAAAGGTGGATGGCGGGCATGACCATGTGGGACGGGCCTTCGCGCCGGAGCTGAATGATCCACTCGCCCAGGTCCGTTTCGGTCACCTGGAGCCCCTCCCGTTCCAGATGGTCGTTCAGGAAGGTCTCTTCGGCCGTCATGGACTTGGACTTGATGACCTTTCGAACGTCCCCTTCCCGGGCGATGCGGGCGATGATCTCGTTGGCTTCCTGCGCCGTGGCGGCTTCATGGATCACGGCGCCCGCGGATTCCGCGTTCCTCTTGAATTCCGCCAGAAGCTCGTCCAGCCGGGGAAGGGCGGAATCCTTTCGGGAGGCGATGTCGGCGATGAGTCCTTCCAGGTCCATGCCTTCGAAGGCCTTGGCGCGGGATTCCCGATAGGCCGCCGCGAAATTGTCCAGGGTCTGTCGGAGGAAGGTGTTCTGCAGGGCTTCCCGCAGTTCCTTCCGGTAGGTCTTCACGTCGCCGGGAGTTCGAATCATGACGCATCCTCCTCCAGGATGAGGACGTGCAGTTCCTGGGGACCGTGGACCCCGATGGTGAGTACCCGCTCGATGTCGGCCGTGCGGCTGGCTCCGGAGATGAAGGCCACGTAGCGGGGTCCGTTCTTTTGGAGCGTGGCGATTTCTCCCTTGAGTTCCAGCGAGTCCGCGCGGATGCGGCTTGCGGGAAGAACGGCCACGTGCACCTCGGAGAGCATGGTGGCGATGCGAAGGTCTTCGGAGGTGGAATCCAGCACCAAAGTGCCCGTTTCGGCGATGGCCCAGTCGGCCGGGGTGAGTCCCGTATGGATGCCTTCCAGGTGGTTTCGAAGGGGCGGATCCAGGATCCGCACCGTGCCGGATGCCGTCGCTTCCTCCAGGGACCTGGACGCCTCCGGAGGGAGGTTCATGGGGGCCAGGGTTCGGCCGCCCCGCTCGGTCGTCAGGTCCACGGCGTAACGAACCGCTTCCCGCCAGTGGGACACCCGGCGCACCACGGTTTGAACGGCCTGGGCCTTTTCCTCGAACTGCCGAAGAAGCTCTGTGGGATGCATGGCTTCGTCCTGGGTGAGGGCTTCAAGGGATGGAAAGACACTGAAATTCCGAATGCCTGAACGGAAAGCGATATTCACCTTCCCGTTTAACAGTCATGACTCCCCTCGCGGCCCCCGCATGGATGAAAGAGCGGGCCGGAGCAAGGGCATTTGTCGGAACGCCGCAATATGCCATTCTCTAGGGGTCACTGCGCGCCCCTTGCATGGCCGGGCACCCGCATTGCGGCCTTCGCAGTTCCTACAACCAAAAAGATTTGCGTCTATTGGCGTTCATTCGCGGTTCTCTTTCACATTACCCGATGGAGCTCGTGGATGGCGCGGGGGCTGTAGGGGCGAAACATCTTTCGCCCCTACGGAGCGCCCGCGGCCAAAGCCTATTTACATCTATTTGCGTTCATTCGCGGTTTGCTTCCACCTCAGCTCCCGAAGAAGAGGGACGGCAGCCACGTGATGGTCTGCGGAAAGAGCGCCATGAGGGTGAGCCCGATGAGCTGCAGCAGCACGAACGGGACGATGCCCCGGTAGATGACCATCATATCGTAGCCCTTCGGGGCCACGCCGGCAAAGTAGAAGAGGGCGTAGCCGAAGGGCGGCGTGAGGAACGAGGTCTGCAGATTCACGCACATGAGCATGGAAAACCACAGCGGATCCACGTCCAGTTCCAGAACGATGGGCATAAAGATGGGCACGGTGACGAGCAGGATGGCGGCCCAGTCCACGAACATGCCCATGATGAAGACGATGAGCATCATGATGGCGATGACGGCCCAGGTGGAGAGGCCCGACCCGATGAGAAGATCGGCCACCACGTCGCCGCCGCCCATGCTAAGAAAGACGCTGCTGAAAAATTTTCCGCCGATGAAGAGCATCATGACCATGGCGGTGGTCCGCAGGGTGGCGTAGCTGGCTTCCTTCAGGACCTGCCAGGTGAGCTGGCGGTTGGCCAGGGCCAGGATGAAGGCCCCCAGCGCGCCCAAGCCCGCCGCTTCCGTGGGCGTGGCCACGCCGCCCAGGATGGTTCCCATGACCATGAAGATGAGGGCCAGGGGGGGGACCAGGGATTTCAGAGTCATGGCCCACTTCTGGGCCGCGGTCCACTTGCGGGCTTCTTCCTTGCTGATGGGAGGCCCGGCCTTGGGATTGATGGTGCAGCGGACGAGGATGTAGAGAAAGTAAAGGCCGGAAAGGATCAGGCCCGGAATGACGGCGCCGGCGAAGAGGTTCCCCACCGACGTTTCCTTGAGGCCCGTGAGACCGCCGTAGACCACCATCATGATGCTGGGGGGAATGAGGATCCCCAGGGTGCCGGCGGCGCAGATGATGCCGCTGGTCAATCCCTTATCATAACCCTTGTCCAGGAGGGCCGGGGTGGCCAGAAGGCCCATGGCCACCACGGAGGCGCCGATGATGCCCGTGGTGGCGGCAAAGACGGTACACACCACCACCACCGCCAGGCCCAGGCCGCCCTTCAGGCTTCCCAGCACGATGTAGAGGGATTCGAAGAGCTTTTCCGCCACCTTGGAACGGTCCAGGAGCTGGGCCATGAAGATGAAAAGCGGGATGGCCACCAGCACGTAGTTGTCCATGACGCCCCAGCAGTTGTTGGCGAACATGTTGAACAGCATGGGGACGTTGAAGCCGTTGTCGATCAGGCCGAAGAGGGTGGCCACGCCGGCCAGGGTGTAGGCCAGGGGATGTCCAAGGGCCACGGCCACGATCAGGGTGCCGAACATGGCCACGGTGAGGAATTCGGGACTCATGGGGCTTCACCTCGAAAGTCTTAATCCATGGATTGGAGGGATCGGATGTCGTGGACCAGTTTGGAGATTCCCTGCAAAAGCAGGAAAAGGAAGCTCACGGCCATGATGATCTTGATGGGCCAGATGGGCGGGGCCCAACTGGTGGGATTCTTTTCCATCTGCAACGTGGAATCCCACGCGAAACGGCCGGTCCAATAAGTGAGAAGGGTCATGACGGGAAGAAAGATGACGCAGTTGGTGACGATGGCAAGGATCGCGGCCGTTTTCTTCTTGATGCGGGCCGTGACGATGTCCACCTTCACGTGTCCGTTGTGCAGTTCCGTGTAGGCCAGGCCCAGCATGTAGTGAATGCCGTAAAGAAAGGTGGTGGCTTCGAAGCCCCAGGTGGTGGGGGCGTTGAAGAGGTAGCGCATGAAGACTTCGTAGATGACCACGAGGCACAGGGGCAGGATGAGCAGGGCGCAGAGCCGCCCCTGGCGGTCGATGAAGCCGTCGATCAGCGATGTCAGACTGTTGGCCATGGTGGTGTCTCCCGAAACGGGGTGCACGGGCCGGCGGCTCGATGCACCGGGCCCCGGCCGAAGCCGGGGCGCCTTGGGTCCTGATGTTTCGTCTCCAGGTTTTTTTTATTCCGTGATTCTTCCGGAGATGTAAGTCTCGTAGGGCCACGGGGTCACGCCGCTTCGGGCATCACGCCACACGGCGTATTCCTCGATGAAGGCTTCCTGGGAATCCAGCACCTTCTTCACGTCCGGATACTTTTCCTTGAGCGAATCCAGGTACTGCTTGGTGGTCTTGCGGAACTCGATGAGCGTTTCCGTATCCATCCTTACCAGTTCGATCTTCTTCTTGAAGAGCTCGATGGCCTTGGCGTTCAGGGCGTTGATCCAGTTGTAGCTCCACAGTTGGGTTTCCTTGGCGGCGATCCGGACGATCCACTTGAGGTCTTCCGGGAGCTCGTCCCAGGCCTTCTTGTTGAAGAAGATGGCGCACTGGCAGGCGGGCTGGTGCACGCCGGGCTGGATGGAGTACTTGGTCACTTCGTCGAAGCCCATGGGGTAGTTGATGGCGGGGGAAGAGAATTCCGCCGCGTCGATCACGCCGCGCTCCAGGGCCAGATAGACTTCACCGCCGGGCAGGGGGCTCACGGAAGCGCCCAGCATGTTCATGATGTCCATGTACCAACCGGGGGTGCGCACGCGAAGGCCCTTGAAGTCCTCCATCTTGGTGGCGCGCTTGTTGGAAAAAAGGCCCATTTCCTGGCCCACCTGGCCGCAGGGAAGGGCATGGAGGCCGAACTGGCCGTAGAGTTCCTGCATCATCTCCAGGCCGCCCTTTTCGTAGAGCCAGATGTTGTAGCCTTCCGCGTCCAGGCCGAAGGGGACGGAGGCGAAGGCCACGAAGGCTTCGTTCTTGCCCTTCCAGTAGCCGGGCCAGTCGTGGCCCACTTCCGCCGTTCCCTGGGCCA
>JACIYN010000032.1 GCA_014359885.1 Desulfacinum sp.
GGATCGAGGCCCTCCAAACGGAAAAACTCCGGGCGCTGCTCAAGCTCGCACTTCGGCACTGCCCGTGGCATGCGGAAAGGATCCGAGACGCCGGGCTGGACGAACGGGCCGTGGACGCCATGACCCTGGCCGATCTCGGGCGCCTTCCCACCATGGACAAAAAGGATGCACGGGAAAACCGGGACCGCATCGCCTGGCTCGGAGTCCCCGGAGGCGCCTACCTCTACAACACCGGGGGGTCCAGCGGCGAGCCCCTCATCTTCTACTTCGGAAGGTGGCGACAGGCGTCCGATACGGCCGGCCGGTTCCGATCCCAGCGCTGGTGGGGTGTGGACGTGGGCGATCCCCAGGTGTGGCTGTGGGGGGCGGGCGTCAAGCCCAGCCGGGCGGACAGGATCAAGCTTTTCCGGGATCGCCTGGTGAACCAACTCTTCCTCAACGCCTTCGAGATGTCTCTTCCCAACGTGGACGCCTACATCGAGGCCATCCGGCGCTTCCGCCCGAAGAGCCTGTACGGTTACGCCAGCAGCCTGAGCCTGTTGGCGGCCCGGGCGCGGGAAAAGGGCGTGGACCTGCGCCTTCCCGGCCTCAGGGCGGTCTTCACCACGGGCGAGCCCCTCTATCCTCATCAGAGGGCCTTGCTTCAGGAGGTTTTCGGGGTGCCGGCGGCGAGCGAGTTCGGAAGCCGGGATGTGGGGTTCACGGCCCATGAAAGCCCGGCGGGACAGATGCTCCTCATGAGCGAAAGCATCATCCTGGAGGTTCTGGATCGAGACGGCCGCCCGGTGAAGCCCGGAGAACTGGGCGAGGCCGTCATGACCGGCCTGTGCTCGCAGGCGCAACCCTTCATCCGCTATCGCACGGGGGACGTGGTCCGCTACACGGACGAAATGTGCCGGGAAGGCCGCGGGCTCCACGTGCTGGGCGAGGTCTCGGGCAGGACCACGGACTTCGTCACCCGACCGGACGGCACCATCATGCACGCCCTGGCCGTGATCTATGTTCTCAGGGCCACGCCGGGCGTGGCCCGGTTCAAGTTCATCCAGCACGCCGTGGACGACGTGGAGGTGCTGGTGGTGCCGGGCCCGGAATGGGACGAGGCGCGCCGGAGCCAGGTGGTGCAAGGTCTGAAAGCCCGCCTGGGAGAAGAGGTGAAGGTGGGGATCCGCCTGGTGGACCACATTGCGGCGGAGGCGTCGGGGAAGCATCGCTACGTGGTGAGCCATGTGCCCCTTCCGGGGGGGCTTCGTGAAGTCGTGAAGTCGTGAAGTCGTGAAGTCGTGAATCGTGAATCGTGAAGTGGGGAGTGGGGAGTGGGGAGTGGGGTGGAGATGGCTGGGAAGGGGCGGGGGTGAGTGTGCGGCTTCTTTATGAGGCGTGGTGCCGGTACAAGCCGTGGCGCCCGGAGCATCTTCGCCTGGTGTTCCGGGATGTGCTTCCATCGCCCAACGGGGCCGGAAGGGACGACCGGGCGCATCTTGAGGCTGTGCTGGGCTGGATCCGCCGGGCTCAAGATGTGCGCCGAGGCATGCCGGACGAGGGCGGTGTGTCCGCGGGCTGGAGTTTCGAAGACGGCTGGCTTCCCAGCTATCCGGAAACCAGCGGATATCTGGTGGAGACCCTTCTTACGGCCGCGTCCGTCCTCGGGCAGATGGAATGGAAAGAGCGGGCCCAGCGCATTCTGGACTGGGAGCTTTCGTTGCAGCACCAGGACGGGGCTTTTCCCGGCCATTTCGGCGAACCGGGGAGCCGTCCGGTCATCTTCAACACGGGGCAGATCGTCCACGGCCTTCTGGCTGGATACGTGCAGCTGGGGAGGAACGAATGTCTGGAGGCGGCGGTGCGGGCCTGCCGGTGGATGGTGAGCCGCCAGGATCCGGACGGATGTTGGCGCCGGAGCGTCCACAACGGCGTGCCCCACACCTACAACACCCGCTCCGCATGGGCTCTGGCCAGGACCGGTCGGATCTCCGGCGAAAAGGCCCTGGTGGAAGCCGCCAAAAGGAACCTGGACTGGGCCTTGGGCCGACAGAATTCCGCGGGCTGGTTTCACGACAACGCCTTTGTGGCCGGCCGGCCTCCGTTCACCCACACCATCGCCTACGCGGTGCGGGGTTTCCAGGAGTCGGGCCTGCTCCTTTCCAAGGACCATTACGTGGCAGCCGCCTTGCGGACATCCAGGGTCCTCGCGGGAATTCAGCGAAAGGACGGATCCCTGGCCGGAGCCTACGATGAGAACTGGCGGCCCCGTGGCCGCTACGTGTGTCTTACGGGAGTGGCCCAGATCGCGCTCATCTGGAAGCGATGGGTGCAGGTGGGGATGGACGGGGACGGGAGCTTCGAGGCGGCCTTCGAAAGGGCCGTGAACTATCTCAAGTCCCGGCATCGCATCACAGGGACCGGCGGACCCGACGACGGCGCCGTGGCCGGCTCCCACCCCATCTGGGGCGCCTATTCCCGGTTCGAGTTTCCCAACTGGGCCGCCAAATTCTTTGCCGACGCCCTGTTGATGAAGATCGCCGATCTCCCCATTCCATCCGACACGAAACCCGCTGAAGAAAGGCTCCCATGTCCGATCTCCGCATCATGATCCTTTGCGGACGCTCGCCCCGGCATCTCTATGTGGCCAACCGGCTCTGCCGGGCCGCAAGGGCCGTGGCCGTGGTCCAGGAAACGGGAAGCGAGCTCCATGAGGAAAAGCTTCGCAAATGGGCCCGGAATCCCCGCCTACTGTGGCTTAAAGGGTGGCGCTGGATTCGGGATCGGCGCCGCTACGGGGGCGGCAGGGAGGCGGCCTTCTTCTTCCCCGATGGACGCCCCCGGCTCCAACGGCCCGATTTGCTCCATGAAGTGCCCCACATCAACCACCCCCGCGTGCTGGATCTGGCGAACCAACTGGATCCGGACCTGATCACGGTCTTCGGCACCTCCCTCATCCGGGGGGAACTCCTGGGCAAGGGAAGACGGGGCATGGTGAACCTCCACGGCGGCCTCAGCCCCCACTACCGGGGAGCGGACGGGACCTTTTGGGCTTTGTACAACGAAGAGCCCCATAGGGTGGGATGCACGATTCATTACATCGATCGGGGGATCGACACGGGCCGGCTCATCGCCCACGTGTGTCCGGAAGTGCGAGACGGCGACGACGAGCTCACCCTGTTTTGGCGGGGTGTGAGGGACAGCGCGGAGGTCTACGCGGAGCTCACGGACCGCCTGGAACGGGGGGAGAGGCTCGGGGCGGCCCAAAGGGAGCGAGGGCGCCTCTACCAGGTGAAGGACCGCCTGTGGCGGCACGAAAGGGAGCTGGATCGGAAGATGAAGCGCGGGCTTTTGCGAGGCGTGCGGCTGCCCCGCCGGGTGACCTGGTTTCCCGCCGACGGGGATCCCGTGACGGTGACCGGCCCATGAGCCGCTTTCTGGTGCTCATGTATCACATGGTGAGCGAGCCGAAGGAGCCGCCGGACGCGCGGTTCGCCTGTCCGCCGGCGCTCTTTGAAAGGCACATGGCCTATCTGGTTCGCCGCGGTTTTCGGGTTGTGAGTCTCGAGGAGATCTACGGCGCGCTCACCGGAGGCCTTTCCCTGCCGGATCGGTCGGTGGCCGTCACCTTCGACGACGGCTATGCGGACAACTACGAAAACGCCTGGCCCGTCCTGGAACGCTTGGGGATTCCGGCCACCGTCTTCCTGGTGACCGGTGCCGTGGGCCGCTCCAACCACTGGATGGAAGGTCGCGGCTTTTCCCGGCGGCGGATGCTTTCCTGGTCCCAGGTCCGGGAAATGAGCGACCGGGGGGTGTCTTTCGGCTCCCA
>JACIYN010000033.1 GCA_014359885.1 Desulfacinum sp.
GTCCCGTTCCGTCCACGTCGTCTCCGGCCGCCCAGCCCATCACCCCGGCGTCCGCCGGGCGGAATCCCAGGCGGCTTTCGCGGGCCACGGGGATTTCCTTCTCGAAGCACGCGAGACGCCCCGCCGCGGCCTTTTCGCGCGCGGCCGCGGAAAGAAGGAGGGCCAACAGCCAGCCGACCGCCGGGAAGAGGCGTATTTCGGGACGGATTCCTTTCACGGAACGGGGTATCCCAACTGTTCCAGGACGGGCGCCGCCATCCGGGCCGCTTCCGCGATCTCCTCCCGGTCCCAATGCCGGTAGGTGGACGTCCTCGGCTTGAACCCCCTGGCGTTTTCGATCTTGTAGTCCTGAAGGCCGAAATCATGGGGCTTGAGATGGTAATCCAACACGTCCGGTTCCCACTCCTCTCCCAGGAAAGAAAAGACTTGGGGTAGATGGTGGTGGGGGGCCTCGGCGTAGTGTTCATAAAGAATACGGTGACAGCGATCGGGATTTTTCCTTTCAAAATCGATCATCATGAGGCACCGATCGACCCAATACCGGGCAAAGGCTATGCGGGGGGACCGGGCAAAGAGGTCCGCGTAGTGCTTCGCAGGGCCCGCCAGCCCGTCACTTGTGTAGGCAGCGGCCATGGATTGGGCCACGTCCAGGCCGTGGCGATAGAGCATGATGAAGCGGCACTCGGGGCCGAAGAGACGATCGATGAAATCGAGGATGTCCACATAGGAGGGGGTCTTGTCCACCCAGCGGGCCTTGCCCTTGGCCAGAGCGTAGTCGTCGTAGATGGTCCAGGCGAAGTCGCGAAGGCGCTCCAGCAGGCCCTCCTCGTCCACGCCCACGCCCCGGAGTCCCTTTCTCATCCAGTCCGAAGCCCACATCTCCGCCAGGCTGGTGAGGAAATTGGTCTCTGGCGGCACGGCGATTCGGCTGTGGCTGTCCAAAACATATCGGAGCAGGGTGGTCCCGGACCGGTAAACCCCCACCAGGAAGCACGGCGGACACCGTTTCCTTGCGGAAGGATCCACCACCTTGACCACCGTTTCCCTGCGTACGGGAGGTCCTTCAAGGATGCGCAAGACTTTTCGCAGCCCTCGCTCCAGCAGGCCTCGCCCCCGATCTTCTCTCATCGCCGATCCCATCCCCCCAGGATGCCGGCGATCTTCACCGCCGCCGCGTCCCATGAAAATTCCGTAACCGCTCGTCTATACCCCTGTTCCGCCAGTTGCGAACAAAGACCGGGGTCCGACAGGAGCCGCTGGAGAGCCTCCGCAACGGCCGAAACGGAAGATCCGTCCACGCGAAGCCCCGTCACTCCATCCAGCACGGCGTCCCCCGTCCCGCCCGTGCGGCCAGCCACCGAGGGGGTCTTGCAGGCGGACGCCTCCACGTAAACCTTGCCGAAGCCCTCCGTGTCGTTGTCCACATCATAATTGGGCATGGCGAAGACGTCGGCCGCCTGATACCACCGGACCAACTCATCGTCCGTTACGGCACCAAGGAGCCTCACCCGATCGGCCACTCCGCACTCCCGCGCGATATCCAGAAGGTACTCCCTGTCCGGTCCGATGCCCGCCACCACGTACCGGACCTGCAGCCCCTTTCCGACCAGGTGCGGCAAGGCCCGCACCACCTGATGGAAACCCTTTCGGCGGGTCAAGCGTCCCACAGAAAATATCAGCTTCGTCTCCGGGGCGATGCCCAGGGAAGAACGTACCAAATCCTTGTCTTCGCAGGGCCTGAAGAGATCCAGATCCACACCGGGCAGGATCACATGAATCTTCCCTTCCGGCACACCCATGGCTGCCAGCAGATCCGCGGTAAACCGGCTGTTGGCTATAACGGCATCGGCCCGCCGGTAGGTGAAACGCATGAACCTGTACTTGACCGGGGTTCTCCAGGTGGTGATTTCTTCCCCGTGGGCATAGATCACTAGAGGAGTCCTTGTCAGCACGGAAACGAGCCACCCCACAAACCCCTCGGACAAGACGCGGCCGCAATGGATTTCATCGAACGGGTGCTCGAGGCGCAATGCCAGGGCTTTGAGGAACAGTTTGACGTAGATACCGAGGGATTCGGGCTTCAACCAGGGCCGGCGTTCCAGGTCCAATCGGTGGACCGTGTTGGGGCTCGTGCGGTCAAAAGCGGACGCTCCCGGCTGGCTGTTGGCCACGATATGGGTATCCTTCCCCCCAATTCGCCTGTACACCTCCTCAAAGGTCGTATTGGATCCCCCTTTACGTGGGGGAAATTTCTCCGTGAGGACGAGGTAGCGCTTTCCATTCCGATCCATACGCGAGCCCATGAGACACACCATCTCCATCAACTTTGTCCATCCGCCCCCAAGATCATCCAGAACCCGCGCCATCGCAACAGGTCCGCGGGGACGTCGCGGAGGCTTCCCGGCAGGCGGTTCTTGATCCGCTCGATGCCTTCCGTCTCCACCATCCCGGTGGGCTCGAGGTGAAGCAGCCTGAAACCGTTTTTCCGCGCCAGCCGCATGTAACCGTCGACACGCACCCTATTGGGAAATCCCTTGTGGGAGTACATCATCCGGTACAGCCGGTCCGGCCATGTAAGAAAATCAAACTCCGTCTCCCTGTCCAGTCCATGGCTTTCCAGGTCCACCTTGTGCACGGCCAGTCCGTTTTCTTTCAGGCATGCTCTCATGTTGCGGAAAAGCGTCTCCAGATCATCCACATGTTCCAAAACGGCCCGTGACAGAATGAGATCGAAGGATCGACCGCGGGGAGCCCCACCGGCGGGTTCCACGCAATAGTCAATACATTCCTCGCGGAATCCGCTCCCGGGGCCCGCCTTCGTCCTGAAAGCCCCTTCGGCGCGTCTGCGCCGAGCCCCGTCCAACCTCTCGAGAAGCGCCCGGTATACCGTAACGTTTTTGGAAGTCAATCTCTCCAGGGGAAACCGATCCACACACACCACCCGCTCCGCACCATGTGCGTAGAGCAGCAAGGCCATCCCCAGGACATCCCCGGGCCCGTACTCAAGCACGTGGCCGCCCTGCAGCCAGGTTCCCGGATCTTTTCCAAGAAGCTCCAGCTTCCGGAAATAGTCCTCCAGGCATTGGAAAAAGTATTCGGCGATGCTTTGGGGATCCTCCTCGTCCGCCCGACCTCGCCCCGTCTGTCCGGTGAGGGAAACATACAGAGATGGAGCCCACCGGGCCACCTGATTGGAGGCTGCGGCTCTGGCCACGAGCCAGGCCGTTTCAAAGGATTTCATCATGGCGGCTGGATCCATGACTCGGCCGTTGCGCGTTCCGTCCGAGTTTCGGGGCACTTCCGTTCGAGGCCGTCTGAAACGTCACGCCACCCAGCTCTGAACGCCGCTTTGTTCAAATCGAAACTCCACCACCTGGCCGTCCAGCTGCTCCAGGCGTTCGGCGATCAGGTGCTTGCGGTCGAAGGGGCAGTAGAGCAGCAGGTAGCCTCCGCCGCCGGCTCCCAGGATCTTGCCCCCCAAGGCTCCCATCCTGCGCGCCTCTTCGTACATGGCGTCGATCTGGGGATTGGTGATGGCGGTGTCGAAGCGTTTCTTCATCTCCCAGCCCTGGTGCAGCAGATCGCCGAAATCGTCCAGCTTTCCGGTCAAGAGCGCCCGCTTGAGCTCGAAGGCCAGTTCCTTGGTGGCGTCCAGGGCGGCCACCACGTCCCTTTTCTTCTGCTGGTAGCTGGAAATCTGGCGGTCCAGGATGTTGGCGGAAAGCCGGGTCTTGCCCGTGTAGCAGAGCAGCAGGCGGTATTCCAGCTCATTCACCAGGTCCTGGGGAATTCTCAGGGGATTCACCACCACGGCGTCCCCCAAGAACTCGATGAAGTTGAACCCGCCGAAGGTGGCCGCATACTGGTCCTGCTTGCCGCCCTTGATCCCCAGTTCGATCCGCTCGATCTGGTAGGCCAGCTGGGCGATCTCGTAAGGAACCAGGGGCTTTCGGAGCCACCTTTGAAAGAGCCCGATGAGGTTCACCACCACCGTGGAGGACGTTCCCAGGCCGGAACCGGGCGGAGCGTCCGTGTGCATGAAGAGACGGAAGCCGGTGGGCGCCCCCAAGTTGCGGATGACGGCCTTTACCAGGTCCAGCTCCCCGTCATAGGGCAGCCGATCCTCGGTGTGGTACTTGGCCACGATGTCGTAGTCCAGGGACTGCACTTCGATGTGTCCGTCGCCGCCGGGGACAAGGGACGCGTAGGCGTACTTGTCGATGGTGGCGCTCAATACGGCCCCTCCCCTTTCCTCGGGATAGGGCGGCACGTCCGTACCCCCTCCGGCGAAACTGATGCGAAGTGGAGCCTTGCTTCGAAAGATCATGGCAGATGCTCCCGTTCTTTCTGGGATTTGAAGTAGCTTTCCGGCGTGCCGATATCGATGAAGTAGCCCCGGGAGGCGAAGCAGCCGAGTGCCTCACCGCGCTCGATGAGAGCCGGAAAGACCTCCTGCTCCAGGGATACGGGCCGCCCGGCCGGGATGAGGTCCAGCACGCGCCTTTCGAAGAGATAGACCCCCCCGTTCACCCACCCCGCCGTTCCCGGGATTCCCCTCTTTTCGTTGAAGGAAAGAAGCCGTCCCCGGGGGTCCTTCTCCACCAGGCCGAACCGGCCGGCATCCTGGACCCGGGCCACGGCCAGGGTGGCCAGCCAGCCGTTCTCTTCATGAAAGCGGGCCATGGCGTCCAGGGAGACGTCCAGGAAGGTGTCTCCGTTCAGGGCGAAAAACGGTCCCTCCACGTGCCTTTCGGCGTTTTTCAGCGCCCCGGCCGTCCCCAGGGGCGTCGGCTCCACCGAAAGGACCACGTCCAGCCCCCACGGGGCGCCGTCGCCCACGTAATCCGCGATCCGCTCCCACTGATGCCCCACGCACAGCACGACCCGCCCCAGCCCCTGGGCCTTGAGTCGGCGGAGCAGCCGCCCGAGAAAGGGCTCTCCGCCCACTTCCGCCAGGGGCTTGGGCCGGTCCGCCACCACCGGCCGCAGCCGGGTGCCCAGCCCTCCGGCCAAAACCAAGGCGGTTCGGATCGGCTGCCCTTCCCATCGATGAAGGAACGTGCTCATGCAGCCCTTTTCTCGTAACGATCCAGGATTCCTTCCAGCACCTTGACCAGGAGAAAACCGGGGACCACCAGTCCCGTGAGGCACGCCCAGGCCCTCAAGATTCGATCCTGCCAGATCCGCCGAAGGATGGCCCTGAGCCTCGCCGGAAGACTCCGCTCCCTCAACGGCGAATGAGGCGAAGTCAGTGCTTGGGCCAGTTCCTCCGTGGTCATGAAGACCAGATGACCGTATTTGTTGAGCGCGGCCCGATAGAGGCGGTCCAACTCCCGGAAGGTCCTCCCGCGGGTTTCGTCGTCCCGGATGAAATTCCATCGATGGCTTTCCACCAACGTGGGGCGGCCCGCCAAGTGATCTCTTTGGAGGGCTTCCAGTACCTTTTCCGCCTTGTGGCCCAAAGAGGGTTCGAAGTAGGTGTTTCGCACCACGTAGGTCTGTCCAAGGCGATTCCGGAGGCCGTTATGGATCCGGCGTCGAGGGTCGGGTACCGGACGGCGGGCGGCGTCGCGACTTGCATAGCGTTTTCCGGGGGTCACCACCACCCGCACCCCTCCTCGGGCCCAGCCCTCTTCCACCGCATCGTTCCAGATAAAGGTGGGCGGCACGGCCACGGTGGGAGGCCGGTCCAGCTCGCGAGAAAAACTCAAGGCTTCCCGGTAGGCTGCCTCGGCGAAGTTTTTCCGGCATGTTGTGGAATCCTCGCCCTTTCCAGTGTCCAGCCACCGGCTCTGGAGGTCGGGAGGGAGCAGTTCCGAGCAGAGAAAACCGCCATGGAAGAACCTTCCGGCGGCTTGTCCACACCGCTTGAGAAAGGTCTCCATCTGAGGCTCCCACCCGTGGGCCTGTCCGTGAAGCTGCAGCGAAAAGACCCCCTCTTTCACCCCTTTTCGCAGGCTTTCCAGCAAGAGCCGGCTTTGCTCATGGTGGAAACCGATCCAGTGTAGACTGGGAAAAAGGTTAGAGCCTTTCCCATCCAGAACCGGGGTACGCAGCACCAGTCCCAGGGTCACGACGGGGTGGCACCCCCGGTGGTCCCGATGGGCCTTCAGGAGGGCCCCGAGATCTTCGAGCACCCGAGCATGGCTGTCCGGGCCGGGGCCCCAGTCGTCGCTTTCGACGATGAGCACCGCCTTCGAAAGGACCGGCTCGTCCAGGACCGCCCGAAGCCGTCGCGCCGCCTCCTGGATGGGGTGTTCCCTTCCTCCCCCCATCCTAAAAAAACCTGTAGTCCTGGATGGCCACGTCTTCACCCGCCTTGTGCCGCTCCAGCAGCACACGGCACAAAACGATGATGCCCACCAGGTGGTAGAAGAGATCGAAGTAGGCCAGTCCCAGGAAAGAACCGCCCACCATGTACCCCACAAGGCTCACCTGAATCATGGACGCGGCATCGGCCAGCCACTGGGTCCGCGGGTCCCCCTGGGCGTTTTTCCTTATCCAGCCGGCCGACCGCCACGTCAGGAGGATCAAGGCCCCATAGAGGCCCAGGCCGATGAAGCCGTGTTCTCCCAGCACCTCGAAGAAGATGCTGTGGGCGTCGTGCACATCGTTGGGATTGGGCGCATAGCGGTCGAACAGCCAGCCGCGGAAGCACTCGAATCCCCCCCCGATGGGCCGGGCCTTGGCCAGATTGAAGGCGAACAGCCAGGCATTGATACGGCCCATGGCGGAAGCATCCTCTTCGTAGGTTTCGATGGTGTGCATCCGCTCGGCCCAGAAGGAGGGCATGAAGGAGAGAATGCCATAGGCGGTTGCGGCCAGAAGAAGGGTGTAGAAGAATTTCCTCCGGGTCTTCATGATGAGAAAGAAGCTCATGGCAAGGGCTCCGAGAAAGCCTCCCCGGGAGTGCGTGCCGATGACGGCCAGTCCCGTGAGGGCCATGGCGGCGCCCAAGCCCACCCGAATCCACTTTTGGGGCGTGGTGAGTTGAAGGTAGCGCATGAGGGGGATGGTCATGTTGAGCGCCAGGGCGATGCCTCCCCGAACGCCGATGAAAGTCATTTCGGGACCGAGAACCATGAACTGCCCCCCCGTGGCCAAGGTGAAGATGCCGCCCTTGACGCCGTAGAAGCCCAGGGAGAGGGCGGTTACCCACAGGAGCATGTGGATCCGCTTGGGGGTGTTCATGACCATCAGGGTCACGTAGGTCATGAGCATGATCTTCCACACCTTGTTCCACTGCTCCCAAGCTCCTTCCGGGTTCAGGGCGAAAAAGGTGGTCACGAGCATCCACAGGGTGAAGGCCAGAAGGGTCTTGGTCTCCCGGGTCCAGGGGATCCTCTTGGGCTCCTTCCAGGCCATGAGAGAAATGAGCGTGGCGATGGCCACCGTCTGGGCGAAGGGGAACGTCTGGGCGAAACCCCAGCAGAGTTTGTGGGGGTTCATGAAACCCAGCCAGCACCAGGTGAGGACCCCCACCACGGGATTCACCAGGATGAAGGGGATGAGCCCGAAAATGATGGCGGTCACAAAGAGATCCCTCATCCGGCCCGCCCCCTCTCGTTTTTTCGGTGCCACGCGGCGCTGCCCGCGATCTGGCCCAGGAAGTGGCCCAGGATCATTTCCCGGCGAAGGGTTCCGGCGGGTTGCCGTCGGAACGCCGCTTCCGCCCACAGGCCCAAGGCACGAAGGGTCTGGGGCAGCAGGTAGAGCGGAACGCCCGCCGCCCTCCTTCCGGCGGGGAGCCCGTCCAGGAATCCCTTCTGGTATCCCGCATTGAAGTGAATCCTTCGGAAGTAGCTGCGCCGCAACTGGTGAGGCTCCACCTTGTGGTAAACGACCATGGCGGGCTCATAGAAGATCTTTCCCCCCAGAGCGGCCAGCCGCTTGAAAAAATGGGTCTCCATCCCCTTGAAGAGCTCCCCGGCCTTCTTGCCTTCCCCCTTGCGGCCGTAGGACGTGTCGAATCCGCCCACGCGGAGGAAGGCCTCCCGCGTGACCCCCATGTTGCCCCCGAAGGGATAGCGGTGAAGGCCGTCGAGGACGAGGGGCCGGTCCCCGTAATCCTGGTACCCGAGAAACCCCCGAAGCTCCCCGTCGATCCATGCCGGCAGGGGAACGCCCGGGTCCAGGTGGATGCGCCCCCCCACCGCGTCCGCCTCCGAAGCCCGGAAGGCGTCCCAGGCCGACCGGAGCCAGCGGGGAGTCACCCGAATGTCGTCGTCGATGAAGAGGAGATACCCGCCGAGGGCCTCCCGGACCCCGCGGTTTCTCGCCGCACTCAGCCCCTGCTCGCCCTCGAAGGCGTAGCGCATTCGAAGCGGCAGCGTGTCGGCCAGGCGGGAGGCCACCCGGGCCGTGTCGTCGGTGGAGTTGTTGTCCACCAGGACCACTTCCCAGTCCAGGCCGTCCGCATCCCTTTGTTCGGCCAACCCCTCCAGGCATCGGGGCAGGTTGTAGCTTCGGTTGAACGTACAGATGACAACGGACAGGTCCATCAGATCCCTTTTCCGATCCATCGGGCCAGGGCCCGATTCCAATAGTACTTGAGGGGAAAGAATGGAGAAGCGTCGTTCATGGCGAAGGTGAGCTTCTGAGCCAGCCGCCACACCCGGTCGGTACCGTAGACCTCGATTCGACGGAGCAGGAACCGGTCCGTCTCCCTCCGATTGAATCCGGACCGGGTGGAGCACGCCAGGCCGTAGCCCGCCCGCTCCACCGCTTCCCTCACCTCGTCGTTCACCAGTCCGTAGGGGTAGGCAAAGGAGAGCACGGGCTTTCCCAGCCCGTCTTCCAGGGCGCGCCGGCTGGAGACGAGCTCGTCTTCCACCTGCATCGGGGAAAGCTCGGTCAGCCTGGGATGGGAGGCCGTATGGGAGCCGAAAGACACCCCCCGGTCGCTCATTTCCCGGACCTGGGACCAGGAAAGCATCCGCCGCCGGGAAAAGCCGCGACCTTCCATCCAGTGGTTGGAGCGGCCCACGGCACCGGTCACCAG
>JACIYN010000034.1 GCA_014359885.1 Desulfacinum sp.
CGGCCGGCCTCCAGCCCCAGCCGTTCATGGGCCCTCCGGGCCCGGGCCCGGGGAAGGTTCGCCACCAGGGTGTCGATCATGATGTTTCCCACCCGTCGGATCCGCTCCGGCGGCACCCCTTCCCGCAGAAGGTTCTCGTCGGCGTCCGGAGACGGGGTGAGCAGCAGGTCGGCCAGAACGTCCGTCACCAGCCGGTTGATTTCTTCCGGCATGGTGCGGTCGAAACTCCGGAGCCCCGCCTCCACGTGGGCCACGGGGATCCCCAACTTGGCCGCCACCAGCGTGCAGGCCAAGGTGGAGTTCACATCCCCGACGACCACAACCCAGTCCGGCGGATCCTCCCGACACACTTCCTCGAAGCGCACCATCACGGCCGCGGTCTGGGCCGCATGGGTCCCCGAACCCACTTCCAGGTTGATGTCGGGATCCGGGATGTCCAGCTCCCGAAAGAAGACTTCCGACATCATGATGTCGTAGTGCTGGCCCGTGTGCACCAGGACCGGTCGCAGGGCTCCGTTACCGGCCGTGCGCCGCTCGTTGGCCCGCGCAACGGCATGAAGGAGTGGCGCCACCTTCATGAAGTTCGGCCGGGCGCCGGCCACCAGGACGAGTTTCATGCCCCCTCCCCTTGCCGGCTTCGATGCCGGTGAAGCTCCACCAAAACCTCTTCCAGCCGGTTCATCCCCGCCTCCCAACCATGGTTCTCCTCCACAAAGCGCCGCGCCCGCGCGCCCAGTTCTCCGGCCAGCGAAGGATCCCGCAGAACCCGAAGAACCTCCCGGGCGAAGCCCTCCTCGTCGTCGGCCGTGAGAACGTCCCGGCCGCTCCGGGCTTCGATGCCGTCCAGGGCCCGGGAGGTGACCACCACGGGCCGCCCCATGGCCATGGCCTCCAGCACCTTGTTTTGCACACCGCGAGCCAGCCGAAGGGGCACGACGACGCACGCGGCCGAAGCCACATACGGGCGCACGTCCTCCACAAAGCCCGTCACCCGAATGCCCGGCCGAGCCGCCAGAGCCTTGATGCGAGGATGGGGCCGGGAACCCACCACCCAGAACACAGCCTGTGGAAGTTCCTTGAGGATATGAGGAAAAATGCGCTCCGAAAACCACAACACGCCGTCCACATTGGCCGCATAATCCATGGCCCCCACGAAGACCAGCCGGGAGGTCCCGCCGTTTTCGCCCGCCGCTTCCTGGTTCCGGCGCTCCGGAACCGCTTCCGGTCGAAAATGATCCGTATCCACCCCGTTGGGAGCCACGTGTACGTTGCGGGCCCCGGGAACCCGCTCCCCAAAAAGAGCCGCTTCCTTGCGGGAGACGAAAAAACAGGCATCGAAGCGTTCCTGCACCTTCTTTTCGTAGTCCAGGAGCCGCTCCGCTTCCCGGCGGTAGATCCACCGGGCCGGCCCGGACGCCCGCCTGGAATACTGGTGCCACTTGTCCGAGTCCATGTCGCAAAAGTCCATGATCCAGAGCGGCCTGCGCCCCGCCTTCGAGCGGCTCCGGAAAAGGTATTCGGCCATGGGCGACGAAAAGCAGACCACCGCATCGTAGCCTTCGCGAGCAAGCCATCGGTCCACCACGCGCTGCAGGGCCGGCCGATAAAAGTAGGGGACCGAAAGCGGCCTTCCCCGCCACAGGGCCGGCAGACTCCCCGCCTTGGCCCGCCACGGCACCAGCCGCTCCACGGCCACCCGCCCGCACCAGCGCTTCAAATCCTCCCGGTAGGCCAGGTCCTCTTCCACGTCGCACAGACAGGCCAGGTCCACCCGATGTCTTCGGGCCAAGTGGCGGATTTCGTGGTAGGAGCGGATCTTGTCCCCCTTGTTGGGCGGATAGGGTATGCGATGGGCGAGGTAGAGGATTCTCATCGTGAAGTCGTGAAGTCGTGAAATCGTGAAGTCGTGAAATCGTGAAATCGTGAATCGTGAATCGTGAAAGGGCGATGGTTAGGGGCGCGAACGCAGGTGACGTTTGAGGGCGGTGAGCATCCGGCTCAGCCGTTCGATCTTTTCCAGGACCGGTTCTACTTGCTCATGGGATAACATTCCAAGATACCCCGTGCATAAGGTGAGCTGGGTGTCAAGCTCGGCCAGGGACCCCTGCGCTATGCCCAGAAACTGCACAAACTCCGCCTTTGAATTCCGCCCCGCTCCTTCCGCGATGTTGCTCGGAATCGATACGGCCGCCCGCCTCAGCTGGCTCACTAAACCGTACCTTTCGCCCTCCGGCAGATCTTCCGTGACCACATAGACATCCCGGCACAGATCCATGGCCACTTTCCATGCGTCCAGATTCTTGTGAGGCCTGTAGAATTCTTTGTCCACCCTCACCTTTTCACCACTCACCACTTCACGATTTACGACTTCACGACTTCACGATTTACGACTTCACGACTTCACGACTTCACGACTTCACGACTTCACGACTTCACGACTTCACGACTTCACGACTTCACGCCAAGTGCTTTGCCACGGGCGGGCCCAAAAGTCGCGTGGCCCCATGGGGCAGACGCCGCCAGGCTTCGATCAGGAATCGGTACCGGGGATTGGCCGGGCTCATGTCCGGCAGGGCGGACGTTCCATGGAGCACGTACTGGTAGGCGAGGGGTTCGGGCTCAAAGCCCCAGTGCTTCTTGAAGGCGTAGGAGCCCGAGCCCTTCTTGCTCCGGCCGAAGTCGAACCAGCGGAAGCCGGCCAGGCACGCGCGGCGCATGAGCTCCCAGTACATGAAGTCGTTGGGCGCCAGGTGCCGGTGGGAAAAGACCGATCCGGCATAGTAGGGCATGACAGCGTCGCGCCAGTAAAAGCTCAGGACGGCCGCCACGGGGATCCCCTCCCGGGTGCGCACCACCAGGATGTCCGCCCGGGGGCCGAACCGGTCAAGGAAGTTGGCGAAAAGGCGCCGGGGAAAGACCGGCGTTCCCAGCCGGTGGTAGTTGGCGGCCAGGATCTCATAAAACGTGTCCAGCAGATGACGGCCCGTTTCGGACCGGAGCCCCGCCTTCATGCCCACCCGCACCATGCGCCGGGATTTGCGCGGAATGGCCTTGAGGTTTTCATCGGGGTCCGGGGACATCTCCTTTCGGAAACTCACGTAAAGATCCTTGGTGGGAAGCCCGTCCACGGGGCGCCGGTTGCGAAGCTCCAGGTAGGAGGCCTTTCTTTCGGCGGAAAGCTCTGCGGCATGGTCGATCAACGCCCGCTCCACTTCGGGGGAATCGGCCAGCGCCCCCCCGCTTTCGGCGAAGGGAACCGACAGGAAGTAATGGCCGAAGAGGCGGCTTCGCATCTCGAAAAGCGGGAGCACCCCGACGATGGAAGGGGCTTCACCCGCCCGGCGGAAGTCCTCCGCCACCAGGCAGCAGCTCCGGTGACCGAAGGACGCCTCCACCGCCCGTTTCCACGCGCTGGTGTGGAAGGGCGTTCCGTGGGGGTGGGAATCCACGTAGGCGTCCCAGGCGGCCCGGTCGGATTCCGTGACTGTTCTAATCTTCACCATGGGGGGGTGGGCTCTTTGGACGGCCGAGGACGTTTTCCAGGTAGTCGGAACAGGAAAGAAAGCGGCACGGCTCCAGAGTCCGTGCAAGGTTTTCCAGCTTCTCTTCGGTTTTTTGCAGGTTCACGTAGTGGCGGAAGCGGCCCAGAGGATCCAGGCCCCCGACCCGGGGCTGGTCCGGGTCCAGCTCCCACGGGTGAAGGTAGAAGACGTAGAGTCCCTCGCGGTCCAGGATGGCCCGGGCTCCGGCCGCGAACAATTTGAGCGGCATCAGCCGAAAATAGCCGCCGCCCGCCCAGGGGAGCGCCCTTCCATCCACGTGGAGGTTGCTCACGGGGATCTCCACCAGCCGGGCCGGCGTCTCGTAGACGCCCCGGCGCTTGCGCAACGCCGCCGGGTCCAGGCGGCCGTGCCGGGGATTCGCCCCGAAGGAGTTGTAGCTGGAATCGTAGCAGAAACCTTCCTCGGCCAGGATGTCCAGAAGCTCCGGGGAAATGGAGAATCCGGGAGCCCGGTAGCCCGCCACCGGTTCGCCCAGGATGTCCTCCAACACCTTGCGGCTCCGGCGGATGTCGTCCCTCAGGACCTGAGGGGGCATATCCCGGGTCAGGATGTGGCCATGGCCGTGGGAGCCCACCTCGTGGCCCCGGTCCCGGATCTCCCGAACCAGGCGCGGCATCCTTTCGGCGATCCAGCCCAGGACGAAGAAGGTGGCCCGCAGCTCCCGGGCCGGGCCGGGCCCCCGCCCGCGTCTCAATCGATCCAGAAGGTCCAGCAGGCGCCGGGTGGCCCGTTCGACGCGCCGCTCGCATCCGTCCCACGTGTGGGGAGGAAAGACCGCCCGCAGGTTCTCCACCTGGAACCAGTCCTCCACGTCGAAGGTGAGCACCACCACCCGCTCCGGCTTCGAGCCCTTCACCCTTCTCCCTTCACGATTTCACGATTTCACGATTTCACGACTTCACGACTGCACGACTTCACGACTTCACGATTTCACGATTTCACGCTCAAAAGCTGATGGGCCTCAGCTCGGGCGATAGGTTCATGCTGAAGTCCACCCCCACCCGGTTTTCGTGGGAGTCCTCTTCGTCCAGGTTGGAATCGATGGTGCGGTGGGAAAAGCTCAAAGAGAGGCGGAACCGGCGGCTGATCTGGTATTGCACGCCGATACCGGCCAGGTAGGCATTGTCCTTGCGCTCCGGATCCTCGTTCAGGTACTCGTCGCGCCGGTACGTCAGGTAGCTGCTCCAGGAGATCTTCTTGGTCATGGCGTAGCGCAGGTTCAGGCTCGTGCCGTAGAAGGTGGAAAAGCCCAGGTTTTCCGTTCCGAAGAAGGCCTCCCGGAAGCCGCTCTGCACGCTCACGCTTCCCACCAGGCGTCCCGCCTTCCACTGGTCGGCGCTGTTGTAGTTGAGGGTCAGGGTGAGGCCCTTTTCGTCGTCATCGTCCTGGTTGTCCTGGAAAAAATAACCCACGCCCACCGTGACGCTCGACTGGGGGCTCAGTTGATAGGTGCCGCCCACGGAGGCGTGGTAGACCACGTAATCGTCCCCGTCGCCTTCGGAATCGAGCAGGATCTGCGTGTAGTCCGCATAGCCGCTGAAGCGGGGGCTGAAGGCCCGGGTGAGCCGAAGCGACCCGTTCCACCGGTCGAAGTCCTCCGTGGGATCGTCCACGTAGCGGCTGTCGGCGTCAAACGTCCCCCGGGTGTACCCGCCCCGGGAGGAAAGGCTCAGGTGCGGGTTGATGTTGTAGGTGAGACCCACGGTGGGGTTGTGACGCCGACTGTCTTCTTCGAACCGGCTTTCGTGTTCCGTGAGGGAGTGGAGGTAGCCCAGGTAGAGGCTGTGGCCGCGCCCGAAGGTGTGGGTGATGCGGCCGGCGGCCGTGTTGGTAACGTATGGTTCCCGGCCTTCGCGAAGGGTGGTGTCCGGCTGGAGATCCAGGTCTTCCGGGGTGAGCACCGGAGGCGGCGTCTCCCCCTCCTGCGCCGGAACCTGGGAGCGGAACCGGGCCTCCCGCCGCTCCACCTCGTCCGTGTTGGGGTCTTCCGTTCTCAGAAAGGAGTCGTAAAAGGTCAGATGGGTGTTCTTGGTCAGCGAATGCCAGGCGTTGAAGTTCAGGCTGTGGCGCAGGGTGTTGTCGTCCTCGTTCTTGGCGTAGACGGCCACCCCCGGCGCGTAGCCGAGCCGGAGGCCGTTTCGGCGCCCGGACACCTCGTAGGCCAGGCTGGGGGTCACCACCAGAATCCAGTCCGAATCCGTATCGTCGTCCGTCAGGTTCACATTGTCCGTATATTCACCGGTGACGGAGAGGTTGGGGATGATCACGTGCCGGTATTCCGCCCGTGTCGGCACGGAGAGGACAGCACACGCGCAAAGAGCCAGTGCCAGTACCCGAATCCAGCGTCCCATAACCCCTCCTGTCTCATGCGGTTAGGATGAACCCCTGTCATGGAACAACGATGGTGTCGTTGGGATGGATGTAGATGTTCTGTTCCGGAGACTTGCCGTGCAGGATATCGTTGTAGTTGACGACCATCCTTTTTTCAACTCCGTTTTCCCGCCGCAGGATCACGATCCGCTTCTTGTTGGCCCACTCGGTCAGGCCGCCGGCCCGGGCCAGGGCCTGCAGGATCGTGAGATCCTTGATGAGGTCCTGTTCGCCGGGGGCATTCACTTCGCCCACCATGTAGTACTTGTTGTTGGCCGACGCCGTCACGATCACGCTCACCACGGGCTGTTCCAGGAACTCCCCAAGCCGCTTTTGAATCTCCTCCTTGAGATCCATGGGAGTGCGCCCCGCCGCCCGGATGTCGTCCAGGAGGGGAAGGGAGATCATGCCGTCGAGACGCACCTGGGTCTGCCGGGTCAGTTCCGGCTCCCGCCACACGTAGATCTCCAGGGCGTCGCCCTTGCCGATGACGTAGTCGCCCACTTCGGGAGGCCGGGCCTCCTCGGGGCCGGGAACCACCTCCTTGGCATCCTGCGCCTGCACGAGGGCCGTGGCGAAGAAGATCATCCATACCGCCAGTGCCGTAATCCATGGGGTCCGTCGTCTCATGGGGTCCTCCTATGGGTGAGTGGAAAATTCGTGAAGTCGTAAATCGTGAAATCGTGAAGTCGGGAATGGGGGGATGGGGGTTGAAGGGCGGGCTTCGCCCAACTCGGTTCCAGGGCCTCTCCCCGACCGACACACAAACAAGAACCGAATCCCCGCCCCTCTCCTAGCGGGCGCCTTTCCCGAAGAGCACGATCTGAACGGTCTTCAAGACCACGTACAGGTCCAGGAAAAGGGACATGTGCTTGATGTAGAAAAGGTCGTATTCCAGCTTCCTCAGGGCGTCCTCTTCCGAGGCGCCGTAGCCGTAATTCACCTGGGCCCAGCCGGTGATGCCGGGTTTGACCACGTGGCGCTCCCCGTAAAAGGGGATCTGCTCCTTGAGCCGGGCCACGAAGACGGGCCGTTCCGGCCTCGGCCCCACGAAACTCATGTCCCCCCGGAGCACGTTCCAGAACTGGGGCAGTTCGTCCAGGCGCAGTTTCCGAAGCACACGGCCCACGGGGGTCACGCGCGGATCGTTCTCGCTGGCCCACACGGCCCCTGTCCGCTTTTCGGCGTCCTGGACCATGGTTCGGAACTTGATGATCTCGATGGGCCGCTCGTACTGCCCCACCCGTTCCTGGCGGAAAAAGACGGGCCCCTCGGAAGTGAGCTTCACGGCGCAGGCCGCCACAAGCATGACCGGGGCGGTGAGCACCAGCCCGGCGAGGGCGAAGGCGATGTCCAGAAGCCTCTTGCCCGCCGTGAGCAGGCGATGGCGCCGGAACCCTTCCGAAAAGATGAGCCAACTGGGATGGGCCCTTTCCACCGGGATCCGGCCGCTCAAGGCCTCGTAGAAGGCGACCCCGTCCAGGACGGAAATCCCCATCATCTTGCACCTGAGAAGGGCCCGGACCGGGAAGCTCCCCCGGCGTTCATCCAGGGCCACCACGATCTTTCGGATCCCGCCGGACAGGGCCTCTTCGCACAAGGTGTCGTAGTCCCGGTGGATCGGACAGTTCCAGACGGGATGCCGATCCGTGGCCGCGTGGGGATCCACCAGGGCGTTCACCACGTAGCCGCTGTCCAGGTTCCGGCTGATCTCGCGGGCGATCAGGTTCGCCAGCTGTCCGTTTCCCAGCAAAAAGATGCGTTCGGTGAGAATCTTCCGTTCACAGATGTACTGGTAGGCGAACCGCCAGGACAAAAGGCCGAAGACGAGCAGGAAAAGGGCCAGGAAAAAGATCTTGTTGGCGATGATCAGTTTGCGGTCCAGATAATAGAGACCGGCGAGCAGGATGCAGGCCATTCCCAGGGCCTGGAGGATGCGGGTCCCCAGTTCGAAGACGCTCTCGCGGGCCTTGATCTCGTAGAGTTCGTGGTAATAAAGGCTCAGCTGGACCACCACCGTGGTGATGAGCATCCGAAGCGTCATGCTGTGGCGGGCCCCCGCGGTCGGCTCCCACAGGTCCAGGGCCACATGGGAGGCCGCCACGAGAGAACCGAAGATGAGGGCCCCCTCGCCCAGGAAGAAGAGCAGGTTTCGAATGGGAAAGTAGGTGTGAAAGAACTTGAGCATGAACCGTCAGCCCCTCTCGAAAGCGTCTATTCGGCCGCCTTTTCCCCGCCGCCCTCCGCGGGCTGCTCTTCCCCATGGTGATTTCCGAACACGGGGGTGTATTTGTACTTCTTGTAGACCTTGGAGCTCTTGTCGTAGTCGTTGAAGACCACGCCCAGCAGCTTCTCCCGGCGGATGCGGTTCACGGCGTTTCGGACCGCGTTTCTCGGCGTGCGACCCCGCCGCACCACCAGGATCACCGCATCCACCTCGTTGGCGATCACGAAGGTCTCCGGAGCCAGCTCCAACGGCGTGCTGTCCATGACCACGAACCGGTCCGGGTACCGGTCCCTCACCTCCCGAATCAGCCGAAGCATCTTTTCCGACGTGAGCAGTTCCGTGGGCTGGTGGGTGGAATTGCCTCCCGGCAGGATGGTGAGCTTGTGGACCGGGGTCTTCCGCAGGAGCCGGTCCAGGGGCGTATCGCTGGTGAGATACGTGGAAAGGCCCCGGTGTCCCCCATCGAGACCGAAGACGCGGTCCAGGCGCGGATACCTCAGATCGCAGTCCATCAGGAGCACCCACTCGTCCAGACCCTGGCTGATGGCGGCCGCCAGGTTCGAGGCCACGTACGTCTTGCCGTCCCCGATCAAGGGGCTGGTGACCAGGATCGTCCGGGGCGGATCCCCCTCCATGGGGCGGACCAGCACGGAACGCAGGAAACGAAAGCATTCCGCCGTGGGAGATCCCGGCTCATCGAGAACCACCAGCCCACCGGGGGAGGCGGGCAGGCTGGGGACGACCACCCCGCGACGGGGACCTGTTTCCCTTTTCGGCGATTTCTTGGCCCTTTCCAGCGCTTCGTAAATCTTACCCATGATTCATCCTGTCCCGCAGTCACGTGGAATGATGCAGCCCCCGTCTCAGGCGGCCTTCCTTTTCAGTCCGAGACCCCACCACCGGCGCTTTTGGCTCTCGTCCTCCAGCCGGGGCAGGCTCACGAGCACCCGGGTGTTGAGGTAGCTTTCCACCTCTTCCGGCCGATAGAACCGGGGATCCAGGAGCTCCAGGGCATAGGCCACGCCGCCGCCCAAACCCAGGCCCAGCACCAGGGCCAGCGTCATGATCTTCTTGGCATCGGGCTCCACCGGCTTGGAAGGAGCGACCGCCGGATCCAGGATCCGGAACTGCTCACCCTTCTGCCGCTTTTCCAGCTCCTCGGCCATTTCCGCGTCCAGCAGCTTGGCCACCATGCTGGTGTAACGGGATCGCACCGTGTTGTAGTCCCGAAGGATGTTTCCGAGCTCCAGGCCCACGGCGGGCGTCTTTTCCACCCGGTCCCGGTATTCGGCGATCTTCGCCTTGATCTCCCCAAGCTGGGCCTCGTTGGCCTCCATCTCCTTTCGGAGCTTCTCCAGCTGGAGTTCCAGGACCTGGCGCGGGCTCAACTGCCCCTGCCCCGGCAGCCCGTCGCCCTGAACGTAGACCCCCACCCGGGCCACCTCCTCGCGCAGCCGCTCGATGGTGCGCTTGAGCGAGATGATGTCCGGGTGTTTCTCCGTGTAGCGAACCCGGGCCTGCTTGAGTTTCTCCTCCAGGGCTTCCAGCTGCTGGGCCTCCGGAGTCTTCTGCCGCTCCCCCGGCAGCCCGGCGCCGGAAAGATTCAGCCGGCCGGCCTTGGCGTCCTGGAGCCGCTCCTGCACCAGAAGCTC
Organism: Desulfacinum sp.; assembly: GCA_014359885.1. Classification (GTDB taxonomy): domain Bacteria; phylum Desulfobacterota; class Syntrophobacteria; order Syntrophobacterales; family DSM-9756; genus Desulfacinum. The sequence continues at coordinate 9,813 of JACIYN010000034.1, forward strand.
CTGTTTCTTCTGTTCGTCGATCCGTTGCTGCAGCGCGTTCATTTCCTGCTGGAGCTGATTCAGGATACTCAGGTTCGTTTCCAGCTGGTCCGGCAGCATCCCCATGTGCTTCTGCTTGAACGCCTCCACTTGCTTTTCCCGCTCGGCCAAGTCCCGGCGCAGCTTTTCCACCTCGTTTCTCAGAAAGGCCGTGGTGCCCATGGCCATCTCCTCCCGCACCTTCAGGTTCTGTTCGATGAACTGGGACGCGATGGCATTGGTCACGGCCGCCGCCGTGGTGGGATCGTGCCAGCGGAACGAGATGCGGAAGGACGAGCCGCTTCGGTCCACGTTGATGCCGATCCGGGACCGGAGCTTGGCCACCAGATCCGCCGTGGCCACCGACGCCTCTTCCTGCTTGACGGCCGCCTCTTCCCCGTGCCGCCAGATGTTGATCTTGCGCCGGACCTTGGAGATGAGGTCCTGGACGCGGTCTTCCGGCTTCCGGTAGAGCTTGAATTCCTCGATGATCCGCTCCAGGTTGGTGCGGCTGTTGACCTGCTCGGAGATGGTCCGGAGCCGGCTGGCCACGTCCTGGGTCACCGTGGGCCGCACGTAGCCCGTGGGGATGCGCTGCGGCTCCACCAGGATCAGGGTGGAGGCCTGATAGATCTTCGGAGAGACTTGGAGCACCACGAGGCCGACCACGAGCCCCACCAGGGTGGGAGCGAGGATCCACCACTTGCGCCTCCAGGCCATGTCCACATACGGTTCCAAATCCAGTTTAGGCAGTTGCATGACTCTCCATCCCCATGCTGGTGAAAGTCGGCTTCCTCACAGACCGTAAGCCTTGATCTTTCCGAGCAGACCCTTGTAGCTCACCTGGAGCAGCCGCGCGGCCGCCTTCTTGTTCCCCTGGGTGTGTTCCAGGGCCTCTTCGATGGCCTTGCGCTCCGCCCGTTCGGCCACCTGCTGCGAGATCTCCCGCAGGGATCGCCGGCGTATGGACCGTCGGAATTCCGCCAGGTCGGGTTCCCCTTGCTGCCGCCGCTCCCGGCCCCGGTTTCGCTGAAGGCCCTCCAGGGCCATGCTCTCGTTGCCCAGCGCCACCACGCTCTTGATGACGTTTTCCAGTTCCCGAACGTTTCCCGGCCAGTCGTGGTCCTCCAGCATCAGGCAGAAATCCTTGGACAGGGCCTTGGGCTTCTTTTCGTAGAGGATGGCGTACTTTTCCAGGAAATGCTCCCGAAGGGGCCCGATGTCCTCCTTGCGTTCCCGCAAGGGGGGCAGATGGAGCGTGATCACCTTGAGGCGGTAGTAGAGATCGTTGCGGAAGCGCCCCTGCTCCACCAGCTGCTCCAGGGCCGCGTTGGTGGCGGAGATGATCCGAACGTCCGCCTTTTTGTTCTCCACGCTTCCGATGGGCGAATATTCCCCGTCCTGGAGGACCTGCAGCAGCTTGGCTTGCATGGCCTGGGCCATCTCGGAAATCTCGTCCAGAAAGAGCGTCCCCGACTCGGCCAGATCGAACTTGCCGGGCTTGTCGCCCCAGGCCCCCGTAAAGGCGCCCTTCTTGTAGCCGAAGAGCTCGCTTTCCAGGAGCGACGAAGGGATGTTGGCGCAGTTGACCTCCAGAAAGGGCCCGGATCGCCGGGGCGAGTTGTTGTGGATGGCCAGGGCCACCAGGCCCTTGCCTGTTCCCGTCTCGCCGCCGATGAGCACGGTCAGGTCCGTGGCGCTGATCTTGGCGATGGTCCTGCGGATCTGATCGATGGCCTGCGAGTTGCCGATGAGATAGGGCTCGCACAACGGCCGAACGGAATCCGCCTCCACGCGGCCCGCCAGGATCTCCCACACATGCCGGGTGAACCTCGCGGGCTGAATGGGCTTGAAAAAGATGGTGCAACCGTCTCTCTTTTCCACGCGCCCCGCAACGCCGTCCTGGCACTCGGCGACGAACAGGGCCCGCAGGTCGCCGCCTTGGCGCCCCCTCCCGCGGAAGACCGAGGGCAGCTCATCGCCGACCGTCTCCACCACGGCCAGCACCGGGCGCATCTTGTCCAGCAACGTCCGATCGATGCGCTCCGCGCAGACCACATGGCGGGGGATTCCAAGCTGGCCCACCAGGCTGCTCAGATAGAGGCCGTAGGCATCCTGCCGGGCACAAATGAGGACCGGCTTCCTCCTGGAGTCGTCCATGGCTTTTGGTCTCGTGGTGGCTGAACTCCCGATGCGACGCCGGGCCTCAACCCGAACCGCCGCCGTTGCCTTCCCGCGCCGTGAGGCGCTCACCGCGCCGCCCGCGGTGTGCAAGGGGTAGAGCCAAAAGCATGCCAGCCGCCCAGGAATCACGTTTTTTGTTGTTATTGCAACTCCTTGCCCACTTCGCGCAGTCCTCCTGCATCCCCGCGCCCCCCATCCAAACGCAATCCGCTGCGCACTATGTGCAATGCTTTTCACTCCCTTGCCCGGCTGGAGGCCATGAAAAGCTTGAAACATCCATTGCTTAGCCTGTTCGCGGGGAACCGAGGGGCTCTGTGAAACGAATTGCATGCCCTGTGAAGCAAAGGGGCCCTTTTAAGGGAACTCCGTTGCATCCCTTTCCCGGTTCGGCCCCGGCACAGGAACGGATCACGGGGGGACAGGACGTGACCGGGCCCCCATTAGACACCGAAATTCCTTGATATTGTCTCCAGGGCTCCCAGCCGCCATCGCCCCGGTTGTTGGAGTTCCCCCCATGGCACATTAATTGCTGCCTTGACGGCTGATTTCCGCCCGTATCCAGGAAAGATCCGGGAGTGTTGGGGACAGTGTGGAGAACCGGGTCTGGGGGCTTTCCGACGACGAGAAAGGGACCGTTTTTTCGCCGTGAAGCCCTTTGGGGGCTTCGAAAAGTTGCGGGACGAGACGGCAGGTGGAGTCTCGAGAATCGCGGCTTGGAGGTGGAGAAACAGTCTCGGATGACCTCCTGGATGCCATGAACTGAAAGCTCAGGTGCAGATGCGGGGAGGAACGAAGTGGGGGCGACCGCCGGTGGGCTGCAGGGAACGTCGAGGGAAAGGCGCAAGCATTTCCGGGTTCCGATCCACCTTCCGACCCATGTGACGGAATTGCAGACCCAGCAGAGTTACGCCGCCACGCTCCTGGATCTCAGCCTGCGAGGGCTGGGCATCCAGTCCCTTTCGGCTCGCTTTCCCCAGCCCGGCACCCGTGTCCTGCTGGGGGTCGCCCTGAACGGGGACGTGGTCAACGTCACCGGAACCATCCGCTGGACAGCCATGGAAGAGGAGACGCCGGAGGGAAGTTCCCGGTGCGGTGTTTGTCTGGATGAAGAACTGAAGGCACGGATCCCCATCCACTACGCCCTGAAGATCTGCGAGGCCTTCGACGGAGAAGTGCACCGGGCCAGGACGCTTCGGGAACGGTATCCCCTGATGGCCCATGGAATCCAGGAGACCTACCCCTGGAGTCTCTGGGGGCAGATGTTGGGCACGGTCTCGGAACTGGCCCAGGCGCTGTGGGCCAGTTGCGCCGCCAGGGTGGACCTCAACGCCTTCCGAACCGAGAGGCTTCAGTCCGACGCGGTCGTGCAACCGGACATGCTCAAGGTGATCACGGAGGACCTGAAGAAGACCGGCTCCCAACTGCGCGCCTTGGCCACCATGTTTCGGTGCGTGCGCGACAAGCATCTGGCCTTGAGCCAGAACTACGCCTACTTGGTGGACATGGGGCAGGTGATCGCCAGTTCCGTCCAGAGCATGCGAGAGACGTTGGCCGGCCTGACCGATGCACCGCTTCCCGAGATCACCTACAAGAGGTCCCCCCTGCCCCTGATGTTCGGGCGCTATCGGGACTTCGCCACCTGTTTCGACGGACTGCTCGTCTTTTCCTTCCGCAGCGCCTTTTTCAACAAGGGTTCGCGCATCCTGGTGCAATCCCAAGCGGACGAGGACCGGTTCGTCGTGTCCATCGAGGAGAACGGCTCGCGGGCGCTGGACAGGGATCTGCTGGAAATCAGCCCCCAGGGCATTCTGGATCTGGAAACGTTTACCCAGCGGGACATGAAGGCCGCTCTGTGGCTCTATTGCGGCCTGCTGGCCCTGGAAGAACATGAGCCGACGCTCCAGGTCAGGAGTGAATCGGGAAGAAATGTGATCCGGCTCGTTCTGCCTCTGGAACCTTCGTTCAGGAAGACGTCCGGCGAGACAAGCGGTCCCTGAAAGTCCTACCGCCTGCAACGGCAGACACACGAAAGGACATGACTCATCCGAAAGAACTTATCCCTAACAGTCATGGCGAGGCTCGCCAGCCCGCATGGATGAAAGATTTGCGTCTATTCGCGTTCATTCGCGGTTCTCTTTCACATTAACGCCCTTCACGGACGGCCCGCGACAACGAAGGATGAAACGCACCTTTGGCAAGCAGGCTCCCGTAGGGGCGAATGACTATTCGCCCCTACAGGCCGTGGGCGCGAAACGGAACGAGGTCGTGTTTCGTACAAGCTCCTTATCACGCAGGGCGAGACAACGCAGGGCCGTCGGGCGGGCGCAAAGCCCGCCCCTACCAAGGCAGGTGCACCTGTAGGTTAGGGGCGGGGTCTATCCCCGCCCGCTGATCGCGCGGAGGAAATAAAGAACAGGGCGAAAGAGTCGCTCAATGCAGGTTATCGGCAACTTGAAACCCCCACGAGAGGAAGGCAGTGATGCACAGGGTTCTTTTTCGCAACGATCACAACAAGGCCCGTTGGTCTTCCAAAAGACTGTACCTGCTGCTCGGCTTTCTGAGCATCGGCCTGGCTCTGGCCGCCGCGGGCTGCGGCAGTGCGGAGCAGAAGTTCCAGGAACACTTTGACCGCGGCCGCAAGTTCTTCGAGGAAGGTCGCACCCAGGAGGCGATTCTCGAGCTCAAGACGGCTCTTCAGGAAAACGCCCAAGACCCCGACGCCCACTACCTGCTTGGGGAAGCCTATTTGAAGGAAAAGGATGTGAGAAACGCCTTCAAGGCTTTCCATCAGGCGGTGACCCTGAAACCCGATCTCCTGGACGCCCAGCTCAAACTGGCCACCCTCTACACCCTGGGAAACCAGCCCGACAAGGCGCGGGAAGCCCTCAAGACCGTCCTTGAGAAAGACCCGGACAACGTGGAGGGGCTCATCCTGGACGGGGGCCTCCTGGCCCGGGAAGAAAAGTACGACGAGGCCATGGGCCGGCTCCAGCGCGCCTTGGAACTGGACAACCAGAGGACGGACGCCTCCATCCTGCTGGCTCGTTGCTTTCTGGCCACCGGGAAACTGGAGGAAGCGGAGCGAACCCTTCTCGCCTCCGCTGAAAGGGACGCCACGCCCCGCTCGTTGTACGCCCTGGCGCAGCTTTACATGGCCCTT
>JACIYN010000035.1 GCA_014359885.1 Desulfacinum sp.
CACCGCCGCCAACCGCCCAAGCGAACGGCCTGCTGAACGCGAGCAATGGGACCGGCTGTTTGGGGCACCGCTCGGTGCGGCTGTCTTCCTTCATCGTCCGACCCAAGGTAATCCCCGGGATCTTGTGTCCCCCGCGCCCGCCGGTTATTATTTCCCAGCACAAAAGTAGGATTTATATTCCGGACGCCTTCTTCCGATGTTTCTGGTGAGGAAGTCTTTGGTGGCCGGAACTTGTGGAGGCGAGTTCATGGGAAAATGCGAGTCAGCCGCGACCCAGACGGCCGGCGCTGCCGAAAAGGGGGCGTCGGGGCTCTTCAGGCTGCGCGGGCCGGTGCTCGTGCCGTTCGTCGTGGCCATGAGCCTGCTGCTGGGCCTTTTCGTCTTCGGCATCCACCGGGTCCTGGAGAGCTCCACGCGGGAGTTCTCCCAGCGCCGGTTCGAAAGCTTCCGGAGCCTCTGGGAGACTGCCCTCGAGCGGGAAGCCGGCCTCATGGAGGAAGCCCTCATGAAACTGGCCGCCAAGCCGGCCCTGGTGGAGGCCTTTACGCTCCGGTCGGTGGATTCTTTGTTGCAAGCGGCGGCTCCCGATTTTGTTCGGCTCAGACAGAACTATCACGTGACCCACTTTTATATCATGGACCCGTCCCTTCGGGTCTTCCTGAGGGTTCATCACCCCAAACTTTCCGGAGATGTGATCACCCGCTGGACGGCCCGCCAGGCCCAAACCACCCTGAAGACCGCCCGCGGGGTGGAACTGGGGCCCATGGGCACCCTGACGCTGCGCGTCGTGATTCCCTGGATCCATGCCGGCCGCCTCATGGGGTTTCTGGAGCTGGGCAAGGAAGTGGGGACCATTCTAAAGAGCATTCACCAAGCCACGGGGCTTCACCTGGCGGCCTTCGTGGAAAAGGAGCATCTGGATCGAGATTTGTGGAGTGAAGGCCAGAAGGTCTTAAACAGGCCCGACACGTGGACGGCCTTCCGAACGGTCGTCCTCAGCGACACCACGCTGTCGCCGGTTCCGGAACCGCTCGTTCCCTACATCGACGAAGAAAACCATCAAGCCGGCCAGACGGACATTCGGTTCGGCTGGGCCGGAAGAACCTACCGCTCCCGATTTTTCCATCTGAAGGACGCTTCCGGAAAAAGCATCGGAGACATCGCCGTTCTCACCGACATCACGGATCGGGTGGCCCATGCCCGCCGAATGCTCATCGGTTTCGGCACCGCAGCCTTTCTCCTCTGCTCGTCCCTGGTTCTCTTCATGGCGGGATACCTGGGCCGAGTGGAATCCATGGTGCGGCGAACCCATCAGCAGATCATGGACCTGGAGCGGGGCCGGTCCTGTTTCATCCTCCAGGAGATGCCGGCGCTCGTGGCCCTTCTCACCCCCTCCGGAACGTTTGAAACCTGGAGCACCTGGGCCCAGAAGACCTTCGGATTCGACCCGGAGGAGGCCGTGGGGATCCTTCGCCCGGACGACCTGCTGGAAGACAGGAACCTCGCGGAAGAGCTCCGCCGGGAAGCGGCCTGTTCCGCCTACGCATCCACGGAGTGTTGGGGGCGGACCCGGGACGGAAGGCGCCTCTGGCTGCGGGTCACCCTGGTAACCATCCCCGTGACGGGAGAGACCCTCTACATCCTGGAAGACGAGACGGCTCAAAGGGAAGCGGAAGATCGCCTGCAAGCCCAGTATGCCTTTCTCCAGACCTTGTTGGACACCATCCCCAACCCCATCTACTACACCGACGCCCGGGGGCCGCCCCGCGGGCTGCAACGCGGCGTTCTTGAAGTTTTTCGGCATACAAGAGGCGGTGGAGCCCGGCGGCGCGTTCACCCATCTGGAAAAGGCCGCCGTCTTCCTTTCGTGGCTGGACCGGGACCGCAAGCTCCTGGAAAGCGGCCACATGGAGGTGGCAGAGCAGGAGATCCTGGACGGTGAGGGACGCCCGCGAAGCGTGATCTTCAATCGAGCGGTCTTCCGCTTGAAGGACGGGACCGTGGGGGGTGTGGTGGGCATCCTCACCGACATCACCGAGCGCCGAAA
>JACIYN010000036.1 GCA_014359885.1 Desulfacinum sp.
CTGTTTTTGGGGCTCCGCAGATGCCTCCAACGCTCCCTGAAGAGGTGCTCGACAGGCTATCATAGCATTTCCGCCCATATCGCCTTCTCACAACTATGAAGTTGTTTGATAAAAGCAGCGTTCTCGGACAGGCTCCTAGGCGCCGCCCCGGCGCGCCTTCCAGCGGAGTTTCAGCTCTTCCTTGGCGCAGTAGAGCACGGGAACCGTCTGGACGGTGATGAGCACCAGAAGCATTCCGCCGAAGGAAGGAATCGCCATGGGGATCATGACGTCGGATCCCCGCCCCGAAGAGGTCAGTACGGGCAGAAGGGCCAGGATGGTGGTGGCCACGGTCATCAGGGCCGGCCGCAGGCGTCTCTTGGCCCCTTCCAGCACGGCCCGCCGCACCTCCTCCACGGTCTCAGGCTTTCGCTCCCGGAAGCTGTCGTCCAGGTAGGTGGCCACGATCACCCCGTCGTCGGTGGCGATGCCGAACAGGGCCAGGAACCCCACCCAGACCGCCACGCTCAGATTGATGGGATGGACGGCAAAGAGCTCCCGCATGGACATTCCGAAGACGGAAAAATCGAGGAACCACGACTGCCCGTAGAGCCAGAGCATGAGAAAGCCGCCGGACCAGCCCAGGAAAACGCCGGAAAAGACGAAAAAGGTGGTCACCACGGACCGGAACTGCAGGTAAAGGATCATGAAGATGACAAAGAGCGCCAGGGGCAACACCACGGAGAGCTTCTTCTGGGCCCGGATCTGGTTTTCATAGCTCCCCGCAAAGGTATAGCTCACCCCCGCCGGCAGTTCCAACTCGCCCGAAGCCATCTTTTGCCGCAGATAGTCCTGGGCCTGCTCCACCACGTCCACTTCCGCGTATCCCGGCTTCTTGTCGAAGACCACGTAGCCCACCAGGAAGGTATCTTCGCTTTTGATCACCTGCGGGCCCCGCACATACCGGATCTCCGCCACTTCCTCCAAGGGGATCTGGGTTCCGTCGGGGGCGGGCACCAGGACGCGCGAAAGGGATTCAATGGTATCGCGCAACTCCCGCATGTAACGGACTCGCACAGGATAGCGCTCCCGGCCTTCCACCGTGGTGGTGATGGCCTTGCCCCCGACGGCCACTTCGATCACGTCCTGAACCCGGCCGATGGAAATGCCGTAGCGGGCGATGGCGTTCCGGTCGATCTGGATCTCCAGGTAGGGTTTGCCGACGATGCGGTCGGCGATGACCGTGGCGGGCTCCACGGACGGGACCTCCTTGAGAAACCGTTCCAGCTGCAAACCCACCTTCTCGATGCTCTCCAGGTCGGGCCCTTTCACCTTGACACCCATGGGCGCCCGCATGCCGCTCTGGAGCATGACGATGCGGGCGGCAATGGGCTGGAGCTTGGGGGCCGAGGTGGTCCCGGGAATCTGGGCCGCCTCCACGATGAGATTCCAGATGTCATCGGGCTTTTTCACTCCCGGCCACGGATCGCGGCCCGGGTTGAGGTCGGGATCCAGCGCCGGGCGCCAGAGCCGGAAGGGCATGCCGTCCTCATCGGGGATGAGCCGCCCCTGGTCGTCCCGCTCGAATTTGCCCTGCACCGTGTAGGGTTCGCCATCGGGAGCCGGAAGCGGGGCGCCGTTTTCATCACGGAACAGATCCGTCTCGTCGGGAGAGAAACGGAATCGCAGGCGATGCCCGTCCTTCCCCACCAGGTACTGGGGCTTGTAGTTGATCACCGTTTCGATCATGGAGATGGGTGCCGGGTCCAGGGGGGATTCCACCCGGCCGATCTTGCCCACCACCGACTCGATCTCCGGAATGGCCCGGATGGCCATGTCCTGCTTTTGCAGCACATCCATGGCTTCCCCGATGGAGGCATGGGGCATGGTGGTGGGCATGAGGAGGTAGGAACCCTCGTCCAGGGGCGGCATGAATTCCTTGCCCAGCCCCGGGAAGGCCCGGGCCACGAACTGCACCGGGGCCGTCTGGCGGATTCCCCGGGGGAGCCACCCGAAGAAGGCATCGAAGCCCAGCCAGACCATGAAGCCGGTCCCGGTGATCAGCAGGGGAACGCACAGGAAAAGCGCCTTGTGCCGCAGGCTCCAGCTCAGGATGGGTTCGTAGACCCAGCGAAAGAGACCGAAAAACCCCAGCAGGCCTCCGATCAACATCGCCACGAAAAGGAAGTTGAGGAACAAACCTCTTTCCGGGCCCAGGGGCAGCCACTCTTCAGCCAGAAGGAGGGCCACCAGCACCACGAGGATCAGGTTCATGGACCGGGACAGCCACTGGCCGGCCGCCGGCGGCAAAAAGGATTCCAGCAATCGGTAGACTCCCGTGACCACCAGAAGGAGAGCCGCCCACCAGGGAACGAACCAGAAGGCCGCCACGCCCGCGGCAATCAATAGGCCGTAAAGGACGCGTCGGGCGAGCCCCTCACCGGATCGTCCATCCGACTTCTGGCGGAACAGGAGATGGGCCAAGGGCGGAATGACGGTCAACGCCACGATGATGGAAGCGATGAGAGCGAAGGTCTTGGTGAAGGCCAGTGGCTTGAAGAGTTTACCTTCGGCCGCCTCCATGGTGAAGACCGGCAGGAAGCTCACCACCGTGGTGGCCACCGCCGTCAGCACCGCGCTTCCCACTTCCACCGACGCCCGGTAAACCACTTCCAGCCGGTTGGACCCGGGCGGCGCCTCCTCCATGCGGCGCAGGATGTTTTCACAGATCACGATCCCCATGTCCACCATGGTGCCGATGGCGATGGCGATGCCGGAAAGCGCCACGATGTTGGCGTCCACGTGAAAGAGCTTCATGGCGATGAAGCACATGAGCACCGCCAGGGGGAGGAGCCCGGAGATGAGGATGGAACTTCGAAGGTGCATGACCGTGAGCAGGATGACGATCACGGTCACCAGGATTTCTTCGTAGAGGGCCCGGTTGAGGGTCCCCAGGGTTTCGTAGATGAGTCCCGTGCGGTCGTAGAAGGGCACGATGGCGACCTGGCTCACGGTGCCGTCGGGAAGGGTCTTCTTGGGAAGACCGGGGGAGATCTCGGCGATCTTTTTCTTCACGTTCTTGATGGCTTCCAGGGGATTTTCCCCGTAGCGGACCACCACCACGCCGCCCACCACCTCGGCCCCTTCCTTGTCCAGCGCCCCGCGACGAAGCGCCGGGCCCAGGGTCACGTGGGCCACGTCCTTGACCCGGATGGGCACGCGGTCACGGACCGCCACCACCGTTCTCTCCAGGTCCTTCAGGCTCCGCACGAAGCCCAGGCCGCGGATCACGTATTCCACCTTGTTCACTTCGATGGTCCGGGCGCCCACGTCCACGTTGGAGGCCTTCACGGCGCCGAAGACGTCCTGGAGGGTGACGCGATGGGCGCGCATGGCGTCCGGGTCCACGTCGATCTGGTATTCCTTGACGAAGCCGCCGATGGACGCCACTTCACTGACGCCGTCGGCGGAAAGGAGCGCATAGCGCACGTACCAGTCCTGGATGCTTCGCAGTTCGTCCAGGTCCCAGCCTCCCGTGGGATTCCCCTGCGGATCGCGACCTTCCAGGGTGTACCAGAAGACCTGCCCAAGGGCCGTGGCGTCGGGTCCCAGGGCGGGTTGAACCCCCGCCGGCAGCGTCCCGGCGGGAAGGCTGTTGAGCTTTTCCAGCACCCGGGACCGGGACCAGTAGAAGTCCACGTCCTCCTTGAAGATGATGTAAATGGTGGAAAAGCCGAACATGGAATAGCTTCGGATGGTCTTGACACCCGGAATGCCCAGCAGCGACACGGTCAGCGGGTAGGTGATCTGGTCCTCCACGTCCTGGGGCGACCGTCCCATCCACTCGGTGAAGACGATCTGCTGGTTTTCCCCGATGTCCGGAATGGCGTCCACCGGCACCGGATCGCGCGGAAGCCCTCCCAGATTCCAGTCGAAGGGCGCCACCATGATCCCCCAGGCCACCACCACCAGCACGAACAGGAAGACCACGATCTTCATTTCCAGGCAAAACCGGATCAACCGGGCGATCCAGGATGCGTTTTCCGTTCTCTTGGCGCTCTCATGTTCCATCGTCATGGGGACCCCGTCCAAGTCATTTCCCTTTCCTTAACGGATCACTTCCAGCACTTCGCCGCAGCCGGGCATCTTCTCCCCGTAGTAGGGGTTGCGCACCGTGTCGTCGGGTTGGAGCCAGGTGGCCCCCTGCCCTTCGAAGGCCATGGGGCACTTGATCCGATACAGGGGCCTGTCCGAACCCAAGCCGAAGTCCTTGGCCAGAACCGCCACGGCTTCGGATAGGATGGCAAAACACTTCCGGAGGGTTTCCACGTCCTTGGATTCTTCCATGAGGGCCAGGGCCTTGCGGATGTTTTCCAGCACCTGCATCCATTTCATGTGGGCCTCTCCCTGGAGCAGGCTCATATCCACGGATTCCAGGGCCGTCCGGGTCTTTTCCACCGCCTCCAGAGCCTCTGGAGTCTTGTCGGCGGCCAGGGCCTCATGGGCCTCCAGGTAGGCACCGATCACCCCTCCCAGCTGCTTCCGGAAGGCCTCCGGCACCTCCAGCGGCTTGGGGACCTCGGCCATCTCTTGGTGCCCCAGGCCGAAGCCGGCCATGAGCTGGTGCATGTGCCCTTCCAAGCTCGCAAAAGCGTCCCGGCGCTCCCCTTCCCTCTTGGCATCCAGGCCCACGATCACGTCGTTTTTGAGCAGCATGGAGAGCTCATCCCAGACCATCCAGGGGTGCCCGTCCAGGAGGCTGTCATCCACCCGGTCCAGGGCGGCCTTGAGATCCCCGTAGGCCGCACAGGCCGCCGTCCAGTCATGGGCCGCCACCGCATCCCGCACGCCCCGGAAGGCCTGCAGCACCGCCATGAGCTGCCGGCGAAAGGCGTCTGGAACTTCCAGGGCGCCGCCCGCCGGGGCGTCCTTCTTGGCCGTCGGTGCCGAATCCCCATGCTGATGCATGCCACCGCCACCGCCCCCTTCGGGCGTCATCATGCTGGGCTTGGCTAAGATCTGAACGGCGCTGTCGATCTTGAAGTTCCCGTGGGTGACCACCATCTCGCCTTCTTTGAGGCCGTGGCGGACCACATAGAAGCGATCGGCCCGGGGGCCCAGGACCACTTCGCGCCCTTCGTAGGTTCCGGGCTTTTCCGGATCGGCCACGTAGACCACCGCCCGCTTTCCGGTGAGCAGCGGCGCCGTGGCGGGGATGACCAACGGGGGCTCCTCCCCGTCCAGGGTGGCGTGCAATACGGCCCGCACGAACATGCCCGGCCGAAGCCGCCCGTCGGGGTTGGGCACGTCCACGCGTACCTTGATGGTTCTTGTCTTCTCGTCCAGAAACGGATCGATGAACGATACGGTCCCGGCAAACTCTTCCCCGGGATAGGACTCCGTTTCGAAGCCCACCCGGTCCCCCATCCGGATCCAGGGAAGATCGGACTCGTAGGCATCCAGCTTGACCCACAGGGACGAAAGATCCGCGATGGTGTAGATGCGGGTTCCGGTCTTCACGTACATCCCTTCGAACCCGTCCTTATGGACCACGGTGCCGCTCATGGGTGCCAGGATGGTCATGTGATCCGAAGGGGTGCCCCTCCGGAGGATTTCCTGGATCTGGGCGTCGGTGAGTCCCCAGAGGCGCAGCTTTTCCTTGGCGGACTGGATGGTCTGGGCCGCCGTGGAGCGCAGAGACTCCAGCCCGCTTTTGCGCAGATCCCCCGCAGCGCGCACCGCGTGGATCAATTCCGACTGGGCCGCCAGGAGCTCCGGGCTGTAGAGGTAGACCATGGGCTGGCCCTTGTCCACCACGGTGCCCGTAAAATCCACGTAGAGACGGTCGAGACGCCCGGAGACCCACGAGGTGATGTAGGCCACACGGCGCTCGTCGTAGGTGATCTTGCCCATCAGGCGCCGGGTGACCTCCACCGGCCTTCGCTCCACGGGACTGACCTGAACCTGGGCAAGCTTGCGGGCGGTCTCGGAAAGCACCAGGCGCCGCAGGGGAACCTTTTGGCCCGCGGCGGAAGCCCCTTCGTCCACGGCCGGGATCAGATCCATCCCGCAGATGGGGCACTTGCCCGGATTGGGGAGCCGGATCTGCGGGTGCATGGAACAGGTCCAGATCTGAACCTTTTTTTCTCCCCTTTCTCCGCCGTGGTCGTGCTGGGCATGGGCCGTTCCGACCAGGGCGGGCGCATCACCAACGCCCATCCGCCGCCCTTGGTCGGGGCCGTTCCAGCCCGCAAGGACGGCGACCGTCACCGCCGCGACCGCCAGGACCTTCCAACCGTGTCTCTTGAACCTTCCTGCCGCCCACCGTTTCATCGTTCGCCTTTCTCCCGCCGCGTCCGTCACGCCTCAAAGCCGTTTCCATCCTATCGCGGTGCGTAAAGGGCCGGCCCCCGGGGCGCACCGGGGGCCGTCTATGCATCAGCTACCGGATGGAGCGTTTTCCAGTTCCACTCCTTCCGCTTCCAGCTTCTTCATGTACTTGTCCGGATTCTTTTTGAATTCTTCCGGGCAGGCCGGGCAGCAGAAGTAGATCCTCTTTCCCTGATAGTCCACGTAGATGTCCTTGTTGATGGCGCCTCCCATCACGGGGCACTTTTCCTGGGGATGGCCGCCGGCGGCCGCCAGGCCGGTTCCCAAGGTGCCCAGGGCAAACATCAGGGCCATTACCGTTACGATCCACTTTCTTCTCGTCATCTTCTCATCCTCCGTTCTTTTTTTCAGTTTCTCCGTCCCGTTCCGTTCCCGCGGGTCGTCTCCACGCCGGACTCCGCGGGCACCTCCTCCAGAAAGCGCCCGACCAGCCTTTCCACTTCCGCCAGCCGCTGCGCCTTGTCCGCCTCCGCCCGCTCATAGGCCAGCTCAAACTCCAGGAGCATCCGCTGCGCATCGATCACGTCCAGATACCCCCCCAGGCCCGCCTCGAAATCCTGGAGACTCACCTGCAGGGCCTGCTGCGCCTTGGGAATCAGGCCGTTTTTATAGAGATCCATGCGCCGCTCCGCGTCCCGCAGCCTGTAGAGCACCATGGCGAGCTGGGCGGCCAAATCGTTGCGTTTCTCCTCCAGGTTCTTTCCGGCCGCTTGCCATCGCAACCGCGCTTCCCGAACACCCGCGTCGTACTTATCCCACCAGACGGGGAGATTGAGGGAAAGGCTCACGGCCACCGGATTCTTGCCGCTGTCCGGGGTGGAGGGATTCAGCGCCTCGCCCGTGTCCACCGTTTCCACGCCCACCGTCACGTCCGGGTAGTAGTTCTTGCGCGCCAGAGCCTCACCCGCTTTTTCCTTGTCCACGAGCCGGCTCAGCGCTTGCAGCTCCGGATTGGCTTCCAGCAGCCAGCCCCGGGCCTCGGTGTCCGTAAAGGCCACCGGATCCAGCCGGACGGGATCCGGCCACGGCAAGTTTCCGTCCTCAGGGCGGTTGAGGGCGGCGCTGAGTTCCCGGGCGATCGGTCCGCGCAGATCCTCCAGGGTCTTCAACCGATCCTCCAAGCGGCCCAGTTCCGTCTGGAGCCGGACCAGGGATCCGTAGGGAGTCAGGGAACCGGCGTAGCGGGTCTGGAGGACCCGTTCCAGATGCTTCAGCAGCCGGATGTTTTCCTCCGTGACCGCCACGGCCTGCCGCAGATAGGCATACTCGAAGTAGGCCTTCTTCACCCTTTCGAAAAGCTTCCACTTGGCCGCCTCGTAAAGAGCCTTCTTGGCTTCGGCCTCGCGGGCGGCCACATCTCCCCGGAGTTCCAGCTTGCTCAGCCACGGGAAGGTCTGGGCCAGGGCGAATTTCTGGCGCTGGGGTCCCACCCGCGTTTCCACCCGCTCCACGAAGTAGGCGTAGGTAAAGCGCGGATCAGGCAGGCTCCGGACCTGCGGGATCTTCCACAACGCGGCCTTCCAGGCCTCGAAGGCGGCCTTGAGTCCCGGGTTGTGGAGTGCCGCGTAGGTCAGATAGTCCTGGAGCGTGGGATGATCGGGCAAGGGCTTTTCGTCTTCCGAAAGGCCCAGATCCCCGGGCAGAGTGGTCTGCAGCTCACTAAGATCGTTCCAGCCGCCGACAAGGCCCGGCCCGCGGCCGCCTCCCCCCGCGCACCCGGCAAGCGCCGCCAGCACCAGCAGCACCCAGGCAATCCTTGCGGTGGCTGTCCGGGTTGGCCATCTCGTTCGCTCACGTCCCTTCATGACCTTCCTCACAATGCTCCTTCGGGTTTCATGCCGTAAGCCCCTGGCAGGCTGCCCGAAAACGTTCCGGATGACCGCTCTTCCCGTAGCGCAGCCCTTCAGGGCTGCGGAGGAATCCCCGGTTGTCGGATAGGCCTCGCATACGGCCTGCGACTTCAAGGGGTTACAATGGCCCTTTCCGCGGGGCTGAAGCCCCGCGGCTACGAAGTGATTGGAAATTCCCCGACCCTTGAGCCTGAAAACCACTCTCGGAGAGGCTCCCAGAGCCGATCTTAAAATGGAAATACCCCCGGGCTTTGCATCAACCTACCGGTGCCCGGGAAGCGTCCTCGCCCGCCTGCTGCGATTCCCACAGACGCCGATACAGGCCGTCCGCCCGGATCAGGTCCTCGTGGCGGCCCGACTCCACCACCTTCCCGCCCGACAGGACCACGATTCTGTCGAAATCCATGATCGTGGCCAACTGGTGGGTCACCATGAAGGTGGTGCGCCCCCGGGTGAGCCGGCCGATGGCCTCCATGACCCGCTTTTCCGATGCGGCGTCCAGGCCCACGGTGGGCTCATCCAGGATCACGATGGGGGCGTCCCGAAGGATGGCCCGGGCGATGGCAAGCCGCCTTTTCTGGCCGCCGGAAAGACCACCCCCGCCTTCCCCCAGCTGCGTATCGTAGCCCTGGGGAAGACGCTGGATGAAATCATGGGCTCCCGCCGCCCGGGCCGCGGCCGTGATCTCCTCTTCCGACGCCCCCGGCTTGGCCATGGCGATGTTTTCCCGAACGCTCATGCGGAAAATATAGGAATCCTGTAGCACCACCGCCATCTGACCCCGTAGGGAGGCGAGGGTGAAATCCCGGATGTCGCGACCGTCGATGGCCACTGTTCCGCGGTCGGGATCGTAGAGGCGCATGAGAAGGTGCAGGATGGTGGACTTGCCGCTGCCCGAATCCCCCACCAGAGCCACCCGCTCGCCGGCGGCCGCGGCCAGGCGAAAATCCCGCAGGATGGGATGGTCCTTTTCGTAGCCGAACCACACATCCCGAAACTCCACGTGCCCCCGGAACCTGGGAGCCGGAACGGCATGGGGCAGGTCGGACGCTCCCACCTCCAGGGGATTCAAGGCCATGATCTCCTCGATCCGCTCCAGGGCCGCCGCCGACTTGGCCCACCGGCTCGCGAACTTGCTCAGTTCCCGGATGGGCTTGAAGAGGCTGTTGAGGTAGCTCAAAAAGACCATGAGCTGGCCCACCGTGAGGCATCCATGGATGATGCGCAGGATTCCCACGAAGAGAACCAGAAGCGACGTGGCCCCCACCAGCATGTCCATGGAAGCGGTGAGCATGCCCTGGAAACGCCCCGCCCGTACGGCATGCTCGGCGCTCTCCCGGCCCCCTTCCAGGAACTCGTCCACGATCTCGTTTTCCAAAGACAGGCTCGTCACGGCCTTGTGGTAGTAGAAGGCCTCCTGGACGTTGGACGCCAGAGCCCCCTCGATGCGCCGCTGCTTGCGCACCGCCTCCCGGGTGCGGCGGGAAAAGAAGACGTTGGCCCAGTAGACCACCGGTATCACCATGAGAAAGGTGAGCGCGTAGATCCAGTCCATGGTGAAGGAGACGACCAGAATGCCCACAATGGTGGGAAGACTCCGAATGAGCACCGTGAGGATCGATTCCAGGATGTCCTGGGCGTCGGCCGTATCCTTGGAAATACGGCTGGTAAGATCCCCCGTGCGGGCTTTCTCGAAATAGTTATGGGGAAGCGCCACCAGGTGGGAAAAGAGCCTCTCCCGGATGGTGAGCACCACGCGCTGTCCCAGGGAGGCCAACGCCGTGTTCTGAACATAGAGCAACAGCGCGTTGCCGCAGTAGATGAGAGCCAGCAGGAAGATCCCCTGAAAGAGAAAGTGGAAGCGGTCCTCCTGGACAAACCCCCGCACCGACACCAGGATGAACTCCATCAGATTGTAACGGGCCGCCAGGTCGTGGGCCTCCGCGGGGTTCTTCACCACGTGATCGATCATGGACCGCAGCGGCCACGGCTGGGCGAGCGTGAGGAGCGTCTGCCCCGCCATGGCGGCCGCCACCAGCAAAGCCGCTTTCCAGTGACGGCGCACCGCGCTCGCCAGCTGGGTGGGGCGAGGGTGCCATTTCCGGGATGCTCGTTGTGTCATCTCTCAGCCTTCCTCCGTTGGAGCGGAAACATCGGGAAGACACGCGATCGTATCCCCCTCTGCCCTCCCTTTTGCCGTGCCGCCGAACGATCGACCGTCCGGAGCCCCGGCGCCTGGGAGGGGAAAGAAGCAACTTGGGTGCCAGATGGCCAAACGTGGGGACCCGCCAGTGGATTTCCGTGGCGGCGGGGGCGGATCGCGGACCGCCCCGGCGGCCTTGAAAGTTTTTTTCACCTCCATGAAAAGACCCTTTTCATCGTAGGGAAACATTCTTTCAATCTGCCGGGGAAGCCCCGGATCCTTTGGGGGCTGTCGGACCATGTTCTTCCGGCTCACGAGGCAAGGAATTTTTCCGTTCACTTCGCAGCCGCGGGGCTTCCGCCCCGCGGGAAAGGGCCATCGTAAAACCATGAACGATCGTGGTCTCCCTTGCGCCACCCGGCCGGGCAAGGAGTCTTTGTGGGAGCGCCGCAAGGCGCGATGGGGTGGGAGCGGCTGCACCGGCGTGGAATGGCCGGCCACCCCTTTCGCGGCTTTCGCCGCTCCCACAGATGATGGTGCTCCCACAGATGATGGTGCTCCCACAGGGGATGCGGCACCTGTTGCGTGTTGATGGGAGCTCCCGATGCTCCTGCAAGATACCGAAAGTACAGTTCTTTCACATTAACGATCATGGCGCGGCACGGCACCCCGCCGGGATGAAAGAACCTGCACCGGGGCGCTCTCCGCCCTGTGAGCGCTGTGCACCCTGTGGAAGCTTTCTCCTCTCTGTGGGAGCGCCGCAAGGCGCGATGAGGTGGGCCGGCCCCACCGCCATAGAATGGCCGGCCAGGCCATTCGCGGCTTTCGCCGCTCCCACAAGCGCTCATTCGAACCTTCGGAAATCTTGCAACATACCGAAAGTACAGTTCTTTCATATTAAGTGACAGGAAATACGCGATGATCCATCCAACGCCCGGGGGATCTTCCGCAGCTACGGGAAAGACGGTCATCACGGGCGTTGTCGGAGAGCCCCCTGGGAGCTTGTCCGAAAGCGGCTTTCTCCCGGGAGCGCGGGCGTCTCGCCCGCATCCCATGCGGGCCGGAGGCCGGCGCTCCCTGAGAGGATTACCATGGGGGAACCGCCCCTCCCTTTCCCCGCCGTTGCACGAAAACCCTCTCATGGGCCGATGATTGGCGCGATCGTTGCTTCCTTGCCAATCACCCCCGGCCGGTGCCGGCCTTCGCAAGCAATCCATTCGGAGGAAAGTCCCATGAAAATCATTCTAATGAACCGAATCAACCGGGCAAAGGACTACCGGGAATTCTGGCCTGCGCGGCCGTGACCGTGAGCGTCCTGCACTACACCACGCCCATGGACCGCCTGGCCTTTCACACCCTGTACCGGGACCTCTACTTCCTCATCGTCCTCACGGCCTCCTTTTTCGGCGGCGCCAAGACCGGGCTGTGGATGGCGGGCGCCATTTCGGCCGTGTACGCCCCCCACGTGGCCATGACCTGGAAGGCCCAGCCCGGCGTGAACATCGGAAACCTCCTGCAGATCGCGCTCTTTCTTCTGAGCGCCGCCGTGGTGGGGGTCCTGAGCGACCGGGAAAAGAAACGCCTCCAGGAACTGCATCACGCCTGGAACCTGGCCTCCCTGGGTCGGGCCACCCTGGCCCTTTCTTCGGAAATCCACGAGCTCCTCTCGCTCGCCCGGGAAACTCTCCGAAGGATGAGCGTCTCCCAGCCCGGCCGCCGGGACCTTCAGCGCATCATGGAAAAGCTGAGTGTGCTGGAGCAGTCCCTGAACCACTTCAACCCGGACGCCCTGGGCCAAGGCCGGGAATTTCTGTCGCCGGACGAGATGCTTGAACGGGAACGGGAGCGCTTTCAAAAGATTTTGGACGCTCACGGCGTTCGGCTGGAGATGGATCTCGACGCCGCAGATGCCCTCGTTTACGCCAACCGCGCCGACCTTCTGTGGCTGGTGGATCAGCTGGTCCGAAACGCCGCGGACGTCTCACCGCCCGGAACCACCGTCTCTCTGACCTCCCGGGCCGATACCTCCTCCTACCATCTGAAGGTCCGGGACCAGGGCCCCGGCATTCCCGAAGAGAACCTGGAAAAGGTCTTCACCCCGTTCTTTTCCACCAAGCACCGGGGAACGGGCCTGGGGCTCTCGGTTTGCCGAAAGATCGTCTCGGACCACGAGGGGGCCATCGTAGTGGAGAGCCGCCCCGGGGCGGGGACCGCCTTCCATGTGTCCCTTCCCCTTGCCTTCGGCGAGAAGACGGGCCACCATGAGGGCGATTCGGGGCGTGCGCCGTCGGAAACGCCGTGACCCGCCCGGATCGATCCCATTCCCATCCAGACCGGAGGCCATCGTGCCCAGACGGATCTTCCATCGCTTTCTCCTGGTATTGGCTCTGCTGACGGCCCTGCCCGTGGGCCTCATGGGAATCGCCTCCTATTCCCTGGCGAAGAGGACCCTCATCGGCACGGCCCTCATGCACATGGAAACCATCGCCGAAGACCACAAGAACCACCTGGATTTCTGGTTCCGGGAACGCTTGCAGGATCTGTCCACCCTGGCCTCGCTCCCCCTGGTCCGGGTCGTCTGCTCCCATTGCAGCATGGCCGGATGCGCCATCGAATCGGGCGAAACCCTGGAGGCGGTGCGGGCATCGCTCCTTTCCGTGGCGGACAAGATCCCTTTTTATGAGGCCATGGCGCTCTACAGCGCCGACGGACGCCTGCTGGCCGCCACGGGGCACGAAGACGACGCGGCGGAAACTTCCCCGCCGGGGCCGCCGCCCCATGAGCCTGTTTTCGGTATGCCCGTTCGCGGCCCGGACGGTCTCTGGCACGTGACCATTCGCGCACCCGTCCTGGGAGAAAATGGATCGGTTGTGGGGGCAGTGGAGGGGGTCGTGAACATGAGCCGCTCTCTGGATCCCATGATGACGGATCGGGCCGGGCTGGGCACCACGGGCAGGACCTATCTTCTCACGCCGGAAAGAAAGGTCATCACCCGGATTCACGGGCTGGAGCTTCCCGCGGGCGGGTCGGGAAACCCGTCCCCCGACTCCAGCGCCATCCGGGAAGCGCTTGCCGGCCGGAGCGGATCCGGCATCTACCGGGACTTGGAGGGGCGGGAAGTGGTGGGCGCCTACCTGTGGTTGGACAACTACCGCCTGGGGCTTTTCGCCGAGATGGCCACCCGGGAGATTCTGGCCCCCGTCCGGTGGATGCTCACCTGGACGGTGGGGACCGTGGGGGCGCTGCTTCTCATCTGCTTCGTCACGGCCCGGGTGGCGGCCGACAGGATGTCCCGGCCCATCGTGGCCATGAGCGAAGCGGCCCGGCGCATGGCCGACGGCGACTTTTCCGTGGAAATCGACGCGTCGCGCCGGGACGAACTGGGGGTTCTGGCCCAGAGCTTCCGGGAGATGGCCGGCCGGATCGCCCGGACCCTGGAGGAGCTCCGGGCCAACGAGCGCTCCCTTCGCCGGGCCTACGAAGCCCAGAAGGCCCTGCAGAACCGGCTCGTACAATCGGAAAAGCTGGCCGCCGTGGGAGAGCTGGTGGCGGGGGTGGTCCACGAGATGCGAAACCCCCTGTCTTCGGTGAAGCTCAACCTCCAGATCCTCCGGCGCAGCCTGGGTCGGGAAGGCCCCCTGGCGGAACACTTCACCCTGGCGCTGGAGCAGGTACGCCTTCTGGAAAACATGTTCGGAGATCTTTTGGACTACAGCAAGCCCCTCCAGCTCGACACCCGCCCCGTCCCCCTGGAGTCCCTGGTGGACCGGGCCCTGGAGCAGGCCGCAGCGGAGGTCTCCCTGGACGGTGTGGAGGTGGAAAGGGACCTGGGATCCGGCCTGCCCAACGTGATGGTGGATGAAGAACGGGCCGTGCAGGTGCTGGTGAACGTGATCAAAAACGCCGTCCAGAACGCCCACGGCCCTCTGGGGCTCCGATTGGAAGCGGCTCTGGAGGAGAACCCCGCCGGAGCGGATCCCGTGCTTCGCCTGTCCGTTCGGGATACGGGCCCCGGCATCCCGCCCCAGCACGTGCCCCGGCTCTTTCAGCCGTTTTTCACCACCCGCACCAAGGGCACGGGGCTGGGCCTATCCATCGTGAAAAAGATCATGGACGCCCACGGCGGTAACGTGACCATCGAGAGCGAACCGGGACGGGGCACCACCGTGCGGCTCCATTTTCCCATCGCAGGGAGTGAGGTCCATGCAGAAGATCCTCATCATTGACGACGATCCCTCTTTGGCGCGCACCCTGGAACTCTACTTCGCCGGCAAGGGGAACCACGTGCTGACGGCCGGAAACGCCCGGGACGGCCTGGCCCTGTGGGAAGCGGAAAGGCCGGACATGATCCTCCTGGACGTGCAGCTCCCGGACCTGGAAGGGCCCCAGGTGCTCAAGGAAGCCAAGGCCCGGAACTATGCCGGCGACGTCATCATGATCACCGCCTTTCAGGATACGGAAGCCACCCTGGAAGCGATCCGCCACGGGGCCGTGGACTACCTCTACAAGCCCCTGGACCTGGACGCCCTGGACCTTCTCATCGAAAAGGTGCTCCGCCGAAAGGAGGAACGCGAAGAACTGGCCCGGCTGAGCCACGTGATCACCGAGGTGCAGAAGCCCAACCAGATCGTGGGCCGAAGCCCGGCGATCCTGGAGGTGGTCAAAGCCATCGCCCGGGTGGCCCAGAGCCCCACGCCGGTGCTCATTCAGGGGGAAACCGGGACGGGCAAGGAACTCATCGCTCAGACCATCCACGAACAGTCGGCACCCCGGGAGCCGTTCGTGGCCATCAATTGCGCCGCCATGGTGCCCACGCTCCTGGAAAGCGAGCTTTTCGGGCATGAAAAGGGGGCTTTCACGGGCGCCGTCACCCGCAAGATGGGAAAGATCCAGCTGGCCGGGGCCGGCACCCTCTTCCTGGACGAGATCGGCGAAATGCCCCTGGATCTTCAGGCCAAGCTGTTGCGGGTCCTGGAAACGCGGGAGTACCAGAGAGTGGGGGGACTGGAATCCCTGCCGCTCAAGGCGCGGATCGTAGCCGCCACCAACCGGGACTTGGAGCGCATGGTCCGGGAAAACCGCTTCCGGGAAGACCTCTACTTCCGCCTCAAGGTCTTCGTGATCCACATCCCGCCGCTCCGGGAGCGGCCGGAAGACATCGTTCCCTTGTGCGAATACTTCCTGACCCGCCTCAACGCGGAACTGAACAAGAAGGTCACGCGCATCCCCCGCCGCTACCTGGAGCTTTTCCAGGCCTACCCGTGGCCGGGAAACGTGCGGGAGCTCTACAACATCCTGCGCCGGGCCGTGATCCATTCCCCCGACGAGGTGCTGCTCCTGGACGAAGGCTGGCTCCAGCCCCCTTCCGCACCCCCGCGGGACCTAGCCCCCGGCACCGACCCGTGGATTCCGGAAAGCCTGGAAGAGGTGGAACGGCGCCACATCGAGCGGGTGCTTCGCTACACGGCAGGAAATTACGGGAGGGCGTGCGAGATCCTGGGCATCAGCCGTCCCACGCTCCGAAAGAAGATCCACGACTACGGGCTTTCCTCCCTGGCCGAAGAACTCCGCACGACCCTGTCGTCGTGAAAACCGCCGAATACCTTTTCACCATCGGCCGCCACCCTGGCCGGAAGGCCTCTTCTATGCCTTTTCGGAGGATCGAAAACGCCTCGTCCTTCCCGATCCGTTGAGCCACGGCTTCCAGGACGGAAATGACCCCAGAGGCTTCAAAGGCTCGTTTCTCGATCCGGCGTTTTTATAACCCCAAACCGAGCTTCTTTCCCTGTGTTTTCTTCCCTCCGCGCAATGAGTGGGCGGGGATAAACCCCGCCCCTACACGCATCCATGCGGGGTGGCAAGCCTTGCCATGACGGTTTCGACATGAATCAGATTCCGATCTTGTCAACTTCGGATCCATCGGAGGAGGCCCTTGGGACGGCGCTCGGGCTCGGGGAGGCCCAGCTTCCGGCACACGGCCGCCTCCAGCTCCCACTCGTCCACGTCGGAGCCCTCCACCAGGATCTCGTCCTCCACCATGACCGCGGGAGCCACCGGAAGATCCAACTCAAAGTATTCGTCGGTCTGGTATTCCGCGCGGGGCTTGGAAATCGCCTCGATGGTCACGTCGTACTTTCCGCCCAACCTGGGCATGATCTCCTTAAAGTGCTTTCAGGGACGCCCGTTGGGTTCATTGAGAAAGAAGCGCACCTTCACCATGTCCGTCCTCCTCGGTTGTTTCCAGTCCGTTTTCGGCCAGTTCCCCCATGATGCCCGCGACAACCCGGGGCGGCGCAAAATCCACCAGCCGCCGCTCGCGGACCTCCCTTCCCGACGCGTCCAGGAAGACCACCGTGGGAACCCCTCTAATTTGGAAGCGTTCCACCAGGGCTTGCAGCTGCGGATCATCCCCCCGGGTGAGGTCCACCTTGACCAGGAAAAAGCCCTTCCGGGCCAGATCCACCACCTGCGGATCGCTGAAGGTTTCCTCTTCCAACCGCCGGCACGGCGCACACCAGGAAGCGGAAAAGTCGAGCACCACCGGCATCCTGCGCGCCTTGGCCTCTTCCAGAATCCCCGCCCGATAGGGCTGCCACGGCGCGGCGGAACCTTCCCACATGCCCTGCCCCACGAAAAAGACGAGCAATCCCGCCGCCGCCAGCGCCGCCCCCAGCCGCACCCGGCGGAACCAAGGGGATTCTTCTTGCGCTCCATGAGCTCTCAGAAGATGCACGCCGGCTCCCAGCGCCACCGCTGCCAGGAGCAGGTTGCCCGCGCGGGCTCCCACCAGGGGTCTAAGATAGTTTGCGGCCATGCCCGCCAGAATCCAGCCCATGGCGGCCCGCACCCACACCATCCAGGCGCCGGAACGGGGAAGCCTCCCCAGCCGATCGGAAAAGAGGGCCAAGAGGAAAAGGGGAAGGCCCATGCCCAGACTGAGCGTAAGAAAGATGAGAAAACCCAGCAGGGGGCTTCCCAGGCTCGCCACCCAGGTCAGAAGCCCCAGGACGAAGGGGCCGATGCACGGAGCCGCCACCACGCCCAGGGTGGCCCCCATGAAGACGCTTCCGGCGTAGCCCGCCGCACGAGCCGACGCCAGGCGGTTGAAGAAACCGGGAAGCCGCAGTTCCCACAAACCCAAGAGGCTGGTGGCGAAGACCAGCAGCACCGCGGCCACCCCCACGAGCACCCAGGAATTCTGGAGGAGCCCGCCCATGAGGCCGCCCGTCAAGGCCGCCGCCGTACCCAGCAGGGCGTTGGTCACCGAAAGCCCTGCCACGTAGGCCAAGGCGTGGGCCAGTCGCGGCCCCAGGGAGGACCGCCCCCCATCGCCCAGGGCACGGCCCCCGAAGTAGGAAAGGGTGATGGGAAGGAGCGGATAGACGCAGGGAGTGAGGTTGAGCGCCATGCCTCCGGCGAAGACCCCCAGGAGCGTCCAGAGGAGCGACCACCCATGGAGGGGGCCGGCCACCGACGGCTTTCCACCGCCCGGTCCATCCGCCTCCCCCGAGCGCTCCACGGGGAACCCCCGGGCCTCCCATTCCGGCAGGCCCAGAGGATCGCGATAAACATTTCTGTAACCAAGCTTGACGGCCACCCGGGCCGCCCAGTCGCTTCGGACTCAGGCGAGGCCCGCTCAGTAGAAGACCACCGTCCTGTCCCGATCCGGTCCCAGCACTTTTTCCAGAGCCGGAGCCTTCCGCCATCGGGCCCACCAGGTGGGCTCCATGGGAAAGTTGACCGACCCCGGGATATGCCCCGCCCGGTATTCCCAAGCTTCCCTGGCATCCACCAGGAGCACCCGGCGGGACGGATCGTCCAGGAGGCGCTGGAGCCCCTCCGTGTCGATGAGGCGATAGCCGCCGCGGCGTGCTTCGGCCCGCACATCCTCCCAGTCGGCCGTTCGCGGCGCCGTGGCCCGGGAGACCCACCAAAGCACGCCGGCGCACAGCGCCAGGGCCACCACTGCAATCGGCATCCATGTTCGTCTCTTCATGGCGGGCATCCTTCCGATTCCGATGGAGCGCCCCGGCGCGCCTTGGCCATGAGAAAGGAGGCCCCGCGGCGGCTGAGCCCCAGAGCTTCCGCAAGCTGGTGCGCATCCGCAGCGGGGTGCATGGCCAGATAGGCGGCCGTCTCCCGTTCCAGTTCGTCCAGCCAGTCCTCAAAAAGGGGCAGCAGCGCCGGGTCCGCCACGGCTTCCAGCTGCCGGGATCGGCCCACCTTGTGAACCAGGCTTTCACACATTTCCGTCGGGTCGACACCTTCGCCCAGGCATGTGGCCACTCACAAATGCACCAGGCTGCTCACCCTGTCCTCCCCGCCCTCGCCCAGAAGTTCCATGACGAAGGCCGTGCGCGCCTCCTCGCCCGCACGGGGAAGAACCTCCCGGAGCGCTTCCAGAAGGGCCCGCAGGGCCCGGTCGGGGGGCATTTGTCGGATTCTCTCCGTTACCTTTTCCATGGATCCCTCTCGCCTCTCTTCGCACCCTTCGGTGGTTGTGCTCGCCTTGCGTTGCTAGCCTGTAGGAGCCGGCTTGACGGCGATCCGAATCGCGGCCAGGGCCGCTCCCACAAGGGGCCGAAAGCACAGTTCTTTCATATGATCTGGACGATTCTTCCCCATCCCAAGGCTCCGGAGACGGGGCGTTAAGCCCGCCCCTACGAAGGCAGATGGGCCTGTTGAGTCGAGGCGAGGTTTATCCCCGCCCGTCAATCGCTGGGAGAAAGTCGCATCCAACAAGAGAATCGCTTCCTTTCGTTTTACTTTCTTTTCGCAGCCGCGGGGCTGCAGCCCCGTGGAAAAAGACCGTTGCAGCTCCTCGAACGGATGGAGCCTGAACCCGATGGCCCATCCGACATCCGGGGGCCTTCTCCGAAGCTACGAAAAAAACGGTCCTCCGTGGCATTTCCGGGCAAGTCCCTTGGATTGCCGCGTCCTACCCGGTCCCGCCCCGGCGGCCGGGCCTCAAAAGGAATCGCGTCGTTCCAGAAGATCGCAGGCCACGGAACGGAGCCGATCCAAGGCCTCCACCACCCGGGGATCGCTCAGCTCGTAGAAGACGAACGGGCCCCGGCGCTCCACGGTGACCAGGAGCGCCCGACGGAGCTCCTTCAGGTGGTGGGAGACCAGGGGCTGGGACAGACCCAGCTCCTCCACGATCTGCCCCACGGAACGGCGCCCCGAACTCACCGCCAGGAGGATCCGCAGCCGATTGGGATCGGAAAGGCTCTTGGCCAAGAAGGCCACCTTGTCCAGATGGTCCACCAGATCGGAGGCGTGGCGGATTTCAGCGGGTGTCGGTGCACCATCTTTTCTTCCCACGACTTGCTCCCCTTCCCGGTCCGGGGTTCCGTCCCCATCCCAAAAACATATCAATACTCATTTATATATCCGGCGCCCCGGGTGTCAAGTTCGTAAAAGCGACCCCGGCCCGGTTCGCCGGTCCGCCTCTTCAACGTCCGGCGCCCGCCCGGGGACAAGGAGGGCCGTGCGCCGTGTTGCCCCGAAAGGGCCGAGGGTGTATAGGAGGGCGGAGGAATCAGGAAGAGGAAAATCAACGACGAAGAAAGGAAGCGGCCATGCTGAAGGCGGCTTTTGTGGTGGCCCGGGATATCCCGGATCTTTGGTACCAGCTGGTTCGAAAGGCGGTGGAGGAAGGCCGGGAATACAAGGTGGACAAGGGGAGCACCCCCACCAAGCGCTGGGAGCTGGATTTCGTGTCGGCGCAGATCACCCATCCCGGCACCCGGCCCCTGGAACCCGACATTCCGCCCGGGGTGGGGATCCCCAACCCCATCGAACCCGGCTACGCGGAAAAATACCTTCCCTACTACATGACGGACGTGGCCCAGCCCGGGGAACACTACACCTACGGCCAGGACTTGGCCTGGCAGATCGAATGGGTGATCGACTACTACCGGAAAAACGGCCCGGGCACCAAGCACTGCTACATGACCGTGGGACGACCGGAGAGCCTTCTATTCTACGACGAGACGGTGGACTACGAGGAGGTGATCCGGGTGGCGGACCGGGCCACGGGAAAGACGGTGCGCTCCCGCACCATCTCCAACGCCTTCAACAAGGAGGAACCCGGTACCACCCAGTGCCTGCGCGGCGTGGACACGGCCATCAAGTACGGCAAGCTCCACTTCAGCATCCATTTCCGCAGCTGGAACCTGTGGAACGGACTGCCGGCCAACCTGGCCTGCCTGCAGATGGTGAAGGAATACATGGCCCAGCAGATCGGGGTGGAAGACGGGGAGATGTTCGTGACCTGTCTCAAGCTGGGCCTGGCCGAGGCGTACTTCGATCTGGCCAAGCTGCGCCTCTATCTGAATTCCCGATAGGGATGTGGAATGGCTGGGGGCTTCCACATCAGCCCGGCCCCTCCTTTCCCACCGGGCAGGAAAGCTCGCAACGGCGGCAGTAGATGACGCGGCGGGCCGCCTGCCCCTCCAGGAGGATTTCCTCGGCCGACGCTTCGTCTTCCTTCATCCGCCGATCACACAGGATCCGTTCATATCCGGCCCGTTCCCGGGAAGGGCTCCCGGGAAAAGCCTGACGGGGGCAGGCTTTCCGGCACGGCATGGAGCAGCGGGAGCAGGGATCGAAGGAGCTTCCTTCGGTGGGGGGAAGATCCGCCGAGGTAAGCAGCAGCCGGAGGCGGACGCGCGGGCCGTACCGGGGCGTGACCAGCAGGTTGTTCCGGCCGATGCATCCCAGCCCCGCCAAGACGGCCGCATCCTTCATGTAGTAGCCGCCCCGTTCGATGTGATAGGGAATGGGAAAGCACGCGTATCCCAGGTCGTGGGAAAGCCATTGGGACAGCCGGGAGACGATCCGGATAAGGATTTCGTTTCCGGGGGTGTTTCCCTTTCCCGAGCGTAGAAGCCACCAATCCATTTCGGGTTTGTCTTCCGGATGGGACACGGCCGTCACGATGACGGTCCGAGCTTCCCGGGGCCAGTGAAAGGGATGTTTCTCCTCTTCGGCCCGGTGGGAAGGCGACCGGCGGAGGTCCTCCACGCGACAGATTCCCGCGAGATCCGCGCCCAGGGACAAGGCCCTGGAAAGAACCGCCTCCTGCAAGGAAGCTCCCGGCAAAATGTCCATCTTCTCCTCCATCTCCGGAGTCGGACCGGCCATCGAACACCGCCCGTCAATTCCCCTGGGTTACCATGGCCCTCTCCCGCGGGGCTGAAGCCCCGCGGCTACGCAGAGAACGGCCCTAGCTCGGGCTCTTGTTCCGGAGAACCATTGTCCGACAGGCGCATGGGGTGCTGCTTGGCAACCGTGGGGAGGGTTTCGGCGTCAGCGGAGCAGGGGCACGCGGTCATGGTCGCCGTCCCGGTCCAGGTCGAACCGGAAAAAAATCGTCCCCAGCCTCCGGGCGCGCACCGCCTGCCATTCTTCCGGCACGGGCTCCGCCGCGGGGCGGCCCAGTTCCACCTCATGGGTCACGGGATCGCTGTAATGGTTCGCCCGGTCGTGGATGCGGAGCACCACCCGGAGGGTCTGCCAGCCCGTCCTCCCGAGAAGGGACGGAGTGGGAAGGTGAAGGACGCCCTTGAAGTGCGCCTCCCGCTCTCCTTTGAGATAAACCCGGTGGTTGGACCACATGTTCCCGCCCAGCTGGGAGACTTCCGCCCAGATGTAGTCCATGTCTCCGTCCGGGTCCTCACCTTCCACGAAGATCTCCCACGTTTTTCCGAACCAGAGGCTGGAAACCGCGAAACTGGACTGGATGCGGGGCGGGTGCACCCCGGCGGGCCGGGCCTCGTCGGCTCTTCGCCCCGTTCCCGTGGAACAGGCGCCCGTCAAAGCCCAAACAAGTCCCATGGCCGCCAATAACCTGAAGAAATGACCGGACCGTCTCATGGCACGTCTCCTTTCCTTCGGTTCCTCTATCCATCGTGCCCGGCCCGGTCAAGGTCCATGGGATCGGATTCAGCCGCACCCGAGGCCGTCACCGCCGCAGGTCCGCCCCTCCCTTGGACCGCTGCAGGCCGCACCCGGCCGCCTTCTCGCCAGCGGGCGAACGGATCGTCCCTGGTACACCGCCTCCAGGCCGTCGGCGATCAGTCCCTCCATGACCACCACCGCCAGGCCTTCGCGCTCCAGAACCCGGCAGGGATTCTCCCCGGCGGCGTTTGCCAACAGAGCCCGACAGTCACCGAGCCGGGAGGCCAGGGTCCGCCAACGTTCGTCGCCCGTACCCCGCGGCGGCGTGGGACGCTCTTCCACGAGCCGGTAGCCCCCCTCGGCGGGGGCCCATATCTGGAGCCGGTCGGCCTCGCCCAGGTGCCGGTTCACGAGAACCCCCTCGTGGCTGGCCACGGCCACGTAGGGCCGAAGGCCGTCCCGGGGAGGGGTTGCGCTGAAGGACGCCCGCAGGAGCTCGGAACGGAACTCGGCGCTTCGGTCCTCGCCCAGGAGCCCCACGGCATCCGCCCGACACCGGGTGCAGTGGTTCATCTGCGCCATGAACGACGCCGCCTCCCGGCGGATGCGTCGCACCGTTTCTTCGTCCGGTTCTTCCAAGTGAGCGAAGGGGGTGTCCCGGTTGGGCACCAGGGGCATGCAGTTGAAGAGGTCCGCCCCCAGGGTCCCCATTTCCCGGGCCACCTCCGCCACATGGTGATCGTTGATCCCCGGAACGAGAATGCAATTGATCTTGACCATGATCCCATGGCCCTTGAGCTCCCGCACGGCTTCCCTCTGGGACTGCAAAAGGACTTCGGCCGCCCGACGCCCCCGATGGACCCGCTTGCCCTTCCGCACCCACGCGGTGAGCTTTTCCCCCACCGTTGGATCCACGGCGTTCACGGTCACGCTCACGTGGGTGCAGCCCAGATCCGCCAGTGCAGGCACATGGGGAGCCAACTCCAGACCGTTGCTGGCCACGCAAAGGAGCATGTCCGGGAACCGATGCCGGACCAGGGACATGGTTTCCAGGGTCTCTTCCACGTTGGCGAAGGGGTCTCCCGGCCCGGCCACCCCGGCCACCGCAAGGGAGGGCACTTTTGGCCGCACGGTTTCCAGGTAGTGGAGGGCCTGCCGGGGGCTGAGCACGGCGCTGGACACACCGGGTCGACTTTCGTTGACGCAGTCGTACTTGCGGTTGCAGTATCGGCACTGGATGTTGCACTTGGGGGCCACCGGAAGGTGGACGCGCCCGCGGCATCCGGAGGCTTCGGCGTTGAAGCAGGGATGTGCGCTGATGTCCGGAGCAACTTTCTTCATGGGAACCTCCTGGGATGACGAGGAACCGGACCCGCGGGACGCCCGCCGCCCCGGGGGACGGCTCCGGCACGAAAACTCTCCTTCCTCGGCCGTCAGAGATAACCGTAGCCCACGGGCGATTCTTCCTGGCGGCGTTCGAAGATCGTGTTCACGATCTGGTCCAGCAGGCGCAAGGCACCTCGGTAGCCCACATGCAGCAGCCGCTGGGCCCCGAAACGATCGTGGACGGGAAAGCCCACCCGGATGAGGGGGATTCCCAGGCGCCGTGCCGCGGGATAGCCCTTGCTGTGCCCGATGAGCAGGTCGGGGCGGAGCCGGTCCAGCTCCTCCTCGATGGCACGGAAATCGGCCTTTTCCAGCACCCGAGGGGCTTCCGGAACCAGGTCGGCGGTAACGTCCCGCACGGCATGGCGGAGACGTCCCCTTCCGCCGCCGGACGCACACAACACGGGCTGTACGCCGATCTCAGCCAGAAAGGCCGTGATTCCCACCACCAGATCCTCTTCGCCGAAGACCGCCGCCCGCTGACCGAAAACCACCTTGTGTCCATCCACGTAGGCGTCCACCAGCCGCCCCCTTTGCTCTTCATACCGTTCCGGAACCGGCCGGCCGGAAACCCGGCTCAAGACCTCCAGGAACCGGTCCGTTTCGCGAAGTCCCACGGGAAGCCCCAGTCGGTAAAGGGGAACGCCCCATGCGTCCCGAAGGAAGGTTCCGGCGGTGCCCGTCTCGGGAAGGCTGCGGCCCAATTCCACCGTGGCGCCGGCCCCGTGCAGGCTGCGAAGAAGGGCCAAGGGCGTGCCCCCCTGGGGCACCAGCGGATAATCCTCCAAGGCAGGGCCGTCCAGCGTCCCGGAGATGTCGGGCACCACCGCGGCCGTCAGTCCAAACCCTTGGAGGATATCCTTCAGTTCCCGGATGTCCTCGGGGGAAAGCAGGCCCGGCATCAGGTTCACGGCCGGAGATGCCGACAACGGCGGGCCGGTCCCGGCCAGAGTCTCCACCACGGCGCGCACGGCGTGATGAAATCCGTCTGCATGGGACCCGGAATAGCTGGGTGTGGAGACGGTCACCACCACCGGCAGGGCCAGGTCCGGATTGAGGCGCCCCAATTCTTCCATGAACTCCTTGACGATCCCGGGCACGTCGTCGCCGATGGTTTCCGTAAGACACGTGGAGGCCACGCCCACCAGCCGGGGCTGGTATTTTTCCAGGATGTTCTTGATCCCCAGCTTCAGGTTCGGACCGCCCCCGTAGACCGCGTCCTTTTCCCCCAAAGACGACGAGGCCACGTCCATGGGCTCCCGGAAATGGCTGATCACGTAGCGGCGCATGTACGTGGCACATCCCTGGGATCCGTGCAGGAACGGAACGGCGCCCTCCAGGCCGCGGAAGGCGAGCGCCGCCCCCAGGGGGGCGCAGAGCTTGCAAGGGTTCGTGACGGACGCATAGGAAGCCGGCCCCCTGGGGCCGTCTCCCACATCAATGGAATCCAGGACAGCCATCCATCCTTCTCCTCTTCACCATTTCCTGTAGGGAAGAAACTTCCCGTCCAAGGGGATCACCACCCGTTCGGGATCCCCTTCGGAGCGTTTGTAAACGCGCACCGTGAAGTCGATGGCACGCATGATCCCGTCCCCGTAACGTTCATGAACGAGGGCCTTGGCCTCCAGCATCCGGTTCACGTACCGTCGCTGCATGGGATGGTGCCCTACGGGATGGGATGATCCGGCACACATGGTTGTTCCTCCTTCCCTTCCCGGTGACGGGGTTTCGCATCGGCAAGATGCCTTCACATCACCTACGGACGGCCTGCAACCGCACACCCCGGGGTTCCTGCCGGCGGCGGCGCGGCACAAAACGCCAGACCGGGCTCATTACGGACCGGTACACCTCCTCGGCGAAGTGGAGCATTCCCTCGAAGCCTTCCAGGGGGATCTTGCGTTCGTGGTTGTGGTCGCAGAACCCCGCCCCCAGCTTGTGGGCGATGGGCCGCTCCTTCACTCCGCCCACGAAGATGTCCACGTCCTTTTCCTTGATGAACGCGGAAAGCTCCAAGGGGTTGGAATCGTCCACGATGATGGTGCCCGGGTCGGTGATCTCGTGGAGTTCCCGGTAGTCTTCTTCCGTTCCCGTCTGGGAGCCCACCAGGACCACCTCCATGCCCAGGTGGCGGAAGGCCTTGACCAGAGAAAAGGCCTTGAAGGCGCCTCCGGTGTAGACGGCCGCCCGCTTGCCCTGGAGCGCCTCCCGGTATCGCGCCAGTTGCGGCAGGAGCTTTTCCAGCTCGGAACGCACCAGGCGGCGGGCCCGGTCCATGATCCCCGGGTCCCTGGGTGCGAAAAATTCCGCCACCCGGTAGATGGCGTCCGCCACATCTTCCACACCCACGTAGGACACGCGCAGGTAGGGAATCCCGTGGGCCTCTTCCATCATGCGGGCCAGTTCCAGGGTGGCTCCCGAACACTGCACCACGTTGAGGGCCGCCCCATGGGCTCGGCGGATGTCGCCCACCCTACCATCTCCGGTCACGTTGGCCACCACCTGCAGCCCCAGGGACTCGAAATAACGACGAATAATCCAGATCTCTCCGGCCAGGTTGAAATCCCCCAGGATGTTCACGCTCAGGGGGCCGATCCCGGTCGTATCCCCGGTACCCACCAGGTGGAAAAGAGCCCGACAGGCGGCCTGGTACCCCGCCCGCTTGTTGCCCTTGAATCCTTCCGACTGGACCGGGATGACGGGAATGCCCGTCTCGGCGCTCACCTGCCGGCAGACCCCTTCCACATCGTCGCCGATGAGGCCCACGATGCAGGTGGCGTAGACGAAGGCCGCCTGGGGACGGTGACGGGGGATCAATTCCATGAGGGCCCGCTTCAGCTTCTTTTCGCCCCCGAAGATCACATCGGTTTCCTGGAGATCCGTGGTGAAGCTGAGCCGGTGCAGTTCCGGTCCGGAAGAGAGGGCGCCCCGGATGTCCCACGTGTAGACGGCGCATCCCACGGGCCCGTGGACCAGGTGCAAGGCGTCGGCCACCGGGTAGAGCACCACGCGCGATCCGCAAAAGACGCACGCCCGCTGGCTCACGGCCCCGGCCAGGCTTTCCTTGTTGCAGACCATCCGGAAGGGCTCCTCGCCCTTTCGATGGATCTGGGCGCTTCTTTCCGCATAGACGGACCCGGTCATGGCGCACCTCGCTTTCTGACGGGAGTTCGAAGGGTTAAAGAACCAGTTCCAGTTCCTCGTCCGGCGCGTCCCGGTCGGCGCGTTCCAGCAGGGTGTTCACGATCCGGGTGAGAAGGTACAGGCCTCCCCGGTAGCCGAGGGTGGGAAAGTGGACGTGGCCCACCCGGTCCAGTATGGGCCACCCGAACCGCACGTGAGGCACATCCTCGGCCCGCGCGATGTACTTGCCGTAGGTGTTTCCGATGAGAAGATCCACCGGTTCCTTTTTGACCATCTGATGCAGGAAGAAAAGGTCCGCGGCCGCCCGCACCACGGCCCGGGGGGCCGTCTTCTTGAGGATGCCGCGCACGCGCAATTCGAAGCGTTTCCCCGGCGTCCCGGTCAGCACGCAGACGGGTTGCATGCCCAGGTCCGCCAGGAACTCGGTGAGCGACACCACCGGGTCCGGATCTCCCCACAACGCCACGCGCTTTCCGTGCAGGTGCGCGTGCATGTCCGTCATGAGGTCCACCAGGCGGCCCCGTTCATCGTTGAGTTCCGGGCTCAGAGCCCCACCGGCGTCTTCCAGGAGCGTTTGCACGAATCGATCCGTAGCCCGAAGACCGATGGGAAGATCCAGCACCCGGCAGGGAACGCCGTGGGCCGCCTCCAGGAAGCGCGCGGCCGGTTCCGAGGCCGCAGGGCCCAGGGCCACGGTGAGGCGGCTTTCGCCCAGCCGCTCCAGAACGCTCACCGGCGTTCCGCCCGAGGGATACATGCGGAAGGAGGCCGTCTGGGGAGCGTCCAGCACCCCGGACGTATCCGGAAAGACCCGCGCGTCCACCCCCAACATCTTCGCCAGATGTTTCACCTCCCGCATGTCGCTGGGCTCCACGTAGCCCGGGATCATGTTGACCGCCTCCATCCTTTCGGCGGCGGGAACCGGGAAGGTCTCCACCATGGCCCGCACCATGTTGGCGAAACCCGTGACGTGGCTTCCCACATAGCTGGGCGTGTTGGCATGGAAGACCCGCTTGCCGTGAGGGATGATGCCGTCGGCCGCCGCCTTTTTCAGGATGCTGGGGATGTCGTCTCCGATGGTTTCCGAAAGACAGGTGGTGTGGATGGCCACCACGTCCGGGTCGTAGACGTCGAAGATGGTGGCGAGAGCCTGCCGCAGGTTGGGAGCCCCTCCGAAGACCGACGCCCCTTCGGTGAAGGAGCTGGTGGAGGCCATGACGGGCTCCCGGTAGTGGCGTGTCAGGTGGCTCCGGTGGTAGGCGCAGCAGCCCTGGCTTCCGTGGCTGTGCGGCAGGCACCGGTGGATGCCCAGGGCGGCGTACATGGCGCCGACGGGCTGACAGGTCTTGGCCGGGTTGATGCGAAGGGCCTTGCGTTCCGCGACGACGGCGGGGGTGTGGTGGAGCATGGGGCAACTCCTTTCTCGGGTGAAGGGCGTTGGGAACCGGCGGTCACGCCGTGAGCTCGGCCCTGAGGCAGGGTTCCTTTTCCCAAGGCGGGCGCACCAGTTTCCAGACCGGACTGTGGATCATGGCGTCGATGTCCCGGGCGAAATTCACCGCTCCCCGGAATCCCGCATAGGGGCCCCGGTAGTCGTAGTTGTGAAGCTGCTTGGACGGGACGCCGAACTTTTCGATCACGTACTTGTCCTTGATGCCCGAGCAGACCAAGTCGGGCCGGTAGCGCTTGATGAGCATCTCCAGTTCCAGGTGGCTGATGTCGTCGATCACCAGGCTCCCCGGCTCCATGTCGGGCAGCATGCCCTCGTAATGGTCGATCAGCCCGGCACGGCGCAGCTTCTCGGCGCGTTCCGCGGGCAGGCGCGGGCGGTACTTTTCCGGGTGCGGCCCGACCTTCAACTCCTCGATGTTGCGGCTGTCGGCATCCACCTTGAGGGTGGGCAGGATGTGGCGGCCCTCGTAGTCGTCCCGGTGAGCGAATTCGTAGCCGGCGGCAATGGTCCGCATCCCCAGGTCCCGGAAGAGATCCTGGTAGTGGTGGGCCCGGGAACCGCCCACGAAAAGCACCACCGTCTTGCCGGCCAGGCGTTCCCTGTAGGGGGCCAGGTCCTTTTCGGCCCTTTCCACTTCATCGGCGATCACCCGCTCCACCCGTTCGTTCAGGTCCGGATCCTCGAAGTAGGCGGCGATCTTTCGAAGACTCTTGGCCATGGCCCGCACCCCGATGAAATTCACCTTGACCCAGGGGATGCCGTAGGCCTTTTCCATCATCTCCGCCATGTAGTTGATGGATCGGTGGCACATGACCAGGTTGAGTTGGGCGGTGTGGGCCCTTCGGATGTCGTCGATGGACCCGTTGCCGCTGAAGACGGCCCAGACACGGATGCCGCACCGTTCCAACACCCGTTCGATTTCCCAGGCATCCCCCCCGATGTTGTATTCACCCAGAATGTTCACGGCGAAGGGCGAAGACGGCTCCAGGTCGTCGCGGCCCACGGCCGCCTTGAACAGGTTGTTGTTGGCGATGTGGTGCCCGGCGGACTGGCTCACCCCCTTGTAGCCCTCGCAATGGAAGGCCAGAACGGGCACCCCCAGCTCTTCTTCCATCTCCCGGGCCACGGCCTGGACGTCGTCGCCGATGAGTCCCACAGGGCAGGTGGCGTGGACGCTCACCGCCTTGGGCCGGAAGAGCTCCACCGCTTCGCGGATGGCCTCCCGCAGCTTCTTTTCGCCGCCGAAAATGATGTCCTCCTCCTGCATGTCCGTGGAAAAGCAATAGTGCATGAAGTTGGCGCCGTCGGCCCGGGGCCGGAACAGGTTGCGGCGCGTGAGCCACGAATAGTAGCCGCAACCGATGGGCCCGTGGGTGATGTGGACCATGTCCCCGATGGGCCCGATGACCACCCCCTTGCACCCGGCATAACAACAGCCCCTCTGGGTGATGATCCCCGGCACGGTCCTCACGTTGGCTTCGATGGACTGGGGTTCGGAAGGGTCGCGCACCAGGATGTGACGCCGCCTCTTCTTGGCCACCTTGGCCGGGTAACGCCGGACCAGCTCTTCCACGAACTCTTCGGGATCCACGGCCGGCGCCGTGGGGATTCGGCCCTTAGACATGCTCCGCTCCTTCCCCTCCCGCCATCTCGTCGATGGCGTCTTCGTTGGTTTCTCCCGTACGTATCCGCATGATCTCCAGAACGGGACAGACGAAGACCTTGCCGTCTCCCGGGGTGCCCGTCTGATTGGTTTTGATGAGAACGTCCACCGCGTCGGCGACCCGCCGGTCCGGCACCAGGAGCGTGATCATTCGTTTGGCCATGAGGCGCGGCCCTTGGGAGAGGGTGGCCAGCACCTCCGGCTGCACGTCGGGATTCCGGTTCATGGCCTGGAGCACCTCGTAGTTCACGGTCCGCTTA
The DNA here is from genome assembly GCA_014359885.1 of Desulfacinum sp. Classification (GTDB taxonomy): domain Bacteria; phylum Desulfobacterota; class Syntrophobacteria; order Syntrophobacterales; family DSM-9756; genus Desulfacinum. The sequence continues at coordinate 30,170 of JACIYN010000036.1, forward strand.
CCCCGCCCGCTCACCCTCATGGCCGTGAAGGCGGAAAACCCCGCCTGTACGAGAGCTTCCTTGGTGGCATTGATCTTGTTCATACGGATGATGGCGCACACTTCTTTCATGGGTTTCCTCCCGACCGACCGCGCATCGCCTCTCTTCCCCCGCCCGGTTCGAGTCCCTCGGAGGCTGTCCGAAAACGTCGCGGATGATCTCTTTTCTCGTAGCGCAGCCCTTCAGGGCTGCGGATGAACCCCCGAATATTGGATGGACCATCGCGTATTTCCTGTCACTTCATGAAGTTGCGATGGCCCTTTCCGCGGGGCTGAAGCCCCGCGGCTACGAAAAGAGGGGACATAGCCCGGGCTCTTGTCTCGGAGAGCCATTGTCGGACAGGCTCCTCGGCCACCAAGAGATCAAAAGCCCCCCGGCCTTTTGAGCCGCCGAGCCATTGTGGGACGAGCGCTCAGGTTTCCCGCTCTCCCGTACGGATGGTATAGGACTCCTCCACGGGGGTGACGAAGATCTTGCCGTCTCCGAACGCCCCCTTCTCCCCGGTTCGGCCCGCTTCCACGATGGTGCGGACCACCAACTCCTTGTCGCTTTCCGGAACCACCATGAGCAGCAGGTCCTTGGGCAGTTCGTCATAAACCACGTTTCCCAGCTTGAGGCCCCGCTGTTTGCCCCGGCCGGCCACCTCCATGCGCGTGACCGCCGGGTAGCCCGCCTCCAGCAACGCCTGCATCACATCCGCCGTCTTCTCCGGCCGGATGACGGCCCGAACCATGACCAGCATCTCACCCTCCCCTTTCCACGTTTTTCCAAAGCGCTCAGTTCAGAATCCCGTATTCCATGAGCAGGCTTTCCAGTTGATCTGTGTCGAGGGGGGTCGGGATGACGAACAGGTCGTTTTCGTCGATATTCTTCGCCAGGTTCCGGTAGTGGGCCGCCTGTTCGCAGTCCGGAGCGTAGTCGATGACCGTCTTGCGGTTGATCTCCGCCCTCTGCACCATGTTGTCCCGGGGCAGGAAGTAGATCATCTGGGTTCCCAGCCGCTTGGCGAACTCCCGGATCATGGCTTCCTCGTTGTCCACGTTCCGGCTGTTGCAGATGAGCCCGCCGACCCGGACGCCCCCGCTTTCCGCAAATTTGCGCACCCCCTTGCAGATGTTGTTGGCCGCATACATGGCCATCATCTCCCCGGAACAGACGATGTAGATCTCCCGGGCCTTTCCCTCCCGGATGGGCATGGCGAATCCGCCGCACACCACGTCTCCCAGCACGTCGTAGAAGACGTAATCCAGTTCCTCGTCGTCCTCATACGCCCCCAGTTGCTCCAACATGTTGATGGACGTGATGATGCCGCGCCCGGCGCAGCCCACGCCCGGCTCGGGCCCCCCCGACTCCACGCACAGGGTGCCGCCGAAACCCTCCTTGCGGATGTCCTCCAGGTCCACGTCCTCCCCCTCCTCCCGCAGGGTGTCCAGGACGCTGCGCTGGGCCAGCCCGCCCAAAAGAAGCCGGGTGGAATCGGCCTTGGGATCACACCCCACCACCATGACCCTTTTGCCCATCTCGGCCAGACCGGCCACCGTGTTCTGGGTGGTGGTGGACTTGCCGATACCGCCCTTTCCGTAGATGGCGATCTTTCTCATGGAATCTCCTCCCTGCACCTCGTCAATGTTCCTGGTTGTTCATGCCTAGGGGCAAGGCCCGTGCCAGGAAGGTGGAGGATCGAAACCCACGGTCGCCAACCCATGGAAATGTCGATACATACGACTTCAGAGGGTGGAGCGTGCGGGGGGTGGACGTTGCGCTTCCGGGGACCCGTTCCCCTTGGAAACCGACGAAAGTGTAAGGGCGGTGTCGACAATTGTGTGGGGTGAGCCTTTGGCCGCTCCCCGGGAGACCAAAACGATGGGGAATCGTTTGGCTTGGAGGGAAAAGAAAGAGGCTCTTACAGGCCGAGCCGGGATGGAAGACAAACCGGCAGGGAAAGGAGCGGGAGCCGGCCTCGGGACCGCCGGGCCGTCATGGCGTGGATCTTCGAAGGTTTGCTTTGTTTTCCTTGACGACGGGATCCAGGCCGTATTTTCGGACGCGATAGCTCAGCTGTCGCAAGGTAAGACCCAGGTCGCGGGCCGCCCGGGACTGCACCCAGGCGTTCCTTTCCAGCGCCCCCAGGATTTCCTCGCGCTCCAGGGCCTCCAGACGGCTCATCCCGCTTCCGGGAACCACGGAACCACTCCCCTCCTCGACGACGAAGGACGGGATCTGGGCCGGCGTCACCAGGGGACCGTCGGTCAGGATGACCAACCGCTCGATCACGTTTTCCAGCTCCCGCACGTTGCCGGGCCAGGAATACCGGCAGAGGACCTCCAAAGCTTCCGGACTGAAGTGCAGGTTCTTTCCGTATTCCGCGCAGGCACGCCTCAGAAAGAAGTCCGCCAGGAGCGGAATGTCGCTCCTGCGCTCCCGAAGCGGGGGTACCCGAACCGGGAAGACATTGAGCCGGTAGAAAAGGTCGCCGCGAAAGGTACCCGCCTCCACGGCGGCTTCCAGATCCTTGTTGGTGGCCGCCACGATGCGCACATCCACCCTTTTGGTTCGGGTTCCCCCCAGCCGCTCGAACTCCTTTTCATGGAGAAAACGCAGGAGTTTCGCCTGAAGGGCCGGAGACAACTCTCCGATCTCGTCCAGGAACAGGGTCCCGCCGTCGGCGGCCTCCACGCGGCCGGGCTTGGAAGCGGCGGCGCCCGTGAACGCCCCCTTTTCGTGGCCGAAGAGTTCCGATTCCAGCAGGTTGTCGGGAAGCGCCGCGCAGTTCACCTTGACGAACGGATGCCGCGCCCGGGGACTCAGTTCGTGGACGATGCGGGCCACCAGGGTCTTGCCCGTCCCCGATTCCCCCAAGAGCAGCACCGAAGCCTTGCTGGCCGCCACCTTGTGGATCAGCCCCTGGAGTTCCACCATGGGAGGGCTCTGGCCGATCATGAAGAAGTCATTGTATTTTTCCGAAACTTCCACGCGCAGGGCCAGGTTTTCCCGGCGCAGGTCCTTTTCCCGTTCGGCCACCTGCATGTTGAGGTCGAAAAACTGGGCGATGATGGCCGCCACGATGCTCAGAAAGCGGATGTCTTCCTGAAAGGTCACCTCCCGGCCGAAGAGCCGATCCACGCTGAGGACGCCCACCGTGCGCCCGTGCAGGATCACCGGCACGCCGATGAAGGCGATCTGGTCCTTCTGGATGGAGCGGGACCCGGTCTTGTTGAGAAAGAGGGGTTCGCGGCTGATGTCGGGAACCACGAAGGGCTTGGCGGTGCGGAAAATGAGACCCGTGATCCCCTCGTCCGGATGGTAGATGCCGCGGTTGATCTCTTCGTCCCTCAGGCCGTGGGCGGCCCGGATCTTGAGCAGCCCGGATGCCGGATCCCGGAGTACCACCGTGGCCCGCTCCATGGCCATGGATCGGGACAGGACCTCCAGAATGCTGTAGAGGGCCTGCTCCAAGTGGAGGGCCTGTCCCACCATCCGGCTGATCTCGTAAAGGACCTTGAGTTCCAGTGCTTCAATGCCGTTTTCCATGCCCCATCCGTCCAAGCGGTACAGCGGGTCAGATGGCCGTTTCGCCCGTTTCCCCCGTCCGGATACGGATCACCTGGCTGAGCGGGTAGACGAAGATCTTGCCGTCGCCGATCTTGCCCGTGCGGGCGGCCTTCTGGATGGCGTTCACCACCTGGTCCACCAGATGGTCGGGGACCACCGTCTCGATCTTGGTCTTGGGCTGAAACTCCACCAGGTATTCCGCTCCCCGGTAGATCTCCTTGTGGCCCTTTTGCCGGCCGAAGCCTTTCACATCCGTCACCGTGAGGCCGGTGACCCCCACTTCGTGGAGGGCTTCCTTGACGGCATCCAGGACAAACGGCTTGATGACGGCTTCTATCTTGACCATGAGTGCCTCTCCCTTCCGCAAGGTTTATATGAAACGCGGCCTCGTTCCGTTCGTGCGCACGGCCTGTAGGGGCGAATAATCATTCGCCCCTACAGGGGCCTGCTTACCAAAGATGCGTTTCATCCTTCGTTGTCACGGGCCGTCCGTGATGGGGGTTTATAGGACATAGCCCGTCTCGCTGTGCTGAGTCAGATCCAGTCCCTGGACCTCCTCTTCCCCGGCCACACGAAGGCCCGTGAGCTTGTCGGTGACCTTGAGAAGGACCCAGCTCACGGCAAACGAATAGACGATGGCGCCCACGGCGCCGATGGCCTGGACGAGGAACTGTTTGGGATTGCCGTGGAAAAGGCCGTCGGCCCCCGCCGGATTGAAGCCGGTGGAAGCAAACAGCCCCGTGGCCAAGGCCCCCCAGAGGCCCCCCACGCCATGGATCCCCACCACGTCCAGGGCGTCGTCGTAGCCCAGGCGTTCCTTCAACAAGACGGCGCCGTAACAGAGGACTCCGGCCAGAAGGCCAATCCAGACGGCGGCCAAAGGCCCCACGAATCCGGCGGCCGGCGTGACGGCCACCAGGCCCGCCACCGCCCCCGATGCCGCCCCCAGGGTGGTGGGCCTGCCGATCTTGATCCATTCCGCCACGATCCAGGAGACGGCCGCCGCTCCGGTGGCCACCTGGGTGTTGAAGAAGGCCAGAACGGCCACTGCATCGGCCTTGAGGGCGCTTCCTGCATTGAACCCGAACCACCCGAACCACAAAAGCCCCGCTCCCAGAACCGTCAGGGGCAGGTTGTGGGGCTGGAAGGGCTCCCGGCGGTATCCGCGGCGCCTGCCCACGACCAGGGCCGCCGCCAAGGCCGCCACGCCGGAATTGATGTGAATGACCGTACCGCCGGCAAAGTCCAGGGCGCCCAGGCCCCCGATCCAGCCGCCCCCCCATACCCAATGGCAGACGGGAAAGTAGACCAGCAGGGTCCAGAGAATGGTAAAGCAGAGGAACCCGGAAAATTTCATGCGCTCGGCAAAGGCGCCGGTGATGAGGGCCGGGGTGATGATGGCGAACATGAGCTGGAACGCGCAAAAGAGAAGATGGGGGATGGAATCCGCATAAGGCCCCGCTTCCAGCCCCACGGACCGGAGACCCGCCCAGTCCAGACCTCCGATCACGCCCCACCGGTCCGGGCCGAAGGCCAGGCTGTAGCCCGCCACCACCCACAGGAGCGACACCACCCCCAGACAGATGAAACTTTGCAGCATGGTGGCCAGTACATTTTTGGAGCGAACCAGCCCGCCGTAGAAAAGAGCCAGCCCCGGCGTCATGAGCATCACCAGCGCCGTTGCCATCAGCATGAATGCCGTGTCCCCCGTGTTCATCGCCCTTTGCCCTCCTTCGTCTCGTGGTTTTCGGCTGCGTCGGCCCCGCCGCGGGCCGCCTCTTCGGGCCTATGGAGGGCAAAGGGCATGCCGGGATGATGGAGGCGGACAAAATACCTTTTGAAATCAGGGATTTGAAAGATCCTGGCCGGGCATTCCGGCGCGCGGAACGTCACAAATGGGGAGGCCCGGGGGTACAAACTTGTCGACGGAAAGCGGGGGCGGGGCGGCCCGGAGAAGTTAAGGGGTTGGAATCCAGGGGATTTTAGGTCGATACATTTTTGTGCCCCACCGTTTCATAGAAGACGACGGTTCCCTTCCCAAACGCGCGGCGCCGGAGGGCGATCCAATTCTCGGAGGCCAGGAGGGCATCGGTCCCCCCGGCGTCCAGGTAGTCCCGGAAGGCCCGGTGGTGTTCGCTTCCGGCTGTTCGTTCCACCAGGGAGAGGGCCGCCAGGACCATGCGGCCGGCAAGGGATCCGGGACACCCATAGTCCAGGACGAAGAGACGCCCGGAAGGGATCAGCACGCGGCGGGCCTCCGCCAGCATGGCCCGGCGGACCGGTGCGGACTTTTCATGCAAGGCGAAGGACAGGATGAGGCCGTCGAAGACGGCATCCGGGAAGGGGAGGCGCGCGGCATCGCCCCGCACCAAGGCGGCGCCGCAAAGGCCGGCCTTCCGGCCCGCTTGGGCCAGCATGGCCGCCGACAGGTCCAGCCCCGTCGTCTGCACGCCTTCCCGACGGAGGGCCGCCGCCTGGATTCCCGTTCCGCAGCACACGTCCAGCACCCGGCGGCATCCCGCCGCGCGCACGGCCCGCGTGACGGCTGACCGTGCAGGGGCGATCCAAGGCTCCATGAAGTCGTAATACCGGGCGAAAAGCGCGTAGTCGTCGGTCATGGCCGCTCCCTGTTTGTGACTCTTTTGTGACGATCCTAACAGAGTGCGAAGGACCCCTTGACATTTTTTTCTCAACAAGTATGGTTCTCAAAATGTTTCGATCCAAATGATGCTAATGCCAAAATTCACACCTCGTATATTTCGTAGATAAAGTGTATTTGACCACATCAAATATCGGGTTGATCTCGTCCCCTGAACCCACGGCTGCCAAAGGGAGGGTGGAGATGAAAGGACAACCATGCCGCATCGTCTTTCCAAGGGTTTCCGACGCACTGGACCAGGACGAAGAATGGATCTTCGTGGAAAGGGGAGGACGGATGCAAAAGATCCGCCTCCACAACTACGGGGACATCTACCGGATCCCCGGACTCTACGAAGAGCTTTTCTACAAGAAACTGGGATGCGATTCGCCCAACGTGGTTTGCGGCCTGCTCGACCGGGCCATGAAACGCCATGGAGGGCCCGACTCTTTGCGGGTCCTCGATTTCGGCGCCGGCAACGGCATGGTGGCCGAAAAGCTCAGCGAGCTTCGACACTGCGAGTTTCTCGTGGGCATTGACATCCTGAAAGAGGCCAAGGAAGCCGCCGAAAGGGATCGCCCCGGGCTGTACGATCATTATTGGGTCATGGACCTGGCGCGGCTGGACGAATTCAGTCGCAAGCGCCTTCAATCGTATCGGTTCAACACGCTGGTGACGGTAGCGGCCCTGGGCTTCAACGATATCCCCACCCGGGCCTTTCTCAATGCGTTCAATCTGGTGCCCAAGGGATCCTGGATCGCCTTCAACATCCGGGACAAATTCCTGCGCGAAGATGACCGCTCGGGCTACCGGAACGCGTTGGACAGGCTTCAGGATTCCTGTTTCCAAATCCTGGAGCAAACCGACTACTGCCACCGCCGTTCCATCACGGGCCGGAAACTGTGCTACCGGGCCATCGTGGGGCAAAAGACGGCGGAAGCGGACATCGAGGATCTGTTCGAGAAGCGGTGAGTCCGGTGGACCTGACGGCTGGGACGGGCCGAAGCCCCGGGGGAACTTCCAGGAACGCCGAGACGAGCGTTTCAACGGAGCGCCGCCTTCCGGGCCGCAGAAGAGCCTCCGGATGTCGGATAGGCCATCGGGCACAGTTCCCGTCACATCAAGACCTTGCGATGGATCTTCCCGGCGGGGCTGCAGCCACGCGGTTACCACGAGAGGGGCAACTCTCCGGCCGGCTGCCAGGGTTATTCGGGCGCACCGACGTTGAGATGAAAGCGCAGGGGCCGAGATGCTCTCTGCCTGTTGAAAACGACCTGCCGGCCGTTTGAACCGCGGCCGACACAAGACACAAAAGGAGGAAGAAAACGGTCATGGGCAAAGAAAGGTTTCTCTTCACGTCCGAATCGGTGACGGAAGGACATCCGGACAAGATCGCCGACCGAATTTCCGATGCGGTGCTGGATGCCATCATGGCACAGGACCAGGAATGCCGTGTCGCCTGTGAAACCATGGTCACCACCGGCATGGCGGTGGTTTCCGGCGAGATCACCACCGGATGTTGGGTGGACATCGCTGAGATTGTCCGGCAGACGATCCGTGAGATCGGCTACGACGGCTCCGACATGGGCTTCGACTGGAGAACCTGCGCGGTGATCACCAGCATCGACAAACAATCGCCGGATATCTCCCAAGGGGTGACAGCCGGCGAAGGGCTCTTTGAAGAACAGGGGGCCGGCGACCAGGGGCTCATGTTCGGCTACGCCTGCACGGAAACCAGCACCCTCATGCCCATGCCGATTCACTACGCCCACCGCATCACCCGCCGCCTGGCGGAAGTGCGAAAGGACGGCATCCTGGGCTTTTTGCGCCCGGACGGCAAGTCGCAAGTGACCGTGGAATACGTGGACGGCCGGCCGCGCCGCGTGGACACCGTGGTGGTGGCCTCCCAGCACCACCCGGACGTCTCTTACGAAACCTTGCAGGAAGGCATCATCGAAGAGGTGATCAAGAAAGCCATCCCCGAAGAATTTCTGGACGCGCAAACCAAATATTTCATCAACGCCACGGGGCGCTTTGTCATCGGAGGCCCCATGGGGGATTGCGGCCTCACGGGCCGCAAGATCATCGTGGACACCTACGGCGGTTACGGGCGCCACGGCGGCGGGTGCTTTTCGGGCAAGGATCCGTCCAAGGTGGATCGCACCGCTTCCTACATGGCCCGGTACGTGGCCAAAAACATCGTGGCGGCCGGCCTGGCGGACAGGTGCGAGGTGCAGCTGGCCTATGCCATCGGGGTGGCGGAGCCGGTGAGCGTCATGGTGGATACCTTCGGAACCGGAAAGTTCCCCTCGGAACAGATCACGGAATGGGTACGCCAGGTCTTTCGGCTGAAACCTGCCCAGATGATCCGCGACCTGCGCCTTCTTCGCCCCATTTTCAAGAAGACGGCCGCCTACGGTCATTTCGGCCGGAACGATCCCGACTTCACATGGGAACGAACGGACAAGGCGGACGCCTTGGCGCAACGGGCGGGCCTGGGAAGTTCGGAGCGGCCCGCGGCAGCTTCCGGCGATCGGCGCGGCATGCGCGTGGTTCGCTGATTTTCGGTACCCGATTCCTTGCAACAATCCACACCAACAACGGGGCGGAGCCGGCGGGTCCGGCCGGAGCCGTTTCGGTAGGCCCTTACGAGGAGAAGATTCCATGCACGTTCCAGCTGACGTGACCGATCTCGCACTGGCTTCCGCAGGACGAAAGAGGATCGAGTGGGCGGCTCAAGCCATGCCGGTTCTCGCTTCCATCGAGGACGAATTCCGAAGGGAAAGACCCCTGGAAGGCGTGACCCTGGGGGCGTGCCTTCACGTGACCACGGAAACGGCCCGGCTCATGCAAGTGCTCAAGGCGGGAGGCGCCCGGATCGCCCTGTGCGCTTCCAATCCCCTTTCCACCCAGGATGATGTGGCCGCTTCCCTGGTGGTCCATGACGGCATCAGCGTCTATGCGCGCCGGGGCGAGGACCGGGAAACGTATTTCAACCACATTCACGCGGTGCTGGATACCCGCCCCCGATTGACCATGGACGACGGGGCCGACCTGGTTTCCACGATCCACACGGAGCGGCGCGACCTGAGGGAGGGGGTTCTGGGGGGCACGGAAGAAACCACCACGGGGGTGATACGTCTTCGGAGCATGGCGGAAAAGGGGGTGCTGGGTTATCCCATCATCGCGGTGAACGACGCCGACACCAAGCACCTGTTCGACAACCGCTACGGCACGGGGCAGAGCACCGTGGACGGGATCATTCGGGCCACCAACCGTCTTTTGGCCGGCAGCACCTTCGTGGTGAGCGGCTACGGCTGGTGCGGGCGCGGTGTGGCCATGCGCGCTTCAGGCTTGGGAGCCCGCGTCATCGTCACGGAAGTGGATCCCCTCCGGGCCTTGGAAGCGGTGATGGACGGATACACCGTCACCACCATGGACGAAGCGGCCGCCCTCGGGGACTTTTTCTGCACGGTGACGGGAGACATGCACGTGCTCCGTCGGGAACATTTCGAAAAGATGAAGGATGGAGCCATCCTATGTAATTCCGGTCACTTCGACGTTGAAATCGAACTTCCCGCCCTGGCGGACCTGGCGGTCCAACGGCGGCAAATCCGGAAGGAAGTGGAAGAATTTCTCTTGGCGGACGGGCGCCGCATCAACGTTTTGGCCGAAGGCCGGCTGGTGAACCTGTCGGCGGCCGAGGGGCATCCGTCCAGCGTGATGGACATGAGTTTCGCCAATCAGGCGCTGTGCGCCGCTCACCTAGCCCGAAACGGTCACGACGGAAGCCCCCGGGTCCTGCCGGTTCCTCCGGAGATAGATCGAAAAATCGCCCGCATCAAGCTCCGTTCCATGGGGGTGGTCATCGACTCGCTCACCCCCGAACAGGAAAAGTACCTGTCCTCGTGGGAAATGGGGACGTAGCGACAGGTCTCACGCCCCCTGCAGATCCG